>NZ_JBALUT010000007.1:0-77263 GCF_036963705.1 Parasphingorhabdus sp. | reverse complement strand
CTCGCTGCCGCACACCAAATATGCGCTGCCGGCTTATTATATCATCGCACCGGCCGAAGCATCGTCCAACCTCTCCCGCTATGATGGCGTGCGTTACGGTCTGCGCGATCTGCCGGACGGGGCAGGGCTGCAGGACATGTATGCCGCCACTCGCGAAGCCGGCTTCGGTCCGGAAGTGAAGCGCCGGATCATGATCGGGACCTATGTGCTGAGCGCCGGCTATTATGACGCTTATTATACCCAGGCGCAGAAAGTCCGGACTTTGATCTCGCAGGATTTCGACAAGGCATGGAACAGCTGTGATCTGCTGCTGACCCCGACCGCGCCAAGCGCAGCCTTTGGTCTGGGCGAGAAAAGCGACGATCCGCTGGCCATGTATCTCAACGACGTGTTCACCGTGCCCAGCTCGCTGGCCGGACTGCCCGCGATGTCGGTGCCCGCCGGACTGGACGGCAAGGGCTTGCCGCTCGGCCTGCAGATCATCGGCAAGGCGCTGGATGAGCAGAGCGTGTTCAACGCAGGTCTGGCAATCGAGGAACGGGCTGGATTCGTGGCGAAACCGGAACAGTGGTGGTGAAATTTGTTGGGCGAGTTAATCAATGAATTGGTTTTTAAGCCGATATTGTCTGTTTTATTGTGGACCGTCTGGGCTGCAATACTGTGGATATACTGCCTACTAACGTTTCAATTGCATAATTTCAGCAGGTATTTTGATTGGTGGAATAACTTGCTCCTGCATGGAAGAATTAAGCGGAAGAATCCATATGACTGAATCAACATATCGTATCCAGGGTGGAACCGGCGAATGGGAGGTCGTAATCGGCCTTGAAGTCCACGCCCAGATCACCTCCAAATCGAAGCTCTTCTCCGGGGCTTCCACCGAATTTGGCGCAGAACCGAATACGCAGGTCAGTCTCGTCGACGCGGCCATGCCCGGCATGTTGCCGACGCTGAACGGCGAATGCGTCCGTCAGGCTGTGCGCACCGGTCTCGCGATCAATGCGCAGATCAACAAATATTCGCGCTTTGACCGCAAGAATTATTTTTACGCCGATCTGCCGCAGGGATACCAGATATCCCAGCTTTACCATCCGATCGTGGGTGAGGGCGTGATCCAGATTTCGCTCGACGAAAAAGATCCCGATGCTCACGGCAAGGCGATCGGTGTCGAGCGTATCCATATCGAACAGGATGCCGGCAAGCTGATGCACGATCAGCATCCGACCATGTCTTACGTCGATCTCAACCGCTGCGGCGTAGCCTTGATGGAAATCGTCTCCAAGCCGGATATGACTTCGCCCAAGGAAGCCGCGGCCTATGTCCGCAAGCTGCGTTCGATCCTGCGCTATGTCGGGTCATGCGACGGCAATATGGAACAGGGTTCGATGCGCGCCGACGTCAATGTCAGCGTCCGCAAGCCCGGCGGCGAACTCGGCACCCGTACCGAGACCAAGAATGTCAACTCGATGCGCTTCATCCAGGCGGTGATCGAATATGAAGCCCAGCGTCAGGTCGATCTGATCGAGGACGGCGGCGAAGTTGTGCAGGAAACCCGCTTGTTCGATCCGGACAAGAACGAAACACGGTCGATGCGCTCGAAAGAAGACGCGCATGATTACCGCTATTTCCCCGATCCCGACCTGCTGCCGCTGGAACTGGAAGATGATTTCATCTTCGACTGCAAGGCAAGCCTGCCGGAATTGCCGGACGAAAAACGCGCCCGCTACAAGAGCGTGCTCGGTCTGAGCGCCTATAATGCGGCTGTCTTGACCGCAGAGCATGAGACCGCTCTTTGGTTTGAGGAATTGCTCGAAACCACCGACCAGCCCGAAAAAATCGCCAGCAGCGCCGCCAACTGGGTGACGTCCGAACTATTCGGTGCGCTTAACCGGATGGGGCTCGATATCGAGAATAGTCCGGTTTCCCCGGCGCAGGCCGCTGAATTGCTCAGCCTGGTTGCCGACGACACGATTTCCGGCAAAATCGCCAAGCAGGTATTCGAGATCATGCTCGAAACCGGTGAGGGTGCTACGAAAATCGTAGAAGAGCAGGGTTTGAAACAGGAATCCGATACCGGCGCGATCGAGAAAGTCATTGCTGACGTGATGGCCGCCAACGAAGACAAGGTCACCCAATATCGCGGTGGCAAGGACAAGTTGTTCGGTTTCTTTGTCGGTCAGACGATGAAAGCCATGCAGGGCAAGGCCAATCCGCAGGTGGTGAACGAACTCCTCAAGAAGACGCTGGGTTGATTCGTTCGCAAACCACACTTGCCCTCAACGTGCCTTTACGCTAGGCGCGCGGGTCAATCGTACTTCGATAGAGTTTGACGACGTAACTGGGCGGGCGTGGCGGAATTGGTAGACGCGCCAGATTTAGGTTCTGGTATCTTAGGGTGTGGGGGTTCGAGTCCCTTCGCCCGCACCAAGTTTGTCGCAATATCTATTGAAAAACACCGAATTTAAGGCACCAAAGGATAGTCATGCAGATTGTTGAAACGCTGAACGAAGGTCTGAAACGGGCCTATGAAATCAAAATCACCGCGAAAGATATCGAATCGCGGGTTGATGCCGAGGTGCAGAAAATGGCACCGCAGGTGAATATGCCCGGCTTCCGCAAAGGCAAGGTTCCGGCCAATCTTGTGCGCAAGATGCACAATGATGCCCTGATGCAGGACGCGCTCTCGAGCACGATCCAGGAAAGCATCGAGAAGACCATGACGGACAACAAGCTCCGTCCGGCGATGCAGCCTAATGTCAATCTCGACGAAGGCTATGAGCCTGGCAAGGACGCGAACGTCAAGCTGGACCTCGAAATCCTGCCGGACGTCCCGACACCGGATGTCGAAGGTCTGAAGCTGGAACGTCTCCAGGTCGAAGCGGACAAGAAAACCGTTGATGAAGCGCTGCAGAAATTTGCAGAGAGCCAGAAGCAGTTCGAAACCGCAGCCAAATCCTACAAAGCCCAAGTCGGCGATCAATGTCTGATCGATTTCGAAGGCAAGGTAGACGGCGTACCGTTTGACGGCGGCAAGGGCGAAGGCATGGCGATCGAACTGGGCTCCGGCCGTTTGATCCCTGGCTTTGAAGACCAGCTGGTCGGTAAGAAGGCCAATGACGAAGTCCTCGTCAAAGTGACCTTCCCTGACGATTATAATGTCGAAGACCTGAAGGGCAAAGACGCGACGTTCGATGTGGTCATCGGCGAGGTGCAGAAACCAAAGGTTGCCAAGGCCGACGACGAAATGGCGAAATCCATGGGCCTCGAAGGTATTGATCAGCTGACCGAACTGCTCAAGGGGCAGATCGAGCAAGAACTTAACGGCCTGACCCGCACTCATATGAAGCGCAAGCTGCTTGATCAGCTCGCCGCCAATCATGATTTCGAAGTGCCACCGAGCATGGTCGAAGCCGAGTTCAGCCAGATCTGGCAGCAGCTCGAGCAGGAAGCCGCTCAGGATGAAGACGCCGAAGCTGCTCGCAAGGAAATGGAAGACGAGAAAGACGAATATCGCGACATCGCGGTGCGTCGTGTCCGTCTTGGCTTGCTTCTGTCAGAAATCGGCCAGAGCAATGGCGTCGAAGTCAGCCAGCAGGAAATGGGAATGTTGATCCAGCAGGCTGCCCAGCAATATCGTCCGGAAGACCGTGATCGCTTCGTCCAGTATATCCAGCAGGATCAAATGGCCGCAGCTCAGCTTCGTGCGCCAATGTACGAAGACAAGGTCGTCGACTTCCTGTTTGACAAGGCGGAAGTAACCGACCGCAAAGTTACGCGCGAAGAACTGGAAGCTGCAATCGAAGCAGAAGACGAGGCTGAAACCAAGCCAGCAGCCAAGAAAAAAGCACCGGCCAAGAAAGCCGCTGCCAAGAAGCCAGCTGCTAAAAAGGCTCCTGCCAAGGAAGAAGCTGAAAAAGCGCCAGCCAAGAAAGCTGCTTCAAAGAAGGCTCCGGCCAAGGCTGCTGTCGACAAGGCCCCTGCCAAGAAGCCAGCCGCAAAAAAACCGGCTGCCAAAAAGGCGCCGGCCAAGAAATAATATGAATATTCCGCCGGGCAGGGAGAACCTGCCCGGCGGGAATTTTTTTAGAAGCTGACTTCGCTGGCCTTGTTGATGACCGTGCCGAGAATACCATATTTCTTGGCTTCTTCGGTAGACATCCAATAGTCGCGATCAATATCCTTCAATACCCGTTCGAGAGACTGTCCGGTTGCTTCGGCAATCTTGTGGGCAATCCGTTCGCGCATCTTGACGATTTCTTCGGCCTGGATAGCGATATCGGAAGCCTTGCCGCCAGCACCGCCGGATGGCTGGTGGATCAGAAAGCGTGTATTGGGCATGCAGAAACGCTGCTTGGCTGGAACGCCAAGGAAAATATGGGTCGCGATGCTTGCTACCCAGCCGGTGCCAACGACAGCGACGGGAGATTCGATATAGTTGATCAGATCGTGGATCGTGTCCCCGGACTCGACATGGCCACCCGGTGAGTTGATCATCAGGCGGATCGGATCATGGCTGAGATGGTCAAGATACAGCATCTGTGCCGATACTCGTTCTGCCAGTTTTTGATCGACGCCGCCAAAAATCAAAATGGTCCGCGTTTCGAGAAATTTATTCATCATCAAACCCATCGGATTCGGGCCGTCGCTCTCCTCTTCGCTGACAAATGGGGTAATAGATGGCGAAAATGCGGACATATAGCTCTCCTGCGAACGATGGATAAGATGTTTGAAATCCCCATAGACCGAGGATAAAAGGCGCGCAATGTCATGTTGGTGCAATCGGGGGTTGATTGCGGGGCACAGAGTCCAGATATAGGCTGTCAGTAATAAAGGAAATTTCATGAATCCGTTTGATTTTGGCGATCGCAATCCAGTTGTGGACGCCCTTGTTCCGGTTGTTATCGAACAATCCAACCGTGGCGAACGCAGCTTCGACATTTTTTCGCGCCTGCTTCGTGAGCGGATCGTGTTCGTCACCGGGCAGGTTGAAGACGGGATGGCATCGATCATCACCGCGCAATTGCTGTTTCTGGAGTCGGAAAACCCCAAGAAAGATATCTATCTTTACATCAACTCGCCGGGCGGCGTCGTGACCGCCGGCATGGCGATCCACGATACCATGCAATATATCCGTCCCCGGGTCGGTACGGTTTGCGTCGGACAAGCGGCTTCGATGGGCAGCTTCCTGCTCGCAGCTGGTGAACCTGGCATGCGGATGGCAACGACCAACGCCCGGATCATGGTGCACCAGCCCTCCGGCGGCGCGCAGGGCATGGCATCGGATATCGAAATCCAGGCCAAGGAAATCCTCCGGATCCGTGCAAGCATGAACAATCTCTATGCCAAATATACCGGTAAATCGGTGGCCGACATTGAAAAGGCGATGGATCGCGATACTTTCCTCGAGGCTGATGAAGCCAAGGCATTCGGGATTGTCGACGAAGTTTACGACAAGCGTCCGGTACCCACGGAAGATGCTAAATAAGCAGTTAGCGTCACCCTAAACTAAATTTAAGCACTATTTGATAGACTTGGCTTTGCGCTAGGAAAGCCGTGAAAAAAGCGGTGGCATTTTGGAATTTGACGGTTAGATTACAAGGCTATCCGCTTTAGAGGACTTTTTATGACTAAATTGACGGGATCTGATTCGAAGAGCACATTATATTGCTCCTTCTGCGGCAAATCCCAGCATGAAGTCCGCAAGCTGATTGCGGGCCCCACGGTCTTCATCTGTGATGAATGTGTCGAGCTTTGCAACGACATCATCCGCGAGGAAACCAAAGGCACCGTAACCGGCCGCAAGGATGGCGAAGTTCCGACGCCGCAAGAAATCTGCGATGTGTTGAACGATTATGTGATCGGCCAGAAACGCGCAAAACGCGTTCTGTCGGTTGCTGTCCACAATCACTACAAGCGTCTCAACCACGCTGCCAAATCCGGTGATATCGAACTGGCAAAATCCAACATCCTGCTGGTTGGTCCAACCGGCTGCGGCAAAACATTGCTGGCGCAGACCCTGGCGAAGACATTTGACGTGCCTTTCACCATGGCTGACGCGACGACCTTGACCGAAGCCGGCTATGTCGGTGAAGATGTCGAGAATATCATCCTCAAGCTGCTCCAGGCTTCCGACTATAATGTAGAGAAGGCCCAGCGCGGGATTGTCTATATCGACGAAATCGACAAGATCAGCCGTAAAGCTGAAAATCCGTCGATCACTCGCGATGTTTCCGGTGAAGGCGTTCAGCAGGCTTTGCTGAAGTTGATGGAAGGTACCACTGCCAGCGTTCCACCGCAGGGCGGCCGCAAACATCCTCAGCAGGAATTTCTGCAGGTCGATACCACCAACATCCTTTTCATCTGCGGCGGTGCATTTGCTGGTCTGGAAAAGATCATCGGCGATCGCCTTGAAGGAAAATCAATCGGTTTCGGCGCCCATGTGGCGGCTCCGGAAGAACGCCGTGTCGGCGAGCTTCTGGCCCAGGGCGAGCCAGAAGATTTGTTGAAATTCGGCCTTATCCCTGAATTTGTTGGTCGTCTGCCGGTTATCGCAACGCTCGAAGATCTTGATATCGACGCTCTGGTGACGATTCTTCAGGAACCGAAAAACGCGCTGGTGAAGCAGTATAGCAAATTGTTCGAGCTGGAAGACGTCGGTTTGACATTTACCGATGATGCTCTGATCGCGGTTGCCAAGAAAGCGATCGAACGCAAAACCGGTGCACGTGGACTGCGTTCCATCGTCGAGAATATCCTGCTCGATACCATGTTCGACCTGCCCGACTTTGAAGGCGTGGACGAGATCGTGATCGACAAGGATGTTGTCGCTGGCACGAAAGAGCCGGTGAAGGTGATCGCGAAGAGCAGCAAGGCGAAGAAGGAAGACGCCGCTTAACTGTTTGCTCGGTTAATCCCGGGATCGATTATATTGATAGAGCTAAGGCCGTGTCGCATCTGCGATGCGGCTTTTGCTTTTTGAGCGGGCGCGCATCGCTATTCCTCATCGCCGCATTGCCACCTTCGCGGCGGCGCGATCATTTATAGATGCAGCTGTCCAGCTTCTCGTTCTGCACAACATTAATCCGTGCCGCAATCGTGTTGCCATAGCGACGGGTAAAGCCGCTGGCGCCGTTGACGGCCCGTTTCTTGGGCAAGGGCAGGGCAGCCGCGATGCGCGCAGCCTCGATCTTGGTCAGGTCTTTCGCATCCTTGTTGAAATAGCGCTGGGCACCGGCCTGCACGCCATAAGTTCCGATTCCGGTCTCCGCCAGATTGAGATAGACCTCCATGATCCGTTTCTTGCTCCAGATCGTCTCGATCAGGAAGGTGAAATAGGCTTCCAGTCCCTTGCGGAAAAATCCGCCGCCTTGCCAGAGGAAAGCATTTTTCGCGACTTGCTGTGAGATCGTTGATCCACCTCTTATTCTGCCGCCCTGGGCGTTGCGTTTGATCGCTTTCTGGATCGCTTCGGTATCAAAGCCGTCATGGCTGCAGAATTTCCCATCCTCGGCAGCGATCACCGCCCGCACCATGTTGGGGGAAATATCACTGAAGCTGGTCCAGTCCTTGGTGATGCTGTTTTCGTCCATGATCATGGTCGCCGTGATCGGCGGCGGCACAATGGCGTAAAGTCCGACCCACGCTACAGTGATCAGAACGAAATATACCATCAATTTGAAGAGAAATTTAATTGCCCGCATCGCGGCAATCTAAATGCAAAACGCCCCGAAAACAAATCATGTTTCGGGGCGTCATGCGATTTGGTTTTACAACCGGATTTAGCGTTAAGCCGCTGCGAGAAGCTTCTTCTCACCGGCAATGCGGAGCATCGCCTTTTGCAGTTTTTCAAACGCACGGACTTCGATCTGTCTTATGCGCTCGCGGCTCACTTCATAAACCTTGCTCAGGTCTTCAAGCGTCTTGGGATCTTCCGACAAACGACGTTCAGCCAGAATATGCTGTTCGCGTTCGTTCAACGAACCCATTGCCTCGGTCAGCATTTCGTGACGGAAGTCGGCTTCCTGGGCAGCAGCGATCGATTCATCGTGCAGCGGGCCGTCGTCTTCGAGAATATCCTGCCATTGGCCGCCATCGCCATCTTCGGAAGAAAGCGAGACGTTCAGCGAAGCATCTCCACCCATCGACATGCGGCGGTTCATATTGACCACTTCATGCTCGGCAACGCCGAGATCGGTAGATATTTTCCGGACGTCTTCCGGCGAGAGATCGCCATCTTCAAACGCATCGAGATTATTCTTCATCCGGCGCAGGTTGAAGAAAAGCTTCTTCTGGGCAGCGGTTGTCCCCATCTTGACGAGGCTCCAGCTGCGCAGCACATATTCCTGAATCGACGCACGGATCCACCACATCGCGTAGGTCGCGAGGCGGAAACCGCGTTCTGGTTCAAATTTCTTGACGCCTTGCATCAGGCCGACATTGCCTTCGGAAATCAGATCCGAAACAGGCAGGCCATAGCCGCGGAAACCCATCGCGATCTTGGCGACGAGCCGCAAATGCGACGTAACCAATTGGGCGGCTGCTTCCTGATCCTTATGTTCAGAATAGCGTTTCGCCAGCATATATTCTTGTTCGGGGGTCAATAGCGGAAATTTACGAACTTCCGAGAGATACCGGTTCAGGCTCGCGTCCCCCCCTAAGGCAGGGATTTTTGCCGGAACATTGCTACCATTAGCCATTTTCGTTCCTTCTTATGTTGTGCCGCCGGGCCTCATTAAGCACCCTTTGGTCAAAAACTTATATAGGGTGTATTACCTATATCCGCAACTTCATGAATAGTTCCTGCATATCGTCCGGAAAATCGACAGAAAACGTTAATTTTTCGTCCGTTATGGGGTGAACAAATCCAAGACTAGCAGCATGCAGGGCTTGCCGTCCAAATTGAATATCTTTTCGCCGGGAAAGCAAAGATTTTCGACGAGTGCCATATAGCGGGTCACCAATGAGACTATGCCCGATATGGGTCATGTGCACGCGGACCTGATGGGTGCGGCCCGTTTCGAGCGTGCATTCTACCAAAGCAGCCCCGTCGAGCATTTCCTTGACCGTATAATGGGTCATCGCCAATTTGCCGCGGTCATCGCCGACCACCGCCATTTTCTTGCGATCGACATTGCTCCGGCCAATACTGCCCTCGATCGTCGCCGAGGCCGGATTGGGTCTGCCGTTGACGATCGCCATATAGCGACGTTCGATATCATGTTCTGCGAACAGGGCGCTCAGGCCCTTGTGCGCGGCATCGGTTTTGGCCGCGACCATCAGTCCCGACGTATCCTTGTCGATCCGGTGGACGATCCCAGGCCTGGTCACGCCGCCAATGCCCGATAACTCGCCCTTGCAATGGTGCAGCAGCGCGTTGACGAGCGTTCCGTCGGGATGCCCCGCCGCTGGATGGACGACCAGACCTGCCGGTTTGTTGATTATGATCAGGTGCGTGTCTTCGAATACCACATCAAGCGGAATATCTTGCGCCAGCGCCGGCCCTTCAATCGGCTCGGGTATATTGAGCTCAAAGGCCTTGCCATTCAGCTTCTTGGCAGACGGATCGGTGAATTTAACTCCATCAATCAGCAGGTTTCCGTTTGAAATCAACGATTTTACCCGTTCACGGGAAAGCCCCTCTACCGCTTCTGTCAAAGCCGCATCGAGACGCTGTTTCTTCTGAGAATCCGGTAATGTTCCGGATATTGTAGATTGCCCCTCGTTCATCGCGTAGATGTGGGCCATGCAAGTCTTTATATCAAGCGCCATGTTGGCGGAACTCCAGCTATTTGCCCTTGCTGCCGCGCCCGAGGAAATCTGCGGAATTCTCTTTGGTCGCGAGGGCAGGGTGAGCGGCTATCGCGCAGCGCGAAATGTCGCTGATGATCCTTGCCGGCATTTCGAGATCGATCCCGCAATATTGATCGCCGCCGAGCGGGCCCAGCGGGGAGGGGGCGAGCCCATTCTCGGCTATTATCATTCGCATCCCGCCGGAACGGTAACGCCCTCTATAACCGATGCCGAAAGCGCGGCACCCGATGGCAGGGTCTGGCTGATTCTAAACGGTCAGGATGCTGCGGCATGGCATAGCGCCGATAATGGCGAAATATATGGCCGTTTCATCGCGATGGAGCTTGATTGCTCCGGAGCAAAAGGCCAAACAGCGGCGAAATAGTAACCATAGTTTGAAAGCGCGTTTTTATGTCGAATAGTGAAGTTGATCTGGCCGCTCTGCTGTGTTCAAAAATATGCCATGATCTGCTCAGCCCGGTAGGAGCGATCAACAATGGTCTCGAATTGCTCGAAGACGAAACCGATCCGGTCATGCGTGACCGGTGCATGGATCTGCTGGCCGACAGCGCAAGGGTGTCGGCGGACAAGCTGAAATATTTCCGGCTCGCCTTTGGTGCCGCTGGCGGTTTCGGTGACGAAGTCGATCCGGCAGAAGCGCGCAACCTGATCGAATCCCTGATTGGCGATTCGGGAAAAATTACGCTGGGCTGGGCATTGCAAGCCGACGCTCTGCCGAAAAAGGCGATCAAGATTCTTCTCAATCTGGCGCTGATAGCGAAAGAATCTCTGGTCAGAGGCGGCACTTTGGACGTTGGCGCCGAAAAGGGCGAACTGGGTATCGAGGTCGTCGTTCGGGCCGAGGGGATTAAAATCGCCATGGACAGCGGTATTCGTTCCGCTCTTGACGGAACGATCGAACAGATCGATCTCAGCGCTCGTACCGCTGCCGCGTGGATGACCCGCGAGCTGGCGATGCAAAATGGCGGGGATCTGAGAATTTCTCCTCCATCGCCGACAGAATTGCTTTTGGGTGCTATTGTCACCGCTTGAGGCTAAAAAGGGGAGATCATTCATGGACATGATATCGACGCCGTCTCCCAATTTTGACGACCGCCAGCTACCGATCAGCATTCTCGTGATGCATTATACCGGCATGAAGGACGCCGCTTCGGCGATCAGCTGGCTGGCCAATCCCGATGCGAAAGTCTCTGCCCATTATGTCGTGACCGAGGATGGCCAGATCGTCCAGATGGTCGATGAAGCAAAGCGGGCATGGCACGCAGGCCGCGGTTTCTGGCGTGGTATCACCGACGTGAACAGCGCCAGCATCGGCATCGAGATCGTCAATCCCGGTCATGAATGGGGCTATGTTCCGTTTCCGGAAGAGCAAATGGATGCGGTGACCCGGCTCGCTCGCGCGATCGTAAAGCGTCACGATATTCTGCCATCCAACGTGATCGGGCACAGCGACCTGGCGCCCGCGCGCAAGCAGGATCCGGGGGAACTATTCGACTGGGAACGACTGGCCCGACACGGCATAGCTTTAAAAAAACCGGGCCTGAAACTGAACGATCCACCGTGGACCGACGGGGGCTTCATGCTGGCGCTGGAACGATTTGGCTATGATATTTCCGAGCAGACCGCAGCCGTTGTCGCCTTTCAACGGCGTTTCCGGCCCAAAAACATCGACGGCGTGATCGACGGCGAATGCCGTTCGCTGCTTTTGTCTTTAATGTTGGACAGAGAGCGCGGAATCTCTAAATAGGGCGAACCAGAGGGTCGGCCAGCCGTCCTCCTACGCTAAAGCTTCGGCGAACAAGTCCGCTGCGATATTCTGCGTGTCGGGCTCGCCCGCCGAAGCTTTAGCGTAGGAGGGAGGAAAGTCCGGGCTCCACGATTAAAAGGTGCCGGATAACGTCCGGCGGGGGCAACCCTAGGGAAAGTGCAACAGAAAGCAGGTCGCGACGACTTCGGTCACGTGACATTGAAAGGGTGCGGTAAGAGCGCACCGCGGGGCTGGCAACAGGCCTGGCATGGTAAACCCCACCTGGAGCAAAACCAAATAGGGGCGGCATATGGCTTTTTCGGCTTGCTGCCCGGGTTGGTTGCTTGAGCCACGCAGCAATGCATGGCCTAGATGAATGGCTGGCTATTCCGTTTCGACGGATGGACAGAACCCGGCTTACAGACCCTCTGGTATTTTATTGCATTTGCTTCAGTTTACATGTCAAATAAGGGCTCTGAAACGGAGTGGCCAAGATGTTATCTGTTCGTCTGATTATATCTTCAATATTGGCCCTGACGCTGGCCTTGTCTGTACAAGTACAGGCCCAGGTCCAAGGGAAGACTGCGCAACAGATCTTTGACGAAGGATCTATGGCACTGGCGGAACAGCGTTTCGACGACGCTCTGGCAAGCTTTGAAGAGCTGGAGAAGAAGTCGCTCAGCGACATCAATGTTCAGTCATCGATCCTGATCCGCAAGGGCGAAGCCCTCGCTCAGCTTGGCCGTAATCTGGAGGCCCAGAAGAATTTCATCACGGCGCTCGATCAGATCGACCAGACTCTGCCAAATTACGCGGCTGATATATTAATCGCGAACAAATTTTTGGCGAGCATGGCTTACAATCGCTATGATTATGCGGCCGCTGGCGAATATTATCTTCAGGCGGCTGAATTTGACGATCGTCCCGCTGTTAAAATCAATATCATGGTCGGGGCGATCGCTGTGCTGATGTTCACCGACACAAATAGAGCCTTGGAGATTGCGAAGCAGGTCGATGAAGTCGCGCAATCGGACAAAAGCATCGACAAGGATCTTCGGGCGCAATCAGCCATGATGCTTGGCCGGACCCATTTGAATATGCAGCAATTTGCTGAGGCTAGACGTCAGTTAGGCAAGGCGGTTTCACTCCTCGGCGGTCTGACCCAAAGCGTCTATATCAATGATATTCAGGCGCGCAGCGATCATGCGACGGCGTCTGCCTTGCTCGATGATCCTGACAGAATGCGTCAATATCTGAGCTACACCGGAGCAGGGCGTTTCGAGGGCTCGGCTTTCCTAAAGGCAAGCGATGTTTCCCTGCCGGCTTGTGATCCTGCCAAAGATATCTTTTCGGATGATGTGGTAGTTGTGGAGTTCGGAATTTCAAGCAACGGCACTGTCACCTATTCTCGGCCGATATATTCCAACAAGCCTCAGAAAATTGCGGTTCTGTTTGCGCAAGCGGTGAAAAACTGGTCCTGGACGGCGGATGAAGTCGCGACGATTGATCCTTTCTACCGGGCGCTCACCAGGCTGGAACTCAGATGCACACAGGAAACCCCGCCGCAGCCTTCGCCTCGTTCCTTCCTGAGTGAAAATATCGTGGAGTGGCTGGGAAAAGAGAATGTCGAGCCGCAGAATGAGCTGTCCGATGCTGCGTTCGCCTTGAAGCTGACCGACCAATTGGCTTCGTTTGGCGACGATAAACCTTATGCAAAGCAGCCCAAAAAGGGTGTTTTTACATGGTATGCGCTCTCCAGGAACGCCGCCTTTACTTATAACAAGCAGGCTGAATTTCTTGATCTCGCTATTGACCGGGCTAGGGAAGTGTCTGCACCTGTGGAGGTTCTTGCATTTCTGCAATTGCTCAAGCCATTCGACGACAGAGATTCGTCTCTGGAACATCTGAAGCGACTGAAAGCGCAACCTGAATTTCAGGGAAACGCCACCATTCGTGCGATATTGAATCTGACTATAAATGATTCCGAAAAACGGGGCAAAAACAGCGAATACGTTATCGGGCTGTTGCAGGAGGTTATCGATGATCCAGAGCTGCAGGAAAAGCATCCGCTGAAAATCGGAGCGCAGGTTCGTCTGGCGTCGCTTTTTCAGCAGCTGGGGGCAGAGGATTCTGCCCGGACTGCTTTCCAGGCGACTGGCCTGTCAGCCGGGCAATGTGCTGCGGTCGATGCCCGGCCCAAATTGCTATCGACCGGATACTTGTCCTCTTTATATCCAAGCAATATGCTGCACATGGGTATTACCGGTTTTACCAAAGCGGAATATGACATTACGGCCGACGGAACAGTGGTCAATGAACGTATTGTGATGGCATATCCGCCATTCGGCTTCACCAAAGCGAGCGAAAAGATAATCGCCAAGGGAAGTTACGAGAAAAGCTACCGCCCCGATGGTGGTCTGGGCTGTTCCACTGCTACAAATTTCATCCAGTTCAAAACGCCCTGATATTCAAAAATTCTAAAGGCTGGCGATCACCGAGCTTTTCCGATAAGAATAGCAAATGCCAAAAGCAAAAAGATCAGATAATTGGGGCTTCCCCCGTTGGGGAAGCTATGAAAGCTCCCGCGAAACGCAGCAGGTCAAGATTTGTGACCGGCACGGTTGCGATGAAGCGGGCAACTGTCCTGCGCCAAAATCCCCCAACAGTCCCGAACGCTGGTATTTCTGCCAGACCCATGCAGCCGAATATAACCGCGGGTGGGATTATTTCGAAGGACTCGACAAGGAAGAGCGGAAGAAGCGCGAAGCCGACGAGCAACGCGATGCCAATGCCTATCAGGAAGCGGCGCATTACAGCTGGATGGGATCCGGAGACGGCAGCCGTTCACGCGATGAAATGACCGCGCTGGAAATTTTTGATCTGACGCCTGATGTCGAGTTCGAATCGGTGAAAAAGGCGTGGCGCTCGATGGCCAAGGAATATCATCCCGACGTTAATCCGGGCGATGCCGATGCAGCCAAAAAATTCCAGGCGGCCCAGGCGGCTTTCGACGTTTTGCGGATTGCCGAGGAGCGGCGGGTCTGGAAGCCGGTCTAGGCTTTTTGCAGACGGGACGCAGTTTCCTGAATTAGCCCGATCATATTGGGAATGCCCTGGGTCCGGTTTGAACTCAGTTGGTTCTTCAGATCAAAAGGTTCGAGCACGGCCGCGATATCGGTGCTGGTGATTTGGTCCGCCGGCTGATCCTGAACGGTTTCCAGCACAAGCGCGATAATGCCTTTGGTTATGGCGGCATTGCTGTCAGCCAGAAAATGCAGCCGTCCGTCGTCCAGTTGTGTCGGATAAACCCAGACCGAGGCGGAACAGCCGCGCACCAATGTTGCATCTGTTTTGAGGGCGTCCGGCATGACATCGAGTTGTTTGCCAAGGTCGATCAGCAGTCGATAGCGATCATCGGGCTCCAGAAATTCATATTCTTCGATCAGGTCGTCAATTTTGCTCATGGGGAGGGCGGTTAGCAGGCTGAGGAAGCAAGGTCACTCCTTTTCACCGTTCGCCTCGAACGCAGTCGAGAGGCTCTGATGTGTCTCGACTTCGCTCGACACGGATGGGCTTTCCGTTTGGATTGTTAAAGCTCAACGCCCGCCGCGATGGCTTCCAATTTGCGAATCCGCTCTTTGAGATCCGCGACTTCGATCCGCGATGTCGCGGTGGGCGGATTGTCTTCGCGTCGCTGTTCGATCTCGCGGGATTTGAGGGCAATCCAGTCTCGCCATCCACGCAGCGAAACCAGAGCAACGACCGTCAGTCCTATGAGCGAAAAGGCTGCGGTAATCAGATAAAAGGCAGGTTCTTGCATCATGCTTGTCCTTCTACTTTCCGGACCGGATCAACGGTCGCGCAATTTTTCAATCTCTTTTTCCAACTCGCGGGCTCCGCGATCATCGGTGGCTATCTTCTCGAGTACAGCGACGCGCTCTTTGAGATATTTCACTTCTTCCTGAAGCCGTCCGGCATTGGGATCATGTGCGATCATCGCATTGCCGTCTTTGTCCTCGGTCATTCCGTGCATCGCGCGGAACCGCGTGCTGAGCACTTTTCCGATTGTGATGACGACGATGATGGCAACAACCATTTCAAATGGATTCATGTAAATACTCCCTCCGGCTTGCACGGCCCCCGATTAACGGTCGCGCAATTGTTCGATTTCGCTTTCCAATTGCCGTGTGCTGTGGCCATCGGTGGTAATCTGTTCGAGTACCGCGACACGGTCTTTGAGATATTTCATCTCCTCGCGCATCCGCTCTGCATCGGCATCATGGGTTGCAGGAAACTCGCCCCGCATCTTGACCATCTTGCGTTGGTGGGCTGTCCAGATGGCAAAGCCTGCTACGGCAAAAGCTCCAAATGGTATCAGCAGCGCGATTATTCCTTCCATCAATCCTGTCCCTTCAGTTCGCGCGTTTGTCGCGCAGTTGCTCTATTTCCTGCGTCAGTCTGTGGCTGTCATCGGTGACAATCCGTTCGACATTGGCGAGCCGGTCTTTGACCGAACCCAATTCGGCGCGAAGCTCGGCATTCTCGTTGGTCAGCAATTTAACGCGCTCGACTGCTTCCTGATCGGTCTTGGGATAGACCGACTTGCCCCATTGATTTTCCAAGGGATAGCCGTTCTTGATCCGCATCCAGGTGGTGAGAACCCAACCGCCAACCGCGAAGGCTGCTACGGTTGCTATCATGGGAGCAAGAGAGCTTATCAAGGCGACTTTATCCGGATCCATCAGTTCTTCTCCCGCAGCGCTTCAATTTCGTCGGCTGTGCGTCTGGCGGGATCTGTAGCGATCCGTTCGAGCACCTGAAGCCGTTCTTGTAGCCGATCGATCTTGCCGACCAGTTCTTGATTTTCGTTGGAGAGCAATTCGATCTTGCGCTGCTCGTCCGGGCTGGACTTGGCAGACTTGCTGGACTTTCCGCCCCACTCATCTTCGAGTTCATAGCCGTGTTTGGCTCGGATCCAGTTGTTGACGATCCAACCTCCATAGGACAGCGCGATGATCGCGATTACAAATTCCGGGCTTCCCCAATCCATGTCCATTCTCCCAATTCAGCTGCTTAGCGCAGATTTTCTATTTCGTTCGACAGCGTCGTATTCTTGCTGGTGTAGTAAAGTTCCATGTCGGCCAGCTTGCGATCGATTTCCCGGAACCGCGATTTGATATCGCGGGTGGTGCGGCGCGGTGACTGGCGCACGCCCTGCCAGAATTTGGTGTCTTCCGGATCGCTCAGATACATGCCGCTCGGTTTCGGCTCGGAAATTTTTGCTGCGATCCAATAGGCGATCAAGGTCCAGGGAAAGGCGAACGTTACCGTCGCGATAATCGCTGCCAGACGGATCCAGGCCACATTAATCCCGGTATAGTCAGCAATCCCGGCACAGACTCCGCTCCATTTAGCGCGTTTCTTGTCGAGATAGAATTTGGTCCGGGAGGAGCTCATGATGGATGCCTTTCTTTTTTCAGCAGCTCGTCAAAATTTTCGAGCGTAGGGGCGGGGGTAGAAGCCGGAAGCGCTGATTGACGCCAATCAGGATTGTCTGCTGCCATTATCCGTTCGATGGTTTCCATCCGGTCGTCCAGACGGCGGGCCATATGGTGTAATTCTTCCAGAAGATTTTCATCTTCGTTGGTGATCGTCGCCGCGGTTTTCCATTTTGTGACATAGTGGAAAATCAACCATGGCAGTCCGATGAACAATGTTCCCATGACGATGGGGATGATGATGAGTTCTTCCTGCATTATGCGTCACCTTTTTTCATGGCCGCCTTCATGGCTTCCAGTTCTTCATCAACCTTGTCGCTCGATTCAAGCGCCGCGATCTGGTTTTCCAGACTCTGCGGTTCTCCGCCCATATTCAGGGAGTCGGCACGGCCTTCGGCAAAATCGACCTGGCGTTCGAGATATTCAAAGCGGGAAAAAGCATCCTGCATCTTTTCGCCATTGTACATTTCGCGGAGTTTGACGCGGTTTTCAGCGCTTTCGAGACGGTTGACCAGGCTGCTCTGGCGAGAGCGCGCTTCCTGCAGTTTCTTCTGCAATTTGGCGATGTCACCTTCTGACGCGCGCAGCGCATCATCGAGTACCTGAATTTCCGATTTCAATTGATCCGCCATGTCAGCTGCCTTGCGCTTTTCAACCAGAGCGGCCTTGGCGAGATCTTCGCGATCCTTCGAGAGCGCGAGCTGGGCTTTCTCGCTCCAGTCCTCGGTGAGGTGATCGAGCTTGTCGATATGCCGGCGCATTTCCTTCTGGTCGGCTATCGTGCGAGCGGCAGAAGCGCGAACTTCAACCAGCGTTTCCTCCATCTCGAGAATGATCATCCGGATCATTTTGGACGGGTCTTCTGCCTTGTCCAGCATGTCGGTAACATTGGCTGCGATGATGTCGCGCGTTCTTGAAAAAATACCTGCCATGTACATACTCCGGTTGCGTCTGTGGTTGGGTTTGAACTTGTTCGAACCGTTACTCCAGTCCTGTTCTACATCAACCTGTTCAATTTCAAAAGGTGGCCGGGACTTGACTTCGGCAAGGGGGAATGAAGTGGTCCCGGCCATTTTGTCTGTCATGCCCGATAACCTAGGTTAATCAAGCTGACAGGTGGGGAAGCGATTTGGTTGCTGGCGACCGTGCCTTCTGCCTGTGCAGGTCCGACGGCGCTGATCAGGATCGTCACGCCGAAGAGCAGGATTGAGATGATCGCGGAAACATCGGTGCGGCTCAATTTGTTCAATGTTGGCATGCTATCCTCCAAATGTTGGTTCGTTTCGTGTATGAAACCAACATTGCAGAAGTCGTGCCAAACGCACTAACATATTGATAAAACGTGATATTATGATTTTTTGCGCAAGATGAACTTAGTATTAATTGCTATTTAATAGGCATTGGCACTATATGTTGGCCATGGAACGCGAAAGCCAATTTGTCGGGGAATCGGGAGCTTTTCTCGATGCTGTGGAAAAAGCCAGCCGGGCGGCGCCATTGGACCGTCCGGTACTTGTAGTCGGTGAACGCGGAACCGGCAAGGAGCTGATCGCAGAGCGGCTCCATCGCCTCAGCCTGCGTTGGGATGGGCCGTTTATCACCTTGAATTGCGCGGCAATGCCCGAAACCCTTATAGAAGCGGAATTATTCGGTCATGAAGCAGGCGCTTTTACCGGCGCGACCAAGGCGCGGGCAGGGCGCTTCGAGGAGGCCGACGGTGGCACATTGTTCCTCGATGAGCTGGGGACATTGTCGACCGGAGCGCAGGAGCGGCTGCTCAGAGCGGTCGAATATGGCGAAATCACCCGAATCGGGTCCTCGCGGCCGCAGCGCGTCGATGTCCGTATCGTCGCCGCTACCAACGCCGACCTGCCGAAAATGGCGCAGGAGAAATTATTCCGCGCCGACTTGCTTGACCGCCTCTCCTTCGAAGTCGTGACCTTGCCGCCACTCCGGGTAAGGGAAGGCGATATTCCGGTGCTCGTGGACTATTTCGGCCGTCGCATGGCGGCAGAGCTCGAATGGCCATCCTGGCCCGGCTTCGGGCGGCTCGCATCCGAGGCGCTGAACCGGCACGAGTGGCCGGGCAATGTTCGTGAATTGCGCAATGTGGTCGAACGTGCCGTCTATCAGTGGAATGACCATTCGATACCGGTAGATCACATCGTGTTCGATCCCTTCGCCTCTCCCTGGAAGCCCCGAGAGACCTCCGCAAAAGCGGAAGCAGAACCGGATGCGCCTCGGGCTGCAGAAACACCTGTCGCGTACAGCCAGCCTGCTCCGGACGATTCCGGTTTTGACGATGTTGACGATATGAAGGCAGCGGTCGAGGCCTTTGAGAAAAGAATCTTGGAGTCGGCACTTGCCAAATCGCGCTACAATCAGCGGCAGACCGCCAAGGCGTTGAACCTTACCTATGACCAGCTGCGTCATTCGCTGAAACGCCACGATCTGCTGGGATAAAAAAAAGGAGGCCGCGAGGCCCCCTTTTGATGCTTCCATTTCTTCCACTTTTACCCGGCGTTGGCGTTTACCATCGCGTAGAACATTGGCAACGAGAGCAGGACATTGGTCCGCGATGCCATCAGCGCGATCTTGCCGGCTGCAGCTTTCTCGTCTGCTGTGGCTTCGACGATGCCGAGAACCTTTTTCTGTTTGGGCCAGATGATGAACCAGACATTGGCGGCCATGATGATGGCAATCCACATGCCGATACCGATCAATTGAAATGGCGCTTGCAGGGTCATCGCTTGATGGGCCCAACCACTCGCCCACGCGACATAAAGGCCGGTTACCACGGTGAGCAAAGCTGCCCAGCGGAAATAGAACAATACTTTCGGCGCGATATGCTTGCCGACGGCGGGTTTGAGTTCATCGGGAATGGTTGGCATCAGCGGCACCTGAACAAAGTTCAGATAGTAAAGCAGACCGATCCACAGCACACCGAAGAACAAGTGCAGCCAGCGGCCGATCGCATTGCCGGTTACCATGTCACCATCAATGCCAAACATCAGCGCGAACGCGGCAATCAGGCCGACAATCATCACTGCATTCAGATTTCCAAAAAATTTCGCCATTGTGCATCCCCCCAGGATATTATTTGTAATAAGGGTGCAACATTATGCTCGCACCATCAGTATGTCACGAAAAAATGGACTTTTCGCTCGACAGCAGGATCAATTCGATAATTGGACTTGCATCTTAATGGAGATTGATGCGTTGACCCTGCGTATCTCGAAAAAAATGGAGAAAATAGAATATGGCTTTTGAACTTCCCCCCCTGCCTTACGCGAAAACGGCATTTGGAGATTTGATCTCCGAAGAGACATTCAACTATCATCATGGCAAGCATCACAATGCCTATGTGACGAAGACGAATGACGCGATCAAGGGCACCGATCATGAAGGCAAGAAGCTTTCGGAAATCATCGCCGCGTCAGACGGCGGCTTGTTCAACAATGCGGCGCAGGTCTGGAACCACAGTTTCTACTGGCTGTGCCTGTCACCTGAGAAAAAGGAAATCTCCGGCGAGTTGAAAGATCGTCTGGAAAGCAGCTTCGGTTCGATCGAAGCGTTTAAGTCCAAGTTCAAGGACGAGGCTGTCGGCCATTTCGCAAGTGGTTGGGCTTGGCTGGTACTCGACGGCGACGAATTAAAAATCACTTCCTACCATGATGCTGACACGCCAGTCGCTCATGGCGTCAAGCCCGTGTTTACGCTCGATGTCTGGGAACATGCCTACTATCTGGATTATCAGAATGCGCGCCCTGACTATGTTTCGGCGCTGCTCGACAATGCAATTGACTGGGACTTTGTCGCTTTGAACCTCGACGGAGACGGCGTCAGCCGCGCCGATCAGGGCTAATATTATCTAATTCAAGCCGCGTCCTGATCTTCAGGGCGCGGCTTTTCTTCTACCGCGAATCCATGTTTGACCAGCATCGGGATATTGGCCATCGCGAACAGGAACGAGACCGCCGGCACGCCCCATACCTTTATGGTCAGCCACCAGTCGAAACTCATAGTCGCAACCATCAGTTCGTTGATCACCGCCATTGCCAGGAAAAATATGCCCCAGTTGAGGGACAATTTCAGCCAACCTTCATCGCTCAGGCCTTCGAAAGCCGCCTGCAGCAGACTTTTCAGCATTGCTTTTCCGCGCAAAAGCCCGCCGAACAATATCACCGCAAAGCCGGTATAGATGATCGTCGGCTTGTGCTGGATGAAGCGCGGGTCGTTGAAATAAATCGTCAGCGCTCCAAATCCCAAAATCAGAATAGCGGACATCCACATCATCGGTGAGATTTTGCCCAATTTCCATTTGGAGATGATCATCGCAATGACGATCGCTATCATGAAGGCGACGGTGCCATAAATGGCTGCGGTGATCGGACTGCCTTCGGGCGCCCCGAATTTGTAGACCAGAAAGAAGATCAGCAGCGGACCGAAATCGAGCGCGAAGCTCAGGCCTCTGTGCTCTTTCGGAATTTCTTCAATTGCGGTTGCTTCGGTCATTTTTCTATCCCGGCTATGGCTGCGGCTAAATCTTCGGCCTTGAACGGCCTCAAGTCGTCGACGGTTTCCCCGATGCCGATGGCATGGATCGGCAAGCCAAATTGCTTCGCCGCCGCTACCAGCACACCGCCGCGCGCGGTGCCGTCCAGCTTGGTCATGATCAGACCGGTGACCTTGGCGACGTCCCGAAATACCTCGATCTGAGACAGGGCATTTTGTCCGGTTGTCGCGTCGAGCACCAGTACGACATTATGCGGCGCTGCCGGATTGAGCCGTCCTAGCACACGCCGGATCTTGTCCAGTTCGTCCATCAACTCGGTACGGTTCTGCAGCCGTCCGGCTGTATCAACGATTAACACGTCGATCCCGGTCGCTGTAGCCTGTTTCACGCCTTCGTAAACGATACTGGCGCTGTCGCCACCTTGCGGACCGCTGATGATCGGTACGCCCAGTCGCTCGGCCCAGATTTTCAGCTGCCCGATGGCTGCCGCGCGGAACGTGTCACCGGCGGCCAGCATGACGCCATAATCCTGTTCGAGGAAAAGATGGGCCAGCTTGGCAATGGTGGTGGTCTTGCCCGAACCGTTGACGCCGATGACCAAAATCACCTGTGGCCGCGGAAAGGCGTCTATCTCCAGAGGGATGGCGACGGGTTCCAGGATCGCGGCGATTTCGCGCTGGATGATTTCCTTCACCGCATGTTCGCTCAGGCCCTTTTCAAAACGTTCGACCGCCAGCTTCTCGCGGATCGACGCGGCGGTAGCCGGGCCGAGATCGGACATGATCAGCGCATCTTCGATATCGTCGAGCGTCGCTTCATCCAGCTTGGCCTTGGTCACCAACCCGGCGAGATTCTCTGTCAACCGCGAGGATGTCTTGCCAAACCCACCAAACAGGCGGTCTTTCCAACTGCTATTTTCGGTCACGCTGCTACCCTGCCAATCAATTGCTTATCGTCGATAGCGATAATGTCGACCGGAACAATCTGGCCTTTGCTTACTGGTTCATCCAGCTGAATACGGGCAAAATTCTCGGAATAGCCGGCATCACCCGACATTTCCGCGAGTATCGATTGTCGCGACCCGACCAAGGACTGGTGCCACGACTGGGCGCGCCTCGCCACCGTTTCGCGCAATATCTTGGCTCTGCTTTTGATCACCTGTCCGTCGACCTGAGGCATTTTTGCCGCTGGTGTACCCTGCTTCGGGGAGTAGGGAAAAATATGGCCGTGAACGATATCGCATTGCTCGATGATAGACTGGCTGTTGGCAAACATCGCTTCGTCTTCGGTGGGAAATCCGGCAATGATATCCGCTCCGATGGCGATTTCCGGCCGCTTGGCTTTGAGCCGCTGGACGAGTGCGATAGCTTGTTCACGGTTGTGCCGGCGTTTCATTCGCCTGAGGATCATATTGTCGCCCGACTGGAGCGACAAATGGATGTGGGGCATCAGCCGCACCTCTCCTGTCAGCAAATCAAACAGGCGATCATCAATCTCGATACCATCCAGAGACGAAAGCCGGAGCCTGGGCAGGGCCGGAACATGTTTCAATATACGTTCGATCAGCATGCCCAATGTCGGCTCGCCAGGCAGGTCAGGGCCATAGCTGGTGACATCTACTCCGGTCAGAACGACTTCCTGAAAGCCTTTGTCAACCAGGGCCTGGACCTGATCGACGACCAGACCGGCAGGCACCGAGCGGCTGTTACCCCGACCGAAAGGAATGATGCAGAATGTACAGCGATGGTCACAGCCATTCTGTATTTCGACAAAGGCGCGTGACCGGTCGGCAAAGGCGCTGACCATGTGCGGAGCGGTTTCGGTTATCCGCATGATATCGGAAACCCGGATATCCGGACGATTGCTTTGCAAGCCGAGTTTAAAATTGGAGAGGTCGTATTTATCGCCATTGCCGACCACTGCGCTGGTTTCCGGCATGTCCGCAAACATCGCGGGATCAATTTGTGCAGCGCAGCCGGTGACGATGATATTTTTTTCGGGATTGGCTTTCTTCGCCCGACGGATCGTCTGGCGAGTCTGCCTCACCGCTTCATTGGTCACCGCACAGCTGTTTACGATGATCAGATTGTCACCATCAATATTGCTGGCGAGCAGATTCTGCCTCAATGTTTCGCTTTCTGCGATATTGAGCCGACACCCCATGCTGATCATTTCCGGCGCGGTCATCCGAACTGGCTCCAGTCGGTTTCACCGGAAAAGACATAGGTGGTTGGGCCTTGCATCTGGATCGTTTCTCCGGCTTGCCAGCTTATTATCAGCGATCCGCCAGGCAATTCGACTTGTACCGGACTGCTCACGAGGCCGCGCTTGATCGCGGCAACCGCGGTCGCGCAGGCGCCGGTTCCGCAAGCCTGAGTCAAGCCGACGCCCCGTTCCCAGACGCGCAAATGGATCACGCCGTCTGTAATATGAGCGACATTGACGTTCACTTTTTCCGGAAACAGCGGATCAACCTCGATCATCGGACCCAGACGATCCAGTTCCACGATCGCGCTATCATCGACAAAGAAAATCACGTGCGGATTGCCTACATTGACGGCGGAGGGGTTTTGCAAATCCTCCCAGCCTACCGGCATGTTGAGGACATCCATCGCATAGCCGAGCGGAATCGCCTGCCACTCGAACCGGGGCGCGCCCATATCAACAATCGCGCCATCGGCGGTTGCATTGCCGATGATGATGCCGCCTGTGGTTTCGATCCGGGTTTCTTCACCGATCAACTTGGCGACGCAGCGCGATGCGTTGCCGCAGGCTTCTACTTCGCTGCCGTCGGCATTGAATATCTGCATCCTGACGTCGGCAATTTCGGAAGGCCGCAAGATGATCAGCTGATCACAGCCGATCCCGCTGTGCCGGTCGGCGATGGCGGTGGCCTTTGCAGCAGACAATTCTATCTCTTGCTCCCGCGCATCGACGATGACAAAATCATTGCCCAGCCCGTGCATTTTGTGAAAGCGTCCGGTCATCATGACAGGCGATTTAGGGATGCAGTTCGCGGGTGTCCAGTGTTTCGGCTAGCGATGACGGTCGGCGAGCCTGACTAGCCGGTTTTTCGCTGACCACTCTCTGCGGTTATCGGAGCGCTGGCTTCGGTATTTGGAACCCCTGCTTCGATCTGATTGGCGGGCAGCAAATTGCGTTCGGCCAATATCGTGCGCGTCTGATCGATCGAAAGTGGGCGTCCATAATACCAGCCCTGGCCTTTGGCACAGCCGATCCGGCGCAGTTCGTTCTCGGTTTCCTTGTCCTCGATGCCTTCTGCGGTGATCGCCATGCCCAGGCTTTCACCGAGACCGGTGATGGCCTTGACGATAGCCTTGCTTTCCGGGTTCAACAGTATCGAGGTTACAAAACTGCGGTCAATCTTGATCCGGTCAAAGGGCAGGGCGCGCAAGTGGGCGAGCGAACTATAGCCGGTGCCGAAGTCGTCGAGGGCGATCTTTATGCCCTGGTTTTTCAAACTACCGATAATCGACTGGGCGAGGCTCAGGTTTTCAAACAGCGAACTCTCGGTAATTTCGATTTCCAGACGATTTGCCGGAAACCCGGTTTCGACGAGCAGTTTGACGATTTTCTGCGCCAGCCACGGATCAAGCAGCTGGATCGGGGAGATATTGACCGAAATGGTCAGGCTGGGGTCCCAAAGTTTGGCATTGTCAAACGACTGGCGCAGGACGCTCAGTGACAGATCGCCGATCATCCCTGTTTCTTCGGCAATCGGAATGAAGATTTCGGGAGATATCAGGCCCTGCGTCCGGGATTCCCAGCGGCAGAGCATCTCGAACCCGGTCAATTTGCCGGTCGCTAGATCTATCTGTTGTTCGTAATAGGGTACAAATTCGCCCTTGGGGATGCCCGCGCGCATTTCTGACTCGAGTGAATTGCGGGTCTGCAATTCCTTTTCCATGATCTCGTCAAACCAGCAATGACGGTTCCGACCCTGTTTCTTCGCGCTGTACATGGCGATGTCGGCATGGCGCATCAAAGCATCGACATCCGCTGTTTCGGGTTCGTGGCGTGACATGCCGATCGATGTGGTGACAACAAGATGGGTACCGTTTTCGACAATCGGCGATGCAATGGAATCGATCAGATCATCGGCAATTCTCTCCACCATTTCCGGCTGCTCGGGATCAAAAATAAAAGCACAGGCAAACTCGTCGCCACCGAGGCGTGCGAGCAGGTTTTTCACTGGCAATACGCTTGCGATCCGACTCGCCACCTGTTTCAGCACAACGTCGCCGGCGCTATGTCCGTGGACGTCATTGATATTCTTGAAATTGTCGAGATCGAGCATCAGAAAGGCGACGCTCTTGTGTTTCCGTTGCGCTTCGTCGGTCAAGTCGGCTGTTTTCTCGCCTATCGTTCGCCGATTGAGCAGTCCGGTCAGCGGGTCGGTGATCGCGAGCGAATGCGCAAGTTGTTCAGCGGCGGCTCTTTCGTCGACTTCATTGGAAAGATCCTTGTAGCGCCGCCAACCAAACATGATTAGTGCGATATTGAGCAAAAATGCCGAAACCAGCATATTGTCTCCGCCGCCGGCTTTACCGGAGAGTGACTCGATGGCATCGGATAATACAGTCCCACCTGTTCCGATAAACATCAAGATGGCCAATATGACGATACCGCCCGTCACAACGTCGCGCCCCGCAGAGAGCTTATAGCCGTTTTTCGCGATTTTGACGCTCTGGTCGGCTTCTGGTCGAGCCATAATTTAATCTTTCCCTGTTACCCCGGAACCGCCTACTGAAAATATCTCAATTTCCAGTTAACAACATCTTATGATAGGCTAAATCCGGGCTTGCGATAATTTGTGAACTGGACTAATAGGCGGCGATTAGAGGCAATATTTGTATTGCCGTCCCAGTTTAGAGTTCGAAAAACTCACACGTCGGTCAGCGAGGTTTCGCCCACCGGCGCTTTTTGCGTTGGCCGGAAACCGGTCGTTTTGATGAAGGAAAGGCGGTTATATGTTTGATAAATTGAGCGACCGCCTTGGCGGAGTTTTTGACAAGCTGCGTGGCCGTGGTGCGCTGAGAGAAGACGACGTTCGTGGCGCGATGCGCGAAGTGCGGATCGCTCTGCTTGAAGCCGACGTGGCGCTGCCCGTGGTCAAGGATTTCGTCGAAAAAGTCACCGAGAAAGCCGTCGGCCAGTCGGTTCTCAAATCGGTCACGCCTGGCCAGCAAGTGGTCAAGATCGTCAATGACGGTCTCGCCGAGATGCTCGGTTCGGAAGTTAGCGGGCTGGAATTGTCGGTCGCGCCACCGGCCATTATCATGATGGTTGGTCTGCAGGGTTCGGGTAAAACGACCACTACTGCCAAAATCGCCAAGCGGCTGAAAGACAAAGAAAACAAGAAGGTCATGATGGCCTCGCTCGACGTCAATCGTCCCGCCGCTCAGGAACAATTGGCAGTATTGGGTGAGCAAATAAATGCAGCCACCTTGCCGATCGTAGCAGGGCAGCAGCCTGTAGAGATCGCCAGACGCGCATTGCAGGCCGCGAAACTGCAAGGTTTTGACGTTCTGATCCTGGATACTGCCGGTCGGCTCCATGTCGATCAGCAGTTGATGGACGAGATGAAGGCGGTCGCCGACATCTCTCAGCCTCAGGAAATTCTGCTGGTGGTCGATGCTTTGACCGGACAAGATGCGGTCAATGTTGCCCAGAATTTCTCCGAACAGGTCAATCTGAGCGGTGTTGTTCTCACCCGGATGGATGGCGATGCCCGCGGTGGTGCTGCCCTCTCGATGCGGGCGGTTACCGGCAAGCCGATCAAATTTGTCGGTGTCGGTGAAAAAATCGACGCATTGGAAGAATTTCATCCGGAACGCGTTGCGGGCCGGATATTGGGCATGGGCGACGTCGTTAGCCTGGTCGAAAAAGCGGCTCAGGTTGTCGACAAGGAAGAATCCGAAGCGCTCGCCGAGAAGATGCTCAAGGGGCAGTTCGATCTCAATGATTTGCGCTCCCAGCTTAACCAGATGACCAAAATGGGCGGCCTTGGCGCGCTCGCTTCGATGATGCCGGGCATGAAAAAAGCCAAGGCAGCGATGGCCGGTGGAGCGATGGACGATAAAGTTCTGCCCCGCATGGACGCGATCATCGGTTCGATGACCAAGGAAGAACGGGTCAGGCCTGGTCTGCTCAACGCTAAGCGCAAGCGGCGGGTTGCTATTGGTTCCGGAACAACCGTGCAGGACGTCAACAAGCTGCTCAAAATGCATCAGGAAATGGCCAAGGCGATGAAGCGCATCCGCAAGATGGGTGGAATCAAGGGGCTGATGTCGATGTTCGGTAGCGGCGGCGGAGCTGCTGGCGCCGGAATGGGTGGTCAGGATGGCGGCATGGCTGGCATGCCCGGGCTGTCGGACATGTCTCCCGGCGGTATTCCCCCTGATCTGGCAAATTTATTGAATAAGAAGAAATAGTCGTAACAATTTGAATTTTTGTATTTTTAGAAAGGTTTTTTAACATGGCAGTAGCACTTAGAATGTCCCGTGGCGGATCCAAGAAACGTCCTTATTACAAGATCGTCGTTGCTGACGTTCGCGCACCACGCGACGGCAAGTTCATCGAACGTATCGGCAGCTACAACCCGCTGCTCGCAAAAGACGACGAAAAGCGTGTTGTCCTGGATGCCGAGCGTGCGAAACATTGGCTCGACATGGGCGCGAAGCCTTCCGATCGCGTTGCTCGTTTCCTTGATGTTGCCGGATTGCTGAAGCGCGAAGCGCGTAACAACCCGAACAAAGGCAAGCCAGGCGAAAAAGCCACCGAGCGTGTGGAAGAGAAAGCTGAAAAGGCTGCTGCTGCTGAAGAAGCCGCCAAGGAAGCCGCTGCGGCTCCTGCGCCGGTAGAAGAAGCTCCGGCTGAAGAAGCTGCTGCTCCTGAAGCCGCTACAGAAGCAGCGGCAGCTGAAGAAACACCTGCGGCTGAAGCGGCTCCTGCCGAAGAAGCCAAAGCCGAGGAAGCTCCTGCAGCTGACAAAGCCGAAGGTTAATCAACCGATGATAACGCGCACCGTTCGTCCCGAGCTTGTCGAAGGAGAACGGTGCGCTTATTTGTGGTGGGCCTGTGGCCGTTTTGGACCCGACAGGCTCAGCACGAATGGAATTTATAAATGATTGCGGAGAAACCCGTCCCACTCGCCGTCATCATCGGCGCACACGGGATCACCGGCGAGGTCCGGCTCAAGCTATTCTGCGACAGTCTCGATAGCCTGACCGTTCACAAGAATTTCAACGGCGGCGCATTGACGCTGAAATCTGTCAAACCCCATAAAATGGGTGCGATTGCACGGATTGCCGAAATTACCGATCGCAACGGCGCCGAAGCCGCTCGCGGCACCGAATTAACTGTCCCGCGCTCTGCCTTGCCGGAGCTGGACGAGGACGAATTTTACCACATCGACATCATCGGTCTGCGCTGCATCTCTGACGCGGGCGAAGAACTGGGCAAGATATTCGCCATTTACGAATTTGGCGCTGGCGATGTCATCGAGATAGAGCGCGCCAACGGCAAGAAGTTCATGGTGCCGGTTATCGCGATCGATATGGCTAACGACCCGGCAGTCGTTCAGGCGGAGTTCGTCGAAGAGTGATCGGTCCGATATTCTATATCCTGCTGATCGTTCTACTGGTCGCAGTGCCGGCAATCGCAGGCTGGAAGCTGAGCGGGAAGCACGGTCAATCGATCCGCATGGCGGGAACGGTTCTGGCAGGGCAGCTGGTTCTCACCCCCGTCATCGCCTATATCACTTTCTCGGAAGGCACGATCGTTGCTGATAATCCCGTAAAAACAGCGCTCACATATGCCGCCATGGGGATAGTCATCTCGATCATGACATTCGTGGCTCTAGAGATTAGAAGCACCACTAGGAGCGGAAAAGCCGAGGTTCGCGTGACGGAGACAGATACACGCAATGATCCGGCGATTGTCGAACCGCAATGATGCTGGTTGTCATCATTTTTCTGATCGCAGGGCTGACCATCGCGATCATCGAGATCGCAAAACGGCTCAAGCCGGACATAAACTTGGCCTGGCTGCCATTTTGGGCCAGTCTTCCGATACCCGGATTGCTCGTGCTATATTGGTTGTTCAACCTCTGGTGGCTGCAATCCGATCACTGTCTGGATGGTCGGGTCTGTGGCCGGGAAGGCATTGTGTACATGTCCGTCGGGGTCGCCGTGGGTATGTTCGGCAGTTTCTTCGTGGGCATGACGACTTCCATATTATGGATTAACTGGCGCAGGAAGAAATGACCTTCACCGCCCAAATCCTGACCCTTTACCCGGAGATGTTCCCAGGACCGCTCGGCACGTCGCTGGCGGGCAGGGCGCTCTCGGAGGGTAAATGGACCTGTGACCCGATAAACCCCCGCGATTTTACCACCGACAAGCATCGCAGCGTCGACGACACGCCAGCGGGCGGTGGTGCCGGCATGGTGCTTCGCGCTGATGTCATGGCGACGGCAGTGGACCATGCGGTGCAGCGGATGACAGAGAAAGTCCGTTCGTCTCGAGCGCAGTCGAGAGACGGTGTGGGGGGCGACGGTGTCTCGACTTCGCTCGACACGAATGGGAAGGGTCCGTTCGACAGCAGCGGGGAGAAGGCAGCCCCAGATGCCGTTCGTCCTGAGCCTGTCGAAGGACCGGGTGGTGAGGCGAGCGGTGCTTCGACAACCCCGGATCAAGTCCGGGGACGAACGGCTACCAGTGCGCCAACCGCCCCCATCCTCGCCATGACACCACGCGGAAAACCGCTGACGCAGGCACGTGTCCGCGAAATTGCAGCCGGTCCCGGCGTCACCATAATCTGCGGCCGTTTTGAAGGATTTGACGAGCGCCTGTTCGATGCCCGCGAGATTGAAGAAGTCTCGATTGGCGACTATGTGCTTTCCGGCGGAGAAATGGGCGCTTTGGTGCTTTTAGACGCTTGCATTCGGCTGCTTCCCGGGGTAATGGGCGCGTCTTCTAGCGGAGATGACGAGAGTTTCGAGAATGTTATTCTGGAATATCCGCAATATACCCGACCTCAAATATGGGAAGGGCGCATTATCCCTGAAGTCTTGCGATCGGGGGATCATGCGAAAATAGCTGCTTGGCGGAAACAAAGGGCAGAGGAAGATACACGGCTAAGGCGGCCGGATTTATGGGAGCGTCACAGGGACTCTCCGGATCAGTCGCCCTCTGGTGCGCAAGAAAAAGATAAAGATAAGGAATAGGTCATGAACCTGATTCAAACACTAGAAAAAGAAGCAGTAGACGCGTTTATCGCTTCGAAAGAAATCCCCGAATTCCGTGCTGGTGATACAGTACGTGTCGGTGTTCGCGTCGTTGAAGGCGAGCGCGTTCGTACCCAGAATTACGAAGGTGTGTGCATCGCACGGACCAATCGCGGCATGGGCTCCAACTTCACCGTACGCAAAATGTCGTTCGGCGAAGGCGTCGAGCGTGTGTTCCCGCTTTACTCCCCGAACATTGACAGCATTACCGTGGTTCGCCGCGGTATCGTGCGTCGTGCGAAGCTTTATTATCTTCGCGGTCTCACCGGTAAGCGCGCACGTATTGCGGAACGCCGTTTGAACCAGCCTACGAAAGGCACCGAAGCCAAAAAATAGTTTTCGCTTCATAAAAGTTTCAAACAGCCGGTTCTCCCCACCAGGAAAACCGGCTGTTTTCATATCAGCCACAGGAAAAGTTTCATGGGTTACAAAATTGTAGTTGTCGGTGCCACGGGCAATGTCGGGCGCGAAATGCTCAACGTCCTCGTCGAGCGCGAATTTCCTTATGACGAGCTGGCCGCCGTCGCGTCATCGCGATCGCAGGGCAGCGAGGTCGAGATTGGTGATTCCGGAAAAATGCTCAAGGTCCAGAATATCGAGAATTTTGATTTTGCTGGCTGGGACATGGCTTTGTTTGCCGCAGGTTCGGCTGCGACCAAGGAATATGCGCCCAAGGCTGCTGCTGCCGGCTGTGTTGTGATCGACAACAGCTCGCTCTATCGCATGGATCCCGACGTTCCGTTGATCGTGCCCGAAGTGAACCCCGAAGCGATTAGCGGCTATACCAAGCGCAATATCATCGCCAACCCCAACTGCTCGACCGCCCAGATGGTTGTGGCGCTCAAGCCGTTGCACGATGCAGCAGTGATCAAGCGAGTGGTTGTCTCGACCTATCAGTCGGTCTCCGGCGCAGGTAAAGGCGGCATGGATGAACTGTTTGAACAGTCACGTGCGATTTTTGTCGGCGATCCAAAGGAAAATCACGTCTTCACCAAGCAGATCGCGTTTAACGTGATCCCGCATATCGATGTCTTCCTCGACGACGGTTCGACCAAGGAAGAATGGAAAATGGTCGTAGAGACCAAGAAAATCCTCGATTCCAAGATCAAGGTCACCGCGACCTGCGTCCGCGTGCCGGTATTTGTCGGCCATAGTGAATCGATTAATATCGAGTTCGAAAATGAACTCTCCGCTTCGGACGCGCAGAAAATCCTCCGCGATGCACCGGGTATCATGCTGATCGATAAGCGCGAAGACGAAGGCTATGTCACCCCGGTCGAATGTGTCGGCGACGGCGCAACCTTCATCAGCCGTGTCCGCGAAGACCCTACGGTCGAAAACGGCCTGAACATCTGGTGTGTCAGCGACAATCTCCGCAAGGGCGCGGCGCTCAATGCCGTTCAGATTGCCGAACTGCTGGGCCGCAAGCATCTGAAAAAGGGCTAGTGCGCGCTACCCGCAGCTTCGGCTGAATCGACTTTTATCCGCTGGGGTTTCTTCATCAGGAACACCAGCGGAATACATAGGGCGGTGACAATCGCCATCAGCCAGAAATCGCCGAGATAAGCGATCATCAGCGCTTGTCTATTTACCTCGCCGTCGATCATCATCATCGCCTGTTCACCATATTGTCCCAATCGAGCGATACTTGTCGCGCTTAATGGCGAAAGCCGGGCTTCGGTAACATTGGCGGCGAGATCCGCGTGGCTGGTCTGCCAGTTGCGGCCGAGCAGGCCGACAAATACCGCAATCCCTACCGAAGCCCCGATTGTGCGAGACAGATTGAGCAGGCTTGCTCCATCCGTCCGCAAGGCAGACGAAAGCGTCGAAAATGCCAGGATGTTCATGGTGACGAACAAAGCGCCCATGCCAAGCCCCTGGACCACGCCGCTGGTGATGATCGGCCAGCGGTCCATCTCCAGACTCCATCCGGTCATCATCCATGCGGAATAGGAAGCGAGCGCCATGCCGGTTGCGACGATGAACCGGGCATCGACCAGCGTCGCAAGGCGGCTACCGATAGCCATGCCGATAAAGACCCCGACCCCGCGCGGCGCGAGCAATATGCCGGCATCAATCGGTGTGTAATGGTAGATATTCTGAAGCATTGGCGGCAACAACGCCATGGTCGAGAACATCGAGACACCCGCTACAATCATCAGCAGCATCGACGTAACAAGATTGCGGTTCTTGAACAGGTCCCTGGAAAGAAAAGTGTTGTTCGCCGTCGCCATATGAATTCCGAACAGCCATAACGCGCTCGCCGCTATTCCGAATTCGATGATTATCTCCCAGCTTTCAAACCAGTCCTCCCCGTTGCCGCGATCGAGCATGAGCTGGAAGGACGCGATGAAGACGGCGAACAGGGCATATCCGAACAAATCGAACTTGCGACGGGAAATCGGGCGCGACGGCAATAATGTCCACAGCATCACACAGGCGATGATGCCGAGAGGAACATTGATCAGGAAAATCCATTCCCAGCTATAATTCTCGGTCAGATAACCGCCGATGATCGGGCCGGTTATCGGCGCAATCATCACGCCCATGCCCCAGATTGCCATCGCTCTGGGATGGTTTTTCGGAGGATTGATATCGAGCATGACGGTCTGCGACAACGGCATGATGAAGGCTCCGGACAATCCTTGGATGACCCGGTAGAACACCAGCATTTCGAGGCTCGATGCGGTGGCGCATAACAAGGAAGATGCGGTGAATCCGGCAATCGACAGCAGAAACAGATTGCGGGAACCGATACGGTCCGCAATCCAGCCGGTGATCGGGATGGCGATGGCGGTGGCCAGAATATAGCTGGTCAACACCCAGGTGACGGTATCCAGCGTCGCTCCGAGACCCGATTGCATGTGGGGCAGGGCGACGTTGGCAATGGTAGAATCCAACATCTGCATGATATTGGCAAGCATCACGGCAATGGTGAGCAGCATCCGGTTATTGACCGGTAATGCTGCTTCGTCAGGGTTGTCGGAAATCACTCGCTGCCGTTACGGAGATCGACGGTTACTTCTGCCGAAATCCCGGCGATCAGCTGCCGAGCGGATTTGTCCAATATCTTGATCCGCACCGGAACCCGCTGGGTAACCTTGACCCAGTTTCCATTGGCATTCTGGGCGGGCAATACCGAGAATTCCGATCCGGTACCCGCGCCGATACTATCGACCCGGCCGTTCAGTTCCAAACCCGGATAAGCATCAAAAGAAATCTTTGCTTTCTGCCCGACTTTCATTCTGGCCAGATCGGTTTCCTTGAAATTTGCCTCTATCCAGCTGCTCGCATCATTGACGATCGATACCATCGGCAGACCGGAAACCATCATCTGCCCGATTTGCAATCGGGTCGACTGGGCGATGCGTCCCGCGACCGGAGCCACTACCCGGGTGCGATCAAGATTGAGCCGCGCCTGATCGCGCGCGACCTTGGCATCGGCGACGGCAGGATATTCTCCCGGTGACGCTGATCCGGTCGACAGCCGAGCCTTCGCCGCGACGACGTCGGCTTGGGCAGATTTCAGTTTGGCTCTGGCGAGATCGACTTCATGCTGCGCAGCGTCCAGTCGGGCCCGGGTGGTGAATCCTTTGTCCATCAATGCCGCCTGACGCTGATAGTTGGACTGGGCGAAAGCGATGTCCTGACGCGCAACCTCGATATCGACACCACTGACTTGGTAATCTGTCTGGAGATTTTGTACTTCTACCTGAGCGGCTGCGACCCGGGCGTTGCTTTGGGCCAGCGCCAGTTCAAAGGGAACCGGATCAATCGAGAACAGCAGATCGCCCGCGGCAACCTGCTGGTTTTCGCTGACGCCAACTTCAACAATTTTCCCGCCAACCTCGGCGGAGACAGATACGATATCCTGCTGGACATAGGCATTGTCGGTCGAAGCATAGCGATCGCTGGTTATCCAGTAAAATATCCCGAAGGCAGCGAGCATCAAAGGTACCGACAGCATCAATATCCAGCGTCCGATACGGCGCGCAAGCGAGCGCTCGGGTATATCGGGGGTGGTTCGCTTCGGGTCTTCCACGACGTCCATCGCAGGGTTTGGATTATCAGCCATGGGCAGTTCTATTCCGTTCAGAATCAGCTTCGTCGATCGACTGGAGATTGCTGCGAAACAACTCGAGCAAAGCCAGCAATTGCGCACGGTCAGTACCGGGCATATCGGCGAGCGCTTCCTGCAATAAATGTTCACCGATTGGTTGCAGCTGATCGCTCAATGCAACGCCCTTCGTCGTCAGAAACAACTGCCATGCCCTGCGATCAGCAGAATCCCGCCTGCGCTCGACCAGTTCGGCATCCTGCAAACGATCGACCATCCTACACAATGTCATGGCGTCCAGTTCCAGCATTTCCGCTAGCGCACTCTGGTTGATCCCTTCATTGCGTTTAAGCCAAGTCAGAACCCGCCATTGCGGCCTGGTCACACCGATAGCCTTGGCCCGCTTGTCAAAGGTACGGCGGATCAAACGGGAGATGTCGCCGATCACGAATCCAATATTGTCGCTCATCCAATCAATTTAATAACATATTTTATTATATGCAATGATTAGATTCTGATGGCCGGCCAGTCAGTTTACCAAGCAGTACCCACGAAAAAGCCGGCGCGTTGCGGCGCCGGCTTTCTACTTCGTCAGATATGGATGGGATCGATCAGAAGCCCTTGCGGACAGTCATCCCGATAGTACGGGGCTGGCTCACCCGGTAACCAAGGCGTGCACGCCCACCACGTTCTCTGTCGAAGGACAGTAACGCATTTTCGTCGAATACATTCTTCACATAGACAATGACATCAAGCTGGTTGTCCAGTTCGATACCTGCGCTGAGATTGACCATCTGATAGGATGGCAATTTCAGGTCCACCACGGTGGCTTCATTTCCGGTTGCGCCGCCAAAGGGTAGGCCGGACACGAATGTCCGAGGATTGTTCACCTGATCGCTTGGCTGGGTGAAGCGGCTGCCGACATGCTGGACCGACGCGTTGACGAACGCATCGCCCGATCCGATCGGGAATGTGTAGGTCGCGTTTGCCGACACCTGGAATTTGGGAACCGAAGGAAGGCGATTGCCGTCCTCTACGCCGCCCAATACTGCTCCGCTTCCATCGACAACCGTGGAGTCAAATTCGGCTTGCAGGATCGAACCGGAAAGGCCGAGATCAAAGCCTTCAATCGGTTCGGCGCCCAATTCCCATTCGAAACCGGCGGTGTGCGCCTTGGGCACGTTGAACGAAATTCGCGAAGAACAGGAACCGGCGTCCAAGGTTACCTGAAGATTCGAAATGTCGGTGTAGAAGGCCGCCGCGTTGAAACGGATACCGCCGCGCTGTGCTTTCACGCCAAGTTCGTAATTCCACAGCTTCTCGTCATCATAGTCCTGAAATGCGCCAAAAATCGCCGCATCCTGGGCTGTACACAATGGTACGTTCAGCGGATCGTTGACGCCGCCCAGACGGAAACCCTGAGAAGCCTGTGCGTTGATCTTGATATCCGGAACCACTTCGTAGCTTACCAAAAGCCGCGGCGTGAAACCGGTGGACGAGGTTTTGTCGACCACTCCGGTGTCGCCATTTGCAAAGAGACCGCCGGTCGAGATTGTCCGGACTTCGCGGAAATCGTAATAACGGCCACCGGCGGTTACGGTCAGCGCATCGGTCAAATCGAAACTGGCTTCACCGAAAGCGGCGAACTGTTCGATATCATAATCGAGATCGGAGTTGAACGGCGAGTCGACGGGAAAGCCGTTCGCGACAGCAGCCGACGTTCCGGCCCCCAATGTCGCATCGGTAAACGCATCATATCCCGGGGTTGGCAGGCGCTGTCTGTAACGGCGTTCGACGGACGAATAATATCCGCCGACTACCCACTGGAATGGGCTGTCGTTATCCGATGCAAAGCGAACTTCTTGGCTGATCTGCTCGACATCGGTCACATCGCGCAAATTGGAGGGAAGGGTAACCGCAGCATCAGGAAACCCCAGATCGACCGACACCGATCCGGACAGCGCGCTGGCATCGCGGCTTACCAAAATGTTGCGATCGGTAAAGCTGGTGACGGTCGTCATCGCTACCGATCCGAGCTCGGCATTGACCACGAGATCCGCAATCAATGTTTCATCGCGAAACGCTTCGTCGAGCAAAAGATATTGCTGACGTTCGCCAAGCGTTACTGCCGGGCGTGTGGTGGTAAACGGGTTGGCGAAAAGGTTGAAGACTTCCTGCCGGTTGTTACCGTTGGCAATCACTTCCTGATAGATGACGCGCGGAGTGATGGTCAGGCCTTCGGTTGGCTGCAATGCCAGTGCCAAACGGCCACCGTAACGTTCGCCGGAGTTGACATCTTCGGTGATCCCGCCGCCTTCGCGAAGAGCATCGATAAACCCGCCATATTGCGTGTAATATCCGACGGCCCGGATCGCGGCTTTATCTTCAACCAACGGGACGTTGACGGCACCTTTCAGGTGCCAGCCCATGTCATCGCCGTCGACCAGCTGCACATCGCCTTCGACGAGAGCGCTAGCGTCGTTAAAGTCGGGTTGGTTGGTGATATAGCGGATCGTTCCGCCGATCGAGCCAGAACCGAATAATGTTCCTTGCGGCCCACGGAGGGTTTCGACCCGGTTGAGATCGAACAGGTCGAGGTCGGGAGTGAATAGCGACAAAGAAATCACCGATTCATCGAGATAGACGCCAACTTGCTCCTTGACGCCGGGTTGATCGCGAACAATCTGTCCGGCAGAAACCCCGCGAATGGCGACCTGGCTTTGGCCGGGGCCGAGATTCTGGATGCTCAGGCCAGCGACGTTGCGGCTGATATCTTCCAGAGTTACTGCGCCGCTTCGTTGAATATCGGCCTGGGTTTGGGCGTTGATAGAGAATGGAATGTCTTGGAGATTGGCGTTACGCTTTGTCGCGGTAACGATGATGATATTGCTGTCTGTTTCTGCAGCAGCCTCTGTTTGCGCCAATGCCGGAGCAGCAGTTGACATCACAGCTATTGTCGAAAGGCCAGACAGCAGGATTTTGCGAGAATGTTTGAAATTTTTCATTTGAAGTTCCTCTCCTCAATGTTGCCGACAAGATAAAGAACTGGGGGTACAGGTCAATTGCGAGCCGTCATTGTGAAGATGGATTGGTCCTCTATTGTGCCAATAATGTCACTCCGTTGCACATTGGACACGGTGGTTAAATTTCAATCAACTATTGCTGGATATGGCTCTTTTCATTGGAGGAAATTCCGGCGCAGGGAAGAAGCGAACCCCCGTATCACCAGATACGCTTGCCGGTGATTTTGCCTTCGACAACAAAAATGCACTTCGTTGGTATCGCCGGATTTCTTCTGTGTTCGTTCCGTAGGCCACCGACCAGCTCTTCCTGGCGGTGCTGTGCACTGAACCAAGCGTTAGGGAATTCCTTGCCCATTTCATGGTCCCGATTTTAGGGGCTTGCCTTTGCAATCAACCCCGGTGCAATATCCGGCTATGACATTACATGCAGACGTATATTGGTCCTTCCGCTCTCCCTATAGCTATCTCGCGACGCGGCGTTATGTTGCCTTGACGGAGGAATATGATCTGCAGATCAACCAGCGGTTCGTTTACCCGCTGGCGATCCGGGAACCAGACTTTTTCGAGAAAAATCACCCCAATTGGCTGGGCTATGTGTTCAAGGATATATTCCGGGTCGCGCAGCATATGGGCATTCCCTTGGCACCGCCCAATCCCGATCCGATCGTTCAGGATATCGCGACCCGCAAGATTGCCGCCGAGCAACCCTATATTTTCGAACTGACCCGCATGGGTCAGGCTGCCTCGCGGCGCGGCAAGGGACTGGAATTTGCCAATGAGGTCTCGCAACTGATCTGGGGCGGAACCGCAGGCTGGAACGAAGGTGATCATCTGGAAAAAGCAGCGCAGCGGGCCGGACTGGACCTGACAGAACTTCGCGTCGAAGCATCGACCCAGTCGGAGGGACTGGACGCAGAAATCGCCGACAATCAAAAGGCGCTTGAAGCCTCGGGCCATTGGGGAGTGCCGACGCTGGTGTTTGAAGGTGAGCCGTTTTTCGGGCAGGATCGGATTGAACTGGCGGTCTGGCGGATGAAGCAAAAGGGGCTTGCATCACGCTAGATTTTGAAGCTTTCCTACAGTGCTTTGAAACGCTAAACTATAGTCTTGGCCGGCCTTCTATCAGTGTCGGGGCTGATAGTCTCCGGGTCACCGGATGGGATGCCGGCAGGTTTTGCAGCATATCGTTCCTTGGCCCTAACTTTGACTAACTTTGGATAATGAGAGTCGATAAATGACCGCAAAAAGCTGGGACTTTTCTTCCTTTGACGGGGTAAGCCTCAAAATCCATGAAATGGGAGAAGGCCGTCCGGTGGTGTTGCTCCACGGCCTGTTTTCCAACGCAAACACCAACTGGATCAAATTCGATCATGCGCAGGCGCTGGCCGATGCCGGTTTCCGGGTGATCATGCCCGACCTGCGCGCTCATGGTGAAAGCGAGGCACCGCATGATCCGGCTGCCTATCCCGATGATGTGCTGGTTCAGGACGCCTTGGCGTTGATCGCGCATCTGCAATTGTCTGATTATGCTCTCGGCGGCTTCTCGCTGGGAGCCCGGACCACGGCACGGCTGCTGGTGACCGGTGCCAGTCCGTTTAAAGCGATACTCGCCGGCATGGGGCTCCAGGGTCTTGCTGGATGGGAACGGCGACAGGAATTTTTCCAGGAGGCGATCCGGCTCAAGGATAGTGCCAAACGCGGCGATCCGTACTGGATGGCTACCCAGTTCATGAAAAGCCAGAAAATCGATCCTTTGGCGGCGAGTTTGTTGCTCGCGACCTTTTCCGATATGGATCCTGCTGATGCCGCAAGCATAGAAACAGAAACATTGGTCCTTTGTGGCAGTGAGGATGACGATAACGGCGATCCGGAAGAACTGGCAGCGATCCTGCTCAACGGCCACTATGTTGCAATCCCCGGAACCCATATGAGCAGTGTGACCAAGGTGGAAATGAGCCAGGAAATGGTACGCTTTTTGGTCGGATAGGAGGAACTATGCCGAAACTATATAGCTGGCGCAATTTCTGGATATTCTGGGGAAGCGGGATGGCCTTGTTCATCTATCTCATCGCTTCAGGCGGGGCACTCGAGACCGTGGTTGCCCCCGGAGGCATATTGGATCACCAAAGCGCGGCAAACGCCCAAAGGGTGAACGATATCCAGCAGAGTTGGGCTGACGCAGGTGTCCTGGAGTTGGCACGTTGGGGCATGATCGCGGATCTTATATTCATTACCCTTTATATGTCCGGCGGCATCATCGGCGGAAGGCTGATCTGGCAGCGGGCGAAATCGCCGACGCTGAAAAAACTGGGCTTGTTGTGCGTACTAAGCTATTTCCTCTTCGGTCTGACGGACTATATCGAAACCGTCAGCCAACTGGTCCAGCTTGTTCTTCAACAAGGTAGCGACTTGCTCGCGGGCACGGCGGCGCTGGTTCGCCCGATCAAAATTGTCGCCTGGATAGTCGGCACCATCGCCATATTACTAGCGCTAATCTGGCGATGGCGTGAAACACGGGCTTGACCGGCCGCCAAGAAAGTTTCAATTCCAACCAAATTCATAATAGTTGAGGATGACAATATGAAAACCGCCGCTTCGATCTTCGCAATCGCAACCATGGCTCTGTCTACGCCGGCCTTGGCCAAGCATCATGAAAATGATGCGATGGACGAAACCGCTCCGCCCACCGCCGTTGATGCGAAGCAATTTGTCGACGATACCGAAAAGGAACTGTTTGATTTCTCGATCGACGCCGCGCGGATCTACTGGATCAATTCGAATTTCATCACCGACGATACCGACGCGCTGGCGGCGAAGGTCGGCGCGCAAGGGACCACGATGTCGGTGGAGGCCGCAATCGAAGCTGCCAAGTTCAACGACGTCAAAGGTCTCGATGCGGTCACCAGGCGAAAGCTGGATAAATTGCGCGGCGGGATCGTTCTGCCAGCACCCACAACGGAAGGCGCATCTACCGAGCTGAACGAGATCGCAACCAAGCTGAACTCCGCTTATGGAAAAGGCAAGGGCACGCTGAACGGCAAGGAAATCAACGGTTCCGATATCGAAGCCGCCATGGGCACCAATCGCAATCCGGAAGAACTCTCCGAAATGTGGGCAAGCTGGCACAGCAATGTCGGCGCGCCGATGAAGGATGATTATGCCCGGATGGTAGAGATTGCCAATCAAGGCGCTGTGGAGCTCGGCTTTGCCGATGTCGGCGCAATGTGGCGCTCCGGCTACGACATGCCGGCGGATGAATTCGCCAAGCTAACCGACAAATTATGGGCGCAGGTCAAGCCGCTCTACGACCAGTTGCATTGCTACACCCGCGACAAGCTCAACGAGAAATATGGCGATGAAGTCCAGGCGAAAACCGGCCCAATCCGTGCCGATCTGCTCGGCAATATGTGGGCGCAAGAATGGGGCAATATCTATGATATCGTCGCACCGGAAGGCGCTGGCGACATCGGTTTTGATACCACCGAACTGCTGACCTCCAAAGGTTATGATGCGATGAAAATGGTCAAGGCAGGCGAGGGGTTCTTTTCCTCCCTCGGCTTTGAACCGCTGCCGGAGACTTTCTACAAAAGGTCACTGTTCACCAAGCCCGCTGACCGCGAAGTCGTTTGCCATGCCAGCGCCTGGGATATCGACAATGTCGACGATATCCGGATCAAGATGTGCATCAAGGTCAACGGGGACGATTTCACCACCATCCACCACGAGCTTGGTCATAATTATTACCAGCGCGCTTATAACAAACAGAGCTATCTTCATCTCGACGGTGCCAATGACGGCTTCCACGAAGCCATCGGCGATGCCGTCGCCTTGTCGATCACGCCGGAATATCTGGTTCAGGTAGGCTTGCTGGATAAGAGCAAGGTCCCGAGCGCCGACAAGGATATCGGACTGTTGTTGCGTCAGGCGATGGACAAGGTCGCGTTCCTGCCATTCGGCCTGCTGGTCGACAAATGGCGCTGGCAGGTTTTCTCCGGCGATATCCAGCCGGAAAACTACACCCAGGCCTGGCACAATCTCAAACTTGAATATCAGGGCATCGCTCCGCCGGTCGAGCGGCCTGCTGATGCTTTCGATCCCGGCGCAAAATATCACATCCCGGGCAACACCCCTTATTCACGCTATTTCCTAGCCCGGATTTTGCAGTTCCAATTCTACAAGGCCGCTTGCGATGCAGCCGGATGGAAGGGGCCGCTGCACCGCTGTTCTTTCTATGGCAACGAGCAGGTCGGTGCGAAGCTCAACGCGATGCTGGAAATGGGTGCATCCAAGCCCTGGCCCGACGCGCTTGAAGCCTTCACCGGTACGCGGGAGATGGATGGCAAGGCTATGATCAGCTATTTCGCTCCGCTGATGGACTGGCTGAAGACAGAGAATGCAGGAAAATCCTGCGGTTGGTAGACATTAAAAAGCCGGCGGGAACCTAGGTTTCCGCCGGCCGTTATTTCGATCGCTTTGGATTAAAGCTGATCGAGCATATATTCTGCGGCACTGACTTTGAAATCGCCCGGTGCTTCGACGTTCAGTTCTTCGACGACGCCGTCATTGACGATCATCGAGAAACGCTGACCGCGCGTACCCATGCCAAATCCAGAACCGTCCATTTCAAGTCCGACCGCTTTGGCGAAATCGCCATTGCCGTCAGCCAGCATGGTCACGTCTTCGGAGCCCGATGCCTTGCTCCACGCGCCCATCACGAATGCGTCATTGACTGCGGTACATGCAATTTCATCAACGCCCTTGGCTTTCAGATCGGCGGCTTTGTCGACATAGCCAGGAAGATGCTTTGCCGAGCAGGTCGGCGTGAACGCGCCGGGAACCGAGAATAAGGCTACTTTCCTGCCGGCGAAATATTCGCTCGAGCTCACTTGCTGTGGGCCTTCTGCGGTTGCCTTGACCAGATTCACTTCGGGAATTTTATCGCCTTTGTTGATCATGTTTTGCTCCTCATCTTGGTTGGGTATTGAAACTTGTCTCGATTAATGAACGTGGTGGCAGCCGCGTAAAATTGCAAGCAAGTCCACCAAACAAATCGCCGGCAAATTTTGCCATGGGCAGTTCGTCATTGCATCGCTATGCTACAGGCAATGGATGATCTCGTATTTTTCTCTGGACAATTTCTCCTCGCTACGCCGGGAATGGCAGACCCCCGGTTTGCGCGGTCGGTGGTGGCCATCTGCTCCCATGATGAAGACGGTGCGTTGGGAATCAACATAGGCGAAACGGTCGAAGGCATAAGCTTTCACGATATCTTGCGGCAGTTCGACATTGATCCGGCCGAAGCGCCTGACCGCGAGGTGTTTCTCGGCGGTCCGATGGAGACCCAGCGCGGTTTCATACTCCATAGTCTCGATATCAATATGTCGGATACGCTTCAGGTCGGGGATCGCTGGGGGCTAAGCAGCTCGGTCGACATGCTCGGTGCGATTGCCAAGGGACGCGGTCCCAAGCATTGGACCATCGCGCTCGGCTATTCCGGATGGGGAGAAGGACAGCTGGAAGGCGAGCTCACCCAGAATGGCTGGTCGATCGCCGAAGGCTCTCCAGACTGGCTTTACGAGACCCGGTCCGGGGACAAATGGTTGATGGCCTGGCAGGCTCTGGGGATTGATCCGGCAAAGCTGTCGACGGGATTTGGCAGCGCCTGACCCATTGATTGTTACGACCTGCGGGGCTGTAGACTCACATAATATCAAATATAAAGACATCTTTATATTTGCTTCTGAGGCCACGAGCGGTTATTGAAAAGCCATGTTGCCGCACCGGATTGCCCGTGCGGCATTTCGTTTTCAAGGAGACAAGACGTGGCTACCGCAACCCAAGATTATGTCATCAAGGATATTTCCCTCGCCGATTTCGGTCGCAAGGAAATTGAAATAGCTGAAACCGAAATGCCGGGCCTGATGGCTTTGCGCGAAGAATTTGGCGCAGACAAGCCACTGAAAGGTGCTCGGATCACCGGTTCGCTGCATATGACCATTCAAACGGCCGTGCTGATTGAAACCCTTCTCGATCTTGGCGCGGACGTCCGCTGGGCTTCCTGCAATATTTTCTCGACCCAGGATCACGCCGCAGCGGCTATCGCAGCAGGCGGAACCCCGGTTTTTGCGATCAAGGGCGAAACTCTGGAAGAATATTGGTCCTATGTTGAGCGTATCTTTGACTGGGGCACAGACGAAACCTGCAACCTGATTCTGGACGATGGCGGCGATGCCACCATGTTTGCCCTTTGGGGTGCCCGGGTCGAAGCCGGTGAAGAATTGTTCAAGCCGGATAACGAAGAAGAAGAAGTCTTCGTCGCGACCCTGACCCGCTTTTTGGCAGAACGTCCCGGTTATCTGACCAAGACCGTTGCAGCCATCAAGGGCGTTTCGGAAGAAACCACCACCGGCGTTCACCGCCTCTATGAACTCGCCAAGATCGGCAAGCTTCCTTTCCCGGCGATCAATGTCAACGACAGTGTGACCAAGTCCAAGTTCGACAATCTTTATGGTTGCAAAGAGTCGCTGGTTGATGCGATCCGCCGTGCAACCGACGTCATGCTGGCCGGTAAGGTCGCAGCGGTCGCTGGTTTTGGCGACGTCGGCAAGGGTTCGGCACAATCGCTCCGCAACGGCGGCGCGCGTGTGCTCGTAACCGAAATCGATCCGATCTGTGCGCTTCAGGCTGCCATGGAAGGCTTTGAAGTTGTGACGATGGACGAAGCCACGAAACGGGCTGACATCTTCGTGACCACAACCGGCAACAAGGATGTCATCACCGTTGATCACATGCGCGCCATGAAGGATCGTGCGATCGTTTGTAACATCGGTCACTTCGACAGCGAGATCCAGATCAGCGGCCTCAAGAACATGCAGTGGACCGAAATCAAGCCTCAGGTCGATGAAGTCAAATTCCCCGACGGCAAGAAGCTGATCATCTTGGCCCAAGGCCGTCTGGTCAATCTTGGCTGTGCAACCGGTCACCCGAGCTTCGTTATGTCGGCAAGCTTTACCAATCAGGTGCTGGCGCAGATCGAATTGTGGTTGCGTCCGGAACAATATGAAAATGATGTCTATGTTTTGCCAAAGCATCTCGACGAGAAAGTCGCGGAATTGCATCTCGCGAAACTCGGCGTGAAACTGGACAAGCTTAGCCAGGAACAGGCCGATTATATCGGTGTCCCGACAGAAGGGCCGTTCAAGCCGGACCATTATCGCTACTAGGCGGATAAATATTCAGAATTAAAAAGCCGGGCAGTGCGAATATCACTGCCCGGCTTTTTGCTGTCTGGATTTTAGAGTTGTGAGCTCAGCGGGATGTGAACTGCGTCTTGCGTCCATCCGGATTGCCGGGAAATTGTGGCCAAAGATTTTGCGACAATGCGCGGGCGCTGACCGACTGGATGCCTGCTTGTTTCTCGTACATCCAGTAGTTACGCAGGATTATCGAGACATAGCCGCGGGTCTCGACATAGGGAATGCTCTCCATGAACAGGAGCGGGTCATCATTGTCGACCACTTCGCTGTTCCAGCGTTGTACCGCACCGGGGCCGGCATTATAGGCCGCTGCGATTTTCGGAAGCTTGCCTCCGGTGATCGATGATTTGCCGAGATATTCGAGATAGGATTGGCCATATTCGAGATTGGTCGAAGGCCGGTATAGGTCGGCTTCGTTGAAATTGAGGCCATTTGCCCGCGCGATATCGCCGGCGGTTCCAGGACGCACCTGCATCAATCCGATCGCGTTGGCCGGGCTGACAACCTGGCTACGAAACGCAGATTCCTGCAACGTATGCGCATAGATGAGTGCCGGATCTACCCGCCATCCGCCATCCGGCTTCCATTTCGGCGCAGGATAGCGGGACTGGGCGTCCGGCGTCATTCCGCGTGGAGCATTATGCGCCAGCCAGAGCTGGGTCCGTGGCAAATTCAGTTCCCGCGCAAGTTTGATCAGGGCAGGGTGATCACTGTCCACGCCAATTGTTGCCTGATACCGCAATGTTTCATCGGCTAGCCGTTCTTCGCCGATTTCGACCAGCGCGATCGCAGCCCGGACATTCTCGTGACGCTCGAGCGCCCGCCAGTCCGATTTCTCGAAACTTTCCATGGTTTCCGATTTGCTCGACTCCATGCCTAGGGTCTGGGCGGCAAGCATTCCATAAAAACTGTCATCGATACGCGCCGCAGCCTGTAGCTTGCCCTGGACCTTTTCTGGTTGACCGCATTTCAAATCTGAACGCGCGCTCCAGTAAAGGCCGGAGGCCTTCAGGTCTGCGTTGGCGGCTGAGCGCCCGACTTTTTCAAATGCGATGCTAGCGGTCCGGCAATCGTTCAGGCGCCAGGCCGCCAATCCTGCGACCCAGTCGGCATGACCAACCCATTCGCCGGCGCCATTTTGGGCTTGCTGGGCCAGTCGCAAGGCAGAGCTATTGTCATTCTCGATATAATAAGACCATGCGACCCGTTGCTCCAATTCTGTGCGTCCTTCGGACGACATGTTCTGAGCGTTGGCGCTGAGCAGGGATTCTGCGCCTTGCGGATTGTCATTCTTGATAAAATCGATGATCTGGCCACGCACTCCGTTGGCGGCGCTGTCCGAATTCACGTCATTCGGTTTCGAACGAATAGGAGAGCCGGGAACCCAGGAAAGATTGCGGCGCTGTGGCAGGCTGGGCAGCAACTGCGCTCCGCGTTTCTCGGCCAAGCGACCCAATTGGGCTGCCTGAGGGATCTGCGGGGCCTCGTTGACCAATGTCAACAACGGTCCGAGCTCGGCCCGGGGACTATTGGCTGCGAGAAAATATTCCGCCTGTGCGATTGATTTGAGCGGACCTATTGGCGCGCTGTCCATCAGGTTTTTCGCGCGCTCCCACTGATTGGCGTTCATCGCCGAGAATAGCGCTCGATAATGCTCGGACTGCTGCCGCTTTAATTGCGAAGGAATATCCTTGGCGATCGATGCGCTGTTGTAGAGCACCGCACCGTCATCGGCGAGCGCAGGCGTCGCGATGAGAGTGAGAAGGGATGCAGTCAGTGCCAGTTTCAGTTTCACGAGGTAGAAATCCTTGTCAGCATTTGCAAATCCTTCCAAGCTTCGGCCTTGAATAACGGCCGCTCGATCAGGATCCGCGGATGAAACGTTACGATCGCCTCTGTTTTGGAGGACCCATGGTTAATAAATTGCTTATTTTTGCGCGCTGACATCAGGTCTTCACCAAATATTATCTTCGCTGCGAGGTCGCCGAAGCAGATTACGCGCTGGGGACGGACCAGTCCGATATGGTGAAAAAGCCTCGTTCTCAGGGCGGTCCAGTGGGGCTCGTCAATTCTGCCATCAAACGGCAAAGCCTGAACAATCGTTGTCGAATAGGACTTTTCCGAATCGCAGCCGATCGCAGCCAGCATCTTGCCCAGAAGCTTCTGATTGTCCGAATTGAACAATTTCACGTCACCATGAGAATTTTTTTCCGGAAGCGCCGAAATCGTCATAATCTCCGGTTCCAGAGCGCCCTGAGGCGCGACGCGATGCTTCGACCATTTCGCTTCGATCAAGTCATCGCTATTGGCTAACCAATCAATAAAATCCGCGTAATCTGTTGGCAAAGGTTCGCTACGGACGGGAAGAATGGGCTCTTCCGGCACGCGTTTCGTAACGGAAGCAGCGGGGGAGCTTGTCACCGGCGGTGGCGCCGCCTCGGCTGTCAGGAGCGCGGAGGGTTGATCGGCATAATCCAGTTCGACACCGGCGAGAGACCACCAGTTCTGCAGACTGTGGATCATCGACTCAGTGGATGGATTTGACGTTGGTGAGTTGATTAAATTCATTTATGCATAGAGTCATGAGTTGACGAATAGGTCAATTGGCGGGAAAGCAGGTTCCTGCCCAGAGGGTTGCGGTTTACGACAGACCGAATGTAGATGAGAATAAAAGCAAGAATTGTAGGAAAAGCGACATGAGTGAACGTGAGTCAATGCCTTATGACCTGGTGATAGTCGGGGGTGGTCCCGCGGGTCTCAGTGCAGCCATAAGATTCAAGCAGATGGCGGACGAGGCAGGCAAGGACCTCTCGGTTTGCATTCTGGAAAAGGGCTCCGAAATCGGAGCGCATATTCTTTCCGGAGCGGTAGTAGATCCCAAGGCTCTCGATGAACTGCTGCCGTCATGGCGGGACGAGGATTGCCCCTTGGCGAAGACACCGGTCACCGAGAATCATCACTGGGTCCTGACCAAGAACAAGAAATTCTCGATACCTCATTTCATGACGCCGTCGTTCATGCACAACAAGGGAACCTACACCGGTTCGCTTGGCAATCTGTGTCGTTGGCTAGGCGAGCGGGCCGAAAATATGGGCATCGAAATCTTCCCCGGTTTCGCCGCGGCAGAAATTCTTTACAATGACGATGGCTCGGTAAAAGGCGTCGCTACCGGCGATATGGGCGTTGCACGCGATGGCAGCCATAAACCGGATTACCAGCCTGGCTTGGAACTGCATGCCAAATATACGTTCTTTGCCGAGGGTGCTCATGGCCATCTGACCAAAATATTGAAAAAGCAGTTTGCACTGACTGCCGACAGCCAACCCCAAATTTATGGCCTCGGCATCAAGGAATTGTGGGATATCGATCCCGCCAAGCACAAGGCAGGCCGCGTCATCCACTCGCAAGGCTGGCCGCTTAGCGAAGGCGCAAATGGTGGCGGTTTCCTCTATCATCAGGCTGATAATCAGGTAGCGCTCGGCTTTGTTACCTGGCTCAACTACGAAAACCCCTATCTGTCGCCGTTTGAAGAGATGCAGCGCTGGAAGCAGCATCCGGAAATCCGCAAGATACTGGAAGGCGGCAAGCGCGTTTCTTATGGTGCACGCGCGATCAATGACGGCGGTTTCCAGGCGGTTCCCAAGCTATATTTCCCGGGTGGCGCCCTGATCGGATGTTCTGCCGGTTTCGTGAATGTTCCGCGGATCAAGGGCACGCATACCGCGATGAAGACCGGCATGATGGCCGCGGAGGCTGCTTATGAAGCGATTGTCGCCGAGCGGACAAGCGACGAGCTCAGCGCTTATGGAACAGCCTATGAGAATAGCTGGGTGCGCGAAGAATTGCGGGTGGTCCGCAATGTCCTGCCGGCGGTAGAAAAATATGGCGATTTCCTCGGAACTATATTGTCCGGCATGAACATGTGGGCCGAGCATCTCAAAATCAAAATGCCGTTCACGATGAAATTGCACCCCGATTGGTCGCGGCTAAAACGGGCAGAACATTGTGCGAAGATCGAATATCCCAAGCCCGATGGTGTGATCAGTTTCGACCGCCTGTCTTCGGTGTTCCTGTCCAACACCAATCACGAAGAAGACCAGCCGGTCCATTTGCAACTGAAAGACCCGAATATTCCGGTCGATGTAAATCTCCCGGTTTTCGCTGGTCCATCGGCACGATATTGTCCGGCGGGTGTTTATGAATTTATCGAGGACGAGGCTGGCAAACCGAAGTTCCAGATCAATGCACAGAATTGCGTTCACTGTAAAACCTGTGATATCAAGGATCCGTCCCAGAATATCAATTGGGTCGTTCCAGAAGGGGGCGGTGGTCCAAATTATCCGAATATGTAAGCTCAGCCTTTGCGCGCTTGTCGTCGCCGGGCTCGCCGTTTCACCGGTTCAAGCCAGTCGTGGTGACAGTGCGTCGGCTCTGAACCGCTTTGTCGAAGCGCGACTTGCTGAAGCATCAAATGAGCTCCAGACCGCTTCCTCGGTCTACGCCGAAAGTTTGAAGGAACAGCCGGATAACGTGCTTCTGGCCGGGAAAGCCTATGTCAGTGCGATAAGGGTTGGGAATTTCGATCTGGCAGTGAAAGCCGCCCGGACCCTGCAGTCGCGTAGTAAAGCGGATCCGGAAATGCCGCTGGTGATCTTTGCAGAGGCCTTTGCCTCGCGGGACTGGAACGGAGCCGAACTCGCGATAGTAGAACTGGAAGCGCTCAAGAATTTCGCCTTCATGCAACCGTTTCTCGATACTTGGGTTGCAACCGCGAGAGGGCGGAGTGCCGACGCAACGCTGTCGTCGAAACAAAGTGATTCGACCGCCAAATATTATCTCGAAGAACAGCTAATATTGAATAGATTGGCGAACCGGCGGGAAAGCGATGCCGTTGGTCTGTTGGTTGGACTTGTTCAGCGTGATGAAGCCAGGATGGCGCCGATCCGGATGATCGCTGCCCGGCATTTCTGGGCGATCAATGATCCGGCAACGGCGAAGGAAATTCTAAAGTCAGGCTCTTCGGGACCCGAGCAGAAATTGTTGGAGCAGATCGAGGCCGGACAGAAGAAGGGCATTGCGCAAAAAGTCGATGCATCACTTGGTCTCGCCTTTCTTTTTCAGAGACTGTCCAGCGATCTGGCTGCGCAACAAGCCCGGTTTCCGGCACAAGTCATGGCGCAGGTTGGCGCTCGGGTTGCCGGCAAATCGGACTACGCATTTCTGACGCTCGGGCGAAGCTATGCTGCTGCGGAAACCCACGAACTTGCTGTCGCCGAATTTTCCAGAATCGGGGTCGAAAGCCCTTATTATTTGGTCGGGCTCAGCTCCGGAATCGCCAGTCTCGTTACCAACAGACAATATGACCAGGCCATCGCCCGGGCCGACATAGCGTTACAATTCAATCCCGACGCCCCCGAATTGCATATATTGAAAGGCCAGACGCTGCAGGTGAAGGGTGACAATGCAGCGGCCGCCAACTCGTTTGAATCGGCCATTAAACTGGGTGAGAAGCTTGGACGCCCTGCTATGCTGATGGCCAGCTACTGGCTGGCGTTGGGCGGAGCCCAGGAACAAGCCGGGATTTGGCCAGAGGGTTTGCAGGCATTGCAGAAAGCCAATGAATTGCTGCCCAACTCGCCAGCCATTCTCAATTATCTGGGCTACGCCCAACTCGAACGGAGGGAAAATAGGGAAGCAGCGGTAGCGGCGATCAAGCAGGCGCATGAATTGCGATCGGATTCTCCAGCAATTACCGACTCCCTTGGCTGGGCCTATTTCATTACCGGAGAGCATGATCGTGCCGTGACCTATTTGGAGAGCGCTCTCGAAGGCCAGCCGCAGGATCCGACGATCAACGAACATCTTGGTGATGCCTATTGGACTGTCGGTCGTCTTTACGAAGCGCGCTATGCGTGGAAATCGGCGAAACTGTTCGCCGAAGGAGAGGATGTGCAACGCCTTGCCAGCAAGATCGATCTCGGCTTGCGACCCGAACTTCTGTCGCCCTGATGTCCGATTCCAATTTGGTTATGACGAATGAAGAAACTGCATATGCAAAGATAAATCTGGCGTTACACGTCCGCAAACGATTGCCGGACGGTTATCATCAGATTGAAACCATCTTTGCGTTTCTCGATCAGGGTGATGTGATTTCGGTGGAACCGGGCGCGGGTGTGACGCTGGAAATCAGCGGACAGTTTTCCGAGGGATTGAGCCGCACGGACAATCTTGTTTTGCAGGCTGCCCAGCGTCTTGCGGAGTTATCGGGAGTAACGCAGGGCGCGCGGCTCCATTTAGACAAGCGGCTCCCTGTTGCCTCGGGGATCGGCGGAGGCTCGGCCGATGCCGCAGCAACCTTGCGACTGCTCAACCGCTATTGGGGACTGGACCATTCCCTCGCTGCACTCGCTGATGTTGCAAAGCCGCTGGGCGCGGATGTCCCTGCCTGCGTCCATAGCGAGACATGCCGCGGTACAGGCATCGGTCAGGATTTGGCGATCATAGCCGGCGATGATTTGCGCAATCATGCTGCGCTATTGATCAACCCCTTGGTCGGGGTGTCGACGGCAGACATTTTCGCTGCATGGGATGGTGTCGATCGCGGCGCGCTCGGCGACGGGAGTCCAATGGAGATTGCCAGAAACGGCAGAAACGACCTCCAGAAACCCGCTGTTGCGCTGGTACCGATATTGACGGATATGTTGCAATTGCTCGACGAGAGCCAGCCGGTCATGGCGCAAATGTCCGGCTCCGGCGCAACCTGTTTTGCCTTGTTTGACACGCTGGACGCAGCCGCAGCGGCCGAGCGCCACTGCCGGAAGGCGATGGACAATATCTGGACGATGATAGGAGAATTTCGATGACTGAAGCTTTTGAAATATCCGGAGTTCCATATGAAGGCGGGGTGCTGATTGTGGTCGATCATGCGTCCAACCATGTTCCGGATGAAGTTGATCTGGGTATTTCGCCGCAATTTGCGGATGATCATATCGCGTTCGATCCCGGCACTGCTCCGATTGCCCGCATGATGACAGAGACTAACGGTTATCTCGCGATTCTCAGCACGGCTTCCCGGCTAGTGGTGGACCTCAATCGCTATCCGGACGAAGCTTCGGTCATCCAGCCGCGCAGCGACGGGGTCGAAATCCCGGGAAACCATCTCTCCCCCGAAGGCAGAAAGGCTAGGATAGACAGCTATTTCACCCCTTATCACGAGCGGGTTCGTTCGCTGATCGCTGACCTCAAGCCCTCGCTGGTACTCTCGCTGCACAGTTTTTCACCTACGCTCCGGTCCGATCTACAGCTGAAACGCCCTTGGGACGTCGGGATCATGTATAATGAATATGAGACGGCATCCCGCTTTGCGATACAGTTTCTCGAACAAGAACCGGAACTCATCATCGGCGATCAGCGTCCCTATTCGGGCAAGGAACTGAACGCGACGATGAACCGCAATTGTGAAGCCGTCGGCCAGCCCTATTTCGGCGTCGAGCTCCGTCAGGACCTCATCATGGAAGAGGCTGGGCAGCGTCGTTTTGCCGACATTTTATTGCGTACTTGCGATAAAATAAGAACGGCTCTTGCTTAAACGTCGGAGTTTTGGAAGGACGATCCGGAAATTCAACAATGGAACCCGTAATGAGCGATAGATTCGATAAGTCCCGTTTGCCGAGCCGGCATGTTAGCGTTGGTCCGGAGCGCGCCCCCCAGCGCAGCTATTATTATGCGATGGGAATGACAGAAGAGGATATCGCCAAGCCCTTCGTCGGCATTGCCTCGGCGGGCAATGACAGCGCTCCCTGCAACACCTTGCTCGACGCGCAAGCCGATATCGCCCGTGAAGGCGTAATCGAAGCCGGTGGAACGCCGCGGCGGTTCAACACCATTACCGTTACCGATGGTATCGCCATGGGCCATCAGGGCATGAAAGCCTCGCTGGTTTCCCGCGAGGTCATTGCCGATAGCGTCGAGCTGAGCGTTCGCGGCCACTGCTACGATGCGGTTATCGGCTATGCCGGCTGCGACAAGAGTTTGCCCGGCATGATGATGGCGATGCTGCGGCTCAACGTGCCGTCGATCTTCGTCTACGGCGGTTCGATTCTTCCAGGGCGGTTCCATGATCATGATGTCACCGTCGTCGACGTATTTGAAGCGGTCGGCCAGCATAGCGCAGGCAATTGCCCGTTGCAGGAGCTTATCGAACTCGAGAAAGTCGCTTGCCCGGGTCACGGCGCTTGCGGTGGCCAGTTTACCGCCAATACGATGGCCTGTGTGGCCGAAGCGATTGGCCTGTCGCTCCCGAACAGCAATATGGCGCCAGCGCCCTATGAAACCCGTGACGATATGGCGCGAGCTGCTGGTCGCCAGATCATGAACCTGATCGAACTCAACCTGCGACCACGTGATATTTGCACCAGAGACGCATTCATCAACGCGGCCCGCGTAGTCGCCGCTACCGGTGGCTCGACCAACGCCGCCTTGCATTTGCCAGCCATGGCCAGCGAAGCCGGTATCGAATTCGATCTGTTCGACGTTGCCGAGATATTCAAAACCACGCCCTATCTCGCCGATCTCAAGCCGGGCGGAAAATATGTCGCCAGGGATATGCATGATGCAGGCGGCGTATACATGCTGATGAAGACGATGATGGATAACGACCTGATCAACGGCGACTGCATTACGGTCACTGGCAAGACACTGGGCGAGAATATCGATGAGGTCGTCTGGAACCCAGACCAGAAGGTCATTTATGACGTCCAGCACGCAATCACCGCAACCGGCGGTGTTGTTGGTCTGAGAGGCTCGCTGGCACCAGAGGGTGCGATTGTCAAAGTGGCCGGAATGGCTCGTCTGCAATTTCGCGGACCGGCTCAGGTATTTGAATGCGAGGAAGATGCCTTTGCTGCGGTCAAGCAACGCGAGATCAAGGAAGGCTCGGTAGTCGTTATCCGCAATGAAGGGCCGAAAGGCGGTCCGGGCATGCGTGAAATGCTGGCGACGACAGCTGCGCTATACGGTCAGGGTATGGGAGAGAAAGTCGCGCTGATTACCGACGGCCGTTTCTCGGGAGCAACCCGTGGTTTCTGTATCGGTCATGTCGGACCGGAAGCCGCCGCTGGTGGACCGATCGGACTGATCGAAGAGGGCGATATGATCAATATCGATGCTGAAGCGGGGATCATCGATCTGGAAGTGGACGAAGCGGTGCTCGCCGAGCGCCGGACAAAATTTGTCCAGCGCGAAACCGATTATGGTTCTGGCTCCCTGTGGCGTTATGCCCAGAATGTCGGTCCTGCATATCAAGGCGCAGTAACCCATCCCGGAGCGAAAGCGGAAAAGCATGTCTATGCGGATATCTAGTGTCATCGCCTTGACCCTGTTGCTAGCCGCTTGTGACAACAAGCCGGACAATGGTGTGCTTGCCGAAGCAGAGCAGCGCGCAGGCAATCAGGCGGGCGATGATGGCAAGATTGAATGCGCGATCAACGGTGACAGCGACTTTACCCGCGGTTGCTTCACGGAACGGTTGAGCGGCGAGGGCGGCGTGACGATGATCATCCGCCATCCCGACGGGGGGTTTCGCCGGTTCAATGTGCTGACCGACGGTCGCGGGCTGGAAGCTGCTGACGGTTTCGACAAGGCCAAGATTTCGATCGTCGAGGATGGCCAGATTCTGGTAAGCGTTGGTCCCGACAAATATCTGTTGCCGGCGCAAATCAAAGCCAGCGCCAACTCCGAAGCAACTCCCGATACCATTCCGGCCGCTGGCGAAGAACCGGCACAAGCCGGAAACTAGAGGCATAATTGCTCAATCACGGGAACATCTTGACCGCCGCAGAAATGCAGTCAGCGGAACAGATGCTGATCGACGGCGGGGTTTCTGTTGATGAATTGATGCGCCGGGCCGGGCAGGGCGCTGCTCAGATGATCTGGCGCATTTCTGCTGATTTGCCGACATTGATCCTGTGCGGGCCAGGCAATAACGGCGGCGATGGTTATGTCATCGCTCAGTGGTTGCTTGAAAAAGGCGTCGACGTCTGCGTCGTTGCACCCCTCGAACCGAAGACTGAGGCTGCGCGTTATGCAAAGTCACAGTGGCGCGGCAAAACCCTGTCTCTGGCCGATGCCAGACCCGCAGCACAATTTGTTGATTGCCTCTTTGGAACGGGATTGACCCGCGCTGTCGGACAGGACTGGTTCCACCATTTCGAGCGCCTGTTTGCAGAAGCAAAACGGCGGATCGCAATCGATCTGCCGAGCGGGGTCGAATCCGATTCTGGAATATGTTTCAACGAGCTTCCGCCATTCGATATCACCATAGCGCTGGGCGCATTTAAACCATCCCATTATCTCGAACCGGCGCGGAGCATCATGGGTGATCTGGTCGGGATAGATATCGGCATCATGGCCGAAAGCCAGCTTTCAATATTGCCGAAACCCGGGCTTTCCGGGCCAAGCTCGCAAGATCATAAATATAGCCGCGGTCTGGTCGCGGTCGTGGCGGGCGCGATGACCGGCGCTGCAAAACTGACCGCAATGGCGGCCCAGAAATCAGGCGCTGGCTATGTCAAAATCTTTGCGGCTCCCGGTTTCGAAACGCCGCACCCGAGTATCGTGGTCGAGACGGTGCGAGACGTGGCCGATCTGCAACAAAAACTTTCCGACCGTCGTATTTCCGCCATTGTCCTCGGCCCCGGTCTGGGTCGGGATGATCAGGCGAAAGATCTGTTAAACACCGCATTAGCGACGGATGCACCGCTTGTGCTGGATGCCGATGCGCTCACCGTTGCCGGACCGCAATTTGCCGATCTTGTGAGCGCGCGCTCTGCCGAGACCATCGCAACACCCCACGCGGGCGAATTTTCCTCACTGATGACGGACGCACTGCAATATCGAATCGATGACTGCCGCAAGCTTGCCCGTGAGGCGAAATGCAGCATTTTGTTAAAAGGCTCCGATACGGTTGTCGTCGGCCCAGACGGCAAAGCTTCGATCTCCGCTCAATCCTGTCCATGGCTGTCTACCGCAGGGACCGGGGATATATTGGCCGGGATCATCGCAAGTCGCTTGGCAAGCGGCGTGAGTGGCTATAGGGCAGCGTGCGGGGGCCAATGGCTGCACAGCAGGGCGGCACATCTGGCTGGCCCCGCTTTCACACCGGAAATGCTGATCGATCAGCTCCCCGCCACTCTGCAGGAATGTTTATGACCGAGACTCCCGATCCCGACCTGATCATTCGTGTCGCCGCCAAGGGTGACGGTGTGACCTCCGATGGCCGCCATGTCGCATTTTCCGCTCCGCTGGATCGTTTGAATGACGAAGGTGGCCTGATCAAGGGACCGCATCATGTCGACGCTCCTTGCCAGCATTTCCAGTCCTGTGGCGGCTGCAGCCTGCAACAGCTGGATGCGGAGAGCTATATCCAGTTTCTCACCGACCGTGTGGCCTACGCGCTGGAAGGGCAAGGATTGCAGGCCGAACTAATGCATCCGCCCCAGATATCCCAACCCAAAACCCGGATCCGTGCCAGCTTGCGCGCAGCTAAACTCGGGGATCAATTCAAGCTCGGATTCAGCGGCGCCGGTAGTCACCGGATCATTGATCTCAAACAATGCGAAATCATGGTTCCGGAGATGTTCGATCTGCTCGCGCCGTTGCGGACGTTTCTGAAGAACGCATCTCGCCGCAAACATGATATGAATATCGAAATGACGCTGGTCGATCAGGGTATCGACTTGCTGATCAGCAATTACGAGCCAGAGGGGCTCGAGCAACGTGAAGCCCTGTCAGATTTTGCCAAGGCCAATGGCCTGGCGCGTCTTTCGGTGGATGGTGGCTATGGCCCCGAGACCCAATGGGAACCGGAGCCGGTGACCGTCACGCTCAACGGCACCGCGGTAAACTTTCCTCATAGCGGTTTCCTGCAACCAACCCATGATGGGCAAAAAGTCCTGATCGCCGCGATGCTGGAAGCCGTCGGCGATGCTAAGCTTATTGCCGACCTGTTTGCCGGACTGGGCACTTTCACCTTCGCGCTCGGTGCGGACAAGAAAGTCTATGCCGCAGAAGGCGCCCGCGACGCGATTGGCTCGCTGAAGCTGGCGGCCAATCACTCTACCCGCCAGATATTCTGCGAGCATCGCGATCTGTTCCGGCGCCCGCTCAGCGTCGAGGAACTGAACCGTTTCGACGCCGTCATTCTCGATCCGCCGCGCGCCGGTGCGCGAGAGCAGATCCTGCAACTGGCTCAATCGGACGTCGCAAAAATCTGCTACATCAGCTGCAATCCGGCGAGCTTTGCCAGAGATGCCAAACAGTTGTGCGACGCCGGCTACAAGCTTGAACAGGTCTGGCCGGTCGGGCAATTCCTGTGGTCGACCCATGTAGAGATCGTTTCAAGCTTCACTCGCTAGTTGCCAATCCTGCTTCCCGGACTAATGGAACACTGCAATGGCGGCATGGATAGCCATGGCGATCAGGCAAAGGCTGGAGAGGACAAAAGCCAGAAACCGGAAGAGCACCCGATTGCTCGTCACCTGAATCAGACTGTGCAGGACGCGCAGGCCGACATAGGCCCAGGCGAGAGTCACATTCAGTCCAGTTCCGACACCTGACAGGATCAAAACGACGCAAATTGCGTAGAAAAGCGTCGGTTCCGCTAATAAATGGTTATAATTATGAGCCTTCCACTGGACCGCGGGCGGTAGCAATTCATCCAGATCACCACCTTTGGTCCCCACCAGATTGGCAGAGTCGATCTTGGCCTTGTTCATCGCCGGGATGCGGGTGACATACATCCATAGCCAGATCAGCATCGTCCACAGGATGAGCGCAACCATCGGTTGCAGCATTAGGTTATTTTCCATCATAAAATCTTCCCTTAAACTGTTGTGAACTCAGAAAAGTGTGGCCCACAGGGCGTTGATCGCCATGACCAGCAGGCAAATCGTCGAGGCTATGAAAAGCAGAAAGCGGACATTGACCAGATTGACCGTCGCTTGCCAGATGCTGTGAATGATCCGGATGATGACATAGCCCCACGCGAGGTAGAGATTCATGCCATGGCCAGCCCCGGCGATCGCCAATATGGCGACAGTGGCGTAAAACAGCGTCGGCTGCTCCATCAGATGAGTATAATTGTGGGATTTCCAGTTGACCTTGTCGGGTATTACGCCTTCAAGATCGCTCCCGCGGCCACCGGGCGGGGCCTTGGCAAGGTCCGCTCCTGATTTTGCCATGGCTGGAAATCTTGTTCCCGCCATCCAAAGTAACATGATCAGCGACCACAGGACGAGCACCGCAGCGGGTGCTAAAATAGCAATATCCATGATTCTTGTTCTCCCAAAACCGGGGAGAAACTGCTTCAAGTGTAACCGATTGTCAAATGCAACCTAGTTTGCGGGTCAGATGCTCGGAAACGACACCACATTGTCGCGATCGGAGCGATCCAGATTATCGCCGACATACAAGCTCGCCATGGGTTCGTCGGTGACATCATATTCTTCGCTGCTGCCATAGCCGTTAAACTTCGTCCGCATCGCCGAACCATAAGCGCCGATCATGCCGATTTCGATATAGTCATCGGCTTTGATGCTGTCGGGCAGGGCAAACGGACCCGCCATGAAATCCATGTCATCACAGGTCGGGCCATAAAAACTGAACCCGGTAGTGGCTTCGTTCTCCATCTCAACGCCAACCTGGCGAACCGGAAAACGCCAGCCAATATGGGCGGCATCGAACAAGGTGCCGTAAGCACCGTCGTTTATGAACAGCTCGTTGCCGCGGCGTCGTTCGACCTTGACCACCAGCGAACTATATTCGGCCGACAGGGCGCGGCCCGGCTCGCACCACAGTTCAGCGGAATAGCTGATAGGCAAATCCTCGAACGTGCGGTCGATGGCAGTGAAATAGTGATTGAGCGAAACCGGCTCGAGATCGGGGTAGATCGAAGGAAAACCACCGCCGACATTGACGATGTCGACAGTCACCGACGCGCCGACAATGGCGGTGCGCACCCGTTCCAGAGCATGGACATAGGCGAGCGGCGTCATCGCCTGGCTGCCGACGTGGAAGCAGATGCCGAGGCAATCGGCCCGCTGCCGCGCGCGCTGGAGCAATTCGGCCGATTCATCGACGTCGATGCCAAATTTCGAAGCAAGGCTGATCTCGGCAAATTCCGAAGCAACCCGAATCCGGACGCACAGCGTCAGGTCTTCGGCAAGCTCGGTTCCCAGTTCGATTTTTTCCAGCTCTTCGAGACTGTCGAGCGAGAAAATCCGCACACCATGTTCCCGATAGGCTTCGCGGATCGATGCAAGCTGTTTCACCGGGTTCATGTAGCACAGCGTCGCCTCGGGCAAGGCTGCGCGTACGGTGCGCACTTCGTCGATCGATGCGACGTCAAAATGGGTTACGCCTTCCTGCCACAGCAATTGCAGCAATGATGGCGAAGGATTAGCTTTGACCGCATAAAGCGATTTGCCGGGAAACTGATCGACAAAATAACGCGCGGCACGGCGCGCTGCATGCGGCCGATTCAACAAAACTGGAATATCTGGGCTTAGAGCCTTCGTCAGCTCCTCAGCGTCATGGAAAATGTGCAACTCAAGGGACCCCCTTATAGGCTAAGATCGATTGAGCTGCCTTGCGGATACGCAAGCGGCCATGGGGCAGCAAGGCGCGGATATATGGCCGCTTTCCTGTTCTGTAAAGTCCTGCGTTGAGAGAAAATGTAGCAATTGGTCAATTTTCTAGCTCAACCGGTCCTGAAATGCCGTCCAATCGAAGGTTTTGACACATTTTAGCGCGTCGCTTTCACTGTTCCAGAGCCAGATTGACGGCAGAGGAACGCCATTAAATGTATTGGTCTTGACCATCGAATAATGGGCCTGGTCAAGAAAAGCGATACGCTGACCGACATGCGGCTCATCGGGCAGAATATAATCCCCGATAACGTCTCCGGCCAGGCAACTCGGCCCGCCGAGTCGGATAACGTCTCCTTCGGGCTGTTCTCCAAGCATCGCAGGTCGATAGGGCGCTTCGATTACGTCCGGCATATGACAGGTCGCGGAAATATCGGTGATCCCGACCGGCATGCCATTGTCGAAGACATCCAGTATCTCGCCGACCAATATGCCGGCATCAAGCGCCACAGCTTCACCGGGCTCCAGATAAATGTCGCACCCGGACTTTGCTCTCAGGTCCTTCAGAAATCCGACCAGTGCCTCGCGGTCATAATCATCGCGGGTGATATGGTGGCCGCCGCCGAGGTTGATCCATTGGAGATCACCATAATGCGGCGCGATTATCGGCTCGATCTTCGCCCAGGTCCGCTCGAGTGCATCGAAACCCTGCTCGCAGAGATTGTGGCAGTGGATGCCGGACAGATGGCGGAAATGATCTGGCTCCAATTGGCTGATCGGGAAACCCAGCCGACTGTGGGGCTGGCTGGGGTCATATTTTTCCGTTTCGCCCAGTGCGATTTCCGGGTTGATTCTTAAACCTAATTCACAAGTATCGAAGATATTATTTTGATTATATTCGGTTATCCAGCGCTCTAAATGGGCAGGATTGTTGAAGGTGATATGCTCGGAAATCTGGCACAGCTCTGCCAAATCCTCTGCTTTGTAGGCAGGAGAATAGGTGCTGATGGGGCCGCGATAATGTTGCTTGGCAAGCCGCGCTTCCCATAGGCCCGAAGCACAATAGCCGTCGAGATATTCGTCGATCAGGGGCGCTAGCGACCACATCGAAAAAGCTTTGAGTGCTAGTAAAACCTTGGCTCCGGAACGCCTTTTGACGTCTGCCAGAATCTCCAGATTTCGACGCACAGCCACCTCGTCGACCACAAATGCCGGCGAGGGGACCCGGTTCAAATCAAAATGCGCAAACGCGCCGGGATCGCCAGCCTTGGTCTCCATATTAAAAGGGCAAAGGTCCTTCCAACTCTTCCAGTGTCCATGACAGGCCATGGTGGTTGAGCATCTCCATAAACGGATCCGGATCGAACTGCTCCATGTTGAAAACACCCTTTCCGCGCCACTCTCCCGACACCATCATCGCAGCGCCGATCATGGCAGGAACGCCGGTTGTATAGCTAACGCCCTGATTGCCGGTTTCTTCGAATGCCGCCTCATGACTGCAAATATTCTTGACGTAAAGGGTCTGCTGGACGCCGTTTTTCTCGCCCGTTGCGATCACGCCGATATTGGTATTGCCCTTGGTCGTTTCGCCTAGGCTTGCTGGCTCTGGCAGCACCGCTTTCAGAAATTGCAATGGGATGATTTCGCGGCCTTCGTACATCACCGGATCAATCCGGGTCATGCCGACATTCTGCAACACCTGAAGGTGGGTGAGATAGGCGTCGCCAAAGGTCATCCAGAAGCGGATCCGCTGGATTTCCGGGAGATGGGTCTTCAGCGATTCGATTTCCTCATGATACATCTGATACATGTTTTTCGGGCCGACCGCTTCAAAGTCGAAGGTTTGCTTGTGGGTTAGCGGTGGTCCTTCGACCCATTCGCCATCTTCCCAGTGACGCGAATTGGCGGTGACTTCCCGGATATTGATCTCGGGGTTGAAATTGGTCGCAAAATGCTGGCCATGATCGCCGCCATTGCAGTCGAGAATATCGATGGTGTCGATCCGGTCGAAATGATGTTTTTTCAACCAGCAGGTGAAGACGCTGGTGACGCCCGGATCAAAGCCGGAGCCGAGCAGGGCCATGATTCCGGCCGCCTTGAACCGCTCGTGATAATCCCACTGCCATTTATATTCGAATTTTGCTTCATCGCGCGGTTCGTAATTGGCGGTATCGAGATAATCGGTCTTGGTTGCCAGGCAGGCATCCATGATCGGCAGGTCCTGATAAGGCAGGGCAAGATTGACCACCAGAACCGGCTTTTCCCGCTCAATCAGCGCCGTAAGCGCCGGCACGTCATCGGCGTCAATCTGCGCTGTCGCGATGTTCAGGCCGATGCGCTGCTTGACCGATTCGGCAATTGAGTCGCATTTCGACAACGTCCGACTGGCCAAGATTATCTCGGTAAAGGGTCCGCTGCCCGCTGCGATCAGCTGAGCCATCTTGTGTACTGCCACCGAACTGACGCCGCCTGCGCCAATCACCAATATTTTACCCATGAATTCCACTCTAAATGCTGGAGAAATGTGAAACCCGCATATAGGAAGAGATCATGACAGAGCAATACCTGATGAGCCCGGATCGCCAACCGTCCCTGGCCGGCGTTGAAAGAGCAGCAAAGAAAATCGCGGCCATCCTGCCTGCCACCCCGTTGTTACCTCTCGAAGTCGACGGCACGACCATCTGGTGCAAAGCCGAGTGTCTGCAACCGATTGGCGCGTTCAAAATTCGAGGTGGCTGGCACCGTTTGACCGACCTGACTGAAGATCAGCAAAAACACGGCGTGGTCGCCTTCTCGAGCGGCAATCACGCACAGGGTGTTGCCTGGGCAGCGCGCAAGCTGGGGGTGCATGCGACCATCATCATGCCGGAGGACGCGCCTCAGGCAAAACTGGACAATACCAGGGCGTTGGGTGCTGAAATCATAACCTATGACCGGATGAGCGGTTCTCGCGAACAATTGGCCGCTGATTTTGCGGCACAGACCGGAGCGGTCGTTGTTCCCAGCTTTGACGATCCGTGGGTCGTCGAAGGGCAGGGCAGTTGCGGGCTGGAGATCCGGGAACAGATGCTGGCACGAACCGGATCTGAGCCCGATCAACTTGTCGTCTGTTGCGGTGGTGGCGGACTGGCAAGCGGAACCGCTCTGGCCAACCCCGATGCAAATATCGTGGTCGTCGAACCGGAAGGCTGGGACGATATGAAGCGTTCGCTGGAACTCGGGACCATTGTACCCGTGGAACAGGATCCTCCTGCGACCGAATGCGATGCGCTACAGACGCTAATGGTTTCGCCAATCACATTTGGTATATTGCGGGATCGCAATGCCACGGGCTTTGCCGTTACGCGGGATGAGGTGCATCATGCGATGCGCGTTGCGTTCGAGAAATTGCATCTGGTTGTCGAACCGGGCGGCGCGGTTGCGTTGGCTGCGATATTGGCCGGCAAGGTGAAGCTAACGGATCACACGGCGATCACGCTTTCCGGAGGCAATGTTGATCGTCAGTTGTTCGCGAAAATTATCGCCGCCAACTAGGCTGCGATTGCCAGTTCCAGATCCATACGGCCCCAAATTTCGACCAAGGCCTGCGCCAAATCTTTCATCATAGCTTCGGTATGAGCCGGGCCGGGCGTGAACCGCAGCCGTTCGGTACCGCGTGGCACCGTAGGATAGTTGATCGGCTGCACATAGACGCCATATTCGGCTAGCAAAATATCGCTGATTTTCTTGGCTTTGATTGGATCACCAACCAGCAGCGGCACGATATGGGTCGAAGAATCCATCAACGGTAGTCCTGCCTCCGTGAACAAATCCTTGAGCCTCTGGGCCGAGGCCTGCTGGCCGTCGCGCTCCGCGCTGGATTGCTTGAGGTGGCGGATACTCGCCAGTGCGCCGGCAACCAATACCGGTGACAGGCTGGTCGTGAAAATGAAGCCGGGCGCATAGGAGCGGATCACGTCGACAATTTTCTGGTCGGCCGTGATATAGCCGCCCATAACGCCAACCGCCTTGGCCAGCGTGCCTTCAATGACGGTAATGCGCTCAGCAGCCTTATCGCGCTCGGAGATACCGCCACCGCGCTCGCCGTACATGCCGACAGCATGGACTTCGTCGCAATAGGTCAGCGCGTTATATTTGTCAGCCAGATCGCAAATCGCGTGCAACGGGGCGATATCGCCATCCATCGAATAGATGCTTTCGAACGCGATCAGCTTTGGCACTTCCGGGTCTTCAGTAGCCAGCAATTCTTCCAGATGTTCCAGATCGTTGTGGCGGAAAACCCGTTTTTCGCAGCCGCTATTCTTTATTCCTGCAATCATCGACGCATGGTTCAGTTCGTCGGAAAAGATAATGCATCCCGGCAGGATTTTGGTGAGCGTCGACAGCGTTGCTTCGTTAGACACATAGCCGGAGGTGAACAGCAGTGCGCCGGATTTATTATGCCAGTCGGCCAGTTCCCGCTCTAGCTGGATGTGATAATGGGTGTTGCCGCCAATATTGCGGGTGCCGCCAGAACCGGCGCCGACATTGTGCAAAGCCTCTTCCATTGCAACGATGACATCGGGATGTTGGCCCATCGCAAGATAATCATTCGAGCACCATACGGTAACCGGTTGCGGTCCGTTGTGATGCGCGAAACAGCGGGCATTTGGAAAAGAACCCTTGTTCCGTAAAATGTCGATGAATACCCGATAGCGTCCCTCGGCGTGCAGCCGGTCAATCGCTTGCGAAAAAATCTTGTCGTAATCCACTGTTTACAAAATCCTGATTCAAATTTGTTCTTGCGGTCGTCGTGAATTGGCCCTTAGCGGCCTTTTCTTAGAATTTCCAGCGCAAACCATTCGCAATAAGATATGTTCGCCATAGGCTTAGAGTATTTCGAACCGCTTCATACCATATTTCTCGATCGCCGGTCGATAGGGTTCGATGTCAGAAATATCTCCGGTGGTAACAAATATTCCATCGCGAGTGTCGCTCGGCCAAGGGGTTCCGCTTGTGAGATAGGCGATCCGCCGGGCGATGCCCTGCGCGCCGTCGATAAACTCAGTCGGCCTATGCGCCGCCTCTGACAATTCGTTGCGCAACAGCGGAAAGTGGGTGCAGGCAAGAATGACCGTGTCTATTTTCTCGCCTTCGGCTTGATCGGTCAGGCCTGCCATCGCCTCTTTGATAACTCGAGGGTCCGGTGTTTCTCCGCGCAATTTGGCTTCTGCGGCATAGACGAGATCGGGCGCGGCATGGCGGAGCAATGTCTTGTCCGAAGCAAAATCGGCAGCAAGCCGGTCGACATATGGCTGCCGGATGGTTGCCCTTGTACCCAGAAGGCCGATCACGCCGGTTTTGGTCAGCATACTGGCGGGCTTGATAGCCGGTACCGTTCCGACCACCGGAATATTCAGCGCCGATCGGACATGATCAAGGGCGATTGTCGAAGCCGTGTTGCAGGCGATGGTTACTAAAATGGGTTTGTAGCGCTCGACGAGTCGGCCGAGTAGCGCCGGAACCCGCGCCGCCAGCTCCGCCTCGGATTTCATCCCATAAGGCAGTCCGGCATAGTCTGCAGCATAGACAATCGGCGCATGAGGCAGCAGGTCTATCGTTTCGCGCAAAACCGAAAGCCCGCCGACGCCGGAGTCGAAAAACAGCAGGGGAGGGCATTCAGCATTCGGTGTTTCGGTCATGCTTTTGCCCATAGCCAATAATGCGTCGCAACGGCAACCGCTTCGGTTCGTCTGACAAGCGTTTGGCCTTAACCGTTTTTTACCATGAATTACTTGCCGAAGATCAACACAGAATATAGCGCGAACGCGACAAGGGGTAATTTCAGTGCAGTCTATGTGGATAGAACCATTATTGGCGTTGTTGTCCGGCTATTTGCTGGGATCCATTCCGTTCGGCGTTTTGCTTACCCGGGCGACGGGCGGCGGTGATCTGCGCAAAACGGGATCCGGCAATATCGGTGCAACCAATGTTTTGCGCTCCGGCAACAAGGGGCTCGCCGCCCTGACCCTGTTGCTTGATATCGGCAAGGGATATGCTGCGGTCTATCTTGCCCTTCAGATTTTCGATGGATTGGGTGTGCTGGCCGGCCTTGGAGCCTTCCTTGGTCATCTCTACCCGGTCTGGCTCAGGTTTAACGGCGGCAAGGGGGTTGCGACGTTGCTCGGTATTGTCGCTGCCCTGATTCCCACCGCAGGGTTGATATTTGCGGTCACATGGCTTGGTTCACTTGCGCTTTGGCGCTATTCGTCTGTGAGCGGAATGCTTGCGGCCATTTCAGTACCGATAGCGGCCTTTGTCTTGGGAGAATATGCCATGATGCCCATGTTCATCGGTCTGGCTTTGCTGGTTCTGTGGAAACACCGCTCCAATATCGAGCGGTTGATCGCAGGCGAAGAACCGAAGGTCGGAGCATCAAAAAAGGCTTGAAGTGAATGGGGAAAAGCCAGGAAGCGTTTGACCGACTTCGGCTTATCCGATCCGAGAATATCGGACCTGTTACCTATCAGCAGATGATCAGAAGATTTGGGTCTGCAGCGCGAGCGCTGGAGGCCATTCCCGACATGGCCAAACGAGGTGGCGGGCGGACTCCGAGAATTGCCGACCCGAAGCAGATCGACGCCGAGATTAACGCTGCGCGCGATCTCGGCGCCCGGTTTCTTTTTCTCGATGATCCTGAATATCCGGCTTTGTTGGCGGAGCTTAGCAACCCGCCACCGACTTTGCTCTGGCAAGGTCGATTGGAACTTCTGGAACAGCCGACGGTCGCGATTGTCGGTGCGCGAAACGCATCAGCGGCTGCTTGTCGTTTCGCTAGTGATCTGGCCAATAGCCTGGCCGAGGCGGGCGTCTCTATTGTGTCAGGGCTGGCAAAGGGCATTGATACCGCTGCGCATCGAGGTTCGCTGGGGAAGGCGACTATTGCCGTAATCGCGGGTGGATTGGATGTCTTCTATCCGCCAGAGAATGAAGAACTGCAGCGCAATATCGCTGAGCGTGGTCTTTTGCTGGCAGAGCAGCCCCCGGGAACGGAGCCCCGCGCCAGACATTTCCCCTATCGCAACCGGATCATCGCCGGATTGTCGAGAGGCACGGTGATTATCGAAGCCGCGCCGCGTTCCGGTTCGCTGATCACGGCGAGACTGGCGGCGGAAGCCGGACGACAAGTCATGGCCATTCCCGGTTCACCGCTGGACCCTCGCTCCAGGGGCTGCAACATGCTGATCCGTGAAGGCGCAACTCTGGTCCAGTCGGCCGACGATGTTCTGGAATTGGTTCGTCATTTTGATGATAGGGCGGAATCAACACTGCGCAGCGAGGAAGTGGGGAACAATTGTAAATTCTCGCATATTCAAGAATCTGGTGATTTGGACGTGAGTGATTTGGATCGAGAACCACTCCTGAACTTGCTCAGCGCCACGCCGGTGGCTGTCGATGAATTGATCAGACAATCCGGTCTATCTCCTGCATCCGTGCAGTTCGCGCTGCTCGAACTGGAACTGGCCGGACGGCTCGACCGCCATGCCGGTGCCCGGGTGAGCCGGTTAAGCTGACCGCTCCCCGACCGGCTAATTTGTCATCGCCATTGACAAAAAACTTCAATCAGGGCCTTGACCTAGACCCAATCCCTGTCACAGCCTCGCGCGTATACGTGAGAACAAAGAAAATCGGAACATATGCAGCTAGTAATTGTCGAGTCACCCGCCAAAGCCAAAACCATTGAAAAATATCTGGGATCGGATTTCAAGGTATTGGCGTCTTATGGTCATATTCGTGACCTGCCGCCGAAGGATGGTTCGGTCGATCCGGACGATGGCTTCTCCATGACCTGGCAGAACTATCCCGACAAAGCCAAGCAGCTTAAAGAGATCACGGCTGAATCGAAAAAAGCCACGCGACTAATTCTCGCGACCGACCCTGACCGTGAAGGGGAAGCGATCAGCTGGCATGTTCAGGAAGTGCTGCGTAACAAGAAGGCCCTTCCCGACAAGGTCGACCGGGTGACATTCAACGCGATTACCAAGGCAGCCGTGACCGAGGCCATGACCCGTCCCCGCGCGCTGGACGAGGATCTGATCGACGCCTATCGCGCCCGCCGCGCACTCGACTATCTGGTCGGATTTACTCTGTCGCCCGTATTGTGGCGCAAGCTTCCGGGCGCGAAATCCGCGGGCCGCGTACAGTCTGTTTCGCTCCGGCTGATCGTCGAGCGGGAACGCGAAATCGAGATATTCAAACCGCAGGAATATTGGTCGGTCACCGCACAAATGGAGCAGGGGGGGCAGGCTTTTGAAGCCCGGCTGACAATCCATGATGGCAAGAAGCTCGGCAAGATGGATCTGGCCAACGAAGATCAGGCGATGCTGGCCAAGACCGCAGTTGAAAACGGCTTGTTCACCATTGAAACGATCGAAACCAAGCCGCTGACCCGCAACCCGCCGCCGCCGTTCACGACGTCGACCTTGCAACAGGAAGCAGCCCGTAAACTTGGCTATTCCGCCAGTCATACCATGCGGATTGCCCAGCAGCTTTATGAAGATGGTGCGATCACCTATATGCGTACCGATGGTGTGCAAATGGACGGCAGCGCTATTTCGGAAGCGCGCAAGGCGATCTCGGATCGCTATGACGCAAGCTATGTTCCGGACAGTCCGCGAATCTATAAATCCAAGGCAAAAAATGCGCAGGAAGCGCATGAAGCCATTCGTCCCACCAGCTTTACCAAGAAAACCGTTGGCAGCGGCGATCATGCAAAACTCTATGATCTTGTCCTGAAACGGGCAATGGCCAGCCAGATGGCGTCCGCCCGGCTCGAACGCACCACCGTCGAGATGCTCGATGGTACCGGTAAAACTGGTCTGAGAGCAAACGGTCAGGTCGTGAAATTCCCCGGCTTCCTTGCGCTTTACGAAGAAGGTCGCGACGACGACAAGGATGAAGATGGTGGCTTGTTGCCGGCGATGTCCAAGGGTGACAGTCCGGCGAAGAAATCCGTCGACGCGTCCCAGCATTTCACCCAGCCTCCGCCTCGCTACAGCGAAGCCAGTCTGGTCAAGAAGATGGAAGAACTGGGGATTGGACGGCCTTCAACCTATGCATCGATCATCAAGACGCTGAAAGATCGCGCCTATGTCCGGATCGAGAAGAACCGGTTCTTCGCAGAGGAAAGCGGCCGCTTGCTGACCGGATTTCTCGAACGGTTTTTCGACCGTTACGTAGCCTATGATTACACCTCCGCGCTCGAAGACGAGCTGGATGAAGTCAGTGGTGGTCGTGCGCAGTGGCAGGCCATTCTTGAGGCCTTCTGGCATGATTTCAAGCCAAAGACCGTCGAAGTGATGGAGAAAATGCCGTCAGAAGTGACAGCTGAACTCGACATATTTCTTGGTGACTATCTATTCCCTGAAAAGGAGGATGGCAGCGATCCGCGCCTGTGTCCACGTTGCAGCGAAGGCAAATTGGCTTTGCGTGGCGGACGGTTCGGCGCATTCGTGGCTTGCTCCAATTATCCGGAATGCAAGTTCACCCGGCGCTTTGCGCAGGGCGGCGGCGCAAATGCTGACGAGGATGAAGGTCCGCAGGAACTGGGCGTTGATCCCGACAGCGATGAAAAGATCACCAAGAAAGTTGGACGTTTCGGACCTTATGTGGAAAAAGGCGAGGGCAAAGAGGCCAAACGCTCTTCGATCCCCAAGGATATCCCGGCCGAAGACTTCGGGCTCGAATGGGCTGTGAAACTTCTGTCTCTGCCACGCGAAGTCGGGATCCATCCCGAAACCAGCGAGCCGGTGACAGCGCAAATCGGCCGCTACGGCCCTTACCTTAGCCACAATGGCAAATCGGCGCGGCTAGAGAATACGTTGGAAGTTTTCGAAATCGGCATGAATGCAGCGGTCGCCAAATTGGCGGATGCCGCGAAAAACGGCGGCGGTCGAGGCCGTGGCAAGATGGAGCCGCTCAAGATCATGGGCAAGCATCCGCGCACCGAGGAAGAAATCAAGCTGATGGATGGTCGCTTTGGTCCTTACGTGACCGACGGCACCACCAATGCTTCCTTGCCCAAGACGGTCGACAAGGACCAGCTGACTTTGGAAGAGGCGGCTCAGCTTATCGACGACCGCGCGGCCAAGGGTCCGGCAAAGAAGCGGGCCAAGAAAGCGGCACCGAAGAAAAAGGCGGCTCCGAAAAAGAAACCGGCAGCCAAGAAAAAGCCAGCTGCGAAAAAACCGGCGGCGAAAAAGAAGCCTGCGGCCAAGAAAGCCCCGGTAAAAGCTGAGACGGAATAGGCTGGAAGACTTGGTCCGGCTCGCAATGGGCCGGGCCAGTCCTTCGCTATCCTCAACCACTGTTCGGCTGCCGAATTGTTGGCTGGGCCAGATTAGGCCGCGATCTCCAAGCGATTGCGCCCGCCATTTTTGGCAACGTAGAGCGCGTTATCGGCCATCAACAGCATTTCCTTCAGGTCACGGCATTCCGAGTTTTGCGCTAACCCAGCGCTAATGGTCACTCCGACGCCGGGATCGGACGAGCGGGCATTCATTATCGCGAGGCGTAATGTCTCGACCTGAGCTTCGGCCTCGGCAATAGAGATGTCGGGCATCACCACGAGGAATTCTTCGCCGCCCATGCGGCCGATCAGCTGGTTCTTGCCCGTATTTCGCTTGGCTACCCTGCCAATCATCCGGAGGATTTCGTCACCGACGGCATGACCGAATTGATCATTGACCAATTTGAATTTGTCGACGTCGAAAATCGCAATCGAGAGAAGCTTGTTTTGCGATCGGGCCAGTTCGAAGGCTTTCTCACTCTCTTCCAGAATATGGCGTCTCGAGGACAGGCCGGTCAGTTCATCCAGAGCGAGCAAACGCACTTTTTGCAGCTTTGCCGCCTCCGCTTTTTGACGGTCTTTTTCGGCCATGATCCGGAGCAGCTTTTCGGTTTCGATGATCTTGTCGACCTTGCGCTGGCTGTCTGCCAATAGCGACGCAACAGGCAGGGCCAACATGAGCTGGCTGGCAATATAGGCCTGCAGAACGAATATCTTGATGATGTTGCTGGCATCCAGTCCTGCAATAGGACCGAAGCCTGAAATGGTAAAAAACTCGGCCACAATAGCGACGATCAACGTCGACATCATCCCACCTAGCGGTCCGAAGCGGAACACGGCAATGAACACCGGAATCGCTGTGAGAAACAGCAGCGGAATGACTGCTTGCACGAGGGCCATCGCCGACACCAAAAATACCAGCAGGAGCACGCCTATGAATTCGAGGCGCCTGTTTTTTGGCCAGGTATATTTCTCGATACCGGTCAACGTCGCATGAAGAATATTGAAACAAGGCAGGAAAATCAGCAAACCGAGCAGGTCTGATCCAAACCAGGATATCCAGTTGTTGCCGAGTTCGCCCGTGCTGCCAAGGGAGGCGGTGGTTGCCGAAACGGAACTCACAAATACCGCAATCCCGACGAATTTTACCAATTGAATCGGATTATAGAGACCCGTTTTGGGCAAGCCCAGCTTCGAGATGATGTGAAATGCCAGTATCGCTTCCAGCACATTTGAAGCAGAGAAGAAGATCGATGTTTGTAACGGAAATCCCGATACGAGATTGACCGCGGTGCTCGCCAGTAAAACGCTTGTACAGTAGAATAGATGCTCTTTTCGCGGAAACACCATCAACATGAACACAAGACTGGCATTGGCAGACCACAGAGCCGCAAAGCCCCCTGTGTGGTTTGATGCTCCGATTACGACTAGCGAATTGACGCAAAACACCGCCGCAACGAAAGCCGCGCGTACGATAATATGCCTGATGCCGGTAAAATCTGAAGTCTGGTGCTGCAAGTTCATTCCCAAAACGGAACGGAATTCGTCCGAGCAGCCAGCCATCGTCACAATAGGCTAATTTATCACTAACATTACCATTGTTTACAAGTTTCCTGCGATCTCGCTAGCCAATCGTTAGCGTTGCATGATGCTTCGGAATTTCTTCCGTCTTGGTCGGACTTTAAATTCGGGCCTACTTGACCCAGTCCAGCCCCATGTCCTGATACAGGCTTCTGTCTTCGTCCCAGTTGGCGCTGACTTTGACGTGGAGATAAAGATGGACAGGTTTGCCCAATATTGCTGATAGTTCCGCGCGCGCTTTTGCGCCGATTTCTTTGATCTGGTGGCCGCCCTTGCCGAGAATGATCGCTTTCTGGCTGGCCTTCTCGACCAGAATTTGCTGGTGAACCTCAAGCGATCCGTCGGGCCGTTCTTTATATTGCTCCATCGCAATGGCGGTGGCGTATGGCAGTTCGGCATGCAATTGCCGGAACACCTGCTCGCGAGTGATTTCCGCGGCAAGGATACGCTCGCTGGCATCAGAAACCTGATCGGCAGGGAAATGCCAAGGGCCTTCGGGCATCGCGTTGACCAGATAGGATCGCAGTTCTTCCAGCCCGTCACCGGTTTTGGCGCTGACAAAAAATGTTTCGTCAAAATCGGCCAGTTCGTGAAGCTTGACGACATGGCCGAGCATCTTGTCTTTGGCGGCAATATCGACCTTGTTCATGACAAGGATTGTCTTTTCTGACCGGTGCTTGATCCGTTCGACAATCGAGGTGACCTTTGTCCCGAGCCCGGCTCGTGAATCGACCAGCATCACGATAATATCGGCATCTTCGGCACCTTCCCAGGCGGCGGAAACCATCGCCCGGTCAAGCCGGCGATGCGGTTCGAATATGCCCGGAGTATCAACCAGCAGAAGCTGGGTCTCGGCTTCAAGCGCAATGCCGAGCAGCCGCGTCCGCGTGGTTTGCGGTTTGGAACTGGTGATTGCCACCTTCTGTCCGACCAAGGCATTGATGAGGGTTGATTTGCCCGCGTTGGGCGCGCCAATCAAGGCTACGACGCCGCATTTTTTTGTCATGTGAATTTTTCCAGAAATTTCTTTGCTGCTTCGGTTTCGGCAGCCTGAATAGCAGAAGCGGTGGCAGTTACCTCGCCGATATTGCGAACACTCAGCTTGACGGTAAATTTTAGATCGTGATGAGGGCCGTTTTTGTCGATCAGTTCATATTCGGGAATCTTGCGATTATTGGCTGCGGCCCACTCTTGCAGAGCAGACTTTGGATGTCTGATGTCAGCGACTGTTGCCGAAACCCGCCCATCCCAGTGGCGGAGTATGAAGCTACGGGCAGCCTCCATCCCATGGTCGAGATAGACCGCGCCGATCAGGGATTCCATCACGTCGCCCAGAACCTTGATGCTTTGCCGCGCACCGTCATCCCGCGCCTGTTTCCCGAGCAGGATATGATCGCCGACACCGATATGTTTGGCGACTTCGCCGCACACCGGACCGGACACCAGCCCGTTGAGGCGCTGTGACAATTGTCCTTCAGGCTCTTCGGGGAACTGATGGTAAAGATGGTCTGCTATGACGAGCCCCAAAATCCGGTCTCCGAGAAACTCCATCCGTTGATAGTCTTTGTGTCCGTGGCTGCCGTGGGTCGCGGCCCGGACATAGAGTTCCGGTGTCACAGGTTGCTCATCGGTGATCTTGGCAATCCAGTCGAGAAAGTCAGGACGGTTCAAAAGCCTTCTCCGATCCGTTCCCAGCGAGCGGCCGTGAACCATGTCCAAGGCTTGATCCACTCAGCCGAGCCATCTGTCGAGAATACCGAGACCCACGCCCGGCCGACAAGATTTGCTTGCGGTACCATCCCGATAGCATGACCGTCTACTGCGGGAAAGCGGCTGTCAGCGCTGCGGTCGCGATTGTCACCCATCAGAAACATATGGCCATCAGGCACCACGAAAGCTTCCGTACTATCGCCTTCGGAATCTTCGTAAATGTCCAAGATGCGATAGCTCACGCCGTTGGGGAGAGTTTCCTGGAATTGCGGATAGCGGCAGATCCTAGAGCCGTTGCTGCCCGGCGATTCAAACTCGTCGCGGTAACAAGGACTGTTGGGCGTGACGGGATGTTCGAAATCCTCGACCTGTTTCCGCTCGACCTCGGTTCCGTTTATCGAGACAACGCCCTTGGTGACTTGAACAATGTCGCCCGAGAGAGCGATTACCCGTTTGATATAGTCCTCCCGCGCGGTGGGCGGGGCTTTGAACACCACAACATCGCCGGGCGTTGGTGCATTGGGCAAAACCCGCCCGGGGAAAAGCGATATATCGAACGGCAGGCTGTAGTTGGAGAAGCCATAAGGCCATTTAGCCACCAGCAGATAATCGCCGACGACCAGCCGCGGCTGCATCGATTCCGAAGGAATATTGAATGGCGAGATGATGAAACTGCGCAATATCAGAATGAATAAGGCAAGTTTTACAAGGAACGCGACAAAGTCCCGCGTTTCGGATCGTTCTGCTTTATCTCGCGCCATGGCGCCCCTTCGCCGACATTGGCGGTGGCGTCAAGAATTCTTGCATTCTCTTGCTCTGCGCTATTTTCAACTTGAGACAGGTCGGTTCGACCGATAGGGCAGAGGCGCTTAACCGGTGCGCGCAATTCAGACCCAAAAGATCGGAAGATTGAATGACTTCAGAACAGTGGCAGACGATCAAGGCACTCCCCAGGATTCCGCTCTCCAGTCTCTTCGAGCAGGACTCCAACCGGACCGCCAGCCTCGGATTGGAGCAGGCGGGAATCTATTTTGATTTTTCGAAAACCCATCTCGATGATGCGGTGGTGAAAGCCTTTCACAAGCTCGCCGAAGATATGGATCTGGCTGGCAAAGTGAATGCTTTGCTGAACGGAGAACCGATCAATATCAGCGAAGGCAGGGCGGCGGAACATAGCGCCGAGCGGGGGACGGGAAATCCGGCGAGCGTCGACAATGCCAATATGCTGCACCAGCGCATGAAAAGCCTGATTGAAGTCATTGAAACCGGTGTGCTCGGTGATTTTACCCAGATCATCCATCTCGGCATTGGCGGATCGGCGCTGGGCCCGAAAATGCTTCATCAGGCGCTCAAACTCGGTGACGAGAAATATGAACTTGCTGTTGTTTCCAATATCGATGGCGCCGCGCTCGAGCCCGTGCTGGAGCGCTTCACTGCCGCCAAGACGCTGCTGGTGATCGCGTCCAAGACATTCACCACCGCGGAAACGTTGCTCAACGCGCATGCTGTGCTCGACTGGATGCGGGAAGACGGCGTTGCTGATCCGCTCGGGCAGGTTGTGGCCTTGACGGCTGCACCGGAACAGGCAGTGGAATGGGGCGTCGATGAAACCCGCATATTGCCATTTTCCGAGACGGTCGGCGGTCGCTATTCTCTATGGTCCTCGATCAGCTTCAGCCTCGCGCTGGCGCTGGGATATGAAGTGTTCGAAGATATGCTCGCCGGCGCTGCCGTGATGGACCAGCATTTTCGCGACGCTCCCTGGGCGCAGAATATTCCAGTGATCGCCGCCTTTGCCGATCAATATTATGCGCAGGTTCGCGGATGCGAAACCCGGGCTGTATTTGCCTATGACGAGCGCCTGGGCCTGCTTCCGGACTATCTTCAGCAGCTCGAAATGGAGAGCAACGGCAAATCCGTGACATTGGATGGCGAGCCGCTGGAATTGCAATCGAGCCCGATCGTCTGGGGCGGTGTCGGCACAGATGCCCAACATGCCGTGTTTCAGCTGCTCCATCAGGGCAGCCATCTCGTGCCGGTAGAGTTTCTTGCGGTCATCGAGCCGGGCCATTCATTAGGCCCCGCTCACCATCACGGCCTGTTGCTCAACTGCTTTGCGCAAGGCGCAGCATTGATGGCGGGCAAAAAATCCGATGACAGTCATCGAAATTATCAGGGTGACAGGCCATCGGTCACCATATTAATGGAAGACTTGGAAGCACGTTCACTGGGCGCACTGCTGGCTTTTTACGAGCATCGCACTTTTGTGAACGCGGCTTTGCTGAATATCAATCCGTTCGATCAATTTGGCGTGGAGCTTGGGAAGCAGATGGCGAATGCACTGGCCGCTGACGATGGTAACCAATTGGACGCTTCGACCGAAATACTAAAAAAGCGGGCTTTCGGACCCGGGCAATAAGGAAATTTAAATGGCTGAATATGATTATGACCTGTTCGTTATCGGTGCAGGTTCCGGAGGAACGCGCGCGGCGCGGATTTCGGCGTCTTATGGCGCGAAGGTCGCGGTTGCCGAGGAATATCGGGTCGGTGGAACCTGCGTTATCCGTGGTTGTGTACCCAAGAAATTGCTGGTGTACGGTTCGCATTTTTCCGAAGAACTGGAAGACGGCAAGAATTTTGGCTGGACCTGGGAAAATGCCAAATTCGACTGGCCAACGATGCGCGACCATATTCTCAAGGACGTCGACCGGCTGAACAATGCTTATACCGATACTTTGAAAAATCACGGTGTCGAGATCCTTCTCGAACGTGCCGAACTGACCGGGCCGCATGAAATCAAGCTGGCCAGCGGCAAGACCGTGACCGCGAAATATATTCTGATCGCCGTCGGCGCATGGCCCGCAGTGGCCGATTTCCCGGGCAGCGAACATATGTCGACCTCGAACGAAATGTTCCATCTCGAGAAACTGCCGGAAACCGTCATCATTGCGGGCGGCGGGTATATTGCCAACGAATTTGCCGGAATTTTCAATGGTCTAGGCAGCGATGTCACCGTCGTAAACCGGTCCGACATCATCCTGCGTGGCTATGATGAAAGCGTGCGCGACCGTCTGATCCAGATCTCGCTCGCCAAGGGCATCAGCTTCAAGTTCAACTGCGCGTTCGACAAGATCGAAAAGCGGGACGACGGCGCTCTGGATGTCTATATGGATGGCAAGAGCGCGCCGATCCGCGCAGACGTGGTTCTGGCAGCAACCGGTCGTCGGCCGAAGATTGAGGGCCTCGGCCTTGAAAATGCCGGTGTCGAGATCAACGACAAGAATGCGATCATTGTCGACGAATATAGCCAAACCAATGTCGAGAATATCTACGCCGTCGGCGATGTTACCGATCGTGTCCAGTTGACCCCGATCGCGATTCGTGAAGGGCAGGCTTTTGCGGATACCGTATTTGGAGATAACCCGCGCACAGTAGATTATGACAATATCCCGTCAGCAGTGTTTTCACAGCCACCGATTGCATCGGTCGGCCTGACCGAAAGCGAAGCGCGCGAACAATATGGCAATATCAAGGTCTATTCGTCCGATTTCCGGGCGATGCGCAATGTGTTTGCCGACCGGCCAGAGCGCAGTCTGTACAAGATGATCGTCGAGCATCCGACCGAGAAAATTCTCGGGCTTCACATGATCGGCCCTGACGCGCCGGAGATATTGCAGGCAGCGGCGATTGCGGTCAAAGCGGGGCTGACCAAGCAAGCGTTTGACGATACCGTGGCTTTGCACCCCAGCATGGCCGAGGAATTGGTGCTGTTCAAATAAACTTACC
>NZ_JBALUT010000006.1:0-77626 GCF_036963705.1 Parasphingorhabdus sp. | reverse complement strand
TATCCGACATTAATACTACCCCACTCGTGGACGTTATGCTGGTCCTGCTGATCATTTTCTTGATCGCGGTCCCGGTGGTTATCCAGTCAGTGGAACTCGAGCTTCCGGTGCTTCCGTTTGAAGTGACCACGACGAAGCGGGAAAATGTACTGCTGTCGGTTACAACGACCGATGCCGCGGGACGTGATCCGGGTGAAGAAGGCTATTCAGGAGCCACTCCTGGCGGCAATTGCCGTGTTTACTGGAACACAACTCCGGTCAATTCCACCGAGTTGGTGACCCGGGCTGTGAAACAGCTGGAAGACCAGATCGACGCCTTCGGCGGAGTAGAAAATATGACACCGGAAGATATGCCGGAAGTCCATATCCGCGGAGACATCAACACGCCCTACAAGTGCATTGGTGGAGCAATCTACACCATGCAGCGCGCCGGGTTCGCGAAAGTGGGCTTTTTGTCCACACCGATTGTCGTCGAATAATTTCGATCGGCAGCTAGACTTATATAAGGTTAAGGAGACGCACGAATGGCAATGAGTGGCGGAAACGATGATGGCGAGCCAATGATGGAGATGAACACGACGCCGCTCATCGACGTCCTGTTGGTTCTTCTCATCATGTTCATCATCACAATCCCTGTGCAAACGCACGCGGTAAAGATCGACCTCCCAGTTGCGGATGATAGTCCGCCGCCGGAAGATTTTGTCGATCCGGTAAAAAACCGTCTCGGGATTACGGCAACCAACCAGATCACCTGGAATGAAAGCCCGGTAACTCTGAACCAGATCAAGCAATATCTGGCACAGACGAAATCGATGGTTCCCGAGCCAGAGCTTCAGTTCCAGCCTGATCCGCTTAGCGCCTATCTGACCACCGACCGTACTTTGGCGGTGATCAAGGACAGCGGCGTGACGAAATTCGGATTTGTCGGTAACGAACAATATGGCAGCTTCAACAAAGCGAGCCGTCTGCCGAACTAGATTCGACACAATGAATTGACAGGGGTCGCGGTAGCAATATCGCGGCCCTTTTTTATGGTGCAGGCCCGACACCAGCCAGACTGTCGTTCTGCAAGAAGGGCTCGGGGACATTGCAGCACGCTTCGTAGTTGCGTGCAGGATGTATCCCATCCAGCCATAACCGGGAGGACAGGCGATGCCAAAGACCACATCAGCGAAAATCGATTTGCTCCTGCTCTGGGTAATCGGGCTGATGCTGGTTTATTCGGCCATCATCTTCATGTCCGCCTATTTGTCCGGAACGGATATGGGCGCATGGGTTTGGGAACGACACCAGAATCTCTTTTCCTGGTATTCGCGCCCCTTGTTCATCATTCCCGCCGCATATTATGCCTATCGGCGGAGAATCTGGCATGTGCTCGGCTTCATGCTGCTGCTCGCCACCAGTCTTTTCTGGTTTGCCGCTCCTGATTCGGCTGATCCGGCGATCAGGGAATATCTGCAATGGGAGGCGGACTTCTTTTTCTCCAACGCGAGCAAGCTACCACTCCTTGCGCTGATCACGGCGGTCCTGATATTCCTGTTCTTGCTGTTTTACGCATTCTGGCAGCGCAATCCCTGGTTTGGTCTGCTGGTGATCAACGTCGGAACCGTCCTGAAAATCATCGTCAGCCTGGCATTGGGGGAAGGGGCGGGTGCAGCCGCCGCCGTCCCGTCGCTTTCCAGCCTGCTGGTGATCAATCTGTTCGCCTATTTCCTCTGGCGTCGTCTCCGAAAGTCGCGGGAAGCAGATTAAGCACAGCGGTGAACCGTTACCACCGCCGCTATAGCGCGAAGCTGGTCAGGACGTGATTTTTGAGCGGCTTGTTTCCGCGCTGCTGAATTGCAGGTCGGCAAGCCGCGCATATAGTCCGTCTTGGGCAATCAGGCTGTCATGGTCGCCCTGTTCTACAATCCGGCCCTCTTCCATCACGATGATCCGGTCAGCCGATCGTACCGTCGCCAGACGATGGGCGATGACGATGGTGGTCCGGTCCTTCATCAAATGATCGAGTGCATCCTGCACCAGCTTTTCGCTTTCGGCGTCCAGCGCGGACGTGGCTTCGTCGAGCAGGAGGATAGGCGTGTTGCGCAGCAATGCGCGCGCGATCGAGATCCGCTGACGCTGACCGCCCGACAGTCGGGTTCCCGCTTCGCCCATGAAGCTGTCCAGCCCTTCCGGTAAGGCGCGAAGGAATTTCTCGGCGTTGGCGACCCGCGCGGCTTCCCAGATCTCTTCGTCGGTTGCATCCCATTTGCCGTATCGCAAATTATCGCGAGCGGAGGCGGCAAATAAAACCGTTTCCTGTGGTACCAGCGCCATGCGTTGCCGGATCTCCGCAGGATCTGCAGAGGGCAGGGCAACACCATCGATCCGCACCGAACCGCCTTGCGGATCGTAAAAGCGCTGAGCGAGCTGGAATAAAGTAGATTTGCCGGCACCGGATGGCCCTACGACCGCAACGGTTTCACCAGGTGAAACGGTGAGGGAAAAATTGCCGAGCGCAACGGTGTCCGGGCGCGTGGGATAGGAAAATGTGACATTGTCGAACGCAATCTGGCCGCGCGAAGGTACGGGCAGGGCGATCGGATTTTCGGGCGCGGCAATACCCGGTTTTTCGGACAGCAATTCGGCCAGCCTTCCCGCTGCTCCGGCGCCCCGTAGCAGATCGCCATAGACTTCTGTTAGGGCACCGAATGCGCCCGCAACCAGACCGCCGGTTAGAACGAAGGCTGCAATTGTGCCTCCGGATATCGACCCTTCTGCGACGCCAATGGCGCCCCGCCACATCAGCATTACGATCCCGGTAAAAATCAAACCAATAACGATAGAGGTCATCGCCGCGCGCAGCCGGATGCGTCGTTTGGCGGTATCGAATGTGGCCTCTACCGCTCCGCTAAACCGTTCATGTTCGCGTTCTTCCTGCCCGAAAGCCTGCACAATTTTCATCGCGCCCAGAGTTTCGGCTACCATTGCCCCGACATCGGCGACCCGGTCCTGGCTGGATCGGGAAACATTGGTCAGTTTCCGACCGATAAAAACAATCGGGAGAATGATTACCGGGATGGCGAGCAACAATCCTGCGGTGAGCGCGGGGGCCAGGGTGAACAGATAGATGATCCCGCCGATACCGATCACGATATTGCGCAATGCTACGGAGACTGTTGTCCCGACGACCTGCTCAATGACGGCCGTGTCGGATGTCATCCGCGAGGAAATTTCAGAGGGCCGGTTTTCTTCGAAAAAGCCGGGAGCGAGGCTGAGTAAATTGCGTTGCACGGCTAGCCTGATATCGGCAACGACGCGTTCGCCGAGCCAGCTGACGAAATAGAAGCGGAAGGCTGTCGCTACAGCAAGTACGGCGACCACCCCCAATAGGCCTTGAAAATATGGCGCAATATCCCCGTTCCCGGCCATAAACCCTTTGTCTATGATAGTTTTAAAGCCCGCGGGGATTGCCAATGTTGCCATTGCGGCCACAAACAAGGACAGCATCGCAAATACTATCGCCTTGGGATAATTGGCGGCGCGTTCGAACACCATCCGCAAATTTCCGATCTTCTTGAGCCGGGCGGGAGGGTCATCTTGTGCACTGGAATTGGTTTTGTCGTTCATGGCAAAGCGCTTAGCAGCACGTCCTGTTTGTCACAATCACTGGATTGTTAGGTTTCTGTGGGGATGTTCCCATTCAACCAACATGGCGATCAAACCGAAAATACCAAGGGCAACGCGCATATTGTCGAAATTTGGATCCCCGCAAAATCGACGGCATAACGCTAGCCAAATGCCGAGAGATTGTTACAAGCATAAAAGGCTTGGGAACGAGCCTACCCGGACGATTCGTGTAATTTTCGATCAAGGATGCTGCCCCTGTGAATCAGATTGCTTCAAAAGGTCAGCTGCGGATGTCCTTGTTCCGGTGGATATTGGTCATCGTCCCGATCACCGTGCTGCTTGGATTCATGTTCAGCCAATTTGCCAATTCCGGTGAAGAAAATCGATGGTTCCAGTCATTGGTAAAACCAGCGGCACAACCGCCAGGCTGGGCATTCGGTGCGGCCTGGGCGCTGCTTTACGCTATGATGGGCACCGCTTTTGCGATGGTGCTCCATGCCCGTGGCGCGCCATTGCGCGTTCCGGCAATCATTTTCTACCTCGTGCAATATGCGCTCAATCTATTCTGGCCGATCCTGTTCTTCGGCATGCACCAGGTTGCGGCTGCCTTTTGGTTTCTGGTCGTTATTTTCCTGTTGGCGCTGGCGACGACGGTGGTTTTTGGACGTATCCGCAAAGCCGCAGCCTGGCTGATGGTGCCTTATCTTGCTTGGCTCTGCTTCGCGGCGGTCCTCAACAAACAAATCGACTTGCTAAACCCTGGCGCCGAAACCCTTGTTGTTCCGGCTGCGCGATCCCAGATATAGACAATCAGTTTTTTCGGGTCCGATGGGCCAGCGACGGAGTTTTATAAAATGCAAAGCCAGAACCGTTTTTTCGATGATATTTCCAAGGTATTGAACGGCCTTGCCGGCACGGTTGCCGGTGTCGGACGCGAAGCCGAAGCCAGCGCACGCGAACGTGCCAAGGAATGGTTTGGCGGCATGGACTTTGTCTCGCGTGAAGAATTCGAAGCGGTGAAGGAAATGGCGGCCAAGGCGCGAGCCGAAGCCGACGCGCTCAAGAAACGTGTCGAAGCGTTGGAAAAGGGCAACGCCGCTCCGGTCAAAAAGTCGGCGACGAAACCCGCTGCCGCTCGCAAGACAGCCACGACCAAACCGGCTGCACGAAAAGCGGCTCCTCCCAAAACTGGTGGCTGATCTAAAGCCCTGATCGACGATCGTCCCCCGTTCATTATCCACAGCGTTCCCACAAACAATGTAGCGGCAGAAGCTTGCTTGCCTTGCCCTGATCCGGCGAGTGGGCCACTACGCTTTCCTGCACAAAGGATCTGGAACCACAATGCTCGACGACCAATGGGAACAGCTTGATCAGGACGAAGCACCACCGGTGGATATGCTGGCGGCTTTTTTCGAGGCGCGTGGCTGGTCGGTCAATCGCGTCGGCGAAGACGAACTATCGGTCGAGATCAAGGGCAACTGGACCAGCTACCAGATGCGTGCAATCTGGCGGAACGAGGACCATGTCCTGCAAATTCTGCTGTTGCCCGAAATTCGCGTTCCGGACGACAAGAAGCCGGTTATTTACGAGACGCTCGGTCTGATAAACGAGCAGCTTTGGCTGGGCCATTTCGATCTATGGTCGAACAATAATATTTTGCTATTCCGCCATGCAACCCTGTTGGGAGGCAGCGGCATGCTGGGTCTTGATCAGGCGCAGACGATTGTTGACCTGGCGATTGAAGAGTGGGAACGATTTTATCCGGTTTTCCAGTTCGTCCTGTGGAGCGACAAGAGTCCCCAAGACGCGATCGAACATGCCATGGTCGATACTGTCGGCGAAGCCTGACTTCGCGGCATCGGCCTAAATCGCGCTCAGCCATTATCTCCGCGCAGGTCAAAAGCCATCTTGCGGTCGCTTGCGGGGATCAGGCCTTCCAGAACATGCCAGAAGCCGGTTACTGATTCTTGTCCGGCCGACACATAGGCGGACGACAGTTTTTCACGCAGCTGGCGAAATAGCTCTGCTTCCAGCCCGGCACCTTTTTCGGTCAAGCGCAGCAATTTCTGGCGTCGGTCGACGATGCCGGGTGAGGTCAGAATGAACTCCCGCTCCTGCAATTCCTTCAACACCCGGCCTAGCGACTGTTTGGTGATCGCCAGCAATTGGAGCAATTCACCCACAGTCAGATCGGGCTGCCGGGCAATAAAATATAATGCCCGGTGATGCGCCCGGCCCAAGCCTTGTGTTACGAGTTCCTGATCAATCGAGTTGGTCAATCTGGTATAGCCGAAATAGAGCAGCTCAATGCCACGCCGGACTTCGTCTTCGCGCAAGAATAGCGGCGAAGCACCAGGGGATGTGGCAGGGCGAGATACGTCAGTCATGTTGACGTATCTTGACAGGCTGATTAGAGGATTGCAAGATAATTGGATTATGCCTCCATCTCTTCCAATGGTTGGCATGTTTCACAGCGAAAGCGGCAGTATATGGCAGATGCGAAAACCCTAGAATTCAACCTGGAGCCCTGCGCTACGCCGGTGCATGCAAGCGAGCGCACCAGATTATTGGAGAATCCGGGTTTCGGTACCTTGTTTACCGATCATATGGCGATGATCCGCTATACCGAAGCCGAAGGATGGCACGAAGCCCGGATCACCAAGCGTGAACCGATCTTGATGGATCCCGCATCCTCGGTGCTGCATTATGCCCAGGAAATTTTCGAGGGTATGAAAGCCTATCGTTTGGCCGATGGGACAACCGCATTATTCCGTCCCGAAGAAAATGCGAAGCGGTTCCAGGCCTCTGCCCGGCGTATGGCGATGCCCGAATTGCCAGAGTCGCTTTTCCTCAAATCTGTTGAAGCTCTGGTCGATATCGACCGCGAATGGTTTCCGTCGGTCGAGGGTGGTTCGCTCTATCTGCGTCCGTTCATGTTCGCCAGCGAAGTGTTCCTCGGCGTCCGCCCGGCGAAGGAATATCTCTATCTGGTGATCGCTTCTCCGGCAGGCGGCTATTTCAAGAGCGGTGCTTCGGCAATCAGCATCTGGGTGTCCGAACATTATAGCCGTGCAGCGCCAGGCGGGACCGGTGCGGCTAAATGCGGCGGTAATTATGCTGGCAGTCTGATCGCTCAGGCCGAAGCGATCGAGAAAAATTGCGATCAGGTCGTTTTCCTCGATGCGGCCGAGCATAGATGGGTTGAAGAGCTCGGCGGCATGAATCTGTTCTTCGTGATGGATGATGGCACGCTGATCACGCCACCATTGAGCGGAACGATTTTGCCGGGCATCACCCGCAATTCGATCATGACGCTCGCCCGCGAAGAGGGCCTGACGGTGGTCGAGGAGCCTTATGCCATCGACCAGTGGCAGGCCGATGCGGCCAGTGGCAAGCTTATCGAAACCTTCGCCTGCGGCACCGCAGCGGTGGTCACGGCGGTCGGTACGGTCCGCTCCAGCGGGGGAGAATTCACCATCGGCGGCGGTGGCCCAGGCCAGTTAACCGAAAAACTGCGGCGTCGGCTTGTCGACATCCAGCGCGGGATTGCACCCGATGATCACGGCTGGGTGAAAAGATTGTTCTAAACTTAGATATAACTGCCTCTTGCCCCTTGAGGGCAAACTGGATAATAGGCCCGTTCACCAGCGCGGTCGGCAGTATCCGATCCTTCGCTATTGGGGTGTCGCCAAGTGGTAAGGCAGCGGCTTTTGATGCCGCCATGCGCAGGTTCGAATCCTGCCACCCCAACCAACTTTCCTTAGATTGATATCGGTTTGACTTGGCGCATCTGCAATTTCTGAACTACGCTTGGCGTTCAGTTCCTGCCATGCCGTGCCCGGTTCGACCGATAACGGATCTTGATGAGGAGGGCCGGATCCCGCCGGATCACTGCCCTGGCTCTGTCGGATGCAATATTGCTGAATGGATGTGCGAAAACGGGATAGATTGAGAATCACTTCTTCAGCAATTCTTGGAACGATAGCTTCGCGCTAATTAATTGTGTTTGCACTATGTCCGGTCAAGTTAGACTCAAATTGGATACTGATATACGTGATCTAAGATACTGAGTTTCAGTACTTTTGTGTGGAATATGTGGAAAGCTAACATGTAAATGGTTGTAAATCAACAATCGTATATCTGGTAAACTCTCTGTAAATGGATAGTAAATCGCAAATCATCAAGTGACCAGAATAAGCGGTGTTCGTGGAGTTAACTCCGGAAAACCGCCGGGAGAACAGAAATGCGTATTGCGATAGCCGATGACGATCCGGAAATTATCGAATTTTTGGGCAAGATAGTCGAGGGACTGGGGTACGTCTATTCCGGCTACGGGGACGGCACCACCCTCACCAACGCATTGTTGCGTGACACGTTTGACCTGGTGATCCTCGATTGGAACATGCCAGGCAAGACCGGCATGGAGATATTGCAATGGATGGGCGGCGCAATCGAAGACTGCCCGCCGGTGATGATGATGACCAGCCGGACAGCCAAGCAGGATGTTAGCGATGCGCTTAACGCCGGGGCTGACGACTATATCACCAAGCCGGAAGACAAGAATGTCATTGCCGCCCGCATTAATGCCTTGTTACGCAGAAACACCGGTGCTTCGGCGATGGAACCGACGGCTGAATATGGTGATTATTTGCTCAATCGCATCGAACAGACGGTTAGGCATGGTGAAACGGAAATCGCATTGACGGCGAAAGAATTCGAACTCGCCGACCTGATGTTCCGTAATCGCGACCGGACCCTGTCACGACGCTATATTATGGAAACGGTCTGGCGTACCAATGCGCATCTCGCCACTCGAACGCTCGACATGCACGTTTCACGTATTCGGTCGAAACTGGCGCTAAAACCGGAAAACGGGTTTCGGATTTTCACGGTTTTCGGCTATGGCTACAGATTGGAGACGCTTGGCAACGGAGGGTAATAGTGTTTGAAGAAGTCCGGAATTTGACTCCATCATCGGGCCTTCGCATTTTTGCCGGTTTTTTGATCGTTGCGCTCGCTTTCGCGCCTAATGAATCGACCGCTCAAAATAGTCGCGATACGGAACAAATTTCCTATGTCTTCAAACGTGGCGACACCCTGTCCGGCCTGGCGAGCAGATATCTGCGCAAACAGTCGGACTATCGTGCGGTCCAGCGCTTAAATCGCATCGCCAATCCGCGCCAGATCCCGATGGGGAAATCCCTTCTTGTTCCTGTTAGTCTGTTAAAATATCGTCCTAGCAAGGCCAGCTTGGTCGCCTTTCGGGGGAATGTTTCGATTGCGGCCGATGGCCAGAATCTGACACCGGTCCAAGGGCTCAGCGTTTCCGAAGGCAGCCGTATCACGACCGCAGCGCTGAGCTTTCTGACGCTGCAACTGGAAGATGGATCACGGGTTTCTCTGCCATCCAACAGCAATGTCAGAATAACCCGTCTCCGCCATATTCTGCTGACCGATAGCGTGGACTATGAAATTGCCGTCGACAAAGGCCGTATCCGGTCGAAAGTCGCACCGTTGCAAAAGAAGGCTGACCGTTATCGCGTTCGGACTCCTGTCGCGGTCTCCGCCGTCCGCGGTACTGATTATCGCACGAGAGTAGACGAAATATCGGGCACGGTCTTTTCCGAAACAGTGGAAGGCGAAGTGGTCGTCGCGGCTGGGAAAAACCTGAATAGCGGTACCCTGATTTCCATACCCGCCGGCACCGGCGCAGCGGCAACAGTGACCGGAGCACTAGCCAAAGCGGAATTGCTGGCTCAGCCGGAACTTTTGGATCCTGCAAAGATACAGTCGGAAGCGGAACTACGGTTTGCGGTTGAACCGCGCGACGCAGCCATTGGTCATCGCATCATGATTGCATCGGATGCGGGCTTTGTTGATATTGTCGCTGAACTTCAGGTGGAGGGCGCAGGTATTAGTCTGCCAACGATTCCCAATGGTCGATATTTTGCCAGGGTGACTGCTCTGGCTGCCGATGGTTTTGAAGGCATGCCGGCGACCTATAGCTTCAAGCGTCAGCTCAGCACTTTGGGCGGCAGCGCCGATTCAGGCGATTTTGGTTATCGGTTCAAATGGTTTGGCGAAGGCGAGGGGCAAAGATTCTATCGGCTCCAGATTGTCAAAGATAGCAAGACCGCTATTCCGATTATCGACGAAGCGGGACTCTCGACGGACACTATCACCTTGTCGGATCTGGCAGATGGAGAATATTATTGGCGCATCGGTGTCATTCAGTTTTCCAGCGATCCGGACGACCGGGAAGCGATCGAAAAATGGACCGATTTTGAAAAATTGACCGTGGTCAACTAACTGCCTGGGTCCCGGATCTTGATCCATTGTCTGGTGAGGCACAGCCACCGATGAAACTGCGTCGGCGTCTCGGTATGGAGTGGCTGGCCGTTGCGTTGCTGGCTTCCTGTGTGGTTGCGGCACTGGCTTATTGGGATAGCCTCTCCCGCCTGGACAACCTGGTCTATGACCAGCTGTCGGGAATTGATCGCCCGGAGCCACCACCGGAAATTCTGATTGTCAAAATTGACGAAGACAGCTTGGCCGCCTTCGGGAAATGGCCGTGGTCCCGGCAGCGGCATGCAGAGCTGTTCGATCAGTTGGCCGCCGGCAATCCCAAGGCGATTGGTTTCGATATTCTGCTCAGCGAGCCCGGGGATGCCGACGATGACGCACGGTTGGCACTTTCGATAGCCGGCAATCCCAATCTGTTTCTGCCGCTCCATTTTGTCTTTCCCGGCAGCAACGGAGCGGAATATGATGTCAAACAGCCGATCGAGCCATTACGCAATGCTGCGGCCGGTATCGGCCATGTGAATCTGGCAATTGACACAGACGGTGTGGTCCGTCGTGCAGCATTATGTTTTGGCGACAAGGCGGCGAAGGCAGATTGGCCGCATCTAATCGAGCTAATCTATCGGTCGGTTCATGGTCTGCCATCACCCGCCTATGATCGTCAGCAAGATTGCGAGCAACGGCTGCTAATGCCCTACGCCGAGCGTGGCGGTTACACATCCATCTCTTATGCGGCGTTAGCCAGCGGGCAGGTGCCAGTCACCTTCGTACAGGATAAGGTCATTCTGATCGGAGCGACGGCCAACGGGCTGGGCGACCAATATCCGGTGCCGCTTGGCGATGGTGGGACGCTCGCCGGAGTTGAAATCATGGCCAATCTTTTCGGTGCTATCGAGCGAGATGATTTTGTCTTCCCACTTTCATTCGTACAGCAACTGTTGTTGTCGCTGCTTCCAACCTGGATATTGCTGATCGGCTTCTGGCGCTGGCGTCCGCGGACCACAATCATCGTCTCGTTCGGCCTGATATTCGCCATTCTGCTAACCAGCGCGATTCTAATGCAACTTGAACTCTGGTTTGCGCCGGCAGCCGCCTTATTGGGTGTTGTTCTGGTATATCCAATCTGGGGTTGGCGACGTCTGCAGGCGACGAGCGACTTCATGGACAGCGAGCTGCAGAATTTCCATCGGTCGAGCGTCGATATTCCGATCATGCATCCCGATCTTGGTCCTGTCGATGTTATCACTGGTCAAGCCGAGAAGCTGACTCACGCGATTTCCCATGTTCGTGATCTGCGGCGGTTCATCAATGACGCACTGAGCAATTTGCCCGACCCGATGTTCATTACCGATCTCGACGACAAGGTGAAATTCGTAAACCGGTTGGCGCAGGCTGGAATGGAAGATGGCGCTCAGAATCTCGCGCTTGATGACATGCTCGATCGCTTTGTTTCACCCGGTGATCTGCAGGGGGTGAATGAATATCTCGATTTGAAAAGCCGACCGACCAAACATGATTATGTCGATTTCACATCGCTTGACGGCGAAATTTTCGCGATGCGCCGTGCGCCGGTCGTGTCTGATGACGGGGTGCTAAAGGGGCATATCCATTATCTCGCGGACATCACCGAGGTTGCCCATGCCGCACAGCAACGGGAGGAAGTGCTGGAATTGCTATCGCATGATATGCGCGCGCCGCAAGCGGCCATTCTGGCGTTGCTGGATGGGCAGGAGCCTGACGACACCACAAGCCGGATCGAAGATCACGCAAGGCGGACACTGGCGCTGGCGGACAATTTTGTCGGATTGGCGCGGATCGAGTCGAGTGAGTTTGAAGGTGAGGATATTTTGCTCGCTGAACTGGTTGCAGAGGCCAGTGACAGTCTATGGCCGCTCAGCAATGCGCGGTCCATTGTCTGCGACCTGGACGATCAGTCTGACGGAGCCTTTGTAAGCGGTGAACCCTCTACCCTCTATCGTTCGTTCGTCAATCTGATCGACAATGCGATCAAATATAGTCCGGAAGGCGGCAAGGTGGAAATCAAGATGAGGGTCACCGAGCTGGATCGACAGCCCCATGTGTCGGTGGCGATTGCCGATGAGGGTGCCGGGATGACGGACGAGATGCTGGGCCAGCTATTCCAACGATTTGCCAGCGATGACCGAGAGGCGCATTCTTCGATCAAAGGGGCAGGGCTGGGTTTAAATTTTGTTGCCAAGGTGATCGAACGGCACGGCGGTCACATCAGAGGCGAAAACCGCCGGACAGGCGGAGCATGCTTCACAGTAGTTTTACCCCTGGCGCCCGAGATCGAAAGTCAGGCCGAGTGATTCATTCAATGCCCTGACGGGTCAGGATAGCACTTTGCGGGGCCTCGGTCGGATCACTGTCCAGTCCGGACAGCGCAGAATCGATCAGAAAAGGCGCGGATTGTGCAATCGTACCGTTGCAGTGATATTCCGCAGCGCTACCTGCATATAGCTTGGCCCCGCGGGATTGATCGAACAGGCTGATGGTCAACCGATGTTCTTGATCCTTGCACGACTGAAATCGCTTTTGCGGTTTGGCGATGGCAATCGATTGGGTACTTTCTTTGTCGCCACCGTCGACCGCGATATCGGCTGGCCGGATCGAGAGCGCGACATGCACCAAGATCGACGCGTCCGGAGAAGACTGATAGCCTTTCGCGATCAATGATTTCGCAACCAGGTCGCGGGTGACCGCCAAGTCACGATTTTCCGGTGAATTTTTTGGGGACAGGGCAAATTGCTTCTGTTCAGCCGCCGCTAAAACCTGATGCGTCAGGGCGCGGGTTTCAATCGGTCCGGCACAGGCGGAAACCGCCATCGTGCCAACCAATATCCATGGGAGTGATCGGTTCATCACGTTCTCCAGCTGAGACTTTACCAGCCCTTTTGATAGTGTGCCTGCCTGATAAAGTCACGAAAATTGGCGTCGAATTGAGAGGCCTATCGTGTCAGTGCGAAGTAAATGACATAGAGCCAGGAGAAAAATCCATGGATGATTGCCCAGAAGATCGACTTATGCGTCGTGAAGCTGATGGCGATGGCAAGAGCGCTGCCAAAGCCAACGCCTTTGCTGACGATCTCCTTGCGGACATAAGTTGCTCCGCGTCTCATCGGTGATTCTCCAGGTGCATAATCTTCCGGGCGCATGCGCTCGGTTCTTGCTTTCTCTACCATGATCAGGCGGCTTCCCGCGCCCGCTCGGAAAGTTCCTGATTGAGCATTTCTGCAAGCAGGAAGGCGAGCTCCAGTGACTGTGCGGCGTTAAGGCGCGGATCGCAGTGGGTGTGATAGCGATCTCCGAGCGATGCATCGGTGACCGCTACTGCGCCACCGGTACATTCGGTAACATTCTGACCGGTCATTTCGCAATGGATGCCGCCAGCGAACGTGCCCTCTGCCCGGTGGACAGCAAAAAAGCCGCGCACTTCGGTGAGGATGCGTTCAAACGGACGGGTTTTGTAACCGCTGTCCGCCTTGATGACATTGCCGTGCATCGGATCGCAGGACCAGATAACCGGATGTCCCGATTGTTTCACCGCACGGACCAGCGGCGGAAGTCCGCTTTCGATCTTGTCGTGACCGAAGCGCGTAATCAACGTGATCCGGCCGGGTTCGTGTGCGGGATTGAGCGTGTCGAGCATCTTTATCAGCGCGTCGGGTGTCAGCGAAGGGCCGCATTTTAGCCCGATCGGATTGCCGATGCCGCGCAGAAACTCGACATGGGCAGAACCCTCGAAACGCGTACGGTCGCCAATCCACAGGAAATGCGCGCTGGTGTCATACCAGTCGCCGGTCAGGCTGTCCTGCCGGGTCAGGCATTGCTCATATGGCAGCAACAGCGCTTCGTGGCTGGTGTAGAAGGAAGTTGCCTTCAATTGTGGCGCCGTATCGGGATTGATGCCGCAGGCTTCCATGAAGGCCAGTGCTTCGCCGATCTGATCGGCCATTTTTTCGAATTTCTTCGCCCATGGGCTTCGCGCCATGAAATCATGGGTCCAGCCGTGTACTTGCTTGAGGTTGGCATAGCCGCCGGTCGAGAAAGCACGGAGAAGATTGAGCGTCGCAGCGGCCTGATTATAGGCGCGGACCATCCGGTCGGGATCAGGATCACGGCGGCTGGCGTCAAATTCGATGCCGTTGATAATATCGCCACGATAGCTGGGCAATTCGACACCATCCTGCACCTCAACGTCCGAAGAGCGCGGTTTGGCAAACTGGCCTGCCATGCGGCCGACTTTAACAATCGGCAGCTTAGAGGCATAAGTCAGCACCACCGCCATCTGCAGGATGACGCGGAATGTGTCGCGGATATTGTTCGGGTGAAATTCTGCAAAACTCTCGGCACAATCTCCACCCTGCAGCAGAAATGCCTTGCCTGCGGCCACTTCGGCCAAATCCTTCTTCAGACTGCGCGCTTCACCGGCAAAGACCAGCGGTGGATAGCTGCCAAGCAGTTCTTCCGTTTCCGCCAGTTTGGCGGCGTCGGGATAGTTGGGCATGTGCAGGCCTTCAAAATCCCGCCAGCTATTTGCCGTCCAATTCGTCGCCATCAGAGCGCTCCGTTCCGTTTCCTATAAAATCGAGAGCCTTTAGGCGGGAGTCAAGAGCGATGGCAAGGAAAACCCATTGTTGGTTGCCAGCGAAACTATTGGGGCGCCGACTGCTTGGGTCTAGCCTCCAGGCTTGTTCTTCCAGCTTCCGCTATTACGGAATTCAGGCCTGATCTGGCTGACATCGGGAAGCTTCTGTCCTGCGAAGGCGCTGTCGCCCCCTTTGGCTTTGGCTTCCCTGCTGTAATTGGGCGCCTGATAGGATCGCGGTGCATTAACATCCAGAGCCGGAATAGCCCGATCATGCCGACGGGCATTGTCAGCAGCCAGAGCAGCCGCTTTCTCGGATTGCGCTGCTTCGGCTTCGGCTTTGCGCCGTCCGGCCTCATAGGCTTTTTCAAGCGCAATCGGATCGAGCGACGAGCTGCTATCCGTATTGTTGCCGGTAATCACGCTGCGCGGCTTAGGTGCCGGCAACGGCTCGCCGCCGCGATAGCGCTGGCTGAAGGCGCTTGCCTTGCCGGCACTGCCTTTCCAGCTGTAGAAACGATGCGCGCCGACGGTTCCCAGAAACCGCAGACTTGGTGCCCAATAAGGATAGACATAAGTCGCGTGATAATGGGTCGCAGTGCCTACGGAAGTATAGCTTGTTCCGGCCAGTGCTTCTGCAGCGACCTTCTTTGCCCGGTCCCAATGAAAACGTGCTGCTTTGCGGCGGAGGGAACCATCGCAAGTATAAGAAAACTGGCATCCCGTCTTGCGCTCGCTGCCCTGATAGATCACGCCACACACTGTGCCCGGATAGCTGGGGTGGCGGACGCGGTTCAATATGACTTGAGCGACACCGCGTTGACCGGCATCCGGCTCCATCCCGGCCTCATAATAGATCGCCTGGGTCAGGCAATGCAGCGCCCGGCTGTCGTCAATCGGGGAGCCGCGAAAGGCGATCGGCCGAATAAGATTTGCCGTCGCCGCCTGATCACGATCATTCATGAGCCCATCCGACAGGCCATCGATCGTTCCGGTGCCTGACTCCGCAAGCGGATCATTGCCCAACCCGCCGTAGTTTTTCGGGACAGCATAATTGGGGTCGATGAAATAAAAGGCCGAGCCCGCAAAATTGTCCTCAGCCCGTTCGACCGATTGCAACCGGGGGTCGCTGGGGTTGAATTGCTGCGCATCGACGCTCGCTTGCGGCATGGTTGTCGGGACCAAGATCAGGCCGATCAGGACTAGAGCGGTCAATATCCGTTCGCGAACCGACAGTCTCATGAAGAATTTGGCCGGTGCAGGCTGTGATGGAGAGTTGGTATTTTGTGCGGCCTCGAGAGGTTCCGCCCGGGCCGGATCCTTGTCGATCATGGTTAACGCTTCCGGAGCCCTGCTACCTTGTCCGTAATCGGGAATATGGCCGCTCAGATGCGGAACATAAGGAGGAGGAACACGCACGGATTGTCTAATTACCTGATGAAGCCCAACCGGGCGGATCAAGCCGTACATAGCCGATTTTTATAAGGCTCGCGCGGAGCAAAAAGACACTGTTCCATCGCGGGACGCGGTTGATGGGCAAATTAACTGGTTAACGCGGCCCGTCGCTCCCGGATGCCGACCAGATATTGCGCAACCATATATCCGATCACACCGAAAATTATGCCGCCGAAGGCCGGCCCGATAACAATACCGTCCAGTCCGTAAAATTCGCGGCCGAGCCACAGAAAGGGAACAAGCCCGAGCGTGTTGCGCAGCCAGTTCGTCAAGGTCGACCAGGCCGGCCGGCCGAGATTATTGCAGGCGGCATTGCCAATGAACAGCATGCCGTTGAAGAAGAACAGGGGGGTCAGCACGGCGGCAAATAGCCAGAACACGTGACGGCCTTCTCCAACAAGGTTGAACGCGTCGCTGATAGGATCACTGAGCAGGTAAAGGATCGGCCAGATTGCGAGCGTATAGATCAAGGCAAACAGGGTGGCCTGCTTGATCGTGATACGAATCCGGTCAAATTTCAGCGCACCGAAATTCTGTCCGATGATCGGTCCTACGGCGCCGGACAACGAGAACAGCAAGCAGAAAGCCACCGGTACGACCCTGCCCACGACCGCAAATCCGGCGATCACATCATCGGAATAATCAGCGATGAAGCGGTAGGAAATGAAGCCTCCGATCGGTGTGGCAACATTGGTCAGGATCGCTGGGAGCAAGATTGCCATGATCGGTCTCATGTCCTCGCGAAAAAGGAGTAGAGAAAAGCGGTTGAAGCCCCCGTAACTTTTCAAGATCGGGGAGATAGCAAACATTGTCGAAACAAGGGCTGCGCAGGCGCTGGCAATCGCGGCGCCCTGCATGCCCCAGTCAAAGCCGAAGATGAATATCGGATCGAGAATGGCATTGGTGATGCCCATGCTGAGCGTCACGTTCATCGCCCGCCGCGCTGCGCCATGGGCGCGCAGAAAACCGGAACAGACCATGGCTGCAACGCTGAACGGCATGAATGGGGCGATGATCCGAATATAGTTCGTGGCTGCCTGATTAGCGGCCCCGTCCGCTCCGGCCAGCTCGAGAATTTCGGGAGCGAAAATGAAAAACAGCGCAGCCAACGGAATCAACAGCATCATGCTGAGCACCAGTATATTGGTCAGATAACGCCGGGCCTGCTGCGGATCGCCTTGGCCGATATGGCGGGAGGCAAGCGCACTGGTGGCAATCATAAGGCCGATGTGGAAGGCCGTGCCAAAATACAGGACCGTGGCAGCAAAACCCATCGCGGCGGTCAGAGCGCTGTCGCCCAGTTGCGCGATATAAAGCAGATCGACAAAGTCGACGATGAACATTGTCAGCAGACCAATGCTCGCTGTCAGTGACATTGTTGCGATATGCCGCAAGGGGCTACCGGTCAGAAATATGGCGGGTTGTGTCGCGACTTTATCTGTTCCACTGCAAATCGCCTGGCCGAAACTGGCAATGGCGGAAGAGATGTTTTGCCCTATAGCCTTTTGCCAAGGGGTCAATTCATCTCTAATAGAAATTGATCTTTGGAGGGCGTTGAATGGTCTACAGAAAAGCATTGGTCGTGTTGATGATCTCGACACTTGCGGGTTGTTCGGTGGCCGAGGAAGATGATCGACAGTCGTCGCAAGAGCGCGATGTTTTCGAACGTAAAAATGTCGCGCCCGATCCGGCCGCCAATAGTCTGACACCGCGCAAAGCAGAGCATGCTTATGCGCGGATAGCGCTCAGCTGCCTCAACAAACAATATCCCAACAAGATAAGCCATGTGTTGAACAGCGCGGCGGATGTGGCGGAGCCGTCAAAGCTGACACCGGTTTTCTATGGCTGTTTTGACTGGCACAGCGCTGTTCACGGCCATTGGTTGCTGACCCGTCTTTGGGGGCAGGATCTGGTTCCCGAGATGGATGAAGAGATCGCTGCGGCGCTTGGCGCGAATTTCACCGCGGAAAAAATTGCCGGTGAATTAGCCTATTTTAGCGCAGATGACCGCAAGGCATTCGAGCGTCCTTATGGAATTGCATGGTTCCTGCAACTGACCGCCGAATTGCGCGAGATCGCGGCTGGCGAGGGTGGCAAGGCGGAGCAAGCAAAGGCCTGGCTCGCGCAACTGGAACCGCTCGAGGCGGTGATTGTTGGGAATATCAAGGATTGGTTGCCAAAACTGGCCTATCCCATCCGGCTGGGGACTCACAACCAGTCCGCTTTTGCATTCGGACTGTTTCTCGATTGGGCCGAGCGCAGCGGTGACAATGAAATGACTGTTCTGGTGCGCGACAAGGCTTTGGCTTTCCATCGCAAAGACCGGAACTGCCCGATGGCTTATGAGCCTTCTGGAGAGGACTTCCTGTCTTCCTGCCTGATGGTGGCCGACTTGATGCGGCGGGTGATGGATGAAGGTGAATATGCCGGCTGGCTGTCTGATTTTCTGCCTGCAATTCCGACCGATGGCAGCAGTGAGTGGCTAGCAGTCGGTATCGTCAATGACCCGACCGACGGTAAACTCGTGCATCTCGACGGTCTCAATCTTTCACGCGCATGGGCGCTCGAAGGCATGGCTTCCGCGCTTCCTGATGGCGATAAACGTCGAGCTTCGCTCCTTGCGTCAGCGACCCTGCACGGCGATTCCGGAGAGGAATCTGTTCGTACGCCGCATTATGCAGGCAGTCACTGGCTGGCCAGTTTTGCAACCTATTGGCGCACCCGGAGGGGGATCGACGCAAGCGACAGTAATCCAGCTTCGTGAAGCTCGAATCGGCCCGTGATTTGGCACAAGATGCCGGGGTTCGAACCCGCTCGGTGCTCGACCGCTTGTTCCCGGTCAACCAGGCTTTGGCAATCAAGTCGATGTTCGGCATATGGGGTGCCTATTTCCTGTTTGTAACGAGCCGTTTTCTTTACAGAATGCAGGAAAATGCAGACGCATTATTCTTCCAGCGTATCTTGATGACCAGCGTCTGTATCACCGTCACCTGGTTGCTGTACCGGCTGCTCATTGCGGTGCGCCGCAATGGTATGGGGGCGGCGATATTCATGCTTACCTTGCCGACCATGATCCTGGCCAATTATATCGCCATTCTTGATCAGATCATCTTCGATCATGATGCGGCAATGCTCGACTTTTCCTACCTGTTTGATCCGGTTAATTTGGTTACTTTCGACTGGGCCTATGTTCTGGACGAGGCCTTCACCCGCTATTTCATTCTCGCCAGTTGGGGCGCGCTATATCTAGCCTTGGCCCATAGTCGGGATTTGCAGCAGATGATGGTGCATAGTCGACGGCTGGAACAATTGAATCGGGAAAGTGAACTACGGGCGCTGCGTTATCAATTGAACCCGCATTTCGTCTTTAATGCCCTGAACTCGGTAAGCAGCCTGATCATCGATCGAAAAAACCAGCAGGCAGAAAAACTGGTGGATGATCTTGCTGATTATATGCGCTCGGTGTTGACTGATGGCGCTCAGGATATGGTAGCGGTAGAACAGGAAATCGCGCAGCAGGTTCGCTATCTAGAGATTGAACGCATGCGTTTTCCTGATCGGCTCAGCTATACAGTCGATATCGACCCAGCTGCAAATGGTTGGAGTATTCCAGCGCTGATCATCCAGCCACTGATTGAAAATGCGGTAAAATACGGTGTTTCAGGAACGGACCAGCCGGTCAATATCATCATCTCTGCACATAGAGAGGGCGATCGCCTCCGGATCAGCATCGAGAATGATGGCCGGGTACAAACACCAACTGGTCTTTCCCAGGACCGCACTGCCGGGACCGGGACCGGTCTCATCAACATCCAGGATCGCTTGAAAGCACTATATGGTCAGAATGCCTCGTTGTTATTGGCCAATAACAAGGCGGGGATGGCCTCCGCGACCATTGTCCTGCCGGATCCATCCCTGATTTTTCAGGACATCTGAACATGACGACAAGCCTGCCATCGGTCCTGATTGTCGATGATGAGCCGCTCGCCCGTTCCCGGCTCAAGGCATTGTGTGAACGGACCAAGCTTTTCGGGAATATGGATTTAGCCAATGGTGGCCTTCAGGCCTTGGAGAAAATCAGGCAGCTAGAGCCCGATATCATGTTGCTAGACGTCGACATGCCCGATTTGTCAGGTCTCGGAGTAGCGGAATATTGCGGGGGCTTGCCGCGAACTCCGCAGATTATTTTCACGACCGCGCACAATAAATATGCGGTGCAGGCATTCCGGCTGGAAGTAACGGATTATCTATTGAAGCCAGTCAAGGAAGGGCAGCTAAGAGAGGCTGTCGAGCGCGCCATTGTCAACATCGCACGCAACCGCCGGGACCAGGAACCGCAAATCGCGCAACTTCTTTGGGTGCAGGATGGAACGGGATCACTACAACTTAATATTCTGGATATTGAATGGGTTGAAGCGGAACGGGACTATATGCGTCTCTATCTGCGGGGGCGTAGTTTTCTGTTGCACCAATCCATGCGGTCTTTGGAGGACCAATTGCCCGACAGTCTGTTTGTCCGCGTTCACCGGTCTGCCATCGTCCGGCGTGATTGCATTGCGGAAGTTCGCCGAAAGGGGCGCAAGCGATTTGTAATTCTGCAGGACGGCAATGAGTTGACGATTGGTCCCCGCTACGCTGATCGAGTCATTGACATGGGTCAGGCAGGGCGCTTGGGTGGATCCGAAACCGTAACCGAATAACGCGGGGCTGGTGCCGGTTGCTTCATCCCTCCGACATCGACAAAAGTTTCTCTTGCGACATTGTGGGGATGTTCTTTCGCTTCTGCGAGCGACAGAACTGGCGCAAAGCAGATGTCCGTTCCTTCCATCAAATCGCACCATTGCGAGCGGGTCTTGGATTTGAATAGCGTCGTCAGCTTTTCCTTCAGCGCTGGCCATTGTCTGGGATCCATCTGCGCGTCGAAAGCGGAATCCTCCGTGAGGCCTGCTATTTGACGGAGCTGTGCATAAAATTGCGGTTCTATGGAACCGATCGAGACATATTTGCCATCCGACGTCTCGTAGCTGTCGTAAAAATGCGCACCGGTATCCAGCAGATTGACGCCCCGCTCGTCTTTCCAGTGACCAACATTGTGAAAGTCGAAGATCATGGCCATCAATGCAGCGGAACCGTCGGTCATTGCGCAATCGACAACCTGACCAGTGCCTCCGGTCTTGGCATGGAGAAGAGCGGAAACCATGCCCAGCGCAAGCATCATTCCGCCGCCGCCGAAATCGCCAACCATATTGATTGGTGGGGTTGGTTTTTCACCAGCTCTGCCAAAGGCATGCAAGGCGCCGGATATCGAAATATAATTGATGTCATGCCCTGCTGCTGAAGCCAGCGGACCGGTTTGCCCCCAACCCGTCATCCGACCATAAACCAGGCCCGGATTGTCAGCGAGCAATACATCGGGCCCCAGGCCGAGCCGCTCCATCACACCGGGACGGAAACCCTCGATCAACCCGTCGGCATTCTTTACCAGATTCCGCGCAGTCTCGATCCCTTCCGCCGACTTGAGGTCAACCTCGACCAGATTGCGAGAGCGGGAAAGCGCGAGACGTGGATCCGGGGCGCCGCCGGCGCGATGTAGAACGGTGACTGTAGCACCCTGATCAGCGAGCATCATGCCGCAAAAAGGGCCGGGACCTATTCCGGCAAATTCGATGATATTGATACCCTTTAGCGGCCCTGCCATGCCAAAACTCCCGTTTAATCGATTGATTAACAGGTCCTATGCAGGGAAGTTATTCTAATCAAGCTTTATGTGGAAGTCTGAGCCGCTCTCTACTGAGAGCACTGGCTATTTTGCAAAGAGAGGAACCTTAAGCCGGTTAACGCAAATAGCGTGGCAAATCCGATTTCTTCTGTCCGACAGGTTGCCTTGCCAGTTTGGGGTCGATCGGATGATCGAAGGCGACGCCGAATCTACCTTGGGCAACCCAAGCAACATAACCGGTAATCCGGCCAATGTTGCGCAGTTCCATTTGGACATTGTCGCCACGTTTAGCGAGAACCGGTGCTTCAGCCATTAGCCCACCTGCCGACAAGTTGCGGATACGCACTTCACCACAGTCATCGCCGTCAATGAAACGCAGCGCTGCTTTCAGAAACAGGCTGTCCCGATCAAGCTGACGCTTCGGATGATCAACCGCCTGACTATTCATCTTCAGACTATCGTCAAATGTTTCTTTCATACGATTCCCGCAGTCGATAAATGTAAAACCATGTTTCGTAAAACGAGAAATAGTGCAGAAATAGTGCAGATTTGGTTAATGTCCGGCTGTTTTTTCCGAGGGTGAATTTGCACCACTGCGCTGGATCAAGCTAGTGTTCCGACCTTTAGGCAGCATAACTGTTAATTATTTCGCCGAGGCAGTAACTTATATCACTGATCGCGTGAAATTTTCTCGTTTCGTTCATGCGCTTCCTGCGCTTCCACGGTCATTGTCGCTATCGGTCTGGCCTTCAGCCGGTCGAGCGAGATTTGTTCGCCGGTGACCTGACAATAGCCATATTCGCCTTCGTCAATCCGTCGCAATGCCGCATCAATTTTGGAAGTCAGCTTGCGTTGACGGTCGCGGGTCCGCAGCTCCAGTCCCCAGTCGGTTTCGCTCGATGCGCGGTCATTCAGGTCGGCTTCCTGAATCGGACCATCCTGCAAATGTGCCAGGGTTTCTTTGGATTCTTCAATGATTTCTTGTTTCCATTTTTTCAAGGCTTGCTTGAAAAAAGCGAGCTGCTGCTCGTTCATAAACTCTTCGTCTTCGCTCGGCTCATAGCCGTCTGCAAGGACCAGATCTGCGCCATTTGCGCTATTTTTTCCGGATGCTTTTTTTACCGAGGATGCCAACATACTCTCCAAACATCTCCCCTCCCGAATCCGGGAGGTTGAAACCATTTACACGGCGGGCCTATACCCAGCACACCTAGCGGAAACAAGGCGCAAAATTGTTGTCATTCCATTAATCCTCAAATGGGAAAACTTCGAGCACCTAAAACTTGATGCGATGTATTTTCCAAAGCCCTTCAAGCGGATATGGCTCAACCTTAGGCCGCCTCAGAATTTCCGGATCTGTTCGGGCTTTGGCAATAATAGCATCTTCAACGGTTCCAATTCGGGACATTAACCGTGGTTGGATACAAGCTGCTAAGGTTTTTTGCCATTTTGAATCGATAAACAGGGTTAACGCAATTGTAGTTTACGATTTCTTCTGCGTTTCTAATGCATGTCGAGAGAGCGAAAAGGAATGTCAGCGGTTGAATGCTGATTGACCGGTCGCCTCCACAGCGGAAGAGAGATGATATTATGTCGGTACGGATGGCTCTAGCAAAATTATGCGCTTGCACTTGCGGCGGGGCACTGATTGGCGGCGGCGCAGTTCACGTGTCAGAAGCGCCTACGGCACCCTATGTGAAGCAGGTTTCAAAGAAGAAGCCGGTTCGCGCACGGATGGTCCGCAAAGGTGAGCCCGCTCGTAAGATCAAACGCACGCGGCGTACTGTGACTAAAACTGTGACAGCTTGTCAGCCGACGGTCGTGACGATTGCTCAGACTCCGGCGGCGCAACCGATCCCGCTTCCCCTGCCTCCTTATATGCCACCTGCTCCACCGATGCAGGATGGTGGCAGCTCTGTGCCTGTCGTGATTGGCGGCAGCGGCGGATATGGCGGCGGCGTCGGCGGCGGTTTCTTCGGCGGTTTCTTTGGTGGCGGTGGCGGCTCCGGCGGGGGAAGTGTTGTAATTTCCTCTACCAGCAGCGGCGGATCATCAAGCACATCTTCCGGCGGCAGTTCGACGAGCGGTGGTTCGACCAGCACATCCACTGGCGGCGTTACCAGCACCGGTGGTTCAACCAGTACCTCTACCGGCGGCGTAACCAGTACCGGCGGTTCAACCAGCACATCTACCGGAGGCAGCAGTTCGTCTTCATCTAGTTCATCCAGCAGCTCTTCGAGTAGCTCGTCTAGTTCCAGCGGCGGTGACGGCTCAACCGGTGGAAAAGGTGGCTCGGGCGGGCATGGCGGTTCAGGTGGTCACGGTGGTTCAGGTGGCCATGGCGGCTCGGGCGGACACGGTTCTTCCGGCGGTGGTTCAAACGGCTCGTCGGGAAGCTCTGGTTCTTCCGGTAGCTCTGGTTCTTCCGGTAGCTCGGGCTCATCGGGCAGTTCAGGCTCATCGGGCAGTTCAGGCTCGTCGAGCAGTTCATCTGGCAGTTCCAGCTCATCTTCCTCGAGTTCGGGTGGCAGTTCCACCAGCAGCTCGTCGGGCGCAACGGGCGGGTCTTCGAGTTTCGGTGGTAACAGCACGTCCACCGGTTCCTCGGGCAGCTCCTCCAGTTCCAGTTCGTCGAGCAGCAGCTCCAGCTCGTCTTCGGGTGGCAGCAGTGGAGGATCGAACGGCGGTACCGAAGTTCCGGCACCACCGATTGTCCTGCTTTTCGGTGCCGCGGCAGCAGCCTTGTTTGCCCGCCGACGCAAGTCAAAGGCGGCGGTTGCCATCTAGACTTCTCAGCAGAATGATTTGAAAAAGCGGCCGGAGCAATCTGGCCGCTTTTTTCTTTGCAGTCTTGCAAGTGAAACAGACGGTCGGCATAGGCTTTGGTCATGCATGATATAAAATATATTCGCGATAATCCGGAAGATTTTGACGCAGCACTGGCGAAGCGTGGCGCCGAAGCAGTCGCTTCAAATATACTAGCTCTCGATGAGCAAAGCCGCGCTTTGAAAACGCAGCTGCAGGATGGTCAAGCGCGCCGTAACGAGGCATCCAAGGCGATAGGCAAAGCCAAGGGGCAGGGCGATGAGGACACCGCGCAGGCGCTAATGACGGAAGTCGCCGAACTGAAAAGCAAATTGCCGGAGCTAGAAGAAAAAGAGCGGGAAGTTTCGAGCCGATTGCAGGATGTTCTGGCTGCACTGCCGAATCTGCCTGCCGAAGGCGTCCCGCTTGGTGAAAATGAAGATGACAATGTCGAGGTTGATCGCTGGGGCGAACCGCGGGCATTTGATTTTGCTCCGCGTGAACATAGCGATATCGGTCCGGCGCTGGGTCTGGATTTTGAAACGGCCGCAGCAATGTCAGGCTCGCGCTTTGCTTTTCTGCGTGGCCAGATGGCGCGACTGCAGCGGGCGATTGGTCAGTTCATGCTCGACCAGCAGACCATGATAAACGGCTTCCAGGAATGTGCACCGCCAGTGTTGGTACGCGATCAGGCGATGTTTGGTACCGGCCAACTCCCCAAGTTTTCCGAGGATTCGTTCCAGACTACCAATGGTCACTGGCTTATCCCGACCGCAGAGGTCAGCCTGACTAACAGCGTATACGGGCAGATATTGGATCAAGCGCAGCTGCCGATCCGATTGACCGCACTGACCCCTTGTTTCCGAAGCGAAGCTGGCTCCGCTGGCAAGGATACCAAAGGTCTGATCCGTCAACATCAGTTTGAAAAGGTCGAGATGGTTGCCATCGTCCATCCCGACAACAGCGATGCAGAGCATTTACGGATGACAGAAGCTGCCGAATCAATCCTCAAGGCGCTTGAGCTACCCTATCGCAAAATGCTGCTATGTACCGGCGACATGGGTGCGACAGCGCGCAAGACTTACGATCTGGAAGTCTGGTTGCCGGGGCAGGACACCTATCGCGAGATTTCGAGCATTTCGACCTGCGGCGAATATCAGGCGCGGCGAATGAATGCCCGTTTCCGGCCAGAAGGCGAGGAAAAGGGCACACGATTTGTCCACACGCTTAACGGCTCGGGTCTAGCCGTTGGCCGTACGCTTGTCGCCGTACTGGAAAATTATCAGCAGGCTGACGGCTCTGTTACAGTTCCGTCGGCATTGCTGCCCTATATGGGCGGGATCGACAAACTGGAGCCAGTCTGATGAGGATATTATTGACCAACGACGACGGTTTTGATGCTCCTGGGATGAAAATCCTGCTCGATATTGCGCAGCATTTTTCCAACGACATCTGGATAGTCGCGCCGTCTGACGAGAATTCGGGAGCAGGCCATTCGCTGACGCTCACGCGGCCGTTGCGAATTCGCAAGCGCGGCGATCAGCAATATTCGGTCGATGGTACGCCAACCGATAGCGTGATGTTGGCGGTCGCCAAGATTATGAAAGACGGACCGCCTGATCTGATCTTGTCCGGTGTAAATCGCGGCGCGAACCTTGGTGAGGATGTTACCTATTCGGGTACCGTGTCAGCCGCGATGGAAGGCGCACTGGCGGGCATCCCGTCAATCGCGCTAAGCCAAGCCTATGCGCGAGGAGATATGGGCGCCGATGTGCCGTTCGAGGCCGCGGTGCAATGGGGCGAGCGGGTACTGCGGCCGCTGATCTCCCAGCGGATGGATCACCGGACGCTGGTGAACATCAATTTTCCAGCGCTGCCAGCAAGCGAAGTAAAGGGCGTGCGGATCGTGTCGCAGGGTATCCGTGACTACGGCCGACTGCAGATCGTCAGCAACCGCGATCCCAGGGGTTTTGAATATCACTGGTTTGGTCTTGGGCCGATGGTCGAAACGCCGGAGCACAGCACCGATCTTGAAGCGATCGCCGACGGCTATGTCTCGATCACACCCCTCCACCTGGATCTAACCCACTATGATTCGATGGATAGGTTGAAAAAACTTTACAGCTGATGGTGAGGCGCTGCGATCCGAATTCGCTATCCTTGGGCGACCAGGGCTGGCAAGCTGTGGTTTTGCTGCTAATAGCGTTTCGGCAAGTGGAATAAGTTAATGGGGTCAGATATGCGTCACATTGCGATCCTGATATTGCTCTTGGGTATCACCGCCTGCATCCCTGCAGGCCGTGATGATTATGCCGCTCCGCCAGCCCGGCCTCAATTGGCTACGGATCTTGCCGTTTTAAGCACTGCCCCCCAGCCGACCCAACCTTCGCCCTGGCAAGCGAGTTCAGTCTCAGCCAATGCCCAGAAAGTGGCATCGGGAACCTATGTCGTGCAGCCGGGTGACACATTGCGCGGTATTGCCAATCAGACAGGCGCGGGATCGCAAATCATTGCGTCCGCCAACGGGTTGGTTGAACCTTATGTCATCCATCCCGGGCAGCGACTCAAGATTACCGGCGGCCGATATCACGCCGTTAACTCGGGTGAGACCGGTATCGCGATTGCCCGTGCCTATGGTGCGTCGTGGCGCGAAGTAGTGGAACTCAACGCTCTCGAGGACCCTTATATCCTGCGTGTGGGACAGAAGCTGTTGCTGCCTGCCTCCGCACCCAAAGATCTTTCCAGTTTGAGTGTCGAGCAACGTGCTGCGGCTTTCGACCTGGATATTGACGATATCGTCACCGGTGGACAGCCAGCGTTGGCCGATGGTGCTGCGGTGAAAGAGCCATCGGACTGGCGGAAAGCCATCGCACCCAATACAGCCATCGCTACTCCGGGGGCCTTCTCCGGTCGGTTCATCTGGCCGGTAAATGGAACCGTGATTTCCAGTTTTGGCAGCAAAGGTGGCGGCAAGGTCAATGATGGCCTCAACATTGGCGTCGCCAAAGGCACGCCAATACGTGCTTCGGCCGGCGGTGTGGTCGCCTACAGCGGCGATGAAATCGGAGTGTTTGGCGGGCTGATCCTGATCAACCATGGTTCCGGCTGGGTTACCGCTTATGGCCATGCCGACAAGCTGAATGTGACGCGTGGCCAGAAGGTCAACGCGGGTCAGGTTATCGGCCTTGCCGGTGAAAGCGGCTATGTTCAGGAACCGCAGCTGCATTTCGAGATCCGGAAGGACCGCAAGCCGGTCGATCCGAATATCCATCTGCCGAAAAATAGCTGAACCCACCATGGCCAGGCAAACACAGCGCAAAATCTCTGACTATTTCACCCTGCGGCGGCGTTCGAGTTTGCCGATCTGGGCGGATATAGCGTGGCGCGTCGCCTTTGTCCTCGGCCTTATCGGGATGGCTGTGTCGGTCCATTATTTCGATCGCACCGGCCTGCAGGACAGCTATGACGGCGATGTGAGCTTTCTCGACGTCGTCTATTTCACGATGATCTCGATCACTACCACTGGCTATGGCGACATTGCACCGGTCACCGAACGGGCGCGGATGTTCGACGCGCTGGTTGTGACTCCTATTCGAATCTTCGTCGTGCTAATCTTTGTCGGCACGGCCTACAATTTTGTTTTCAAACGAACCTGGGACAATTGGCGCATGAAACTGATTCAGAGCAATTTGCACGACCATATCGTCATCGCCGGCTTTGGCACGAGCGGCAGCGAAGCCGTGCAGGAGCTTCTTGCGCGCGGCACCAAGCCGGAAGAAATTGTCGTGATCGACACATCGGATGACGCATTGTCACTGGCGGAGAAGCTCGGCTGCGCGGTGATCAATGGCGATGCTACGCGCGACAACGCGCTGATGAACGTGAAGATTTCACGGGCGCGGTCGATGATCGTTTCGGCCGGGCGCGACGACACCAGCATATTGATCGTTCTCACCGCACGGCATCTTGCCTATCATTTGCCGATCAGCGTTTCGATCAAGGCTGCGGATAACGAGTTACTGGCGCGCCAGGCCGGTGCGACGACCGTTATCAATCCCGTCAGTTTCGCCGGGCTGCTGCTCGCCGGGAGCTGCGAAGGGGCCAAGATTTCCGACTATCTCAGCGATCTCGCTTCGGCCACCGGCCGGGTCAAGCTGGTCCAGCGCTCGGTAACCGAGGATGAAGTCGGAATGGCGATGAGCGATGTCGTCGGTTCGGGTCTTGGTGTTCGGATATACCGTGGCGACACGGTGATCGGTTTCTGGGAAACCGAAGCGAAGAAGCTCGAAGCGGGCGACATCATCGTCGAGATCATCCCCGGCAATGGCGTCGAGCATCCGGCGACCGAGGACGCCTGATCAACTCTGCCCATTAGTTCATGTTGCACCTGCGAGATAAGTCACTATCTTGACGGGTCAATCATGGAGCTTGCTGATGGCCACCCAAATACCGATGCCCACCGGGCTTCGCCCACCGCATAGACTGGCGCAGCTGGGCGAACTGTCCTTGCCGCTCGATCTGCTGCGCTTTGGCCTGCAATGGCCGCGGCTTGTCACGGCACCGCGCGGCGATGGCCGGCCGGTCTATCTGATCCCCGGCTATGGCGGCAGCGAATTGTCGATGCGCCCGCTCGAAGCCTTTCTGGCACGGATCAACTATGACGTCGCCGACTGGTCGCTCGGCCGCAACAAAGGCTCGGTGGACCGCGATGTCGCGCGCTTCATGGCGGTTGCGGAGGCCCGCTTCGCCGAGAATGGCGGACAGCCGTTTACCCTGATCGGCTGGTCGCTCGGCGGGATCATCGCCCGCGAAGCGGCTCGTCTCGCTCCCCATCTGGTCCGTGAGGTGATCACCATGGGCACCCCGATCATCGGTGGCCCCAAATATACCACTCCCGGCCAGCGCTACGCCAAGTCTGCCAATATCCAGCTCGACCGGTTCGAGCGCGAGGTCCACGACCGCAACAGCATCGGCTTCGAACAGCCGCTGACCGTCCTCTATTCAGACCGGGACGGCATTGTCGGGCCCGATATCGCGAGGGACATCTACAATCCCCAGGCCCGCAACATCCGGGTCGATGGCGGCCATCTCGGCCTCGGCTTCAACCCCAAGGTCTGGCGAATCATCGCCGATACGCTGGCGGGACACGCCTGATCCGATCCGCTGCATGGCTCAGCCGAGCCACGCGTGGACCACACCCATCGCGATGTAGAACAGCAGCCAGTAACCTGCGTCGATGAAAAACAGCGCCTTGCTCTTCTGCGAGAAGAGATAGTTGGTGCCGATCGCCGGAACGATGAAGCCGAGCGCGACGCCGAAGGCTGTCAGCACCTTCACGCCGAAATCCAGATCCGCGGCATAGGTGGCGAATGTATGCGCCAAAGTCCACGAGGCGACCAGGCTGAACGCGAAGGCGCCGCCATAGATCTTGCCCATGCTGCCCTCTTTGATCTGCTCCTCGGTCAGCCCGACCGCGCCCATCCATTTCTTGCCCATCACCGGGCCGTACCAGATGCCCCCGACCAGAAAGCCCGCCAATGCGGCCACGACGACTGCAATCCAGTTCACATCGAATATATTCATATCATCCTCCCCAGAACGTTCCCCGGCTCGGGCCGGGGCTCGTAGCCATAGCGAATTTTGCCCATTTCGGCAATTGCAGCGCGGTTCTCGGCGGGCCTTGCGCGGTCCCGGCAATCCGGCCATCGCGATCTTTTGGTGACTCCCCTGCAAAACACGCCTAAAGGCCGCGCAATATGGCAACGCAAATTCCTTCTCCGCCCAAAGTGGGCATGGTCTCGCTCGGCTGTCCCAAGGCTTTGGTCGACAGCGAACGTATTCTCACCCAGCTGCGCTCCGACGGCTATGATCTGTCGCCCGACTATGCCGGTGCGGACGTCGTGCTGGTCAACACCTGCGGCTTTCTCGACAGCGCCAAGGAGGAGAGCCTCGAGGCGATTGGCGAAGCGATGGCCGAGAACGGACGCGTGATCGTCACCGGCTGCATGGGCAATGAAGCCGACATGATCATGAAGCGCTTCCCCGATGTGCTCGCCGTCACCGGCGCGCATCAATATGAGGATGTCGTCACCGCGGTTCACGCTGCGGCTCCGGCCGCCCGCGGCGCGTTCGTCGACTTGGTGCCCGAAGCGGGTCTCAAGCTGACCCCGCGCCATTACAGCTATCTCAAGATTTCCGAAGGCTGCAACCATCGCTGTTCCTTCTGCATCATCCCCAGCCTGCGCGGCGACCTTGTGTCCCGCCGCCCCGACGCGATCTTGCGCGAAGCGGAGAAGCTGGTCGAGGCCGGCACCAAGGAACTGCTGGTGATCAGCCAGGACACCTCGGCATATGGCGTCGATATCCGCCACCAGCCGCGCCAGTGGAACGGCCCGACCGGGCAGGGACGCGAAGTCCGCGCCCATATGACCGATCTCGCCGCCGCGCTTGGCGAGCTGCGGACGCCGGAAGGCAAGGGCGTGTGGACCCGTCTCCACTATGTCTATCCCTATCCCCATGTCGACAAGGTCATCCCGCTGATGGCCGAGCGCAAGATCACGCCTTATCTCGACATCCCGTTCCAGCACGCCGCGCCCAACGTCCTCAAGCGGATGAAGCGCCCGGCCAACGAGGCCAAGGTGCTGCAGCGGGTCAAGAGCTGGCGCGATATCTGCCCCGATCTCACCATCCGCTCGACCTTCGTCGTCGGCTTTCCCGGCGAGACCGAGGACGACTTCAAATATCTCCTCGACTGGCTCGAGGAAGCCCAGCTCGACCGCGTCGGCGCGTTCCGCTTTGAACCCGTAGAGGGCGCTGCGGCCAATCTGCTCGACGGCGCCTTGCCGGAAGAGGTCAAGGAAGAGCGTTACCAGCGGATCATGGAAGTCACCGCCCGGATCAGCGCCGCCAAGCTGAAGGCCAAGGTCGGCCGCACCCTGCCGGTGATCATCGACGACATCGGCGAACCCGATGAAGACGGCGATGTCGGCGCGACGGCGCGGTCTGAAGCCGATGCTCCCGAGATCGACGGCAATGTCTTCCTCCGCAACGTCCCTGCCAGCCTGTCGGTCGGCGATATCATCGACGCGGTGATCGAGGATGCCGACGAGCATGATCTGTTCGGGGTTGCTGCCGGGTGATTCGTCATAGTGCATCAGTGTTGGTCATCCTGAATTCATTTCAGGGCCTCGTCCCGCTTGCCACTATCATCCGGTTCAGACGCCCGGGGTCCTGAATCAAGTTCAGGATGACGAAGATAAACAAGTTCAGGATGACGAAGCTGTTCCTGCGATGGCCAGTGCGATTTCACCACCCGAACTTTACACACTTTACACTGTTATAGATTTTTTCGCACCGCCGCCCGGTCGACCTCGAACTGCGCTTGTGCTTCCGCGTGAATGGCCAGTGGCGTGATCACGGCGTCGTCGGCGGTTCCCGTGGCTTTCGCGACCAGGCCCGGGACGTCGCGTTCCATCTCGGCGGCTTCTTCGGGGCTCATCTGATAATATTCCGGCGGGCCGTCATCGTCCGGCCAGTGGATTTCGTAAAATTCCGCGCCTTCTTCTTCCTCGGCCACTTCCGGTTCCGGATGCAGCTCTGCTTCGGCGGCCCGTACCGCCAGTTCTTCCTCGGTCGGCGTCGCGATCAGCGGCGCGGTGTCCTCGCCCGCGCCAATCGCTTTCAGCATATCACCAAAGCGCGCCGCGCCGCGTTGCGCCGGGATTTCCGCTGCAATCTTGTCGAGCCGCGCCAGATGGGCGAGCAGCAACCGGCTGTCATAGCGCCGCCGCGTCGCGACGACCTCTCCATGATAGAAAATCTCCTCCTCGACCCCTTCGATCGCCCGCTCCTGCAACTTGTCCTGCGCTTCCTCCCGCGCCAGCACCAATGCTGCCAGCCACGCCCGGGCAAAATCCGGATCGCGGCGTTTCAGGTCATAGGCCGACTGGCGGGTGCGCTGGACAAAATAGGCCGACGCCTGGACATTACCGGTCTGGGCGAGCGCCTCGAGAAATTTGACCCGCAGATCAAGGTGCCAGCCGTCGTGGCGGATGGCAGGGGAGGGAGTGGTGGCGTCAACACCGCCATCCCCCTGCAACCGCATAGAATCGTCATCCTGAACTCGTTTCAGGACCCGGTCCCTCGCACCCCGATCCTCCGGTTCAGCCTCCAGAGGTCCTGAAATAAATTCAGGATGACGAATATGCTCTCCATTCCCATCCGTTCGTGTCGAGCGAAGTCGAGACACCTGTTCGTCATCACCAGTCTCTCGACTGCGCTCGAGACGAACGGCTTTGTCCGGAGTGTCCTCCCCGCCGTCACCCGTTGCCACACCCCGAGCCGCGTTTAACCGCCGCGCAAATTCATCCTGAAAAGTCATAAGTCATATTCCTTCCAATGAAACCATCCCGACCGCAGCACAGCGGTGCGGCAGGTGTTAATGGTTTGTTAGATCGAGACTATATAACCTATCTGGTGAATTGTAGGAAAGACTTGGTTTGAGGGCTCCATTTCTATTGTCCGCTTCATCCTGACAGTGGACAATAGCTTTGACCGTAATTGACGGTAGCAAGTGGGTGGAAAGCGGAAAGACGGGTTTCGATGGGAAATCGATTGTTGCAGATTATCGGTCAATCTTGCCCTGTTGGTAAAAAATCGTCACCTTTCCGGCGCACTTAAAACCTTGATCGTAAATCCATCGCGCACATTCTCGATTTCATAGTCCGTCAGCGCCGGGCTGACGCCATATGCGCCGGTCCAGTCCATACGCCACCGCCGGTAGATCCACTCTCCCCCGGCACCGCCGGTCATGGCTTTACTGACCACATCTCTTCCTACAAAAGACACACCCTGAAACTGCGCACCGGTCATGACGGTTAGATCCTCGATCGCAAATTTCCCGCTTTTTGCTTCTTTGACCATTTCTTGTTCTACCCGCAGATCAGGAAAAGTGATCCTTTCAGGATTTTTGTCCCGTTGCATGAAATAGACTTCATAATAGGGATAGGGCTTGGCCCAGCTTACCGGCACAGCAATCAGATACGTGTCGCCTGCATCAGACCGCACGGCTAGCGGAACGCCCCCTGTGGATGGATCGGCTGCCGCCCAGATCTCCAGCACATCCGCGAGGCCCGTCAGGCCTTCCATGTCAGCGAAACCGAGATCGGAATAGGCACGAAGCGCTACATATCTGCTGGCATAGACCTCGCGAATACAAGACGTATCAGAATTGCACCCATCAGCGGCCTTTATCCAGGCTAGTTGCTCGCGGCGCAGGTTCCGGTCCTTGTCGCCTTCCCGAGGGTTTGTTTCCAGGGTGAGCGCCTCACCATAAGCCTTGTTCAGCATGGCATCGAGAGCAAGCAGACCGTCCGACTGACAAACGGCTTTTTCCCGTTCTGTCGCTACGGTTGTGCAATCAATAGCATGAGCCGCGTCCGAATAGCCGGCTAGAAAGCACATAAAAAGCGGGAGCAGAATATATCGATTAATTGCCATGCACATTGCCCTTGAACCGGTCGCCAGCATAAAACCCATAGTCCTACGCGGCGTTCGATATTCCCAATAACAAGGTTTCTACTTTCAGGCGAGGAATACTGGGCAGGAACATCCGCAATCGGGGTGTTTGCTGACCTGCAGTTTTTCTATCTTTAACGTCCTCTTCTAAGCCATGCTCGGCAATATGCGATGAAGTCTTATGACGCCCGTAAGCGGCCCCCACTCCCTTGCCCCAGCCCGGTAATCTGCACCCCGAACATGACAAGCCCGCTGCCCACCCCCAAATTACACCGCGTTACAATATTTAACCGTTCATCAACCATCTCTGTGCAATCTATGGCCGGAATATATTCGAGGTGGGGTAATATGGACGATCTGCTGGCAGAATTCATTGCCGAGACGCGCGAGATGCTGGAGGCCATGCAGGGCGAGCTGGTGACGTGGGAGGCCGATCCCACCGATCGCGAGCGGCTGGATACCATTTTCCGTTTCGTTCATACGGTCAAGGGCAGCAGCGGCTTTTTCGATCTGCCGCGAATAGAGAAATTGGGGCACGCCGCAGAAGGGGCGCTGGCCGATGTCCGCGCCGGCAAGCGCGCTCCTGACGGCCCGCTGATCAATGCGGTGCTGGCGACCATCGACCGGATTGTCGCGATGGTCGACGCGATCGACGCCGGGGAAGCTTTTCCCGAGGGCGGCGATGACGAATTTGTCATAGCGCTCGAGCCCGACGCCGAAAATGGCAGCGAGATCGAAGCACTGGTTGCCGATCAGCTGAATGACGAAGGCAAGAAGAATGTCGTCCGCCCAGCCCGTTCGATCCGCTTGCCGGTGCCGCTGCTCGACCGGGTGATGGCGGGGATTTCCGATATCGTTCTGGTCCGCAACGAACTGGCGCGGGCGATCCGCCATTCGGATGTCGATCCGGTGGTCAGCTCGACCTTCGACCGGCTCTCGACGATCGTCGACGATGCCCGTCAGGATATTTCGCGGATGCGGATGCAGCGGCTGGAGCATCTGTTTGCGACCTTGCCGCGGCTGGTCCGCGATCTGTCGGCGGAGCTTGGCAAACATGCGATGGTCGAGATCGAGGGCGGGCAGGTCGAACTGGACCGCGAACTGATCGAACTGCTGCGCGATCCGCTGATGCACATTTTGCGCAACGCGATCGACCATGGCATTGAAAAACCGGCCAAGCGGCTTGCTGCGGGCAAGAGCGAGATCGGCCTGATCCATATTTCCGCGCGCCAGACCGGCAACAGCATCATCATCTCGGTCACCGATGACGGGTTTGGCATCAACACCGCCAGTCTGGTCGACCGCGCGATCTCTGCCGGCGTCGTTACCGCCGAAGCAGCTGCGAACCTGCCCGAAGACCAGCGTATTGCGCTGATGTTCCATCCCGGTATTTCCACCGCAGACGAAGTGACTTCGGTCTCCGGCCGCGGTGTCGGCATGGATGTGGTCCGCGCCAATATCGAAAGCCTCGGCGGCTATATCCGTGTGACCAGCCAGCCAGGCAAGGGAACCCGCCACGTTATTTCGCTGCCGGCGACGCTCAGCATCATCCCGGCGCTGACCGTGAAGGCCGGCAATCAAAGCTTTGGCATTCCGCGTTCCTATGTCGAGGAAATTGTCAGCATCAAATCCCAGGCGCTGGAATTCGACCAGGCCGGCGATACTTTGCTGGTCAAATTTCTCGACCAGCGGTTGCGTTGCTGTTCGCTGGCGCGGATTCTCGATCTTGAACCATCGAGTGAATCGGACAATGCTGCGCTGCTGATGATCCGGCTGGCGGGTGGCGATCTGTTCGGGCTGGCGGTCGACGAGGTTATCGATCATCAGGAACTGGTGATCAAGCCGCTGCCACCTTCGATCGCCGCCACCCAGCTTTATACCGGAAGCTCGCTGCTCGATGACGGAAGCCTGATATTGATGCTCTTCATGGGTGCGATTGCGGACCGCGAAGGGCTGGTCAGCGATGTCAGCAATTCGAGCCGGAATTCGGCATTGGCGGGTCGCCAGAAGGTAATCGAGACCACAGCGGTCTCGGCCCTGCTCGTCATCGGCCTCGACGGCACGCGCCGGATCGTGCGGATGGACCCGGTCAGCCGGATCCAGAAGGTCGACAGCGCCGCTGTGCGGCTGTCCGACGAGGGCGCGCAGGTTGTCATCGACGGAGACATTTATCCGCTCGCAGGGACCGGCTATGGCCCGCTTGACGAAAAGGAAACCAATCTGCTGATATTCAGCGATGGCGCCAATCATCTGGCTTATGCGATCAAGAATGTCGTCGACACCATCCACATTGCCAACGCGGTATTGCCAGGAGAGAAGAAGGGCGAGATCGAAGGCGTCACCCTGTTCGACGGCGAAGCGGTCGAGGTGCTCGATTGCCACTGGCTGTTCACCCAGCATGACAGTCACAGCCACGGGAAAATATCCAAAACCTGCCAGATCGACGAAGCCGACCCGTGGGTCCGTTCGATCCTTCGTCCGATGGTCGAGGCCGCAGGCTACCGGATCGTCGGCACTGACAGCGAAGAAGATGTCGACATCGCGATTACGATGAGCTCGCAGGAAGCTGCGCCATCGCGCGCCGGTCAGGTGATTACCCTGACCAATGATCCCGAAGCGGCCGATCACAAAGGCGGCGTCATCTATCGTTATGATCGCGGCAGTTTGCTGGAGTCGTTGATGAAACAGCAGAGGAAATCCGCATGAATATGTCGGTTGTGCTGGTGCAACTCGCGGGGCAACGGATCGCCTTGCCTTCGCTTCAAGTAGACGCGGTCATCGAGATCGACAAGATCACCCCGGTTCCGGGCGCACCGCCCTATATTGCCGGACTGACATCGTTGCGCAGCCGGGCGTTGACGGTGATCGACTGCGCCAAAATTCTAGGGCTCAACGATTATGAGAGCGACGAGTGCCAGCGAGCCGTTGTGTTCAATCTGGAAGGGCATGATTATGCGCTGCTGGTCGAGCTTGTCGAGGATGTCGCCGACGCCACCACCGAACCGGTGCCGGTACCTGGGGGAGCGGGAGAGACGTGGTCCAAGATATCCGACGGCTTGATCGAAACCAATGTCGGTCCCGCGATGCTGATCAGGACGGAAGCGTTGATCGAGAGTCTGAAAGAATAGAAACGTTAAGGCTTTGGTGAGGCTTAACCGATATCCAAACTAGTTAATGAGAGAGTTGAAATGAGCAAAACCTGTTTAATCGTAGATGATGCCAGCGTGATCCGGAAGGTTTCGCGACATATTCTGGAGTCACTTGGTTTCGAGGTGAGCGATGCCGAAAACGGCCTCGTCGGTCTTGAAAAATGCGCCGAGAAAAATTTTGACCTGATCCTGCTGGACTGGAACATGCCGGTCATGACCGGCATCGAATTTATCAAGGAACTGCGATCCCGGCCGGACGGCGGTATTCCCAAGATTGTCTTCTGCACCACCGAAAGCGATGTCAGCCATATTCGCGAGGCGATGACCGCCGGTGCGGATGAATATGTGATGAAACCCTTTGATCATGAGACACTGCAAATAAAGCTTCAAATCGTCGGATTCGATTGAGGTCGCGACCATGACAATGGCCGATACCAATCAGGCTGGCCAAAGGCGTGCTGCTCACAATCAGGCCGGAACAATCCGGGTGATGATTGTCGATGACTCGCTGATCGCCCGGACTGTGCTGCGCAAGATGATCGAACAGACCAGCGATCTTGTTCTTGCGGCAACGGCAAATTGCGCCGAGGATGCGATCGTAAAATTATCGCAAGTCGATGTCGATATCATCCTGCTCGATCTTGAAATGCCGGGCATGGGTGGCCTTGCTGCGCTGCCGGAAATTCTGGCATGTGCGGGCGGAGCGCAAGTCATCGTCATCTCGTCGCTGACCACCGAAGGCGCTGAAGCCACCGTGACGGCGCTATCCATGGGTGCGGCCGACACAATACTCAAGCCGCGGCCCAGCGAATTTACATCCGATTATCGCAGCGACCTTGCTACCCGCATCCGTGCCATTGGCTCGTCTTCGACCGAGCCCAAAAAAACATGTTTCGTCCCGCCTGAAAAGAAAAGCAGGCAAACCGGTCCCCTGTCAAAGCCGGCAGAAGTCATTGCCATCGGAGCATCGACTGGCGGTATCCATTCGATGTGTCAGATGTTGCATGATCTGCCCAAATATATCGATCAGCCGATACTGGTGTCCCAACATCTACCGCGAAGCTTCATGCCGGTATTTGCACGGCAGCTGGAAATCGCCTCTTCGCGCAAGGCCAGAATTGCAGAAGACGGGATGGCCGTGACGGCAGGAGAGATTCTGATCGCACCCGGTGACGGGCATCTGGTCACAGCTATGAAAGACGGGAAAGCGGTCGCCCGGATCGCTCGCCACACAGTGCCCAATGGTTGCTGTCCTTCGGTAGACCCGATGCTGGAATCGCTGGCCGAAATTTACGATGGTGCGGTTCTCGCTATCATCCTGTCGGGCATGGGCCGGGACGGCGCTCTCGGCGCTCGGTGCGTCGTCGACGCCGGAGGAACCATATTGGTCCAGAATCGCGAAACATCAGCCGTCTGGGGCATGCCACGCGCAGTGGCGGAAGAGGGATTGGCATCGGCGATACTATCTCCGGAAGAACTCGCCACACGCATTTTATCCAGCAAGGTAGTAACCAAATGGACATGAACTTCGGATCGCAAAAAATAATTGCTGATTTGCTTTCCGTTCGAACCGGCCAGCAGCTTACGGAAGACCGTAGCTGGAGAATTGGTACTGCGCTTTCGGGAATATTCCGGCAAAATGGAATATCGAACGTCGACCAGCTAGTTTGCCTGCTCGATCAACCCAGTCATGCGACCTTGTCCCAGCAAGTGGTGGAGGCTTTGTTGAATAACGAAACATATTTCTTTCGCGATCGCGCGATGTTTAACCAATTGTCCGACCAGGTGCTCCCGCAAATCGCGAAGCAGCGTAAACAGGAAAGAACCTTGTCGATATTATGCGCTGGCTGCTCGACCGGGCAAGAGGCGCTGTCGCTCGGAATGATCCTGCTCGAGCAAAAGGCGCGCTGGGCCGGCTGGAAGATCGAGATTACCGGTACCGACATATCTCACGGAGCCATCGCAACCGCGCGGGCAAGTACATATTCGCAATTCGAAATTCAACGGGGTCTGCCAGTCGCGCAAATGCTTTCTCATTTTACAGAAACGCCGATGGGCTGGGAAGCCAATGAAGATTTGAGAAGCATGGTGCGTTTCAGGGTCCATAACCTGCTCGATCCGATGCCAGCAATCGGATCTTTTGATCTAATTCTTTGCAGGAATGTACTACTCTATTTCGATTCAGCGACCCGCAAACGGGCATTCAGCCGGTTGATGGAAAGCCTCAATCCTGATGGATGGGTCATGCTCGGTGCCGGAGAAACCATTGTTGGTCACACCGACCAGCTTGCACTTGTCAAGGGAGGGATTGGACTTTACCGGCCCGCCGGCTCCAGTCTCGACGCCGACTTTATGAAGCGTGCATAAGCGGACCAATCAGAGCACTGTCTGGACGATTTGCTAAAGAGATGTTTACCAATCCTTAGGTAAATAAATGTAACACGCCTCCAAGTATCCCCAATAGAGGATCATGAAGTGAGGAAATATCTGAAGGATCTGGGGTTAAGCGCAAGAAGCTTGGTCTTCACACCGCTGATCGTACTCACCTTGATCTCTGGTACGCTTGCTTCTTTGCTCGTGATTAACGATGCAATCTCTATCCCATTGACATCACCTGTGATCCTGGGCGGCATCATCATTTATGTTATTGCAGCGGCGATTTTCGCCCGACTGGGTATATTTTACATCGGGCACCTCGAAAGCCTCGGCATGACAGACAGCCTGAGCCTCTTGCCTAACCGTCGCGCGTTGCATGTGGACGTCCAACGCTATGGCACGAAAGAAGGGGAATTGGCGATCGCGCTGATCGATCTGGATGGTTTCAAGCTGGTCAATGATCAATATGGCCATAATGTCGGTGACCAGGTGATCAAAAATTGTGCGAAAATGCTCTCAGATCTATGTGGTCAGGATGCCCGATGCTACCGTCTTGGTGGCGACGAATTTGCAATTTCCATGAATGGCCCGCTCGCCGGAACGATCGTTGAAGGCATATCGCGCAGTTTTATCGATCTTTTCAAACGGCCGCTGACCGTAGACGACCGCCGCATTGTCCTTGGGGCCAGTATCGGCATCTCGAGCAGCAAGGGCGAAGACGGACAAAATTCGTCCGAACTTCTGCGCCGTTCGGATGTGGCAATGTATGCGTCCAAGCGCAACGGCAAGATGCGCTGTACCTGGTATCAGCCCGAATTCGACCGCAGCCGGGAGGCCTCCCAGAAGGTTGACAGCGAAATGCGTCAAGCTCTGGCAAATGACGAATTTTATGTGCTGTATCAACCTTTGGTATGTGCGCAGACCGCCAAAATTGTAGCGGTGGAATCCTTGTTGCGCTGGGCGCGGCCCGACGGTGAGCCGATCGGGCCCGATGTATTCATTCCGATCGCTGAAGAATCCGGGTTGATCAATCCGATCGGATTGAAAGTATTGCGGCAGGCCTGCAAGGACGCATTGGCGTGGCCCGATATTACGCTCTCGGTCAACATTTCTCCGGCGCAGTTGCGGGACGTTGAATTTCCGATCCAACTGGGACAGATACTCGAAGAAACAGGCTTTCCTGCCGAGCGACTGGAATTGGAAATAACCGAAACCTGCCTAGTACTTGATCCGATACTGGCGGAACGGACTTTGGACGTAATCCGCGGATTTGGGGTTAATATTGCGCTGGATGATTTCGGCACCGGCTATGCTTCCATCGGTTTCCTGAGGAAGTTCCGCTTCGAAAAACTGAAACTGGATCGTTCTCTGGTGGTTGACGCCGGCGATGATGAAGGTTCCCGCGCGATGATGGTTTCCAGCATCAGCGTGGCGCGCGCACTGAACATGGCGGTCACCGCCGAAGGCGTCGAAACCCAACAACAGGCGGATTTGGTGCGGTCAGCTGGCTGCGACCAGATTCAGGGCTGGCTCTATTTCAAAGCATTGCCACCGGAAGAAATAACCCTTCATCTAAATCAGCAAAACTTACAACATTTTGACTTAAAATCAATTGGATAGGATCAGATATCATGGCGATAGCGTCGACGACCAAGCCCGATCTTAATGCGGCTCATACAGAAACCAAGGAAATGCTGCTGGAGCAATCGAGCCGGGTGGGTAATTCGTTGTGGAAAAGATATATTGATTGTTCGATCGGAACCAAGCTCAATATCTATCATGGGGTCAATTCGCTTGTCGGCTTGGCCATGCTCGGGGTGGCCTGGTTTTCGTTGAACGCGATTCAAACCAATTTGCTGGAGGAGGGCATTGATGCTCCAGTGGTTACGGAAATCGCCAGTCGGGCGCAAATGTGGCTCGGTTTGATCATGGTTGCTATCGCAGGATGGGCCGTGATCGCGATTTATCGCGCCAGCAAGGATATTACCGGTAGCCTTCAACAACTCGTTCCGATGTTGTGGGACGTGATCGAAGGCAAGATGGACATGGATATCCCTTTTCTCGAACGCAAAGACGAGATGGGCGAAATGGCGCGATCTATCGAAGTGTTCCGTCGCGCGTCGGTTCAGCTCCAAAAGGTTCGTACCGAACGCGAAGAGTCGTTCGGACGGGAAAAAGAAAATGAAGCGAAGCAGAGCCGTTTGCGCGATGAGCAAACCAAAAAGATACGGGAGATGGCCGACAAGTTCGAAAGCACGATCAGCGATGTTGTCAGCAGCGTAGCTTCCGCTTCGGCACAGCTGCAAACGACCGCGACGTCGATGGCTTCTACAGCGGAACAGTCCTCTACCCAGACCGGCAATGTTGCGCGGGCCATGGAAGACGCCTCCAAAGGTGTCACCGCCGCCGCCGCCGCCAGCGATGAATTTGCAATGTCGATCGGCGAGATCAGTCGTCAGGCTTCCAGCTCTGCAGAACTGGCGCGCAAGGCAGCAGATGCAGCCGGTGAGGCAGATACGACCATGACCGCTCTTTCGGATTCGGCCCAACAGGTCGGTCAGATCGTCGAACTCATCCAGAGCATCGCCCACCGCACCAACTTGCTGGCGCTCAACGCTTCGATAGAAGCTGCGCGCGGCGGCGAAGCAGGACGCGGATTCGCGGTTGTCGCATCCGAGGTCAAGGAGCTGGCTTCGCAGACCAGCAAGGCCACTCAGGATGTCGCCAACCAGATTGGCAATATGCAGGAATCGACCCACGCCAGCGTGGATGCGCTCCGTGCTATCGGGTCGCAAATCCAGAAACTTGAAACCACCGCTGTTTCGATCGCTGCCGCGGTTGATCAACAGGCCGTGGCTGGTCAGGACCTGGCGCGCAGCATCGATGCCACCGCGCAAGGTACCGAGGAAGTTTCAAACAACATTGCCCAGGTCAGGGAAACGTCCCGCGCGACGGGAAATTCGGCCACGCAGGTATTGGGGTCTGCAACCGATCTCGAGAAACAGGCCGCCAAGCTCAACCTGCATGTCGAAGAATTCTTGGGCTATGTCCGCGAGTGGGATTTCTTCTCGCACGATGAACAGAAAACCGGCTGACCGGCTTCACTCCCGATTTGCGCTCAGAGCTGCTCCCGCTGCAAAGGGGGTGATGGCGACGAGCAACAGGGATATTGCAGCTAGAAACAGCAAGGCGCCATTGCCTTGAGACGAGAGGCTGCCTGCGCCGAAAATCAGCAACGGAATGGCCAAGGGAACCAGTAGCAGGCCACCGAGCGCACCCGCGCCCTTGAGACCAGCGGTCAGCGCAGCGATCATCACAGCCAGGCCGGCGAGCGCCGGTGTTGCAATCGCCAGGCTCGCCAGCAGGGTGCCGAGGGCAGCGCCTTCCAGCCCCATCAGGCCGCTGGCCAGAAAGGCGGCGAGCAGAAGCGGCGGGCCAAAAGCGAGCCAGTGCGACACCAGCCGCGCCGCAGCGATCATCTCGTCGGACAGGCCGCGCACGATCATCTGGTCATAAACACCATTTTCGAGATCCGGCTGGATCAGGCGGTCGAGCGGCAACAGGGTCGCCAGCAGGGCCGCGATCCACAATATTCCGCCGCCGGTCTGCAGCAGCAGCGCACGGTCCGGGCCCACGGCAAAGGGGAAGAGCGTCGCTGCCGATAGATAGAATATCACCGGCAGCCATGTCCCGCCGCTGGCATAACTCTGCCGCACATCGCGCCAGATGATCGTGGCAATGCTGCTCATCACAGCTCTGCCTCCACTTGTTCCAGCGGTTCGAGCTTCAAGGTGAAATCAAAAGCGATCGGTAGAGGGATGTGGCTTGCCGCCAGAATGATCCCGCTACCGTCGAGATGGCTTTGCAGCGCCCGCCCCAGTTGATCGACCGAATCCGTATCAAGGCCATTGGCAGGCTCGTCGAGCAGCCACAATCTGGCGTCGGTCAGATAGGTTCGCGCCAGCCGTGCCCGCTGCCTCTGTCCGGTCGAGAAATAGCGCACCGGCACTTCGGCGAGATGGTTCAGGCCTGCGCGCTTCATAGCGGTGGCGACATCTGCTTCGCCTTTGCCATCCAGTCTCGCCCAGAAGCGCAATGCCTGTTCGAAGGGCAGATGCTCGTCGAGCGCCAGCCGGTCGTCGCACAGGGCTTTGGCTTCCGGCACAACACACGATCCCGCCGACGGCTTCAGCAAGCCGGACAGCAGCCGCAGCAGGCTCGATTTGCCGACGCCATTCGGCCCGGTCAGCAATCCTGCCTGTCCCGGTTCAAGCGAAAAATCCAGACCGCGGAACAAGACTCGCCCGCCGCGCGTACAGCTTAGCGCCTCGGCCAATAGCCGATCATCGCTTCCGGTTGACTGTCCCTTGTTCATCGCACAGACTTAAGACATGGATTGGCGCGAAAGCCAAGCAAGGAGCAATAAATATGGTAGCGCAACTGACTGATAGCGAGCGCAAGGCGGCTCTCGCGAAGCTGACCGGCTGGGAATATGACGCAAAACGCGACGCGATCAGCCGCTCGTTCAAATTCTCCGACTTCACCGAAGCCTTCGCGTTCATGACCCGCGTTGCTCTGCACGCCGAAAAGACCGATCACCACCCCGAGTGGTTCAACGTCTACAACCGCGTCGACATAATGCTGACCACCCATGATGCGGGCGAGAATGGCGGATTGTCGCAACGTGACGTAGATCTCGCGCAGATTATCGAGGGCTGCGCCTAGGCCCTATTTCTCGTCCGATCCGGCCAAGACTTCACCAAGGTCGCTGGTCAGGCTGACTGATTGCTTGCGGACACGACCGGGCATCCAGCGCGCGGCAAAGGCAAGCTGCTTGGCCATTTTATTCACCGGCGTGTGCACCTTGTCGCCATGCACAGCGGCCCAGGCAGCCGGACCGATGATCGATACCGGGCTGACCATGACGCCGGCTTCCTCGAGCCGTTGCTTGCCGCTCTGGTTAGTGCCTTCGACGACGCTGGAAATGATATTGGTATCGATGAAGCCGGGCATCAGCGACCGTGACTTGATGCCATGTTTGCGGAACTCGATATCATGCGATTCGGCCAAGCCGCGGACCGCAAATTTGGTCGCGCTATAGACGCTGAGATCGGCGACTCCGTATATGCCCGCTGCCGATGCGGTATAGAGTACACAGCTGTCCGGTGTGTTCTTGAGCATGTCGAAACAGGCGCGGGTGCCGCTGATCACGCCGGTAAAATTGATCGCGATCATCAGGTCGATGGCTGAATCTTCCATATCCTGGATCGCTCCGCCTTCGCCGATACCGGCATTGTTGAACAACACGGTCATGACGCCGCCGGTGATTGCTCCGAAATCGGCGACCGCCTGTCTCCATTGTGCGCGGTCGGTGACGTCGAGCCGGTGGATCGAGCTCTGGCCCTCTGGCAATAATGCAGCGGTTTCGGCCATGCCCTTGTCATTCACGTCGGCAATCCCGACGAACCAGCCTTTTTCAGCAAAATAGCGACCGACTTCGCGGCCGAGACCGGATGCTCCGCCAGTGATGAAAATCGTTTTCTGTCCGCTTTGATAGCCCATGATCCCGCTCCCGTTTCGTTATTAACATTGATGTTCATTCGAGCGGTTTTTGACGTAAACGTCAAGCGAAGTTGGACATGCCCGTAAAAGCGCGGCAATATGCGGCCAATGCCTGTCACCGGTCCCTCCATTCGTCTGCAGAATGTCAGCCGCCATTATGGTGCGGTCAGGGCCGTGGATATGGTGTCGCTGGATATCGCCGCGGGCAGTCTCGTGGCTCTGGTCGGTCTTTCCGGATCGGGCAAGTCGACTTTGCTCAAGATGATCAACCGGCTGGTCGAACCGGACAGCGGATCGATCCGGATTGGTGACGAACCTGTCGAATCGCTTGATCCCCATATCTTGCGCCGCCGCATCGGCTATGTGTTCCAGAATATCGGCCTTTTCCCGCATATGACCATCGCGCGCAATATCGCGATCGGGCTGGAGCTTGCAGGCGAGCGAGAAAGGCAGACTGATCGCGTGGCCGAATTGCTTGATCTCGTCGAGTTGCCGCAGGACATCGCCGCGCGCATGCCGGATCAGCTTAGCGGTGGCCAACAGCAGCGGGTGGGGGTGGCGCGTGCACTGGCGACTAGGCCCGGCCTGATGCTGATGGACGAACCCTTTGGTGCGCTCGATCCGGTGACCCGCGACAATCTGACCGGTCAGTATAAGGGGCTGCACGAACGGCTCGGCGTGACCACTATCATTGTCACCCATGACATGGCCGAAGCGCTCTATCTCGCCGACCGTATTCTCGTGATGGAGGGTGGCCAGATAAAGGCGGACGCGACACCGGCAGAGCTGCTTTCCGGCGATGTCGGTGCAGAAGCCGAGGCTCTGGTCGCCATTCCGCGCGCGCAGGCCGCGCATCTGATCGCGCTGGGCAAAGCCAGATGACCGAAGCATGGAAACAGGCCCTGGCCCGGGTGCCGGAACTGCTAGCCGCGCATGTCCAGATCAGCGTATCTGCGCTGGTCCTCGCGATGATCATTTGCCTGCCACTGGCGATCTGGGCAGCGCGTTCACCCAGAGTGGCCGGGGTGGCGCTGACCGTCGCCAGTCTGATTCAGACCATCCCCGGGCTCGCCTTGCTGGCGCTATTCTATCCTTTGTTGCTGGGCGTGTCGGCGCTGGTCGGTGGGGGAATATCGGCCTTCGGTTTCCTGCCCGCTTTGCTCGCGCTGACCCTCTATGCGCTGCTACCGATCCTGCGCAACGCGGTGACCGGATTGTCCGGTGTCGATCCCGCAGCCAGGGAAGCGGCAGACGGTCTCGGCATGACCAGCAGTCAAAAATTATATTATGTCGAAGCACCGCTGGCCGCGCCGACGATCATGGCCGGGATCCGGACGGCTGCGGTCTGGACGATCGGCGCGGCGACGCTTTCCACTACCGTTGGCCAACCGAGCCTCGGCGACCTGATCTTTGCCGGGCTGCAGACGCAAAACTGGACGCTGGTGCTGGCAGGCTGTCTGTTCTCTGCGGCGCTCGCTATTTCGGTGGATTTGCTGCTGGGGCTGATCGAACGCGGCATTCGCGAACGTCGGCGGATATTGGTCGGGGCAGGGCTGGCAATCATCGCGGCGGGACTGTTGACCGCGACGCTGTCGCTGCTGATCGCGCGCGACAATGTCGTGGTGATCGGATCCAAGAATTTCTCCGAACAATATATACTCGCGCGGCTGATCGGATCACGGCTGGAAGAGGCTGGCTATCGGGTCCGCTATCGCGACGGGCTGGGTTCCGCGGTGGTTTATACCGCGCTGTCGGAAGGCGATATCGATGTTTATGTCGATTATTCGGGAACGATCTGGACCAACCAGATGAAGCGCAGCGATAGCCTGCCGAAAGCTGCTATGTTGAGCGAGATTGCCCAATGGACCAGCACGAGTGGCGGCGTCAAAATGCTCGGCGCGCTGGGGTTCGAAAATACCTATGCTTTTGCGGTGAGGGCGGAAGACGCGCGGACAAAATCGCTCAAGACGCTCGATGATCTGGCGCGGGTTTCGAGCGATTTCAACTTCGGCACCGATGTGGAATTTCTCGAACGGCCCGAGTGGCAGATGGTGCAGGACAAATATCCGATCCGCTTCAGGACCGCCCGGTCATTCAGTCCGACCTTCATGTATCCCGCCCTGGCTAGCGGTGAAGTCGACGTTATTTCAGCTTTCTCTTCCGATGGCCGTATTGCAGCCAATGATTTTGTCGTGCTCGAAGATACCAAAGGCGCGGTGCCATCTTATGAAGCGATTTTGCTGCTCGCCCCGAAACGCGCAGGCGATGATGCTTTTGTTGCGGCACTAAATCCCTTAGTCGCTGCAATCACGGTGGAAAATATGCGCGAAGCCAATTATACGGTGGACCGCGAAAACGATAAGAAAACACCAACGCAGGCCGCACGCTGGTTGAATGACAAGTTGAGGGAATGAACGTGAAATCTGGTTTTGCATATCTATTGAAAATGGCCGGTCTGGTCGCTCTGCTCTGCATGGCATCGTTCTCGGTAACCGCGCGCGCGGAAGTGACGGTCACTTTCTATTCGCACGATTTCGGCAAGAATTTCCCACATGCTTTTTTCATGGCCAAGGGTGAAACGTCCGATGGCAAGAAGGTCGATACCGGCTTTGGGTTTACCGCGATCAACGTGTCGCCGGGCATATTATTCGGTTCGGTCAAAGGCCATGTGAAGGCGCCTTCAGCCGACTATATCGCCAGCAGCAACCCGCATTTTACCGTAAAAGTGACCGACAAAAAATACCGCGAATTATTGGCGGTGGTGAAAAAATGGCAGACCATCCCCCAGAAAAGCTACAGTCTCAACAAACGCAATTGCGTGCATTTTATCAATGACGTGATCAAGACGCTGGATCTCAAGACCAATTTGAAAACCGCCAACTGGAAGAAACCCCGGTCCTTCATGGAAGAAGTCATGAAGCTCAATCCGTTTCTCAAATGATATAAGGGCACGCGATATGACGGACGTTTGCATGGTAATCGGAGCAGGCGCCGGCATTGGCGGCCATGTCGCAAAGAGATTTGCCCGGGAGGGCTATCACGCAGCTTTATGCCGTCGCAGTGATCAGGATGGTCTCGACAAGATGGTCGCTGATATCGAGGCCTCTGGCGGGTCTGCTTCGGGGCATTTGCTCAATGCGGTCGAAGACGGATCGATCGAGAAGGCAATCGAGCTGATCGAAGCCGAAGCCGGCCCGATCAAGACATTGGTCTATAATCTCGGCGCGCAGGTCGGCAACCGGCCGCTGGCCGACACCCATCACAAGATGTTTGAAATGGGCTGGCGGCTGGGGACCTATGGATTGTTCCGGGCGGCGAAAGCGCTGATGCCTCTGATGGAAGCGCGCGGCGGCGGGACTTTTCTGGTTACCTCGGCGACGGCGGCGGTTCGCGGCAATGCGGGCCAGCACAGCCATGCTGCAGCCATGGCCGGCCGGCGGATGCTCTGCCAGACACTCAACGCCGAATTTGCGCCGAAAAACATCCATGTCGCGCATATATTGATCGACAGCGCGGTCAACGCACCGGACACCTTGGGCAAGATGATCGGAGCCGAGCGCTTTGCAAAATTGCAGGAAGCCAAAGCCAACGGCAAGGACGAGATCATGGAGCCGGGCGCGATTGCCGATACTTATTATCACATCGCCCACCAGCATCGCTCTGCATGGACTTTCGAACTGGATATGCGCGCCTTTACCGACACCGCCTGGTGGAACCACCCGGTCGATATCTAGCTACATCACCATCACATGATAATGGTGCCAGGTGAATATCGCCACGGCCCCACGATGCGGAGACCAGGCTTCGGCACGCTCGCGAATATCTTTTTCGGAAGGGCGCTCGGCCAGCTCGAGGAAATTACCGACACCGACCTGGATCGCGAGATCACCGGCCGGCCAGATATCGGGGCGGCCTTGCGCGAACAACAGATAGATTTCCGCTGACCAGCGGCCAATGCCCTTGACCTTGGTCAGCAGGGCGATCGCTTCTTCGTCATCCTGCGGCAAATTGTCGAGATCGAGGCCGCCGGAGAGGATCAGCTCGCCAAGGCTGCGCGCATAGCCCTGTTTCTGGCGAGACAGGCCACAAGCGCGCAATTCGTCGAATTCGGTAGCAATCAGGGCCTCGGCCGGACAACCCGTTCCCAGACGCGCTTCCAGCTTGTTCCAGACCGCCGCCGCCGATGCAACGCTGACCTGCTGGCCGACGATGGTGCGGAGCAGCGTCTCATAGCCTTCCGGACGGATGCGCGGTTCCGGATAGCCGGACTGCACGATCGCCGCTGCCAGCTGCGGCTCGATGGCGCTGACATGGTCCAGTCCGGCTTTGATCGCTTCTTTTGTTAGGCCCATTGAATGTCCGTCCCCGTTTCGGCCCTTGATTCTTTTTGGCGGCCCAGACATAGCGTGCGGGATTTATGTTTAACAGTCACCACAAGGGATAGCTATGCCAACAATTCACGTAACCGGCCGCGATGGCGAAGAAAAAGCAGTTTCCGTCGATAGCGGAATGAGCGTGATGGAGGCGATTCGAGACAATGGCTTTGATGAATTGCTGGCTTTATGCGGCGGCTGCTGTTCCTGCGCGACCTGCCACGTCCATGTTGATGCCGACTGGAAAGCCAAATTGCCGGCGATGAGCGAAGATGAAGATGATCTGCTGGAAAGCAGCGACCATCGCGACGAATTTTCACGGCTCAGCTGCCAGATTGAATTGTCCGACGATCTTGAAGGCCTGAAAGTCCGGATCGCCGCAGAGGACTGATTGCCGGTCAACCGATATCAAAAGGGAGCGCTTTGCCGCTCCCTTTTTTGTGTCCTGTCGCTCTATCTTGCCAGTTTGACGATGGCGCGGGGGCTGCCGGCGGCAGCGCTCGCTTCGTCGACTTTCCAATGCAGCGTCTTGACAGTGCCGTTGCTTTTATAGCCGTCTGCGGTGTTGTTGCTCAATATCTCGCCATTCGTCTCGATGGTGAAGCTGCCATCGATCGGCTGTGTCTTGTTCTTGCCGGATCCGCCCATCGGCATCGGCCCCATGGCGCCGGCCAGACCGCCTGGTCCTGCCATCGCCGGTGTCGATATCTCCAGCTCGCCGCCGCTCCGACGGATGATCTGGACGAAGGGAAATTGCATGGTCGCGCCCGGTATTGTCGGAAATGCGAACATCTGGTCGAAATTTCCGCTGACCATATATTCGACTTCAAACAGATTATCGCCGACATATTCGACCTTGTTCCAGCCGTCATATTTGGCGAGCTGGGCGGCGAATCCCTTCAGGCCCTCGTCATCACCGGGCACCGCTCCTCCGAAGATCGAGCGCATGGCAGCATTTTTCTGCTCATCGTCCTTGTCGTCGCTTTCGGTAGAATCATCATCGATCTCCCCGGACGGAGGAGACATCGACTTGCCGTCGCCTTCTGCCAGTTGCATCTGGCCGTTGTAGGTAAAGACATAAGTGCCGTCGTTCATCAGCCGTAATTGCGAATCAAATTTTCCGGGAATCAGCAGGCAGCCAGCTAGCAGTAGTGGTATCGAAAACGCCGCGACCAGTTTCACAAGCTGCTTCATCGTCCTATTCCCCTTTGGTCCTCGTATATTCCGCGTAGAGAGCGATGGCGGCGGCGTTGGAAACATTCAGGCTTTCCATCTTGCTGCTCATCGGCAGTCTCGCCAATGTATCACAATGGGCCGCGACATTCTGCCGCAGGCCTTCGCCTTCTGCGCCCATCACCAGAGCGATCTTGCCGGTACCCATCGCGCCTTCGAGCTCATCGGCGGCATCGCCATCGAGCCCGATCCGCCAATAGCCGGCCGCAGCAATATCATCGAGCGCGCGGGACAGGTTGACCACCCGGATCCACGGAACGATTTCCAGTGCACCCGAAGCCGATTTTGCCACGACACCCGATTCGGGCGGAGCATGACGGTCCTGGGTGATGATCGCGGCGGCATCAAAGGCCGCTGCGGAGCGAAGAATCGCGCCGACATTGTGCGGGTCGGTGACCTGATCGAGCAGCAACAACGGACGGTCGGTCTGCTCGTCCAATATGTCGCCCAGCCAGATATCGGGCAGGGGATCGACATCGGCGACCATGCCCTGATGCGGCGCATCGCGCGGGATCACCCGGCCGAGATCGGCGACATCGCAGATCACAACCGCGATATCATCAGGGATTTCCAGCGTTGCGAGAGCCTCGCGAGTGATCGATATCTTCTTGATCACCCGGTTGGGATTGTCGAGCGCTGCTTCTACCGCGTGCCGTCCCCAGAATTTGAGTCCGCCACCGGTTTTCTTAATTGATTTGTTTTTGCGTGCCATAATTGCTCTCTAGACGGTAAGCCTCCTGCGGACAGCCCTTTTTTTCTGCAAATTTGCAAGGGCAGGCATTGACAGTTTGCCATCCCTTCGTCATTGAGCCGCTCTTGTCGCCGATGGCGGCCTTGGATAACCTGATGGACAGGTGGCCGAGTGGTTAAAGGCAGCAGACTGTAAATCTGCCCGTGTAAGCGTACATAGGTTCGAATCCTATCCTGTCCACCATTACCCCCGAGGGGGTGCAGAAAACCAGCAAACTACTGATATTTCTTGGCTTATCCTCTCAAAAGGGTGTGTTTCAGTCTTTCAGCCTACCCGTTCTGGCAACCGTCACCAATCAGCAGCGACAGCGTCAATATAGTTTCTTGCCTGCGCGCGCGATGTGGTAGTTTCCCTTATTGCCAAGCATGAGCATCCGTTTAGGCTGACATAGCTAATTGGGTAGGAAAATTATCGATGCGACTATTGTTTCTGGGGGTCATTCTTCCGCTCATCGTAACCGGGTGCGCTACAGTGCCAGCAAAGCCGACTGTCGTTACCGTCGATAGCTCCGGACCGCGCTCAGACTCAGATAGCGCAGTCGAAGGGCTGGCATTTGCCCAGGCGCGCTGCGCCGGTTGCCACAATGTGGCGGGTGGACAGGCTTCGCCGAACTCTCTCGCGCCCCGTTTCGAAGCAATTGCCAATACAAGAGGGCTGACCAGCGACACGCTGAAGGCCTGGCTGCGCGATTCCCACAATTATCCCGGGCAGATGGATTTCGAGATTGATGCGAAGCGGATTGATGAACTTGCGGCCTATATGCTGACGCTTAAAAGCCCCGCCTACCGGCCTCCGATTCAATAGCGACGGCCTTCGGCCCAACCCATCGCAATGACAGTGCTCTATGAACAGAGCGCTGGCTGTTAACCGATAAGAACGGTCGGTAACCTATTCCCGCTCAGCACCGGCCCCATCGCCTAGCAGACTTTCCATCATCGCGATCGCGGCCTCCCTCGCCAGCCGGATGATGAGCTGGCGATCGGTCTCGTCCCCGATCTCGAACGTAACGGTCGGGGCGCCATATATCTTGTAGACATGGTTTTTGGAATTTGCCTGCCCGAGATTGTGATTGGCGTCGCGATTGATCGCATAGTCCGGCATCCGGACCTGCAGCCGGTCCAGCCATTTTTTCAGGAACAGTGGCGGGTTGGTCGGATTATCGTCCGGGATCGTGTAGAAAATATCCTTCTGGGTGGAATGGAAGTCGACGAACAGACGCAGCTTTCTGTCAGGGTCCGTTTCGATCTCGCCCAGCAACTTGTCCATCAACCGGGTCTCGGGCTGTACAAACGGCCCCCAGTCGCGGTTCAGGTCGGTGCTGCCGCTGTTGTGGCGCCAATAGCCGCGGTCGACGCCGTCCGGGTTCAGCATCGGGACGACGATTGTTTCGAACCGTTCGCGAAAGCGGCGGGCGAGCGGGTCGTCGGACAATAAGGTTTCGACAAAAGGCATCATCGCCAATGCACCGGTCACTTCCGGAGGATGCTGGCGGCCGATGAGTATGATCTGCTCGCGCGGCTGGCCTGCCGGAGCCTTGATGGTCAGGGCCGGAATATTCCGGCCTTCGGCTGACTGGCCAAGCGACCAGCTTTGGACAAGGGGGGAGGCCGCTGTGCGGTCGATCCATTGGCGATAGGATGTCGAGGATATGATCTCCTGGCCCGCAATGAATAGAGGCTGGTCGGCGAGCGTCAGCGTGATTCTGGCCTGCCTTACGCCATCGACCTCGTAAATCTCGACCGCGTCCTGCGGTAGGTTGGTCCAGTTGATGCCGTCGCTGCTGCTCTTGGGCCAATAGCGGTGGCCGCAATGTTCGTAGGTCATGTTGACCGTGATCTTGCCCGCCTGTTGCGGGGTAAGGCGAAAGGCATACCAGGCGCTGCAGTTGATCGGCGGTGCATCTTCCGGTTCTATGCTGATCGATAGTTCGCCATCACCCAGTGGCTCGCAAGAGGCGATATTGCCGGTCAGAAATGCGGTATCAAGCGTAACATCGGGCGTGCTGCAGCGCGCTGCTGCAACCGCTGTCGGCGCTGGCCCCGCTGACTGGTTTTCGACCGTCCCGGCACAACCGCCAAGCAATGCCGGTACACTCAACAGCCAGAGATGGTTTCTCAGCGACATGGATTATCGTCCTTCCGATTGGCGGGACAACGACAACCCGTCATCCCGCCATTTGGTATCAGAACTTCTTGCGCAACTCGACGGTAAACTGGCGTCCACGCGCACTGTGCAACTCGCTGAAATAGCCATAGGCTTCGTCGGCCAGCGGCGGATCTTCGTTGAACAGGTTGTTGACGCCGAATTTCAGACGGGTTCCGTTGAGCGGCGTGTCATTGTCAACCGTGTAGCTGATCGAGGCATTCATCGTGAACTGGTCCTTGACCCGGTAGAAATTTGCATTGGGGTCATCTGAGACGATCAGCACATCGCGCGTGACGCTGGTGTCCCAGACCTCGCCGATATATTTGCCAAACAGGGTCACATCAACCGGGCCGCTGCCCCAGCTGACCGAACCGCTGAGCCGCCATTTCGGGCGTCCTTCGATTTCCAGCAATTCGCCAAGGCCGCCAACGCCGACGTCGGTCGGCAAACTTCCTGCTGCGATCGCATCGAGCAATTCCTGGCCATCCGGTCCTGCCGACTGGACAAAGGATTTCAGCCGCGCTGCATTGAGCCGAAGACGGATGTCACCGATGCCGAATTCAGGGATGTTGTAGAACATTCCGAAATCCCAGCCCTTGGAAGAACGGCTGTCTAGGTTGAGATAGGGATCAAGAACCTGAATGATGCTGCCTGCTGCTTCCAGGCTGGTGCCGGCAAACAGGGCAATCGCATCCGCGTCGGGAGCGTTACGCACCACATTGGGGTTTGTGCTGCCATTCTGACGACGCACCAGATCGAGCGCAATCGCATTATCATCACCAAAGACCCCGACGATGCCACGCTGTTTCACGCGCCAGTAATCGGCGGTGAGCGTCAGGCCCGGAATGAATGCGGGCTCGAGCACGATACCAAGGTTGATGCTCTCGGTCTTTTCCGGCTCCAGCGTGTTGGTACCGGTGCGCAGGCTGACCGTACCGGTCCCGCTACAGGCGCCGAGATTGGCGATGATGTTCTTTTCCACCTGCGCCTGACAGGTCACAAAATCATCGCGGGTGTTGGAGCGGGTGGTGCCGGCATCATTGACTTGCACGAGATTGGGCGCGCGAAAACCTTTGGACCAGGCGCCACGAAAGATAACGCCCTGAACCGGCGTCCATGCTGCCGCTGCCCGCGGGACAACCGCGGTTTGATCGATATCCTTGAAATGCTCGACCCGCCCTGCGACCTGCACATTGAGGTCGCGGATCAGTGGGATGTCCATATCCTCGGAAACCAGCGGGATGAAAGCTTCTGCAAAGGCCGAATAGACATCACGGCGACCACTGGTGTCGGGCGACGGGCTCGATCCGACGACATCGCTGCCGTTGAAATCACCGGTCACACTGTCGGTAAAGGTTATCGTGCCATCGAGGCGCGGATCGCGATCATCCTTAAACGTCTCGCGCCGGAATTCGACACCGGTCGCTATCCCGACATCGCCACCCGGCAACGCAAACAGATTGTCGCGTGAAACCTTGAAGTCGGCCAGTGCCAGCGTGGTTTCACCCTTGCGGAAAACGTCGATCGTGATGTCGTCGATCACGCTTTGCGGATTGGGCGTGCAGTCACCATTATTCGGACCGGTGCCCTGATTTTCGAGGCAACCGCCGTTGAACGGATTATAGGCATCGGCTGTCGTCCGGTTGATCACATCCTGGAGCTTGGTCAGAGAGATGCGTCCGCGCGTCAGGTCGGTGCTGTTGGCTTGGGAATAGACGAAGCCGGTATCGAAATCCCACTCGCCGAAATTGCCTTTGAAGCCAGCGACAAGCCGGTAGCTGTCCTTGGTGACCGAAACGTCGCGCGTCCCGACATCGATAAAACGCATGCGCTCCATGATGACATCGGCGCCACCAGCGGCGATCGTCGTGCCCGGAAGCCGGTTCGGGCTACCCACTGGACCGAACGGGTTATAATAAGCCGTCCGTGCAATCCCCAAAGGAACGGCTGAGAGTAGCGCGGTGGCTTCGTTTGCACGGCGGCTTTCGGAGCGATAATAGCTGCCTTCCATGTAAAACTCGACAGCATCGCTGATGTCATAGTTGAACAAGGCTGCGGCGTTGTAGCGATCCTTTTTCGAGAATAGATCGACCCCGAAATTGGTATTATAGCGCACGTCGGTAGCAGGCGTTGTCCCCGCCCGGGCGCAAATACCGTTGCCGAAATCAAGACGGCAGCCACCCAATGTGGCGGGCACGAGATAGAAATCGTCATCGCCAATCGGGGTGCGGGACGAAGGCGCCTGAATATCGAACTGGCCGAATGGACTGCTCGTCGAGCGGTTGTTGAAGGAAGCATCTCCTTCAAACGGTGTCCCGATCAGCAAGTCGCGCCGATCATCAAAAGCCGCATAGTCGCGGATCGTCACCGGAGCGCCGTTTTCATGGAAATAACTTCCATAGACGGTCAGGTTTGCCCGGCCATCGGCAAAGTCGAAACCATAGCCGCCGGAAATGCTGCTGCTGTAGAGACTCGTCCCGTCGGATGCGCGCCAGTCGGCCTCGATGAAACCGCCGGTCATATTGCCTTTCAATATGGTGTTGACGACACCGGCAACCGCATCGGCGCCATAGACGGCAGACGCGCCATCGCGGAGTATCTCCAGTCGTCTCACACTGCCCGGTGAAATTTCGTTGGTATCCGGAGAGACTACGGGCACCAGCAATTCTGTCTGGAAGCCGGGGTGCAGGTTCATCCTGCGACCGTTGATCAACAGCAAGGTGTTGCCGGTCCCAAGGTCGCGCAGGTTGATCGATGCAATGTCCCCGCGTGCGCCATTCACGCCGCCGGTCGTATTCTGCTCGTTGAATGCGGTCGTGCCGACTTGCGGAATGGAGCTGAACAGCTCTTCGCCGGATGCAGCCCCCGTTGCTTCGATAGCGGTCTCGTCAAGGACGGTGACCGGCAGGATATCATTGATTTTGGCGCCTTGAATTTGGCTGCCGGTGACGACGATAATATTCTCGTTATCAGCTGTTTCTTCAGCTGATTGTGCATAAGCGCCATTGGCGCTGACCAGTGCTGTTGTCCCGAGCAACAACGCGCAGACATTACGGATTCCAGACATAACTTAACCCCCCGATTAAAAAAACAGAAAACAAGCAGAACGAAACAAATATGAAATTTTCAGATATGCTGCAGCTCGATCGCGCAGCCCTCTTTGGCGCGATTTTGATACAGAGATATCGGGAAAGGACCATATTCCCATTCCGTCAATCTAGATTCGAAAAGGAAATGTCCGTTTTATTGCAGGCGTGGTATTTCAGCCACAGGGTTGGATGCTGTCCAGATGTCGCTAACGCATTGTGGCGATAAACCAGGGTTTCGACCCCATCAACCCAGTCCGGTGATCTTCAATCCGGTCATTACAAAGACATAGCCCAGACCGCCATACATCATCGCCCGGAATACCGGATAGGGGATGCGTGCTTTTTCGGGATAGCCTTCGGGGTGGACGATTTCGATCATCTCGCCGATCACCGGCGTGGGGAAGGGCGTGTAGAGCGGGTCGCGAACCTCGATAAAGCCGCCCTTCTGGTCGGGCAGCAGCAATATGGCGCTGTACATGGTGGTGCGGTTGCCGCTCGAGCGGTGGTGACGCACGATCTTTGCCTGGGCCCGGCGCGTTCCATTGCGGATGAACAGCAAATCGCTGCGCAGAGCCAGCGCCAGTCCCGAACCCGCAAGGGCCAGTCCAATCCAGAGGAAGAGAGTTTCGATGGGGTTCCGCTATCACAGCTTCCAGGGGCTGTTAAGAGCCGTTTGCGTCCTGCTGCCACTCTGCCCGCGAAACTTCCCACACCAAAGATGGCCGGGTGGTTCCGTCGTCACGATGGCTGACGATTTCGCCCATCCGCCGGAACCCCAGCCCGTCGAGCAAATGCGCGGTTCGGTGATTGTCGAGCGAAGCGGTCTCGCAAATCAGTTCGAGGCCTAATACGTCAAACATCCAGTCGAAACTCAGTCGCGCGCCTTCGATCCCGCGTCTTTTGCCCTGACGATCGGGGTGAACCGCTCCGCCCAGTTCGCCGGCCGCCCATTCTGGCCAGATGCAAATATCGGTATAGCCACCAATCCTGCCCTGATCGTCGAAGTTCAGGAGCAGCAAGCCGCTGCCTTGTTCGCGCTGTCGCTGATGGTCGGCGATAAAATCGCGCACCGCCTCGATGGTTAGTGGGTTGGGCAGTGTATAGATTGGCGCATGTATTTGCGGGTCGCTGAGAAATTCGTAGAAGATCGCCGTATCCTCGACTGTTGCAAGGCGGGACAATGCGTTTTCCGTCGTGATCGCGGTGGCCGCGCTGACCGCCGAGCGAATGGCATCGGCTTTACCGTCTGCGACTCGCTGTCTGGTTATTGGAATATTGCTCTTGTTCGTCACCATATTTATTCAGCCTTTACCTGGGTTTGACGTCCTGACCGCGGATAATCCGTTGAACAAGCGTCTTAACTGCCCAATTAAATTGCCAATTGCAACTCGCTCCCGGCAATGGCATAACATTGCAAAAGCTGGGAGAGACGGCAATGGCTACACAGGTTGCGGACAAGAGTGCCACCACGGCAGTATCGGTCGACGTATTGATCGTCGGTGCCGGGATTTCGGGAATCGGGATGGCAGTGCATCTGCGCGACAAATGTCCCGGCAAGAGCTTTGCCGTGGTCGAACGCCGCGACGATATTGGCGGGACCTGGAACCTCTTCCAATATCCCGGGATCCGCAGCGACAGCGACATGCATACTCTGGGTTTCAAATTCGAGCCTTGGACCGAGCAGAAGGCGATTGCCGACGGTCCGTCGATCATGAACTATCTCCACCGGATCAAGACCAAGCATGATCTGGAAAAACACATGCATTTCGGCCACAAGGTATTGACCGCGAGCTGGTCGAGCGAAGATGCGCGCTGGGCGGTGACGGCGGAAAAATCCGATGGCAGCCAGGTCACGATGTACGCCAATTTCCTCTATATGGGGTCTGGCTATTATGATTATGACAATCCCTATGACGCGCAGATAGAAGGCCTGCAGGATTTCAAGGGCGAGGTCGTCCACCCGCAATTCTGGCCGCAGGATCTGGATTATAGCGGCAAGAAGGTGGTGATCATCGGCAGCGGTGCGACCGCGGTGACGATCGTCCCGGTGATGGCGGAAAAAGCAAGCCATGTTACAATGTTGCAGCGCACACCGACCTGGTATTTCGCGCGGCCGGCGAAGGACTGGCTGGCCAATATGCTGCGCAAGATCATGCCGGAAATGTGGGCCTATAAGATCATCCGTTTCAAAAATGTGAAGTTGCAGGACATCGGCTTCAAGATGGCGCGCGACAATCCGCAGAAGGTGATCGACAAGCTGGAGAAACCGCTCAAGAAAGAGCTCGGCGACAAATATGTGAAGGAAGATTATACGCCGCCTTACGGTCCGTGGGAGCAGCGTCTGTGCCTCGTCCCCGACAGCGACATGTTCAAGGCGATTGCCGCTGGTAAAGCCGATCTCAAGACCGGCCATATCGACACAGTGACCGAAAGCGGGATCAAGCTGAAATCCGGCGAGACGCTGGACGCGGATATCATCGTGACCGCGACGGGGCTGAAGCTGGCCGTTGCCGGCAAGGTCGCCTTCTCGGTCGATGGCAAGCCGGTGCACTGGCCCGACCATTATTATTACAAGGGCTGCATGTTCTCCGACATTCCCAATCTGGCGGTCGTGTTCGGCTATCTCAATGCCAGCTGGACGCTCAAGTCCGATATCGTGTCGGAATTTACCTGCCGCTTGCTGAACCACATGGACGCGACGTCGACGCGTATCGCCAATCCCGTGCTGACGAGCGAGCCGGAGCAGCAGGAGCTGTTCGACTTCTCGTCCGGCTACATTACCCGGTCTCTGTCCGAACTGCCGCGCAACAGCAAAGCGATGCCATGGAAGCTCAATCAGGATTATCTGTTTGAAAAGAAGGTCTTGCTTAACGATTCGGTCGATGACGGGGTGCTCCGGTTTTACGGCCCCAATTCGGAGCGACCAGCAGACGCAAGCGAGTCGACCCTCGAAGCAGCTGAATAGTTCCTCTGTCACAATAGTGCGAACGAATCACTTCTGTGGCTGTTTAACCATTTGTTGAGCAGAATTCGCTAAGCCCTACGGCGAGGGGCTGACGATGAGATACATGCATTCACAATTTCGTTCCGTGAAATCGGCGCTGATCGAACAGCGCCAGGTGTATCGGCATCCCGTCCAGATCCAGCGCGCCGCGATCCGGGAGAACGGCAAAGGGGGCACAAGCGCCAAGGCTGGCGAACTGGTTGATGTTTCGGTCTATGGCTGCCGGGTTTCTTGTGACGGGCGATTCAAGGCCAGCACGCGTCTCTGGTTGCGCTTTGATAACAGCAGCCCGATTCCGGCGACCGCCGTCTGGTGCAAAGATGGCTATATTGGCTGTCGTTTCGATGAAAAACTGGATCAGGGCCTGTTTCGCAGCCTGACCCTGATGAGCGAATAGGCCAGCCAAAACGCCTTGCTTGCCAATTAACACCCATGTCAGTAGGGTGTTGAAATGAAAAACGAGATTCTTGACGTTCTGATTGTTGGTGCCGGCCTGTCCGGTATCGGCGCAGCGGTTCACCTGACCAAAAGATGCCCGGGCAAAAGCTTTGCCATTGTCGAGGGGCGAGAGCGGCTCGGCGGGACCTGGGATCTGTTCCGCTATCCCGGTATTCGCTCGGACAGCGACATGTACACCTTGGGCTATAATTTCAAACCCTGGACCGCGCGCAGGGCGATTGCCGATGCGCCGTCGATCCTCACTTATCTCAATGAAACCGTTGCAGAATATGATCTGGACGACAAGATCCGCTTCAACCGCAAGGTGATAGATGCCAGCTGGTCGAGCGAAACCGCTCTGTGGACGGTCAGTCTGCAGCATGGCGATGGTTCGATCAGCACCGTCCAGTGCAATTTCCTCCACATGTGCTCCGGCTATTACAGCTATGAGGAAGGCCATAATCCCGACTTTCCCGGCAAATCCGATTTTGCCGGCCCGATTGTCCACCCGCAATTCTGGCCCGAAGACCTCGACTATGCTGGCAAGAAAGTTGTCGTGATTGGCAGCGGCGCGACCGCGGTTACTCTTGTTCCGGCAATGGCTGGCACGGCGGCGCATGTCACCATGTTGCAGCGTTCCCCAACCTATATTGTTTCCCTGCCGGGTGAGGACAAATGGGCCTTGCGGTTCCGTAAAGTCTTGCCGGCCAAGCTTGCCTATCTGCTGACCCGCTGGAAAAATGTGCTGATGGGCCTTTTCATGTTCAATCTCGCCCGCAAGAAGCCTGACGGTTTCAAGCAACGACTGCTGGAGATGGTACAGGATGAAATGGGCCCCGGCGTCGATATGGCCGATTTCACGCCCAGCTATAACCCTTGGGACCAGAGGCTATGCCTTGTGCCCGACAGCGATCTGTTTGCATCGATCAAATCGGGCAAAGCGTCGATTGTCACCGACCATATCGAAACATTTACCAAAGACGGTATCACGCTGAAATCCGGCAAGACGCTCGAGGCGGATATTATCGTGACCGCCACCGGATTGAAAATGCTCACCGGCGGTAGTGCGGCCATTTCGGTCGATGGACAGCCGGTCAATTTTGGCGAAAAAATCAATTACAAGGGCGTCATGTTCTCCGGCATCCCCAATTTCGGGATGACGATGGGCTACACCAACGCGAGCTGGACGCTGAAAGCCGACCTGACCAGCGAATATGTCTGCCGTCTGGTGAATTTCATGGACAAGAATGGCACCCCGATCGCGACTCCGACCTTGCCCTCCGACGAGCCGATGGGGACCGAGCCGATGCTCGATTTCAGCTCCGGCTATGTCCAGCGGGCGATCAAGGATCTGCCGAAACAGGGCGATCGCAAACCCTGGCGCCTGAACCAAAACTATCCGAAAGATATTATCAACCTGCGTCACAAGGCCGTGGATGACGGTGTGATGGTCTTTTCCAAGCCGGGTGCTGCGGTCATTCCTTTCCCAAACAAACGGTCCGAAGCGGAAGTCATTGCCGCCGAATAGACTCTCGCGCTCTGCTCAAACTGTGGCTATAGCGACCGAATGACTGATTTTAAGGCATTGATCGAGGCCGACACCGGCCAGCCCGCTCGCAATATCCAGATATTGGATGTGAATAGTTTTGAAGACTGGCTGAAGGGGCAACCCGAGACCATCAGGGCGATTGCGACCGCCTATAAATTTGTCGCCAATCCCGATTCCTTTCTGCTGCTGCCTCCGGTTGGCGGGAAGAGCGATGACAAATCGCTCACGAGCGACTTTTCGGTGGTTGCCGGTGTCCTCAACCGTGAAAAGCTCGATCCCTGGTCGTTAGCCAAGCTGGGTGGCAAATTGCCCGAGGGCAAGTATCGCCTGCAAGGAGCCAGCGCCAAGGGCGCGCTGTTCGGCTGGCTGATCCCGCAACATGAATTTGACCGCTACAAGGAACTGCCCAACCGGCAGGGACCGAGCGTGCTGCTGGTCACCGATGCAATCGGACAGCGCGACGAGGCGGTCCGTCAGGCCGACGCAACCGCGATGGTCCGGGATATGGTCAACACGCCGGCTGCCGACATGGGGCCGGACAAGATCGAGGATATCGTCGACAAGCTGTCCAGCAAGCACGGCGGCGAACTGAAAGTGACGCGCGGCGACACGCTGGAAGAGCATTTTCCGATGATCCACGGCGTCGGCAAGGCGGCGATGCGTCCCCATGCGCCGCGCCTGATCGAACTGAAATGGGGCAAGGCGGACCATCCCAAAATCGCTATTATCGGCAAGGGCGTGACCTTTGACAGTGGAGGGCTTTCGATGAAGTCCCCGGCCGGCATGATGCTGATGAAAAAGGATATGGGCGGCGCTGCTCATGCCATCGCGCTCGCCCGTATGGTGATGGAAGCCAATCTTCCGGTTCGCCTGCACCTGCTGGTGCCCGCTGTCGAAAATTCGGTGGATGGCCATGCTTTGCGCCCGGGCGATATTTTGCACAGCCGCAAGGGCCTGACCGTCGAAATCACCAATACCGATGCCGAGGGACGGCTGGTATTGGGCGATGCGCTGACGCTTGCTGGCGAGGATGAGCCAGAGATGATCATCGATTTCGCCACGCTCACCGGCGCGGCGCGTGTTGCATTGGGGCCTGACCTGCCGGTCATGTTCTGCGACAATAAGGAAATGGCGGACGGTCTCTTGCAATCTGGCGAGGATGTCAGCGATCCACTTTGGCAATTGCCTTTGTGGCCTGGCTATGACGCGATGCTCAGCAGTTCGATCGCCGATTGTGTGAACAGCGCTGCCGGCGGCTTTGCCGGCAGCATTACTGCAGCCCTGTTTTTGAAGAAATTTGCACCGGAATCCGTGCCATGGGCGCATTTCGATACTTTCGCCTGGCGCCCGGCGAGCAAGCCTGGGCGACCAAAAGGTGGCGAAGCTCTGGGGCTGCGGGCAAGCTGGCGCTATCTGAACGATCGCTACGCAAACTAGGCATATGCGACACCGCTTGATTAACCGCCCATAGGTCGGGTAAGGGCGGCGCGATTGTCGTTGCTTTGCAACATCGCGCTTAAACCCCAGACCACTGGGGTTTTTGGCGGAATATTAGGATTTCTATACGCATGGATACGAAAGCTGCAGATACTGGCGCGCACGCGAAATTCGTGCTGCATGGTCCGGAAGAGGAATTCGACCCCCGGATCACTGCGCATCGCGGTGACCTTGCGGATGTTGCTCTGGCCGGCAAATTATTTGCACCGCATTATGCGGCCCCGATGCCAATGCGCTGTTCAGCGCCAAAGGCGATGATCCGCAAACAGAGCGGCAAGGACCACGAAGCGATTTCCGAATTGCTCCACGGCGAAGATTTCAATGTTCTGGAAATTGCCGGGGACTGGGCCTGGGGCTATTGCGGTCATGACGGTTATGTCGGCTATGTTCCTGTCCATGCGCTGCAACATCAGAAGAAGACACCCGACCCAACCCATTTGATCTTTGCACGCGCTGCTTTGATTTTCATCGAACCGGATTTCAAATCGGGCGTTATGAAGCGGCTTCCGATGGGCGCGCGGATTGCCTGCGGCGAACCCAGCGAATGCGGGAATTTCCTGAAAACCGGCAAGGGCTTTGTCCATGTCCGCCATGTGCAGCCGATCGGCACCAAGGTTGTTTTTGACGGAACAAATGGCACCGCGGCGCTAGCAGAACAGCTGATCGGCGCACCCTATCTCTGGGGTGGCCGGAGCGGTGACGGCCTCGATTGTTCGGGGCTCGTCCAGATGATATTGATGCTGACCGGGGTTGATGCTCCGCGTGACAGCGATCAGCAGTTGGCGGCATTGGGCGATGATATTGCCGAAGACGAGGACCTCCGCCGCGGCGATCTGGTGTTCTTCCCCGATCATGTCGGTCTGATGATCGACAAGGACCGGATCATTCACGCCAATTCCCACATGATGCAAGTGGCGATCGAACCACTGGCGGATGCGGTTGCCCGTTTTGCAAAGACATCAGACAAGCCGATATCGGCTCGCAAACGGCTTTCCTGAGACTGACGATGACGAAGACTGTTTTCATCGACGGCGCCGTAGGGACCACCGGACTGGAAATCGCCGAACGGCTGTCCGGGCGGAGCGAATTTTCTCTCGTCCGGTTGCCCGAAGAGAAGCGCAAAGATGTCGCTGCGCGGCGCGAGGCGATCAATGACAGCGATTTTGTCATTCTCTGCCTGCCCGACGAGGCGGCGATAGAGGCGGTTTCGCTGATCGACAATGACAATACCCGGGTGATCGACGCGTCGACGGCGCACCGCGTTGCCGATGGTTGGGCCTATGGCTTCGCCGAATTTCGCAGTGGCCAGCGGGACGCAATCGCCAATGCGCGCTTCGTTTCCAACCCCGGCTGCTACCCAACCGGGTTTCTGGGGCTTGTTGCCCCTCTGATTGCGGGTGGCCTGCTGCCGGCAGACTGGCCCTATGTCATGAATGCTGTCTCCGGATATTCGGGCGGCGGCAAGGCGCTGATAGAACGGTTTGCACAGGAACCCGATCTGGGTTTTCGAAGCTACGGTCTGAACCTTGATCACAAGCATATGTCTGAAATGAAAGTCCATGGCGGACTGGCCCATGATGTCATTTTTGCGCCGTCCGTGATTCGCGCCTTTCGGGGCATGCTTGTAGATATCCCGCTCCATCTCGGTGCGATGGGATCGGTGCGGGCAGAACAGCTGCTGGAAGATCTGACGGCCTTTTATGCCGGTTCGGAACTTGTCTCAGTACAGGGCAGGGGCGAAATGACCGAACTACTGATCAGCGAGCACGATGCACCGACCGATAAATTGGAACTGTTCGTCTGTGGCAATGCAGGCGGCTATCACGCCCGTCTGATCGCCCGGTTGGACAATCTCGGCAAAGGTGCTTCGGGCGCGGCTGTCCAGAATCTGAACATCATGGCCGGTCTCGACGAGACCGCAGGGCTGCGGCTCTAGACCAGCGCTATTTTGTGGTAGTGGCCGCTTTGTCGGGACGCAGGCTGGTTCCGGCCCGTCCGCTCCGGAACGAACCAAGCCAGCTCAGCGGATTGAACGTGGTCGTTCCATCGAGCGAGAAAGTAATGAACTCCGCCCGTCCGCCAATATTTTCCCAGGGGATCGCGCCGCCGAGACCAAGCGGGCTCGAGACCCGGCTATCGGCGCTGAGATCACGGTTGTCGCCGAGCAGATAGACCTCATGGTCCCGAATTTCGACCGGCGCCACGTCATCGGTATATTGGGGGCCGAGATCGATAATATTATAGCTCACGCCATTGGGCAGCGTTTCGCGGACGATGGGTAGACGGCAAACCGGGTTGCCGGCGGCATCCTTGCTCCGCGCGCCAGGAAATTCATTAGGTCCGCAGGGTGAATTGGCGTCGATCGGGATCAGCAGGTCGGGCTGGACATCCTGTCTGACGCCGACGCCGTTAAGAAACACCTGACCGCCACGCAATTCAATGGTGTCGCCTGGCAGGCCGATCACCCGCTTGATATAGTCGCTGCTTTGTTCTTTCGGAGTCAGGATCACGACATCGCCGCGTTCGGGCAGGCTGCCGAACAGGCGACCTTCCAAACGTGGCAATATATGGAAAGTGGGTGACACCCAGGACCAGCCATAAGCATATTTGCTGACGATCAGCCGGTCACCGACCAGCAGGCCGGGCATCATCGATACTGACGGGATATAGAATGGCTTGGCCACCAGGCTGTGAAAGGTAAGAACCGCCAGCAGCAGCAAGCCAATGCTCTTGATCTCGCCGATCCAGTCGGTTTTTTCTTTTTCCGGTTTGCCTGTGGAACCGCTGTCAGCAGTATTTTCTATCGCCATATTTTTTTCTTTGGTTTCCTGGTCCATGGGAAGCGCATTTCCTATAGCGGATGCGCTTCGATGATCACGAATGCCTGAGCCCATGGATGATCGTCGGTGAGTGTGAGATGAACGATTGCCTCATATCCGGCAGGAGTTAGCGCGTCGAGGCGTTTTTTTGCTCCGCCGGTCAGGGCGAGGGTCGGCGCGCCGCTTTTGGCGTTGATGACGCCGATATCTTTCATGAAGACGCCAGCCCGAAAGCCGGTGCCGACCGCTTTGGAATAAGCCTCTTTGGCGGCGAAACGTTTGGCGTAGGTGCCGGCAATAGTATGCGGCCGCCGAGCCGCCTTGGCGCGTTCCAGTTCGGTGAAGACCCGCAGTTCGAACCGCTCGCCAAAACGGTCGAGCGAATTCTGGATCCGCTCGATATTGCAGAGGTCGGAGCCGAGACCGATGATCATATCTTTTCCTCCCTGCAGTAAAGCTGCGGGTAGGTGGCGCCGAAGGCGACGGAGGGGCACTCCTCCATCACCCTTCGGGCGGTCCGCCTCCCCGTCTGCGACAGGGAGGAAAAAAATTGTCTATTGCTCACCGTGCTTCATCCATTAGCGCGCGCATCTGGCGGATACTGCCGTCGAGACCGCTGAAAATTGCTTCGCCGATCAGGAAATGGCCGATGTTCAGCTCCACGAGCTGCGGAATGGCAGCGATTGGCACGACATTGTCGAAGGTCAGTCCGTGTCCGGCATGGGGTTCGATGCCGTTTTTCGCCGCTAGCGCGGCCGCATCCGCGATCCGGCGAAGTTCGGCTTCGCGTTCGGCGCCGGTGATCTCCGCATATCGGCCGGTGTGAAATTCGACGACCGGCGCGCCGAGGCGGATGGCGGCCTCGATCTGGCGCGGGTCGGGCTCGATAAACAGGCTCACTCGAATATTGGCTTCTTTCAGCTGTCCAACAAAATCGGCCAGCTTATTGTGCATGCCCGCAGCATCCAGACCGCCTTCGGTTGTCCGTTCCTCGCGATTTTCCGGCACGATGCAGGCGGCGTGCGGTTTGTGGCGCAGAGCAATCGCCAGCATCTCGTCGGTCGCCGCCATTTCCAGATTGAGCGGTATAGTTAGCTCGTCCATCAGCACGGTGAGATCATCATCGCGGATATGGCGCCGGTCTTCACGCAAATGGGCGGTGATTCCGTCAGCGCCTGCTTCGGCCGCGACCAGCGCCGCGCGCACCGGTTCGGGATGATCGCCGCCGCGCGCGTTGCGGATTGTGGCGACATGGTCGATGTTGACGCCCAGTCTAAGAAATGTCTCTATACTCACGCCGCCGATGGCTCCGCGCGGCTGCCCGGCTTGGTCGTCGGGATGGCTGCTAGATCGGCGGGGACCTCGTCTGCGGCATAAGAGGGCACGTCAAGCGCCACCAGCGGGAAGAAGGGCACGTCAAATTGCGCGGCGCCGTTCGAACGGTCGATCAGCGCACCGGCGGCGATCACGTCACCGCCCGCGTCGCGGATTGCCTGAATGGCTTCGCGGGAAGACAGGCCGGTGGTCACGACATCTTCCATCATCAATACTTTCTGTCCCGGTTCCAGCCGGAACCCCCGGCGCAGTTCGAATATGCCTTCGGGCCGCTCGAGAAATAGGGCCTCGAGGCCGAGCGCCCGGCCCATTTCATGGCCGACGATGACGCCGCCCATTGCCGGTGACACGACAATATCGATTGAGCGTCTGATATTCTGTGGTATTTTCGCGACAAGCGCTTCGGCCATCCGTGACGCACGGGCCGGGTCCATCAGCAGGCGAGCGCACTGCAAATAACGGCTACTGTGGCGTCCGGACGAAAGGATAAAATGGCCTTGCAGTAAGGCGTCACAGCTTCGGAATTCCGCCAAAATCTCTTGTTCTGTCAATATTTCATCCCTGTCTGAAATTCACCATATTGCCCAAATGGGCATATTGAGACCGCAATGCCAGATAAATTAAAGTCAAAAAACTGAAAAAATATGTATTCCGTAGCTTGAGGCTTGCGTCATCCATGCCTATAAGCCGCCCCAATCGGACTATTTCAGGCTAGGCTCGCTGATTCCAAAAGTCGAGCCATTGCCGGAAAACTACCGAAACTTGGGGTAAGATAGGGTTGAGCGATATATGACTCATTTTGTGAAAGCTTGGATTCTGGCCATCGGCTTGATTCTCACGCCGGCGGCTTTGTCGGCGCAAGAAGCGTTGCCGGCAGCACCGGTTGTGAATCCAGCAGCGTCCAGCGAACTGGAAGCAGCGGAAGTACCGGCAGTGGCAGCAGCCACCGCAACCGGTCTTGATCCTGCGCTTTATACCCCGATGAAGCCGACGCCAGGCATCGGCATGCCAGTCGATGGCGCCATCGATTTTCAAGAGCAGTTCAGCGAAACCGGCAAAACCGCCCATTGGATCAACAATGTGATCCTGGTGCCAATGATGGTCGGCGTGAGTTTGCTGGTTCTCTTCCTGTTGTTCTGGGTCGTTTACCGTTTTCGTCGCGGGGCCAATGCGGTGCCATCAAAAACAACCCATAATACTTTTATCGAAATCATCTGGACTGTCATTCCTGTCCTGATCCTGGTTGTGATCGCCGTGCCTTCGATCAGCCTGCTCGCTGAGCAGTTTGAGCCGGCTCCGGAGGATGCCTTGACCGTGAAGGTTACCGGGTATCAGTGGTATTGGGGTTACAGCTATCCTGACAATGGCGATTTCGAAGTCATTTCCAACATGCTGACTCCGGACGAAGCCGCTGCACGCGGAGAGCCATACCAGCTCGCAGCCGACAACCGGATGGTTATTCCGGTCGGCAAGCCGGTCAAGCTGCTGATCACCGCAGCGGACGTGATCCACAGCTTTGCCATCCCGGCGGCATGGTTCAAGCTTGATGCTGTTCCCGGGCGGATCAACGAAAAGGTTCTGCAGATCGATCGCGAAGGTGTATATTATGGCCAGTGCTCCGAACTTTGCGGCGCACGCCACGGTTTCATGCCGATCACGGTTGAAGTTCTATCCGAAGAAAAATTCAACAACTGGGTTCGCGCCAATGGCGGAACAGTGAAGGGCGACGCGGCAGAAGCCGTTGCAACCGAAACTGCTGCCGTTGAAGCGACGACCGAAACTGCGCCTGCCGATGCAGCCGCTGCGACCAACTGAGGGTTAGAGTAATGACAACAATCACAGCAGATGGCCACATCGACGATCATGCGCATGACGCTGATCACAAGCCAGCTTTCTTCCAGCGCTGGTTCATGTCTACCAACCATAAGGACATTGGTACTCTCTATCTGATTTTCGCGATTGTCGCGGGTATCATCGGTGGCGGGATTTCCGGTCTGATGCGGCTGGAACTGGCAGAACCGGGTATCCAGTATCTGCAAGCCTGGGCAAGCATGTCCAACGGCACAGAAGCATCGATGGATCAAGCCTATCACCTATGGAATGTGCTGATTACCGCGCATGGCCTGATCATGGTCTTCTTCATGGTCATGCCGGCGATGATCGGTGGCTTTGGTAACTGGTTCGTGCCGCTGATGATCGGCGCGCCGGACATGGCCTTCCCGCGGATGAACAATGTCAGCTTCTGGCTGCTCGTCCCCGCATTTCTCTTGCTCCTCGGATCATCTTTCGTACCAGGCGGCACCGGCAATGGTGCAGGCACTGGCTGGACGGTCTATGCGCCGCTCTCGACCAGCGGTTCGGTTGGGCCAGCGGTCGATATGGCGATTCTCTCGCTCCATCTTGCTGGTGCATCGTCCATTCTCGGCGCGATCAACTTCATCACCACCATCTTCAATATGCGCGCGCCGGGCATGACCCTGCACAAAATGCCGCTGTTTGTATGGTCGGTTCTGGTTACCGCATTCCTGTTGCTGCTCGCGCTTCCCGTGCTGGCTGCAGCGATCACGATGTTGCTTACCGATCGTAACTTCGGCACGACCTTCTATGATGCCGCAGGCGGCGGTGATCCGGTGCTCTATCAGCATCTGTTCTGGTTCTTCGGACATCCTGAAGTCTACATCATGATCTTGCCCGGTTTCGGCATGGTCAGCCACATCATCTCGACCTTCAGCCGCAAGCCTATCTTTGGCTATCTCGGCATGGCTTATGCTATGGTTGCCATCGGTGTCGTCGGTTTTGTGGTCTGGGCTCACCATATGTTCACCACCGGCATGTCGGTTAACGTGAAAATGTATTTCACCGCAGCCACCATGGTGATCGCGGTGCCTACCGGTATCAAGATCTTCTCGTGGATCGCAACCATGTGGGGCGGTTCCTTGTCGTTCAAGACACCGATGATGTGGGCCCTGGGCTTCATCTTCATGTTCACCGTGGGTGGTGTGACCGGTGTTGTGCTCGCCAATGGCGGGATTGATGACAATCTTCATGATACTTATTATGTGGTTGCCCATTTCCACTATGTGTTGTCGCTCGGCGCGGTCTTCTCGCTCTTTGCCGGCTTCTATTACTGGTTCCCGAAAATGTCGGGCCGGATGTATAACGAATTGCTGGGGCAGCTCCATTTCTGGATCTTCTTCATCGGCGTGAACATCCTGTTCTTCCCGCAGCACTTCCTCGGACAGCAGGGCATGCCACGTCGCTATGCCGACTATCCGGAGCAGTTTGCTTACTGGAACCAGATCAGCTCGCTCGGCTATGCCGTGATGCTGGTCGGCGTGCTGATCTTCTTCGTGAACATCGGCTACTCCATGTTTGCCGGCCGCAAAGCCGAAGGCAATTACTGGGGCGAAGGCGCAACGACGCTGGAATGGACATTGTCCAGCCCGCCGCCGTTCCACCAGTTCGAAACCCTTCCCCAGATCAAGTGATCTGAGGACCAGTCGGGAATTTGGGAAAAGAAATGACCACTGCGTCACAAACAATACAAGGCTTGGCCAGCGCGAAGGATCTCTTTGCGCTGACCAAACCGCGTGTGATGTCCTTGGTCATCTTCACCGCCCTGTGCGGTTTGCTGGCAGCGCCGGGATCGATTCATCCGGTGATCGGTTTCACCGCGATCCTCGCGATCAGCCTGGGGGCAGGGGCTTCGGCCGCGCTCAACCAGTGGTATGAATATGATATCGACGCGATCATGAAACGCACCAGCCAACGGCCGCTGCCGGCTGGTCGAATGGACCGCGAAACCGCGCTGCATTTCGGTATCGGACTGTCGGTATTCTCGGTCCTGCTGATGGGCGTTGCGGTCAATTGGTTCAGCGCCATATTTCTTGCATTCTCGATCTTTTTCTACGCTGTCGTCTACACTATCTGGCTGAAGCGCAGCACTCCGCAAAATATCGTGATCGGTGGCGCTGCCGGCGCTTTCCCGCCAGCGATTGGCTGGGCTGCGGTGACCGGCGACGTGACGCTGATGCCAGTCCTGCTGTTCGCGATCATTTTCTTCTGGACGCCGCCGCATTTCTGGGCGCTCGCGTTATTCATGAACAGCGACTATTCAAAAGCCGGCGTGCCGATGATGCCGGTGGTTGCCGGTCAACGCTCGACCCGCAACCAGATCTTCGGATACAGTCTTGTGCTCGCCGCAACCGCTATCGCGCCTTTCGCTCTCGGGCTGGCAGGTTCGGTCTATGGTGTCGCCGCGATCGTGCTGAGCCTGATATTCTGCGTGCTTTCATTGCAGGTCGCTCGCAGCAACACGACCAAGCCAGATGACATGGCCTCTGAAAAGCGCCTGTTCAAATTTTCGATACTTTACCTTTTCGCGCTGTTCGCAGCGCTTGTTGCTGACCGGATGATATTCGCATGAGCGAGATTGATAATGGAAAAGCCCCGATGAGCCCTGAAGAGCAAAAAATCTATCAGGCACGGCAGAAGCACCGGGCGATCATTCTGGCCGGACTGCTGTTCTTCATGGTCATATTATTCTATTTCATCACCATCGTTAAAATTAGCGGTGGTTCCTGATGGCCAACGCGAAAGCTACTCTTTCCGCCAAGAACCGCCGCAGCGGCATGATGGCTGGGGCGATGGGCCTCGGCATGTTGGGCTTGGGTTTCGCCGCTGTGCCGCTCTACGAGGTGTTCTGCCGCGTGACCGGCTATGCTGGAACGACCCAGCGAGTGGGTGAAGCACAAGCCGCCACGGTTCAAGCCACCGATAGGGTGATGTCGATCCGTTTCGACTCCAATGTCAATTCCGCGCTGCCATGGTCATTCAAGCCGGAGCAAGCCGTCGACCATGTCACTGTCGGTGCGCGTGACATGGCGATTTTTATTGCGACCAATGAATCCGACCAGCCGGTTGTCGGCACTGCCACATTCAACGTGACACCGTTATTGGCGGGGCAATATTTCAACAAGGTTCAGTGCTTTTGCTTTAGCGAGCAGACGCTGAAACCGGGGCAGACGGTGAGGATGCCGGTGTTATATTATGTTGACCCTGCGATCATGGAAGATCCGGAAACAAAAGATATCAAGGAAATCACGCTCAGCTATACTTTTTATCGTTCGACGGACGAGCAGGCAGTAGACGCCGGTAAAGGCGATAGCTAAGAGAAATTTAAGTCAAGGTTAGGGAAATAATATGGCCGGTGCCAAAAATCATGATTATCACATATTGCCGCCAGACATCTGGCCGCTGGTCGGTTCGTTTTCCGCCTTCGTCATGGCAATCGGCGGCATCCGCTGGATGCACGACATGTCCTTCGGTCCGCTCGTCTTTGCAATCGGCTTTGCCGCAATTGCGCTGACCTTCTATGCGTGGTGGGCCAACGTGATCAAGGAAGCCCATGCGGGCGATCACACACCTGTGGTTCAGTTGCACCTGCGCTACGGCATGATCCTGTTCATTGCTTCGGAAGTCATGTTCTTCGTGGGATGGTTCTGGGCATGGTTCGATTTCGCACTTTTCCCTCAGCCGCTTGAAATGGTTGACGGCATCGTCACCAATTATATCGGGCAAGACGGCGCAGCAGCGCTGTTACAGTGGCCACCCAAGGGTATTGAAGTGCTCAACGCCTTCGAACTGCCGTTGCTCAACACGATGATTCTTCTGTGTTCCGGTACCACTGTTACCTGGGCTCACCATTCGTTGATCCACGGTGATCGCAAGGGATTGATCACCGGCCTGTGGCTGACGGTCATTCTCGGTGTATTGTTCTCGGCTATCCAGGCCTATGAATATAGCGTTGCGCCTTTCCCGTTCGCTGGTCTCAACTATAGCTCGGCTTTCTACATGGCGACCGGGTTCCACGGCTTCCACGTTCTGGTCGGCACGATCTTCCTGATTGTTTGTCTGGCACGGGCCTATAAAGGCCACTTTACCCCGAAGCAGCATTTCGGCTTTGAAGCGGCAGCCTGGTATTGGCATTTCGTCGATGTCGTATGGTTGTTCCTCTTCATCGTTGTCTATGTCTGGGGTGGCTGGGGCGCACCGGTTCACTAGGCTATAATGTTGAACCAAACCGAAAATACAAAGGGGCAGCCGGATGTTCTTCCAGCTGCCCTTTTTGGTCTCTGCCCCCATTGTGGGCAGAAGACGCTTTTTGCCAATGTGATAAAATTCTCCGACAAGTGTCGGAGCTGTGGTCTGGACTTCAGCCAGTATAATGTAGGCGACGGCCCGGCGGCTTTCCTGACCTTGATTGTCGGCGCGATCATTCTGGGCCTGGCCTTGGCAGTTGAAGCCAATTTCCATCCACCCTTCTGGCTCCACATATTGCTCTGGGTGCCGCTGACCGTCAGCGCGGTCGTCGGTTCGCTCAGGGTGTCAAAAGGTATCCTGCTGATATTGGAACATCGCAACCAGGCTCGCGAAGGCAGCATCGACAAACGCGACGGCGAATGACCAGGCGCCTACCGATATTGGGGACCATCCTTGTCCTGATCGCTGTGGCAACCATGGCCGGTCTAGGCATATGGCAGTTACAGCGTGCCGAGTGGAAAAACGACCTGTTGGCAACCTATGCCGCGGCGGATGAGATGCCGCCGATTGCCTATCCCGCTGTGCCAAATCCTGAAGACGCGCCCTATTTCCGCAAATCTTCCGTTAATTGTCTCGCCGTCATCGGCTGGCGCTCGACCAGCGGGCGTAACATCAACGGGAAATCCGGCTGGGCGCATATCGCCCAGTGTCGCACTGCCGGCGCAGAAGGTCCGGGCGCGCAAATTGTCGCGGGCTGGTCTCCACGTCCGGATAATCCGGATTGGCAAGGCGGAGTCGTTGACGGTATCATCGCGCCTGACAGCCAATATATCATCCGCCTGGTGGCGAGTGAGCCTGTCGCAGGACTACAGCAAAGCCAGCCGCCCGCGCTGGAGGACGTCCCGAACAATCATCTGTCTTATGCGGTCCAGTGGTTCCTCTTTGCCGGCATCGCGCTGATCATTTTTCTCATCGCTCTGCGGGGGCGCAACAAGATCAAATGATTCAGGCAGGCTATTTGTAAAAGCCTTCCCGCAAATTTATCCCGTGCTCGACCCACATCTTGAGCGCGCACAGCATTTGCGTCCATCCGGAACAATTACCGTAAGAGGTTTTCAGACCGGCTTCGGTTTCTCGCCAGCCCCCTTCGGAAATCGTCACCAGCGTGCGGTTGCCTTCCAGCGGCTCGAAGGTCATCGTGGCGGCGACCTTGTAACCGGCTTCCCCCGATGTGTCGCCTGCCTCCCACAAGATGGAAATTTTCTCGTTCGGAATGACTTCGGTGACCTCGACCGGAAACACGCCGGGAAAATCATGAAAGTCCCACATCACAGTCGCCCCGGTCTCCAGACGGCCTTGTGCGCCGCCGGTTGTGAAATAAGCTGATAATTGCTCCGGGTTGGCCACCGCTTCAAATACTTCCGCGACGGGTTTTGAAATATGGGCAGCAACTTTGAATTTTAGATCCATAGTGATTCTCCCTTGAAATGGTTCCCAACAATATGTTATAAAAATATAACATGTCAACTAGCGATATATATGATCGGGTGTTCAAGGCCCTTGCGTCCAAGGTTCGTCGCCAGATTCTGGACGATTTGCGGGATCAGCCGCTGACTACCGGGGCGCTGTGCGCGCATTTTCCGGACCTGAACCGCTGTACAGTGATGCAACATCTGCAGGTGCTGGTGAAGGCGGACCTGATCATCCCGCAACAGAAAGGGCGAGAGCGCTGGAATCATCTCAATCCTTTGCCTATTCATGCCATCCACGAACGCTGGATCGGGCCGCATGCCGCCAATGCCGTCGAACGGCTCGACACGCTCAAAACACAGCTTGAGAAGGGTTCGATAAAACGCCCTGTCAAAGCATAGTTCTTGCCCTGATCGGAGGCTGCCGCTAACCCGCTCGCACCATGCAATATATATCTACCAGAGGCGCTGCGCCCGCATTGAATTTCGAACAAGTGACCCTGGCCGGACTGGCCGGCGATGGCGGGCTTTATATACCGCAATCATGGCCGTCTTTCAGTGCCGCCGATATTGCAGACATGGCGGGCCTTTCTTACGTGGAAACCGCCGTCCGTGTGATGTTGCCATTTGTCGGCGATGCGCTTGATGAAGCGGAATTGCGGGATATTTGTGAACAGGCTTATGGCCGCTTCTCGCACGCTGCGGTGACACCTTTGGTACAGCTGGACGGGCGGCAATGGCTGCTCGAACTGTTCCACGGTCCGACACTGGCGTTCAAGGACGTCGCGCTGCAATTGCTCGGCCTGTTGTTCGAGAAATTTCTTGCCCGGCAGGACAAGCATCTGACGGTCGTGGGCGCTACTTCCGGAGATACCGGTTCCGCCGCGATTGATGCGCTGGCAGGCCGGGACAAGGTCGATATCTTCATGATCCATCCCGACGGCCGGATATCCGATGTCCAGCGTCGGCAGATGACCACGGTCCTTGCACCGAATGTCTATAATATCGCGATTGACGGCAGCTTCGATGATGCCCAGGCTATGGTCAAACGGATGTTTGCCGATCAGGATGTGACCAACCGTTTCTCTATCTCGGCGGTCAATTCGATCAACTGGGCACGACTGATGGCGCAGGTTGTCTATTATTTTTACGCCGCCAGCCAATTGGGGGCGCCGCATCGCAAGATCGCATTTTCGGTGCCGACCGGAAATTTCGGTGATGTCTTCGCCGGCTATGTCGCGTCGAAAATGGGATTGCCGATCGAACGGCTGATCGTCGCAACCAACGTCAATGACATATTGCATCGCGCACTGAGCGCCGGGGACTATTCCACCGGAACGGTAACCCCTACCGCAGCGCCATCGATGGACATTCAGGTCAGCAGCAATTTCGAACGATTGCTGTTCGATCTCGAAGGCCGCGATGGCGTCAAGACGGCGGCCCGGATGGCCGCTTTTGAACAGAGCCATAATATGCAGCTGGAGCCCGACATGCGGGAAACTGCATCGTCGATCTTTACCAGCCATCGCGTCGATCCGGATGATATGTCGATTGCCATGCGTTGGGCGCAGGACAAGGCCGGTCACGTGATTGATCCACATAGCGCCATCGGCCTGTCCGCGGCGCAGAATGTCGATCTGGATCCGGCCGTACCGGTAGTGACGCTGGCGACCGCCCATCCGGCGAAATTCCCAGATGCAGTGGAGCGGGCCACGGGCATCCGCCCGGCCTTGCCACGCCGCGTCGGTGATCTGTTCGACCGCGAGGAGAAATATACCAAGCTCCCCGGCACATATGATGCGGTAAAGTCATTCATCATGTCCAACGCCACGCCGTCCGATGGCTGAAGTCAAACCAGCTCCAATATTGATGATCAGCGAGCCGCGCAGCGACTATGCGCTGGTCGACTCTGGCCTTGGCCGCAAGCTTGAACGCTACGGTGATTTCCATTTTATCCGCCCAGAACCGCAAGCTATGTGGGAGCCATCGAACGACGACTGGCAGGCAGACGGCGAATTTATTCCTGCATCCGACGAGGATGGCGGAGGCCGCTGGCATCTGAATTCCAATGTCCCTGAAGAGGGATGGCAGATGGACTGGGAAGAGGTCAGTTTTACCGCGCAATGCACGCCGTTCCGGCATCTTGCCTATTTTCCCGATATGGACCCGGTCTGGCGCTGGTTCCGCGGTAATTTGCAGGATGTAGACGCGCCGCAGATGATGAACCTGTTCGGTTATACGGGGGTCGGAACCTTGGCGCTGTCGGCTGCCGGAGCCAATCTGGTGCATGTCGATGCGTCGAAGAAGTCCGTGACCGCAGCGCGCGACAATGCTGCCCTGTCGGGGATGACCGAACGCCCGATCCGCTGGATTATCGACGATGCCGCCAAATTTGCCGCCCGCGAAGTGCGGCGCGAACGGCGCTATGACGCTATACTGATGGATCCTCCGAAATATGGTCGCGGTCCGGATGGAGAAATCTGGCGGCTCGAAGAGCATCTCGCAGGACTTGTGGAGGATTGCGGAAAGCTGCTTGATGGCGATAGTCGTTGCCTGTTCCTCACCGTCTATGCCGTCCGCATGTCGGCGCTGGCGCTGGGCTCGCTGCTCAACGAAAAACTGGCGCATCTCGGTGGGACGATCGAGGTCGGAGAACTGGCGGTTCGCGAAGAAGCGCGCGGTCTCCTGTTGCCGACCGCGATATTCGCGCGCTGGTCCGCCTGACTTGCCATTTAACCGCTAACATGGTCAGATAATATTTATGACAGACACATTG
>NZ_JBALUT010000005.1:0-79547 GCF_036963705.1 Parasphingorhabdus sp. | reverse complement strand
GTACGAAGCGGCTGACCGCGGCGAATGTACGCCAGAGGAAGCAGGCAAGATGGTGCGCTCGTTTCTATCCGCAGGAGTTGATACGACCGTCAACGGCATTGGCCATATGGTTTTGGCTTTGGCTAGCCATCCTGAGGAATTCAAAAAGCTTCGTAAGAATCACAAACTCGCGTCTCGCGCGTTCGAGGAGAGCTTGCGCTGGGATTCCACCGTGCAGACGTTTTTCAGGACAACAGCAAAAGATACGGAAGTTGCCGGGTCAAACATTCCTGAAGGATCGAAGGTCCTGCTGTTCCTGGCTTCGGCCAATCGCGATCCGCGCAAATGGGAGGACGCTGATCAATTCCGGATCGACCGCAATGTCAGCGGCCATGTCGGTTTCGGCTTCGGCATTCACCAATGTCTGGGACAGATGGTCGCAAGGCTGGAAGGCGAACTTATAGGTGAAGCACTAGCTAAGCAGGTGTCCGCCATCCGCATGACCGGGGAAGCGCGGCGACGGTTGAACAACACGCTCCATGCTCTAGGATCGTTGCCGGTTGCAATGGAGTCCCCATGACGAGAACCATAGCCAAACTATATTTTGCACCCTCCACCTGCGCACGAGTTACGCTGACGGCGCTGGAGGAGATCGGGCAACCTTTCGAAACCAGGTTGGTCGCGTTCATGGCTGGTGAACACCGGTCGGAAGAATATCTGGCGATCAATCCTTCAGGCAAGGTCCCCGCTCTGAAAACAGAGACGGGGGTCCTGACGCAAAATGGCGCAATCTTGCTCTATCTGGCACAGACATATCCTGACGCAGGCCTGCTGCCTCTATCCGGAGACCCTCATGCAGATGCGTCTGTCGTATCGGCACTATTCCGTTTGTCGAGCGATCTGCATCCACTGGTTACCCGCTTCGTCATCCCCGGGATGATATTGTCCGATCCGGCAGCGTCTCCGCACGTGCGGATGAAAGCCGAGGAAGTGCTGAAGTTGCAACTGGCTCCGATTGCGGCCCAACTGGCCACGCAAGACTGGATGATGGGTGATCGCTGGTCGATCCTCGATGCTTATCTCGCGTGGATATGGTTTCGCATTACCGGCGCGGGTTTCGAGCCGGCGATTTTTCCAACTATCGCTAGCCATTATGATCGGGCCAACGAGCGACCCTCGGCAAAGGCAGCCCTTCTGCGTGAAGCTAGAGCTCAGGAGGAGCTTGCTGCCCGAGGTCTTGCTTTCGTGCCGCCTAATATCAAGAAGTGATCCATCGATATGCCAATGGTATCGAACAACCATCGGCCGAACTAAACAGGAAATAGGATGATGAACCAGAAACCAATCCGTCGCGTCGTTACCGGCCACAATGCCAAGGGGCAGGCCATCATTCAGGAAGATGGGGTCGTGCCACGGATCCAGCGGATCGGTGGAGACACTGGCCCGATGTTTTACGAGGTCTGGAACACCCGCGCGACACCGGCTCCGATTGACCCAAGTTCGGGCGAACCACCGGAAGAAGGGATCATCTTGGCGCCGCCCGCGAACGGAACGAGAATCCGCGTTCTCGACATCCCGCCCGACGATGACAGTTTTGCAGATATGACACCGGAACAGGCAAAGGCCCATTTCGCCGAAATCGGTGCAGCGGACGCATCATCCTTCGAAGGCGAAGGTTCGCGTCATGCCCATATGCACCGCACCGAGACGGTCGATTACGGGATCGTTCTGGAAGGCGAGCTTGTATTGATCATGGACGAAGGCGAAACCACCGTCGGCGCCGGCGATATCATCGTGCAGCGCGGCACCAATCATGGCTGGTCCAACCGCACCGACAAGAATTGCAGGATCGCCTTCATCCTGATCGACGGGAAATTTTCCGAAGAACTGCAGGGCTGAAATGCGGCTGGCGATCACCGGGGCAGGGGGTTTCGTCGGCCGCACGGTCGCCAGCCATTTGAGCGACATGCAATTTTCCGGAGAGGTTCGACTGATTGACCGGGAAATTTCTGATCACCCCGAATTTGAATGTCTCGAGATCGATCTGCTTGATCCGGACGCTTTGGATCGCGCATTGGATGGAGTAGATCGGGTGCTACATCTTGCTGCGCTTCCGGGTGGAGCGGCGCAAGCCCATCCGGCGCGATCACGGGAGATCAATCTCGATCTGTCGCTCAATCTACTTGATCGTCTGGACGGACGACGCTTGGTCTACGCCAGTTCCATTGCGGTTTTCGGTGACCAGTTTCCGCCTGTGGTCGATGACGATACCGCCCCTCATCCCACATCGGTTTATGGCACCCATAAGCGCATGGTGGAACTGGCGTTTGCAGATGCAGCCCGGCGCCAGGTGGCATCGGGGGTCGCTCTGCGGCTGCCCGGGATCGTTGCCAGACCAGGTTCTGCAGAAGGTTTCGGGTCCGCATTTCTGAGCGATATTTTCCACGCGGTGCGTGGCGGCGATGCCTACACGTTGCCGGTTTCCCGGGACGCCACCAGTTGGCTGATGTCGGCTTCTGTCTGTGCCAAGTGTTTGGTCCATGCGCTAGTGTCTGATTTTACCGATGCAGATCCGATAATGCTGCCGGCCGTGCGCGTTTCTATGGGAGAACTGGTTACCTCGGCGGGCCGCCATGGTGATAGCAGCAAGATCAGTTTTCAACAGGATGACGCGATCCAGCGGCTGTTCGCATCCCATCCGCCTCTGACAACCCCGAATGCCGCCAGTCTGGGTTTTGCCAGCGACATAAATCTCGACGGTCTGGTGGACAATGTGTTCGCCTTCGCCTGATCTCGACAAATATTCAAATCCAACCGAAAGACGATGACATGATATTAGCAACATTGAAGACTGCAAATCCGGATGGACAATTGATAGCGGTTTCGCTTGACCATCAACGCTATGTAAAGATCGAAGGTCAGGTTTCCAGTCTGATCGCGGCGAGCGAGCATTGGGGAGACCTGAACGCAAAATTGCAGGATGCGGCCGATCAGCTTGCCCAAGGCGGCGGCGATCCATTGGATGCTTCGCAACTTGCGGCTCCCATGCCGCGCAGCTGGCAGTGGCTCGACGGTTCGGCTTTCTCGACTCATGGCGAACTTATGCAGGTCGCCTTCGGCCTCGATCCGATCGATACCGACCGGCCGCTCATGTACCAGGGCGTGTCGGACCGCTTCTTCGGCCCGACCGAAGATGTGCCTTTGCCCAGCATGGAACATGGCATCGATTTCGAGGGCGAGTTCGGCGTGATTGTCGATCATGTCCCGATGGGCACGTCTGCCGATGATGCTATGCAGCACATCAAGCTGATCGTCCAGATCAACGACTGGTCATTGCGAGCCATTGCTCCGGTGGAAATGAAAACCGGATTTGGCTGGGTTCAGGCGAAACCTGCCTGTTCAATGGCGCCCTTTGCCGTCACTCCGGATGAACTGGGTGAAGGATGGAAAAACGGACGGGTTTGCCTCGATCTGGAAATTGATTTGAATGGCAAGAAATTCGGATCCGCGAACGGTGCGGTTATGGACTTCGGCTTTCACGAACTCGTCGCCCATGCTGCCTTGACCCGTGATCTGGTTCCCGGAACGATCATCGGGTCGGGCACGGTCTCCAACCCCAATTATGCCGAGGTCGGATCCAGCTGCATTTCGGAAGTACGGGCGATCGAGATGATCCGGGACAAGGCGCCGGCAACCACATCGTTCATGGCATTTGGCGATAGCGTCCGGATGGAAGGGCGCGGGGTTGACGGCTCCTCACCATTTGGCGTGATCGATCAGAAAGTCGTCCAGGCCTGAGCGGGCTTCAGACAGGCAGGCCGACATAATTTTCAGCGATCGATTTCTGCGCCGCTTCGCTTTCCGCGATATATTCGAGTTCAGCCACCTGCATCGCCCGTTCGAAGGGGCCGTCATCGGGAAAACGGTGCATCAGCTTGGTCAGCGACCAGCTGAACCGTTCTGATTTCCAGACCCGGGACAGTGCCTTTTTCGCATAGCCGCCGATGCCGTCATTATCGTTCCGATTGAAATAGCCTGTGAAGGCCTCGGATAGATAATGCACATCGGAGGCTGCCAGGTTCAGCCCCTTGGCGCCCGTGGGTGGCACGATATGGGCCGCGTCACCTGCCAGAAATAGCGAACCGTGCCGCATCGGCTCGAACACATAAGAGCGTAAGGGCGCGATGCTTTTTTCCAGCGCAGGCCCGCGGGTGATATTGGCAGCGGCATCCGGACCGAGCCGAACGGCGAGCTCGTCCCACAGCCGGTCATCGGGCCAGTCCTCCAGCTTTTCGGTCAGCGGTACATCAATATAATAACGGCTGCGGGTCTTCGACCGCATCGAGGCAAGGGCAAATCCATTCTCGTGATTGGCGTATATCAGCTCGTCGTGACAAGGCGGCACATCGGCCAATATGCCCAGCCATCCGAAAGGATAGACCCGCTCGAACTCGCGCGAGGCGCTGGCCGGAATGGCTTGCCGCGAAGGGCCGTAATATCCGTCACAACCAGCAATGAAGCGCGCATCGATCCGATGTTCCGCGCCATCCTTGCTATAAGTCAGATAAGGCGCATCGCTCTCGATATCATGCAGCCCGACATCCGAGGCTTCATAGATAATCTGCAGCCCACGCCCCTCGGCCGCCTCCATCAGGTCGCGGGTGACTTCGGTCTGGCCGTAGACCGTGACATGCTTGCCGGTCAGTTCAAACGTGTTGATCCGGATCAGTCGTTCACCGTCCGCAAGGCAAAAGCCTTCCTCGAGCAGGCCTTCCTTGTTGAGCCGCGCATCGAGCCCGAGCCGGTGTAGCAAGTCGGTAGTGATCTGCTCCAATACCCCGGCGCGGATCCGGCCGAGGATATAGTCGGGCGACTGGCGCTCGACGATGACGCAATCTATTCCTTCCGCGCGCAACAGATGCCCGAGCAGCAGGCCCGCCGGGCCCGCGCCAATGATCGCGACCTGCGTCCTGACGCTCATGCCAGTTCTTCACCGGCGAATATTTCCGTGTCGATATGCTCCTGCATCGCAGCCGAATAGCGCGGACCACTGATCGCATCTCCGGAGAACATCTCCTCGACCGCCGCGATCGTTTCTGCGCTCAGCGTGACCGAGGCAGCGCCGATATTCTCTTCCAGATGCGCAATCGAGCGCGTGCCCGGCAAGGCGCCAATGAATGGCCGCCGCGCCAATACCCAGGCAATCGCGAGTTGCGCAGGTGGCAGGCCCAGATCAGCAGCCAGCGCGTTGAACCGTGCTGCTGCTTTCAGATTGTGACTGAGATCGGGCTCGATAAAGCGCGGCATGAACGAACGGATGTCGCCCTTTTCATAGCTGTCATCATGAACCGCATCGGCCAGAAAACCGCGAACTGTAGGCGAGAAAGCGAGAAAGCCGATGTCGAGCTCTGCACATAGATCCAGAACCGCGATCTCCGGATTGCGCACGCACGGGCTATATTCGCTCTGCACCATGGCAATCGGATGAACGGCATGCGCCCGCCGGATGGTCGCAGCCGACATTTCGGAAAGCCCTATATGGCTGATCTTGCCCGCTTCTTTCGCCCGGACCAGCGCGCCGACCGACTCTTCCACCGGAACATTCTTGTCCAGACGGTGCAGATAATAGAGATCGATATGATCGGTATCCAGCCGCTTCAAGGCGCGGTCCAGCGTTCCCGCGATTGCGTCGGGATGCCCGTTCAGACCGCGCTCGCCATCATAAACATCGAGCACGCACTTGCTCGCCAGGGTAAATTCGTCGCGCCGGTGCCCGACATATTTTGCCAGCAAGGGCTCGTTCTTGCCGAAGCCATAAAGCGCAGCAGTATCGAGCATATTGACGCCCAGATCGAGAGCGTGGTTCAACAATCTTCCGGCCTCTTCTTCCGGCGGCGCAACGCCATAGGCGTGGTTGAGGTTCATGCATCCCAGCACGATCGCCGAGAGCCTGAACGGCCCAATCTGGCGCTGACCAATGCTCATCCGATCTAACCCAGCTGGCCTTCAAGATCATGCAGCACCTTGTAGCAAGGAAGCACCTGGGCGACGCTGCTGTTCGGTTCACGGCCTTCGCGGATCGCGGTAATGAATTCGCGGTCCTGAAGCTCGATGCCGTTCATCGAAACATCGACCTTGCTCACGTCGATCACTTCTTCCTTGCCGTTCACCAGATCATCATAGCGCGCGATATAGGTCTCGTTGTCGCCGATGTAGCGGAAGAATGTGCCCAGCGGACCGTCGTTGTTGAACGAGAGGGAAAGCGTGCAGATCGCGCCGCTCTGCGCTTTCAACTGTATCGACATATCCATTGCGATGCCCAGTTCCGGGTGGATCGGCCCCTGAATCGCATTGGCCTGAATGATTGGCCCGGCCTGATAGGCAAAGAGATCGACGGTATGCGCGGCATGATGCCAGAGCAGATGGTCGGTCCAGCTTCGTGCCTGCCCCTTGGCGTTGATATTCTTGCGGCGGAAGAAATAGGTCTGCACATCCATTTGCTGGATATTATAGTCGCCAGCCTTGATCCGGTTGTGCACATATTGGTGCGACGGATTGAACCGGCGGGTGTGCCCGACCATGCAGACAAGCCCGGTTTCCTTTTGCTTGGCCATCACCGCTTCGCAATCGGCCCAACTGTCAGCCAAAGGAATTTCCACTTCGACATGCTTGCCGGCGTCCATCGCGGCGATCGACTGGGCCGCGTGCATCTGCGTTGGCGTTGCCAATATGACCGCATCGACATCGTCGCGCGCGAGCATCTCGTCATAGTCGGTGGTGGCAAAACCGACGCCATATTTGTCGGCCATCGCTCTAGTAGGCTCGAGTGTCCGTCCGACCAGCGCGGTCACTTCGACGCCGTCGATATTCTTCAGGCCATCAAGATGTTTTTCACCAAAGGCGCCGCCGCCTGCGAGTGCGATTTTCATGGGAGTTTCTCCTGGAATTTAATTGTCTGGTTCGAGCACGAGGTGCCCTATTGCGGTGTTGCTGCACGGGATATGATAATGGCGGTGCAGGCATTTTGTCTTTTTGCCGAGCGCGCCGCGCATGATCAACCACATGATCATTTCAATGCCCTCGCTACCCGTTTCGCGCAGATATTCGATATGCGGAATATGACGGGCGGCATCGGTCTCACCGATCATCATATCGAGAAATTTATTATCCCACTCGCGGTTCAGCAAGCCGGCACGCGGCCCCTGGAGCTGATGGCTCATCCCGCCCGTGCCCCAGATTTGCACATTCAGATCTTCGGGGAAACTCTCCACCGCGCGTGCAATGGCCTCGCCCAATGCCCAGCAGCGATTGCCCGATGCGACCGGATAGGTCACGACATTTACCGCCACAGGCACAACCTTGACCGGCCATTTGTCGGGCTGACCGAACATCATCGAAAGCGGTACCGTCAACCCGTGGTCGACGTCCATTTCGTTGATGATGGTCATGTCGAAATCGTCGAGGATAAGGCTCTGCGCGATATGCCAGCCAAGGTCCGCATGGCCCTCGACATCAGGCACAGGGCGCGGTCCCCAGCCTTCGTCGGCGGGTTTGTATGTTTCGCCGCAACCAATCGCAAAAGTGGGGATGATGTTCGCGTCAAAGGCAGAAGCATGGTCATTATAGACCAGCACGATTACATCGGGCTTTTGCTCTTCCTCCCATTTTTTCGTCCACTCATAGCCTTTGAAAATCGGTCCGAAATAGTCGTCCTGGGTCTTGCCCTGATCGACGGCCACCCCGAGCAGTGGAACGTGGCTGGAAGCGACGCCTGCGGTTATCCGTGCCATGTCAATTGCCCTCCCGGATTGATCTATTGCCTTCGGGCGAGCGACCGCCATTCATCATCATATCGCGATATTCGGGAAAGCTCATGTCGGTCATCGTCGAGACCGCTTCGGCAAAGCTGATACCGTCGGTTGAGAATATCTTGCTGAGAAAATAGATATTGCCACCCAGCTCCAGCATCCGGTTATAATCGCGATCGAGTACCGCCTGACGCTGATCATCCGTGATCGGCCATTCCGACAGATAGGCCGCTTCATCGGCTTTCCAGCGATCGCGATTTTCTGCCTTCATCAGGCTCATCGCGAACTGGTTGAGATGATAACCCCGCCGTGCGCGCGTCGCCGTGAAGACCCGCGTGCCGGGGATGTCCTCGAATTCGGCGAGATATTCGTGAATATCCTGAATGCTCATTGCCCGCTCTCCGACTTTATGATTTTGCTGATCATCTGACGCGCGCGCACGCCGCCCTGATCGATATTATAGGACTGCATTGATAGATGAGGATTGGCCGCCAGCGATTTTTGCTGGGCCTCCAATATGACAATATCCTCATCGAAAACGCCATTTTGCTGCTGCCGGAAACGTGCCCCAAAACCGGGGTCGTCAACGCGGAAATCGCGCGCCATGCCCCAGAAATAATGACAATTTTCCTCGTCTTGCGGGGTCATGAAATCGACGACAAAGCCGCGAACGCCCTGATCATGTTTTTCCAGTGTCGCGCCTGCCTCGACCGGGGCCACTCCGACGTCGATCATCACCGCTGCCGGTGCGATAAATTCGCAGATTTGCCAGCGGTCGACCTGACCCTCTTTGCCCAGAGCACCCTTCCAGAAAGGAGGTGGATCAATATCCGGTATCCAGCGTTCGACAAACACGCGATCTTCCGTTTTGCGAGTATTCAGCGGCGTTTCCATCAATTCCTGCTGCCCGATTGAACCCCCATGGACATAAGTTTCATGGGTAAGGTCCATCAGGTTATCGATGAGCAACCGGTAGTCGCACTGGATGGAATTATAACCGCCATCGAAGCTCCAGCCATCTGCTGAACAGGGCCATAGATCGGGGATATCGGCTGGATCGCCTTTATCCTCGCCCATCCATATCCACACGAACCGGTGCTGTTCGTGTATCTGGAACGTTTGCGTGCAAATCCGTTTGTTCACCGGATCGGATTTCAATGGCATCTCTTCGGCAATTCCATCGGGTCCGATTTTCAAGCCGTGATAGGTGCAGCGAATGGAATCGCCTTCCTTGATACCCATGGACAAAGGCAGCATGCGGTGCGGGCATGCGTCGCGCATGGCCACCACTTCGCTATCGAGTTTGCGCCAGAGCACGACCGGCACGCCCAATATCGTCCGCGCCAGCGGTTGCGGGCCTACTTCATAATCCCATCCGGCGACATACCAGGCGTTTTTTATCCAGGTGGTCATAGCCCTCGCTCCTTCAACTGCGCATCCAGCCGCGGGAAGACACGACGGGCATTGCCTTCAAATATGGCATGGCGTTCTGCATCGGATATATCGAGCGCATCGACATAGCGTTTGGTGTCGTCGAAATAATGGCCGGTTTGCGGATCGATGCCGCGCACAGCACCGACCATTTCGCTGCCGAACAGGATATTCTTGTTGTCGATCACATCGGCCAGAAGATTGATGCCGGGCTGATGATAAACGCAGGTGTCGAAGAAGACATTGTTCATCAGATGCGTCGAGAGATCCGGCTGTTTTAGCATATCGGCCAGTCCGCGATACCGGCCCCAATGATAAGGAACAGCGCCGCCGCCATGCGGAATGATCAGGCGCAATGTCGGGAATTCCCTGAACAGATCGCCCTGGATCAGCTGCATGAAGGCGATGGTATCGGCCGCGATATAATAGGCACCGGTTGCGTGCATCGCCGGATTGCAGCTGCCCGATACATGGATCATGGCCGGCATATCCAGTTCGACCATTTTCTCGTAAAATGGGTACCAGAATTTGTCGGTAAGCGGCGGGTGTTCGAATTTCCCACCGCCCGGATCGGGGTTGAGGTTGCAGCCGATGAAACCCATATCAGCGCAACGCTGAAGCTCGGCGATCGAGGATGTCATATCCGCTTCCGGCGACTGCGGCAGCATGCAGACCGGTGCGAATGTCTCGGGATAAAGGCCGGCCACTCGCGCGATCAGATTGTTGCAAACTTCGGCCCATTGTACCGCAACGCTCTGGTCACCGACATGCGGAGCCATGGCCGATGCGCGCGGGCTGAAGATGGTCATGTCGGCGCCACGTTCTTTCAGCAGGCGCAACTGATTGGCTTCGATTGTCTCACGGATTTCATCGTCGGAAATTTCGGGGTAGGGCGGTGCTACTTTCCCGGCAGCAAATGCCGCCTTCTGTAATTCCCGCCACTCGTCATGGGCCTTTGGCAAGACGGTGTAATGGCCGTGGCAATCGATGATCATGGCATTTTTCCCATAATTGCAGCTAATTTGGCTTTCAGACCTTTTGGCACGGGAGAGATTTCCAACTCTCCGATCGACTGTTGCCAGCCCACCGTCCCCTCGGTCAGCATTGGCGACACTCCAAGCGCGAGCAATGTCTGCGAGGATTCATACATCTCGGCGGAGCGCCGCAGGCCATGGGCCAGCATCCGGTCGAGCCGATAGTCCGCCTGTTCCGACCAGTCATTGCCGAAGCTCGCCAGCACCTCGTCGGTAACACCGGCCTTTTCGCAAGCGATCAGGCATTCTGCGGTCAAAGCCTCCACGCCTTTGTACATCACCGAGCGCAGCATCTTGATGGTCGATGCCCGCCCGATATCATCACCAACGATACGAACATTGGTGAAACCCAGAGCGACCAGCGCTGCTTTGCCGTCTTCCGAATAAGGGCCGGACACGAGTAAAGGAACCGCTAGCCGCGCTGGATCAACCGGTGACATGATCGCAACGTCGACATAACGGCCGCCTGCGCTCTCAATCACATCAGCCGCGTCGCGTTTTGTCTGGGGCGCGACAGAATTCATGTCAAAATATAAGCTTCCGGCGGCCAGATAGGGGGCGGCATTTTGCGCCGCAATCAGAGCCTGATCCGCTGTGACGACACAGATGGCTTGCGCGCTCTCGTCCAGGGCAGCCTCGATCGAAGCGCAGGCTGTCACACCATCTTTGGCGAGAAGCGCCTCGAGCGGCTTCAGATCATATACCCGCGCCAGCGACTGCCAGCCTGCTGCCCGCGCAAAAGTCCGGCCAGCTTCGCCATATCCAATCAAGGCCACAGGGTTTGTCATGGCCGCAAGTCTAGGCATTTCCGGAGGACAAGCTAATCGGAAGGTTGTTTTGGCTATAAGTTTTTGTTAACTCAGATGGCTTTTGATATCGCTTTCAAGATCGTCAGAAACTTTTCCTGCATCGCGGTTGGTCGCCATTCTGTGCGCGTTGTAACGCCAATATTGCGGGTATATCCTTCCGGAATACTGGCGATTTTGACGAGCCACCCGGCTTCCAGTTCGACGGCGACCTGATCGGGGGACAATAGTGTCAGAAAATCGCTTTCGATCAGGATCTGACGGATGGTGATCACCGAGCCGCAGTCTATCGGAACCTGCGGCAGCGGTATCGATAATTTGTCGAACATGCGGGCCCATCCATCGCGCAGCGGCGTTCCGGCAGCGGGAATGATCCAGGAATATTGCGCAAGCTTTTCGAGCGACGGTTCGTCGGACAGCGCCGGATGGCCTTTGCGGCCAATGACCGCCGGATGATCGTCGAACAAAGGTTGTTGGGCAACATCCGGTCCGGGCGAGGGGGCCCGCATCGCACCGATCATCAAGTCGATGTCACCATCGCGCAACGGCTCGATCAATTCGTGAAATGCACCCTCGATGATGTTGATCGCGACATCGGGATGTTCGCGGTGAAAGGCAGCGACCGCTGCCGGTAATATGCGCGCGCGCGACAGCGGCATCGCTCCGATGGTGATCCGGCCGGTCTCGCGACCCAGCAAGGCGGCAAGCTCGCTCAGCCCAGCTTCGAGTTCGGCCCGGGCGAGGCGAAAACGCCGCGCTGTCCGCCTGCCTTGATCGGTGAGCGCGACACCTTTGCCGCGCCGCTCGACCAGTTTGCGCTTCAGAACGACGGAAAGATCGCCAACCGCCCGGTGCAGCGATGGCTGAGCCAGGCCGGTCTCGTTCGAAGCCGCCGCATAGCCGCCTGCATCCGCGAGGGCGATCAGCGCGCGGAGCTGGGTCATCGTCACCCGCGGGGAAATGATATGCGCGAGCGCGGTTTCGACCCTGGGGAAAAGCAGATGGCCGGCTTCGGTTGCAACCATGCCTTCGGTTCTCCGCTCGAACAACAACTGGCCGAGCATTGCTTCCAGTTTCGATAATCCCTGCGTGATGGCAGGCTGACTGATATGGATGGCTTGCGCCGCCGCAGAGATGCTGCCCAAACGGCCAATGGCTACGGCGGCACGCAGGTGGCGAAGGTTGAAATCTGAAATATTCATTTCAATAAGGATTAGCATATTCTTATAGGCGTTGCATAGTTCCGACTTGCTTGTTTGCGCGCAACCTTTGTAACCTTCAGACAAATCAAGGAGTCCGGCATGGCCAATATCGTAGTTCAAAATATCGAGCGTGCTGACCTCGCTCTCGTCGACGGTCTGGCAAAATGTGGTGTCGCGACAGTCCATGAAGCACAGGGCCGGACCGGGTTGATGGCCAGCAATATGAGACCCATCTATACCGGCGCAAGAGTAGCCGGAACGGCGGTGACCATATCGGCCGCACCGGGCGATAACTGGATGATACATGTGGCCATCGAACAATTGCGAGATGGCGATATATTGGTTCTGGAGCCAACCAGCCCGTGCGAGGACGGTTACTTCGGAGACTTGCTGGCGACGTCAGCGCAGGCACGAGGCTGTCGCGGCTTGATCATCAATGCCGGCGTCCGCGACATCCGCGACCTGACCGAAATGGATTTCCCGGTATGGTCCAAAGCTGTGTTCGCGCAAGGGACCGTGAAAAACACGCTTGGTTCGGTGAATGTCCCGATTGTTTGCGCGGGAGCAGTCGTAAATCCGGGTGATGTCATCGTCGCGGATGATGACGGGGTCTGTGTTGTGCCGCGTCAAGATGCTGCAGATGTGCTGGAAAAGGCGCAGGAACGGGAAGCCAACGAGGAAGCAAAGCGTCAGAGGCTAGCCAGCGGAGAGCTGGGTCTCGACATGTACAAGATGCGCGAAAGGCTGGAAAAGGAAGGCCTCAAATATGTTTGACGCGCAGTCTGGCGTTCGCTGCATGTGGATGCGCGGAGGGACGTCCAAAGGCGGCTATTTTCTTGCAGATGACCTGTCCGCGGACACAGCAAAGCGCGACGCATTTCTGCTTCATATCATGGGATCACCCGATCTTCGTCAAATCGACGGGATGGGCGGTGCTGATCCGTTGACGAGCAAGGTCGCCGTAGTGCGCAGATCGCAGCGTGAAGGAGTGGACGTCGATTATCTGTTCCTGCAGGTTTCTGTCGCTCAGGCTTTGGTTTCTGACCAGCAAAATTGCGGCAACATCCTCGCGGGTATCGGTCCATTTGCGCTCGAGCGCGGCTTGGTGATCCCGACCGGTGCAGAAACACGGGTGGTCATCTATATGGAAAATACCGGGCAAACCGCTGTGGCCACGGTGCAGACTGCGGGCGGCCGGGTGCAATATGCAGGTGACGCCAGCATTGACGGCGTGCCCGGCACACATGCCCCGATTCCACTCGAATTTCGTGACACTGCGGGTTCCACTTGTGGAGCGCTGCTCCCGACGGGCAATGCACAGGACGAGATTGAAGGCGTGTCATGCACGTTGATAGACAATGGTATGCCTTGCGTTGTGATGAAGGCCGCCGACGTGGGTATCACCGGATATGAGGATCGCGAGAGCCTTGATGGCAACAACGATTTGAAAACCAGAATTGAGGCGATCCGGCTGGCTGCGGGCCAGCTTATGAACCTCGGCGATGTCAGCGAGAAAACAGTTCCCAAATTGATGCTGGTTGCGCCACCGAGAAACGGAGGGTCCGTGACCGTACGCAGCTTCATTCCGCATCGTGCGCATGCATCGGTCGGCGTTCTGGGCGCGGTCAGCGTTGCTACCGCCTGCCTGATCGAGGGATCTCCTGCTGCGAAGGTAGCCAATATAACGGATGGTCGGGTCAAAACATTGTCCGTCGAGCATCCGACCGGAGAATTGACCTGCGTATTGGAAACCGATGCGGAAGGAAATGTCATTTCCTCGGCACTGCTGCGCACAGCACGCAAATTAATGGACGGGATGGTATTTTGATATGAGCGCAGAAGAGAAGGTTGATCGCATCATTAGTTGGCATGCAAATCCGTCAAAGCCGAAATTTCAATTGCCGGAAGGAGCTGTCGATGCCCATTGCCATGTCTTTGGTCCGATGGCGAAATTCCCGTTCAGCTCCAAAGCCAAATATCTGCCGGACGATGCGGGGCCCGAACAGCTTTTTGCACTTCGCGATCATCTCGGATTTTCGCGCAATGTGATTGTGCAGGCAAGCTGTCACGGTACGGATAACAGCGCGACTTTGGACGCAATCAGGCTGTCAAATGGCAAGGCGCGCGGTGTAGCCGTTGTCGATCCGGCGATCACGGAAGAGGAACTCGCGGCGCTTCACGATGGTGGAATTCGCGCTGTGCGGTTCAACTTTCTCAAGCGGCTTGTGGACGATGCGCCCAAGGACAAGTTTCTCGAGATGGCATCGCGCCTCCCCGATGGATGGCATGTCGTCATCTATTTCGAGGCCGATATTCTGGAGGAAATGCGCAGCTTTATTTCAGCAATACCGGTTCCGGTTGTCATCGATCATATGGGCCGTCCCGACGTCAGCCAGGGGCCTGACGGCAAGGACATGCGTGCCTTTCGAAGCCTGCTGGAATCTCGCCCGGATATCTGGTTCAAGGCCACGTGCCCCGACCGGCTCGATGCCGGCGGATATCCGTGGGCGGATTTTGTCACCTCGGTTTCGCCTTTAATCGCGGACTATCCGGACCGCTGCCTGTGGGGTACGGACTGGCCGCATCCCAATATGCAGGATGATATTCCTGACGATGGTCATCTCGTCGATATCATTCCCCAGATCGCGCGGTCACCTGCCTTGCAAAAAAAGCTGCTGGTTGAGAATCCGTTGAGACTATACTGGAGCGATGAATTTGGATGATTTGACATGACAAAAACGATGGTCGGCGGTGGTCCAAAAAAGGTTCTCTATACGCTCAATACCGTTCGGCGCATCGGACTAACAAAAACGGCGAAAGCATTGAACGCCAAAAATGCATGCAAGGCCTGTGGTCTTGGCATGGGCGGTCAAATGGGAGGGATGACCAACGAAATTGGTGAATTTCCTTCGGTATGCAACAAAAGCGTTCAGGCGCAGTCAACCGATATTCAACCTGCTATTCCCGAAGAAATATTTGCGCATGATATTGCTGAACTTGAGGAACTGTCTGCTCGTGAACTGGAGCATCTCGGCAGGCTAGCCAATCCAATATTCAAAGCCGCCGATTCCGATAAATTCGAGACGGTAAGCTGGGATTTCGCTATCTCTCATATGGCCAAGCGTTTCAAAGAGACGGACCCGGATCGCAGCTTCTTTTATAGTTCGGGCCGGTCATCGAACGAGGCCGGGTTTCTGTTCCAGCTGCTCGCCCGCGCCTATGGCACCAACAATGTCACCAACTGTTCCTATTATTGTCATCAAGCGACCTCGGTTGCGATGGAAACGACGATCGGGACGGGGACGTCCACAGTGGAACTGGCCGATCTCAAGAAAAGTGACTTGGTCTTTGTTATCGGTGCAAATCCCTCTTCGAATCATCCGCGTTTCATCCATCTGCTAAAATCGGTTCGTGATCGCGGGGGGCAGGTGATCATCATCAACCCGGCCAAAGAACCCGGCCTCGTCAAATTTGCTGTGCCTAAAAGCCCTAAATCCATGCTGAAAGGCGGCGACGAGATAGCGTCGCTATATCTGCAGCCACGGATCGGAACGGATCTGGCTCTGTTCAAGGGGATTGCCAAAGCCATTGTCGAGGACAATGCACATGACGAAGCCTTCATTGAACAATATACCGAGGATGCAGATGAATTCTTGGCTGATTTGGCAAGTCTAGCTTGGCCAGAAATCGAAACCTGCTGCGGCATATCCAGGGATCAGATTGTTCAGGCGGCGCGGCTCTACTCCAAAGCCCGGTCAGCGGTATTTGCCTGGGGAATGGGAATGACCCACCATGTAAACGGCGTCGAGAATATCGAATATATTTCGAACCTAGCACTGTTGCGCGGGATGATCGGACGGCCCGGGGCAGGGCTGCTTCCGCTGCGCGGGCATAGTAATGTGCAAGGCATTGGGACGATCGGCGTAAAACCGGTTTTGGCGAAAGAAATCATTGCCGAGATTGAAAAACAATCCGGGATCACTTTTCCGATCAAAAAGGGCCTCGATACACTCGCAACGATGGAGCAAGCCGCAGCCAGGAATATCGATGCGGCTCTGATCATGGGGGGCAATCTTTTCGCGGCTACGCCTGACAGCAAGGTTGCCGCACGATCTTTGACGAATATCGGGTTCAAAGCATTCCTGACAACAACGTTGAACAAAGGGCATCTTGCTGGAGCTGCAAGCGGAGAGACCCTCATTTTGCCGGTCACTGCCAGAGACGAAGAATGGGAACCGACCACTCAAGAATCGATGTTCAATTTTGTCCGGTTGAGCGATGGCGGCATAAAGCGGCACGATAACGTCCGGCCCGAGGTCACGATATTGTCGGATTTTGGCGAACGGCTGCTTCCCGACAGTCCCATCGACTTCGCTGCCTATAGTGATCACAATACAATTCGAGAGGCGATAGCGGCCACCATCCCCGGCATGGAAGAGCTCAAGGATATTCACATCGCCAAGCGGGAATTTCATGTTCAGAACCGGATCATGCATGAACCGGTCTTCCACACTCCCACCGGTAAGGCGCAGTTTGTTGTCCGGTCTATGCCTTTAGCAGGTGCAGCAACGATTCCGATGCCTTTCACGCTCGCCACAATCAGGAGCGAGGGCCAGTTCAACAGTATCATTTACGAAGAGAAGGACAGCTATCGTCAAACCGAGACGCGCTGGTGCGTTCTGATGAACCCGTCGGATATCGACAGACTGCAATTTGAAAAGGAAACAAAGGTAACGATGCGTTCCGAGACGGGAGAGATGCGGGGCCTCACCGTCTATCCGTTCGACGTTCCGGCTGGCAATGTTCTGGCTTATTATCCTGAAGCCAATATATTGACCACGCGCGCGACTGACCCCCGCAGCAAGACACCTTCTTTCAAATCGGTTCCGGTTGAACTGTTCATAGAACCCTAAGTCGCCGCTTCAGGCCTCGGCCTCGGAGTCGGCGCGTTTTGCCTGCTTATGTTCATCCTCGACCAATCCGCGTTTCCAGTAACTGGAAATGTAAAGCTGTGCTGGTCCAAGCTGCTGCTCGACGCGGAGATATTGGCGCAGTAGCTTCATTGCCTCAAATTCGCAGGCGACCCATGCATAAGTCAATTTATCCACAGCGGGGAGTTTGCGCGCCGCATCGCACAGGAGGGGTGGATGGGCACCAAGCTCGGCATCCACGATCCAATGGATGTTCAATCCGGCAGGTTTGGCAATGTCCTGCTTGTCCGCAGCGTCACGGATGAGGAGGATCGCATCTCCTGTTGCATCGCTTGGCAAAGCTTCAAGATTGACCGAAATCGCGGGCAATGCTGTCATATCTCCCACCAGTAGAAATGGACCGAGGCCATCGGGCAACGACTTTGCCGCGCCAGGACCACCGACTTTGATTTCGTCGCCCACCTTCGCATTGATCGCCCAGTTCGTCGCGGGACCCGATTCTCCGTCCGAACCATGCAATGCAAAGTCGACATCAATACCAGTATCTGACTGGCTGCGTATGGTATAAGTCCGCACGATGCGTTTATCCTCTGCTTGGCCAGGCGGCATGATCTTGACGTAGCCGCCAGCCTGACCCTCTGGAAATCCCGCCAGACCAGCACCGCCAAGCGTCACGCGGTGCATGTTGGGTGTAACGCGGAAGCTATCTACTACTGTCAAATTACGCGGTTCTGGTCGTGCCATGGTTTTTCCGTTGGTTGGAGTTTCATTCTTCTTTGGTGCATATTAAAAGATAGCGACGCTTATAATGCTTTTATAATGCTTTTTTCGGCTTGTGTCCGGTCAGATTCTTTGTTGATTTTTTACACTGGGGTCAGTGCGATATTATTCAGTGAACTTTCATTGCTCTGGTGTGATCCCACTCTCTCATGAACCGTCCAGCTAGTCTTTCATGCGCTCTCGATATAGGCTCTCTAGCGGCCCGGCCCGCTGAACGGGTGCGGTAGGGTAGGCGGTATTTCCGCAAATGCGACCTGTTTGAGCTTCGAACTATCATGGCCAATAAAATCGTAAAAATTGATAATCTCAATAAGAACTATTGCGCCTGTTAATGCCTCAATCTGGCCGTTGCATGCTACACGCTATAAGTGCTTCTTATATGAGTCATGACGTAAAACACTTTGTTACAGCCTGCCGCATGCGGTTAGTATTCTGGGAAAGAAGTGATTATCTCATGGCCTTGGCGTGAAAATAGAAAATATTGGAGAGTGACTTGGCTTACCCTTTTTCTTCCGACCAGACGATGGTTCGTAACCGTTGGTACATCGCCGCCTTCGGCGATGAAATAACCCGCGAGCCGACGGAGCGGACTATATTGGGAAAGCCCGTTGTCTTCTACCGCACCGAAGCCGGGAAGCCTGTGGCTATGTACGGGATTTGTCCTCACCGTTATTTCCCGCTCGCGCAAGGTAGGCTGGAAGGCGATGCCATCGTATGCGGCTATCACGGGTTCAAATTCGACTTTGACGGCAAATGTATTGAAATCCCGTCGCAAGGAACCGGCGCCGGATTTTGCCAGCCATCCTACCGGATCGAAGAGCGCGGGTCTTTGTGCTGGATTTGGATGGGCGACCCCGATATTTGCGACCCCGCCTCGATCCCGCCCTACGAAGATTTCGGCCTCGACCAGCCGGGATGGTATGATAGCTCGTATAATTATTGCCACATCAATGGCCGGTCACAGTTGCTCGTCGACAATCTCCTGGATCTGACCCATCTACCCTATGTCCATCATCATATCCCCGGTGCGGAAGGCATGAAAGATCCAAAGCTGCGCGAGGAAGAGCGCAGCGGGTTTTTCAACCTCATTCGGGAGATGCCGCTTCGATGGAATCCGTTTCATGAACTAATTTACGGAAATGAGGCCAAGTTCGAGGGCGAGGCTTGGGTCGAAAATGCATCGGCAGTATATGGGCCAGAATTAATCAGAACCGGGCTCGGCACGATCCAGTCTATTGATGGCGATACGAATGTTCCTCCGGAACTCGGCACTATCCACATATTGCATGGCATAACGCCGGAAACCGAAAACTCGGTGCACTATTTCGGATTTTCCACGCGTGATTTCCGGCTGGGCGACAAGGGCCTGGACGAGTTCCAGCTGAATTCGGACGTTAAAATCCGAGGGCAAGACAAGGTCGCGATTGAGGCCGTTGAAGCGCGGTTGGACAAGTCAGCGGCATTTCAACGTGAGCTTCTGGTGAAATCCGACACGGGCGCGGTCAAGGTCAGAAAAATGATTCAGGCCATGCTTGATGCTGAAGTCAGTCAACCCGCATGAGGGAAGAAATCTCGACTTGCGGGCATGAACTGAAACCGGTCCCGGTTGAAAAGCGGGGAAAACATTTGGTGGTGGACATCCATGCCCATCTGAATGTGCCGTCAGCCGATGCCATGATCCGCGCCGAAATTCCCAATCCGCCAAATCCCATGGCGTTCATGTCGCCGGCATCGATGAAGGTGAACGGGGCGATGTTCGGAGAAATCGGCAAGAAACTGAACGGTGTTGATGACCGGATTGCCGACATGGACCGGCTGGGCGTGGACATGCAGGCGATCAGCCCCTCGCCGGGGCAATATTATTATTATGCGCCACCAGAACTTGGCCGGGATGCTGCGTGCGCGATCAATGATGGTATCGCAGACGCCGTTGGACGGCATCCCGACCGGCTGACTGGTTTAGGCACGGTGCCGCTTCAGAATACCGAAATGGCGGTGGCCGAATTGCGGCGCTGTGTGAAAGAACTCGGCTTGCGCGGCGTAGAAATCGGGACCATCGTCAATGGCGACGAGTTGGCAAATGATCACCTGCGACCGTTTTTCGCGGCTGCGGAAGAGCTCGATGTTCTGTTATTCATGCATCCGCTGGGTTTCTCGCACGGAGAACGACTGGCGGAACATTATCTCGATAATATCATCGGCAATCCCATCGAATCTTCGATAGCTTTAAGCCACCTTATCTTTGGCGGCGTGCTTGATGCTTATCCGGGTTTGAAACTTTGCGTGGCGCATGGGGGCGGATATCTGCCCGGCTATTGGGGGCGAATGGATCACGCCTACCGAGCGCGGGAGGATTGCCGGCAGCATATCAGTCGCGAGCCGTCGTCCTATCTCAGGCAAGTCTGGCTGGATACACTGGTGTTTGATCAAGACCAGCTGGATTTTCTTGTGAAGACCCATGGTGCTGACAAGCTATGCCTGGGCTCCGACTATCCCTTTGACATGGCGGAGCCGGATCCCATGGCGTTTCACAAGAACCTGAGCAATGAGGACAAAGCGCGCATCTTGGGTCTGAACGCTGCTGAATTACTGGGATTGAAGATTTCCACGGAGGAATAATAATGGGCTATTTGCGGAACGCTTGGTACCCTGCTGCTTGGGACGAGACGCTGACAGACGAACCACAGGCACGAAAGCTGCTGGATGACCCGATCGTTCTGTTCCGTGATTCGACGGGGAGAGTGTGCGCCCTGTATGATGCTTGTCCGCATCGTTTCGCGCCACTGAGTTTGGGAAAGGTGAAAGACGGAATACTTGCATGCGGATATCATGGTCTGGAATTTGACGGTGCCGGGCAATGCGTTCGAAACCCGCATGGCAAGGGGATAATCCCCAAGGCGTTGGGCGTGCGTGCCTATCCTACCGCAGAGCGCTACGGCATGATCTGGATCTGGGCAGGCGAAACAGACGAGGCAGATGAGAATTTGCTACCATCGCTTCCTGTGCTTGAAGATGCAAATTACAGCTGGGTTTATGGCGAACTGGAAGTATCAGCAAACTACGAATTGGTGATAGATAATCTGCTCGATCTTACGCATGTCGAGTTTCTGCATCCATTTCTCGCTTCGGAAGGTGGATCGCAGCGCACCACCTTCAGGGCCGAACAGAAAGGCAATAGGGTCAGCGCCTATTATGAAGCTCCGGATGAGCCGATTACCGGTCTTTTCCAGCTACTGTGGAAGGGCGACGAGAAGACTGCAACGATCAGAGCGGAAATGCATTGGCAACCGCCGACCTATTTGGTCTTGGAAAACTCGATGGCTCGAAGCGGAGAATTGGAAGCCGATGATCCGCGCGTGCCCGTGTTACATCTCCTCACTCCGGAAAGTGATGGCAGGACGAGGTATTTCTGGGCAGCGGGACGCAATTGTGCGCATGATGATAAAACTGTTTCCGAGATGCTGCACTTCGGAACCCAGAGCGCTTTCGTGAATGAAGACGAACCAATGATCAAAGCGGTTCGCAGCCGGATGACATCAAATGATCTGTTCACCCACAAGCCCGCTCTGCTGCAAACAGATGAAGCAGGTGTAAGGGCGCGCCGGGTTCTAGCCAAATTGATCGAAGCGGAAAAGCAGCGCTAGATACAATCTGGCATCAGCGCCTTTTCCCTAATTCTCGAGCGTTTTTGCGATTTCCTGCAATCGCCGGACAACCCAGCGAACCGCTTCGTCATTTGTGTTCTTGGCGGACCATTGCGCCATCTCGCGAACCGTTGGGAAATCGAACGGCAGCTCATATATATTGATCGGAAGCGTTCCGCTGATCTGGTTAGCAAGATGCCGATGGATCGTAGCAATGCGATCAGTATTGATAATGAAGCGGGGTACGGAAGCAAAACTGGGTGCGAAGGTTTCGATGTTCCGATGGATTCCGATTCGGCGCAAGGCGGTTTCGTCAAAGCCTCGGGCGTTATGATTCAGTCGTACTGAGACGTGCCCCAATTGTTCGTACAGCTCGCTTGTCAATTCCCCTTTGACGTGCGAATTCTCTTTCCAGCTGATGGCGACAAAGTCTTCATCGTACAGAAACTCGCTGGGTAGATTGGCATCGATTAGATAATCAAGCGCGATGATTATGTCGGTTTGGCCGCGCTGCAGCATAGCGACGGGATCTTCTGTCAGCGGAAGCACGGTGAAGCGCATATTGGGAGCTTCTTTCGAGAAGCGCCCGACAGCTTCAGTCAATAAGACGTGCGCGACAACGTCAATCGACGCAATCGATATGCCTCGGTCGGACACAGCAGGGTCGAACTCATCCGGCGTCAATATGGTTTCGCGGATCAGCGCAAGCGCATCCTTTACCGGCTTGATCAAAGCTTCTCCGCGAGGAGTACATGCCATTGTCCGGCCGGATGGCACGAGCAGATCATCTTCAAAAAATTCACGCAACCTGCTTAGGGCCGCACTGGCACCAGACTGGCTCAGATGCAGTCGTTCAGCAGCCTGCGAAACGCTCTGCTCCTCGAGCAATGCATCCAGAACGACCAGTAGATTGAGATCAAGTTTTTCAAACCGCATAGCGGTGGAAAGCTAGCACTCAAGTTGGAATGCAGCAATCACGAAACGCCCGAGTGTAATCTTATTGGATTAGCTTGCATTCTGCAGCTTTACCAATCGGTTATGAAGGGACCAAAGGTGGGCTTTCTTCCACCGGTTTCTTCGGCGACAACATTGTTCACCTGCCTGCCAAGATAAGTGATTTCACTTTCGACAACGTCCCCAGGGCGCATCCACCTGTTACCGTGGGAAGCACCATTGCCGGGAGGCGAACCGGTGATCAACAAATCACCAGGCGTGAGCCTGATCCGTTCCGAAGCATAAGATAGAATTTTTTCTGGCGGAAAAATCATGTCGCTGATCGGCCAGTCCTGCATGGTTTGCCCACTCAGTTTCAGCTTGATCTGGACTTTGCTACGATCGACGAATTCCTTGGGCACGGCAAAGGGGCCCAATGTCTTGAAATTCGGTTGATGCTTGCTGACCCAGTCATAGCCGAATTTTATGTCGGCGCGCCGGAATTCGTCTACAGTACCGATATCGTTGCACATCACATATGCCGCGATAACATCGTCAGCCTCTTCAGGCTTTAGATATCGTCCTGTGTTTTTTGTGATTACGCCGAACTCAAGTTCCCAGTCGGGATGTTCTCCGATCAGCGGCAGGATGATGTCATCGTTTGCGCCGCAGAGGGACGAGTGCAGACCGGTCCAGAAAAACGGCATTCCTTCGGTGGCCCGCCGATCCACTTCGGCCAGATTTCGCGCGTAGAAAGATTCATCGCTTTCGCCGGCTTCCCGCTTGTCTTGGTTGAATTTGTTGTGCGTCATCATCTCGGCGACGTGGGCACGATAATTTGATCCGGCACACAACATGTTCGGATGCGCGACAACCGGCAGCGCCTTCAAATTCTCGAACCGCAGCTCCGGCTTGCCCTTCTTGGTCGCCAGATCGTTCAGGCCGTCAACGACCCGATCCCAGTCAGCAAATATGGCGTGGGTATCATAATATGTTTCGGAAAGGTCGAATACGGTTCCGTCCGGAAGGACCAAGCCGGGAAATTGCTTTCCGTCTGCGGCTTCATATGTTCCTATTCCGAAGCTTCCTTCGGCAAGGCCGGTAGCAGCATTGAAATTTGTCATCGAGTTATCCTTTTGGGTTGAGAGATGCGACAGATAGTCGCGTTACCGGATGGCCATCCGCGAACGGATGTCGTCCCAATTGATAAATTGGCGTTGTAAGGCCGCGGCAATGTGAAGAATAACAAATGCGGCGAGACGGCAACCCGCGAATACCGCGCAGGCGCTGATCCTGTCTTTGGCGCCTCATCAGTCCTAGTCTGCAAAATAGGCCTCCGCTGGTTCCGAACTCCAAGCGTCCATCTCATGCGTGGAAATGTCGTGATGCCCGGTCTCATGCTTGTCGTTCAAAAGGTCTGTATCGGTGAAGGTCTCGAACCGGTAGCGATCAGGGTCGAACCAGACGTCGAATACATGGCAACCCAGTGGATGCCGACCTATGCCCCAGTTGGGCTCCCAACCTCTCGACAAAAGCCACCGGTGAGCCCGTGCCTGAGCCTCAAAATCTTGCGCTTCAAAGGAAATATGATGGAGATCGGTCTTATCCGATTGGGCAAGAAAGACAGAATGGTGGTCGACCCATTCCTCCCCGCGATCGATCCTGAGGAATGCCACAACCGTATGGTCGGGATTGCCGGGTACGTGCATTGAATCGCTAATCTTCAGGCCGAGGATTTTTTCAAACCATTCTGCGCTTGCCTTATAGTCCTTCACATACAATCCGAGATGCCCCAGACGGTACAGCGAAGCCGGACCGAGCGGCCGGGTGCTCTGCGGATCCGCGAAACGTGTGCGTAAGGCAGGCGTATTCAAGCGGAGTTCGGGTTGGACCTCCTGCGGAATATCGCCTTCAATGCCATAGACCAGGTCGACCTTCAGGCCTTCTGCGTTCGTCAGCGTGACTCCCAGACCTCCGCCCGGCGTATCGAGCTTGCGAACTCCGCTTGCGCCGTGTTGCTTTACAGCATTCTCCAAATCGCTTTCATCATCAACCAGAAACCCGAGAGCGCTAAAACCGCGTTCACCTCGTTCGGCTTTGTAACACCATGCGTCGCCGCCGCCGGTTTTCATGACGAAATGGTCGTCACTCTTCTCCACCGTCAAAAGACCAAAATCTTCTGCAAATTGCCGCGTCTTCTCAATGTCTGGGACTGTGAATGAAACATGATGGAGCGATCGGATTGCCATATTTTTTCTCTTGCTGCTTTGCGGCGCATCGAAGCGCGGCCTTTAACATGGTTGCAAATTCAGCGTTTGCGCTTTGAATTGCAAACCGTTGTCAAAAATAGCAGCTATTTTGCGGAACGATTTCTTGGAGTGGTCCATTACGCTAACTGGCATCGAGGCATACCCTGGAATTAAATGGTGAGATTATCTCCCGATAACTGGCGAAATACGCAACGGGTTACATTATGAACTACATCGTTGTTATTTTGGGTGAGGGTGGCTTGGAGACATCACACTTAATGAATCTCTGGGTTGAAATGTAGCCCTTTGGCAACCGAACGCAATCGCTAGCATCGAAGTTTATGACCGCTTTTGAAATTGAGCTGGAAGCAGTTCAATCGGCAGAATTGGGTGCATATGAGACTGGCTGCGATTGGGACGGAAGAGGACCGTTTGTTCGAAGAAAATTATCACTCGCAAGCAAACTTTTCATCGTTGCATGCCGCGATGACGGCCCTCCGATAATATGCATCCAGGTTGAAACATGATATCGGCGTTCGATTGATCGCTGAAGCCGCCGCTCTCCTAAATATAAAACTTCTCTCGGCCGTTGTTGATGCACTTTTTTCGCCTAACGCCCCGACAGCGCCTCCTGCGATTACCGGAGTAATAATGTTGATGACCAACATTTTCGTTTTCGTGACGTTGGCAACGCAATGACATTTTATTTTTGAGCGACGCAAACTCGAATATCAGCGTCGACAATCAAGAATTAGACCAACGGCAGAGATTAACTGATCCAGAAAACTCTGTGCCACTTGGTACAGCCTGAACACTCGCCACAAGTTACTGAAAATAGAGAAATAGATGGCGGACAGGGTGGGATTCGAACCCACGGAGAGCTTGCACCCTCGGCGGTTTTCAAGACCGCTGCATTCGACCACTCTGCCACCTGTCCGCATAGCCCTTACGGCTTGGTCGACCGCGTCCTAGCGCCCTCGATTTGAAAGCGCAAAACATTTTGCAAGCGACTGCAACTCATAGGCAAATTTCCGGCACTGAAGAGCTTTCGGGTCGAGCTGTTGCATCTATGGGACATTTAGGGATTCCCCTGAGAGTCGCTTTGTGCGACAATGCAGCGACGAAAAGGAAGTATTCATGCGTATCATGACCGCCATCGCCTGCAGCGCTATTGCAATTTTGAGTATTAGCGCGGCAACACCGATGGAAAATGCCCAAGCACAAAGCAGCAGCCAGAGTTTCGAATCTTATCTTCAGCAAGTGCGCGAAAAAGCCTTGCGGGAAGGGGTGCGCGCACAGACTCTCGATCAGGTCCTTCCCGGCCTTACCTATAATCCAAGGGTTATCGAGCTCGATCAGTCTCAGCCGGGCGGAAGCCCGAGCAGCGCAATACCGCCCTTCGCCCCATATCAGAGGCGGCACATAACCAGCGAACGGATTGCCAATGGGAAGGCTGCCTATAGCCGTCTGATGGCAAAGCTTATCGATGTTGAGCGTGAAACCGGCGTGCCTGGGCCGATCATCATGGCGATCTATGGAAAAGAGACAAATTACGGTTCCTACACCGGTGATTTCGATATTCCCCGGTCACTGGCGACACTTGCTTACGAAGGCCGGCGGCGATCGCTGTTCGAAGGCGAGTTGCTCGCCGTGTTAAAACTGATTGATCAGGGCGTGCCGCAATCGGCGCTCAAGGGCAGCTGGGCAGGGGCCATGGGCAAGCCGCAATTCTTACCGTCGGTCTATCTACGGCTGGCGAAAGACGGAAGCGGCGACGGATATGCAGATATCTGGGGAAGCGAATATGATGCGGTGGCTTCGATCGCCAATTATTTCGTAAACTCGGGATGGCGCAGGGGGGAGCCGTGGGGAATCGCGGTCAACGTTCCGTCTTCACTTGATCGTTCAGCAGTGAAAAGCCAAATTACGCCGACCCGCTGTCCAAGGGTTTTCAATCGCCATAGTCAGTGGAAGAGCATGGCGGAATGGCGCGCATTGGGTGTTTTGCCTGCGACCGGAGCGTCGCTCGATTCCAGCACAATGGCAACTCTGCTCGAACCAGATGGCGCCGGAAACACGGCCTATCTATTGACCGGCAATTACCGCGTCATTCTCGATTATAATTGTTCGAATTTTTACGGACTAGCAGTGGGGTTATTGGCGGATGAAATACGCAGTTAAGCTTGGAATACTTTCGTCTGCAACCCTTGCATTGGCGGGTTGTAGCGGATCTCGCGATTTTGGTAGTTTTCCGGATGGCTCTCCTCCTCCTGCTGCCGTGGGGGTGCCGACAGGATCAGCCAGCGTTTCTGACTATCCTCAAAAAATTGGCGAACCCTATAAAGTGGGTGGAAATACCTACACGCCCGAGGATGTCCCAAGCTATGATGAAGTGGGATATGCGAGTTGGTATGGTGAAGAATTATCGGGAAATCAGACCGCCAATGGCGAAACTTTCAATCCTCAGGGCATCTCGGCCGCGCACAAGACATTGCCGCTGCCTTCTTATGTCGAGGTCACCGCTCTCGATACCGGACGGACGATCTTGGTACGGATCAATGATCGTGGACCCTTTGCCAACGACCGGCTGCTGGACTTATCGCATGGAGCGGCAAAACAGCTTGGCATAGACCAGAACGGCGTTTCAGGGGTCCGCGTCCGCAAAGTCAATCCGAACGAGCAGGAACGCGCCGTACTTCGCATGGGCGCGCCTGCCACAGAGAGAATCGAAACGCCGGATTCGCTTCTTTCCATATTGCGGAAAAATCTTGCCAAGCTTCCTCGTCCCGCAACACCGGTCAGGCAGGCCGCTACTCCGGCTTATTCGCCTCAAACCTCCGGTAAAGCCACCGCTAGCTCCTCCAGTCGCCCGACCTATCGTCCTGGAAAAGGTGAAGGAACCCGCGATGGACGCTTCATCATTGAAGGCGGCGGACCTCCAGTTGCGGCAGAAAATAGCATCGGAAACAATTATGTCGGCGACTTGCCCGGTTCCTATGTTGTGCAGGTTGCCGCATTCAGCGACAAATCGCGAGCAGATACGCTGGCCAGAAAGATTGGCGCAAAGGTGATGACGGACGGAACGCGGTCCATCTGGCGTGTACGCTACGGGCCATATTCCAGCGAAAAAGATGCACAAGCAGGACTGGCACAGGCGCAGCAGCGCGGCTATAGCGGAGCTCGAATCTTGCGGGCGGACAAATAGCCTTTGTATCGCTAAATTTTTAATCGGGAATCCTGGCCTCAATGAACAAATTTCTGCTGGCGTCTCTGCCCCTCATCGCCTTCTCATCGGTCGTAATCGCGGCCCCCAGCTTCGATACGAAGGCGCCTATCGCCTATATGACCGATCTGTCCTCCGGCGCCGTGCTTTACCAAAAAAATGCGGACAAGCAGATACCACCGGCTTCGATGGCGAAGATGATGACCGTTTATGTCGCGTTCGACCTGATCGGAAAAGGCAAGCTCAAGCTGGACGACAAGTTCCGCGTCAACGAGGCCACCTGGAAGAAATGGAATAACCAAGGCTCGACGATGTTTCTTGCTGTGGGCAGTGAAGTCACTGTCAGCGACTTGCTGCACGGTATCGTGACTCTATCTGGCAATGATGCTTGTGTGGTTCTGGCCGAGGGCATTGCTGGCAGCGAAGAAGCTTTTGTCGGACTGATGAACAAGCGCGCCAAAGAATTGGGCATGTCGAAGAGCCGCTTTGGCAACAGCAACGGCTGGCCGGATGAAGGCCGGACCATGGTCACAGCCAGGGATTTGGCCGCTTTGGGATCTGCCACAGTGAACAATTTCCCGAAACTATATGATGATTTCTACGGTCAGGACGAATTTGCCTGGAATGGTATCATGCAAACGAACCGCAACCCTCTGATGGGCAAGGTTGCCGGGTCTGACGGATTGAAGACAGGTCATACCGAAGAAGCCGGCTACGGATTTACCGGTTCCGCCGAGCAAAAAGGCCGGCGCCTGGTATCAGTGCTTGCAGGACTCGATAGCTATGGCGGCCGCGTCGAAGAATCGGTCAAGTTCATGAATTGGGGCTTCAATGCCTGGGAGCCCAAGAAGCTGTTCGACAAAGGCACGAAGGTTCAGAGCGCTGAGGTCCAGTTGGGCGACAGTTCTACCGTGTCTCTCGTTGCCGCCAAAGATCTGTATGCCACATTGCCGAAAGGGTCCGACGGAAAAATATCGATGAAAGTGGCATATGATGGGCCGATCAAGGCGCCCATCGTCAAAGGTCAGTCGATCGCTACTTTGATTGTTACCTCCGAAGATGCCGGTCAGCAGAGAGTTCCACTGGTTGCTGGTGAAGACATCGATGAGGCGGGCTTCTTTGACAGGGTCTGGGCCGGCTTGAAATCGTTGCTTGGATTGGCGTGATCAGGGGCTGCTTCATCAGCCTTGAAGGCGGCGAAGGGACTGGAAAATCCACTCAGGTCAAGGCGCTGGCCAATGCGCTTGAGACAATGGGCTATAAAGTCAATCGGACGCGCGAGCCAGGAGGCACACCCGGCGCAGAAGTCATTCGCGAAATGTTGTTGAGCGGCGCGGATGAAAAATGGCATATGCGCACTGAAGCGTTGCTATTTGCTGCAGCGCGCGCCGAACATTGCGCGAAACTGATCGGGCCGGCTCTGGAGCGCGGAGAATGGGTGATCAGTGACCGGTTCATTGACAGCAGTCGCGCTTACCAAGCCGGCAGCGGTGAGCTCACTGATCAGGAAATCATGACATTGCATAGCGTTGGAAGTGGCTCTCTGATGCCGGACAGGACATTTGTTCTCGATCTGCCGGAAGTGGTTGCGGCAAAAAGAGCCGAAGCCAGAGACCGGGGAGATAGTGACCGGATTGGCGGGAGAGATAGCGGCTATCATCGCACTGTGATGGCGCGTTTTCGCCAATTCGCTGAAGATGAGCCGGATCGTATCCGGCTGATCGACGCGTCGCAACCTGTGGAATCCATTACCGAATTGTTGTTGAATAATCTCGGCGATATGATGGCATGACGTCATATTACGGCCACGACAGACCCCGCGAGATTTTCTGTCAATCCTTTGCCAGAGACAAACTTCATCACGCCTGGATTTTGGCCGGGGACAAGGGTTTGGGAAAAGCGACTTTTGCTCAACAAGCGGCTCATTTTTTGCTTAACTCCCGCAATCGACCGACAGTATTTTCCGACGCACAAGATGACGAGGCTGGCCATCTTCTCGCAGCCGGCTCGCACCCCGACTTTCGACTGCTCCGCCGCGGACCAAAGGCCGACAAAGAAGAAAAAAAAGCCCGGGACAATGGCCTCGATTCTCTTGAAGAGCACGAACTGGCCCGCAATATAAAGGTCGATCAGATCCGCGCCTTGCAGCCCCTGTTCCAAAACCAGGCGTCTATTTCGGAATATCGGGTTGTCATTATAGACGCAGCCGACGATCTCGAACGCGGCGGCGCCAATGCCATTTTGAAAAATCTCGAAGAACCGCCCAAAAAGACTATTTTCTTTCTGATCAGCCATATGCCCGACCGGCTGTTGCCCACGATCCGCTCGCGGTGCCAGATGCTGCGCTTCGACCCTCTTGCCGATGTTGACATGCGCGCTTTACTGAAAAAAGCAGCTCCAAAATTGAACGAAGCGGACCTCGAAGCGCTGGTTATCGCTGGCGAGGGGTCCCCAGGGCGCGCCTTGCAATATAGCGAAATCGGGCTTGCCGAACTGGAGGCGATCGCACGTGAGATCATCAAGACTGGTGACAGGGACAATAGGTTGAAGAGCGAATTGGCGCGGAAACTTGCCTTGAAGGCAGCAACGCCTCGCTATCGCGCATTTCTCGAACGCGCTCCGAGCCTGATCGCCGAGCAAATCAAAACGGCACAATTACCACGGTCCATGAAATCTATCGAAAAATGGCACGAAGCCAGTGAACTAGCTACGGTAGCAATCCCAAAAGCACTGGATAATCAGGCCGTAATCTTCCGGCTGGGGTGTCTGATGGGCGATCTGGTATCGACTGGGCAATAAAAATAGAGATTTTGGCTGTTTACAAGCGCCGCCAATCCATCAAGAGAGATGGCCATGTCAGAACCTTTTTATATTACCACCGCGATCAGCTATCCAAATGGTCGTCCCCACATCGGCCATGCCTATGAGGCGATCTGCGCTGATGCCATAGCACGGTTTTACCGGTTGAGTGGCCGCGACGTCCGCTTGATTACCGGAACCGATGAACATGGCTTGAAAATGGTACAGACGGCCCGTGAAGCTGGCCGTGATACTATTGATCTGGCGAATGAAATGTCATCTTATTTCATAGAGATGTGCGATATACTTAATATTCGACATGATGGGTTTCGAAGGACCAGCGAATCCGCTCATCACGAAGCCAGTAAGGCTTTGTGGAAAGGGATGGAGGCCAATGGTGATCTCTATCTCGACCGCTATGAAGGCTGGTATTCGGTGCGCGACGAAGCCTTTTACGCCGAGGACGAACTGGAAACAGGCGAGGGTGGTGAAAAACTCTCCCCACAGGGCACTCCGGTCGAGTGGACCGCTGAAGAGACATGGTTCTTCAAACTTTCGGAATATCAAGAAAAATTGCTCAAACTCTATGAAGAGCATCCCGAATTCATTCAGCCCGAAAGCCGCCGCAATGAAGTCATGCGCTTCGTCGAAGGCGGCCTGAGAGATCTCAGCGTTTCACGGACCAGTTTCGATTGGGGTGTCCCCGTGCCAGGTTCCCCCGGACATGTAATGTATGTCTGGGTTGATGCACTCACAACCTATATGACCGGTGTCGGCTATCCGGATAAAGAGGGTCTGTTCGCCAAATATTGGCCCGCAGATTTACATCTGATCGGCAAAGATATCGTGCGTTTTCACGCCGTTTACTGGCCCGCCTTTCTGATGAGTGCCAGCTTGCCGTTACCAAAACAGGTTTTTGGCCACGGTTTTCTGCTCAACCGCGGCGAGAAAATGTCGAAATCGGTAGGCAATGTCGTCGATCCGATGGAATTGGCGCAGCGCTTCGGCGTTGACCAGTTGCGCTATTTTCTGTTGGCGGATGTCGTGTTTGGCAAGGATGGTACTTATTCCGCAGATGCCATCGTTACCAAGACGAATGCCGATCTAGCCAATAATTTTGGTAATCTGGCGCAACGCAGTCTGTCGATGATCGCCAAAAACTGTGATGGCAAGGTTCCGGCTGCCGGGGACCCTACCGAGGCAGAAAAACAATTGTTAGCCGATCTGGATCAATGTTTTGAAGATGTGAAAACGGCAATGACCGGCGGCTTGTTCAAAATTGACCAGGCAATTGATATCATTCGCGAACGGCTTAGCGCGACCAACACATATTTCGCCGATCAGGCGCCATGGGCTTTGCGCAAAACCGATCCTGCAAGGGCCGATACGGTGCTCTATTATACGGCAGAGGCGATCCGGCGGCTGGCGATCATGCTGCGCTGGGCGATGCCGGAAAGCTGCGACAAGATGCTGGACCTGCTGGCTCAAACGCCGGAATCTCGGGATTTTGAACATCTGAGCGCCGCGATTGAACCAGGGCTCACCTTGCCAGCGCCCCAAGGGGTTTTTCCGCGCCTCGAGCTGCTAATAGATGAAGCCGAGGCTTGATATGCTCGTCGATAGCCACTGTCATCTGAACTATAAGGGCCTCGTCGAGGAGCAACCCGATGTCCTCGAGCGCGCTCGCCAGAGTGGCGTAACCGCGATGCTGAATATTTCCACCCGCGAAAGCGAATGGCGGGATATCGTCGCGACCGCTGAACGCGAACCAGATGTTTGGGCGAGTATCGGAATACACCCGCATGAGGCAGATTCTCATCCTGATGTCGATCTTGCCAAGCTGGTCGAAGAGGCGGCTCATCCGAGGGTTGTCGCGATCGGCGAAACCGGGCTGGACTATTTTTATGACCATAGTGACCGGGAGCGCCAGCGGCAGAGTTTTCGCACCCATATCCACGCAGCGCGCGAAACCGGCCTACCAATCATTGTCCACACACGCGATGCGGAAGCAGATACGGCCGAGATCATGGCTGAAGAAATGGAGCAGGGCGCCTATTCCGGTGTAATCCATTGTTTCACCGCAAGCGAAGATTTCGCTCAAAAAGCGCTGGCTATGGGGCTCTATATTTCGATTTCGGGCATCGTGACTTTCAAAAATGCCAAGGATCTGAAGGAAACCGCGGCGAAACTCCCGGCAGACCGTCTGCTGGTTGAAACAGATGCACCGTTTCTTGCTCCGGTTCCGCATCGCGGAAAGACCGGAGAGCCTGCGTTTGTTGCTGATACGGCTCGCTATCTGGCAGAACTCCGCGGTGAGGAATATGCTGAGCTTTGTGAAACAACCGCTCGAAATTTCTATCAGCTATTCACCAAGGCGCGGCCCTGAATGTGGCTTTAAAGCTAACAATATTGGGATGTGGGACGTCGTCAGGCGTCCCCCGCATCGGCAATGACTGGGGCAATTGCGACCCGAATGAACCGAAAAACCGGAGAAGCCGGGTCTCGATATTGGTCGAAAGCCCAACCACCCGGATATTGGTCGATACCTCGCCCGATTTGCGCAACCAGTTTCTCGACAATCGCATTGACCAGATTGATGCGGTAATCTGGACGCATGATCACGCCGACCATTGCCACGGTATTGATGATCTGCGGGCGCTGTTCCAGAAAACCCGCAAGCCGATCGCGAGCTACGCACGGCCCTTTGCGCTGGAGAGCCTCAAGCGGCGTTTTGCCTACGCTTTTCAAAGACATAACTATTATCCGTCGATCTGCGAGGGAATTGCACTCGAAAACCCCGTTGCGATAGGCGATATTTCGCTCAGCTATGTCGATCAGCCTCATGGTGGCATAACCTCGGCGGGTTTGCGGTTCGAGCATCAGGGGAATTCCATTTGTTACGCGACCGATTTTGGCGAGGTAACGGCGGAAATGCGGGAATTATATCGCAAATGTGATCTGTTTGTCGTGGATGCCTTGCGCGACAAGCCGCATCCTACCCATGCGCATCTCGATATGACACTGACTCTCGTTGATGAAGTACAGCCGGAATTGAGTTTGCTGACACATATGGACAACTCGATGGACTATAACCATCTTGTAAGCATATTGCCGGAACATGTCCGGCCCGCTTATGATGGCTATATGAAAGAAATCTGACGTTGACCGAAGATCAAAATATCAATCTTGTTTTCGCGATCGGAGCGCTGGTGCTGGTCGCTAGCGCTTTATTCTCGAGACGGATGGGTTTCGGCGAGATCGTGCGATCGACATTGGCGTGGGTGGCGATATTCGCTGTCTTCATAGTCGGATTTTCCTACCAGCACGAGATTCGGGCGGTCTGGAACCGGGTTTCCGGCGAAGTCACCGGTTCCCATCAACAGATCGTCATCGGCGATACGTTGCGGATCCGACAATCGGCCGACGGCCATTTCTGGGCCAATGCCACGGTTAATCAATTGCCGGTGCGGTTTCTGATCGACAGTGGCGCAACCACGACCGCGATGACGTTGCGAACGGCTCAGAACGCTGGGATCGAAATCAGCGACAGTCCGTTTCCAATCATATTATCGACAGCGAACGGATCTGTTGAAGCCCAACGCGGACAGATCCAGTCGCTGCGAATCGGTTCGATGGTCGCGAAAGATCTACCGGTCGTAGTCGCCGAAGAGTTCGGTGATGCCAATGTGATAGGGATGAATTTTCTTTCAGAGCTCAAAAGTTGGCGGGTTGAAGGCAGAGAGATGATATTGGAACCGCCGTCGATAAGCTCCCTCAACTAATATATTATTTAACATAATATATATTATCAATCATAATGATGGCATAGAACGGAACTAGAATTGATCGACCCCCTGCTAGAAATCATGCGCCGTTTACGTGACCCGTCGGACGGTTGCGAATGGGACAAGGTGCAGACCTTCAAAACGGTTGCGCCTTATACGATCGAGGAAGCCTATGAAGTCGCAGATGCTATCGAACGTGATGATATGGATGCTCTGAAAGATGAACTAGGCGATCTGCTGCTCCAAGTGGTATTCCACAGCCAGATTGCTGCAGATGATAACAAATTTGATTTCCACGATGTTGTTAATACGATTTGTGACAAGATGACCCGTCGTCATCCCCATATATTCGGCGAAGCAGATGAGAGCCCAGGATGGGAACAACTCAAGGCCGACGAGCGCGATGAATCAGGTCAGTCCAGCGCGCTTGATGGCGTTGCCCTGGCCCTGCCCGCTTTGCTGAGGGCGCAGAAAATCCAGAAACGTGCGGCCCGCGTCGGATTTGACTGGCCCGACAAGGCGCCGGTGAAGGACAAGTTGCTCGAAGAATTGGAAGAGGTCGCGACTGCGAGCACAGATGAAGAAGTGCATGAAGAAATCGGAGATTTGCTCTTTTCAGCTGTCAATCTTGCTCGTCATTACAATGTCGATGCCGAGCGCGCATTATCTGACGCGACAGCGAAATTTACCAAAAGGTTCAACCTGGTAGAATCCAATCTTGATAAAGATATGCAGGAAATGACGCTAGATGAACTGGAAGCTGAATGGCAGAAAGCCAAGGCAAGTCTGGCCGCGGCCTGACGGTTTAATGAAGCGCGTGATATCGGCCCCAGTTTCGTGGCGACATTTCAACCGATAAAATCAAATTGTCTGAATCCTGTTCGCTGCTTAGAATCCGGCCATTTTCGTGCAGCCAAGCCATCCGTTTTCCATCGGAAACAGCGACTGTTATCTGTTCGGACTTATAACCTTCGGACAGAGTCTTCGCGATCAAGTCGACCAATATGTCTACACCAGCCCCGGTTTCTGCCGAGATTGTGCAAACATTTTCCGGCAGTGGCGCTGAAATCCGCGCATATTGCGGATCCTCCGGACCGATCTTGTCGATCTTGTTCCATGCTTCGATTACCGGAGGTCCTTCTCCAGCATCCTCCGAAACTCCAAGATCGGCCAATATTTGCCTGACATCATGGGCTTGGGCGTCACTGGCTTCATGAGAAATATCGCGAACATGGACGACGATATCGGCGGCGCTTACTTCTTCGAGCGTAGCACGGAACGCCGCGACCAATTGCGTCGGCAAATCCGACACAAAGCCAACCGTGTCCGACAATATCGCTTTATCATAACCCGGCAACGGAAATTCGCGCATCGTCGGGTCCAGCGTTGCAAACAGCAAGTCCTCGGCAAAAACATCGGCGCCGGTCAACCGGTTGAACAATGTTGATTTTCCGGCATTTGTATAGCCAACCAGCGCTATCACCGGCCAAGGAGCGCGCTGCCGGCGATCTCTGTGCAGAGCGCGGGTTTTGCGCAAGTGAGCCAGGTCTTTGCGTAGTTTCGCCATCCGGTCGCGGATCATCCGGCGATCAGATTCGATCTGGGTCTCGCCTGGGCCTCCCAGAAATCCGAAACCACCACGTTGGCGTTCAAGGTGGGTCCAGCTACGCACCAGGCGACCCGCCTGATAGTCCAGATGCGCGAGTTCAACCTGCAAGCGGCCTTCTGCCGTGGCTGCGCGCGCACCAAAGATTTCGAGAATGAGTCCGGTCCGGTCGATAACTTTTACGTCGAGCTTCTCTTCCAGATTGCGCTGCTGGATCGCGCTCAGACTGCCATCCACAATCAAAATGCTGGCTTCCTGTTCGGTCATCATTGCACCAATCTGGTCAACCTGACCCGATCCGAATAAGGTTGCCGGCTTGGCCTTGCGCACCGAAAAATAGTGAGAAGCCGTAGCAGTTAATCCGATCGCCGCGGCCAAACCAACCGCCTCAACAAGCCTGTGCTCTAATGCCGTCTGGGAAAGCGACGCCATATCAGGGTGTACGACAAGCGCCCGATGGCTCTTACTGTCGATACTTTCCTTCTCAAATGGTATCAATGCGCACCATCGTCTGATTGGTTATAGTCGGCCAGATTGAGTGGCCCGCCTGGCTGCACAGTGGAAATCGCATGTTTGTAGACCAGTTGTGACAGCCCTTCCCGCTCCAGCAAGATACAAAACAGATCATAAGCGGAGACTTCACCCTGCAACATTACGCCGTTGACAAGAAACATTGTCACCGGATCATTGCTGTCCCGTACGGCCGTGAGAAACACCTCTTGGAGCACCCCTGCCCTGGCTTTGGTATTTTCCATAAGTTCAACGAATTGTTTCGTATCAAGCGCTTCGGACGGCATGATCGTCGATATGGCATGTTTATATACCAACTGGGATTGACCGTCGCGACGGAGCAAAACCGAGAAATTGTCAAACCAGGTCACGATACCTTGGAGTTTGACGCCTTTGACCAAAAACATAGTCACAGGGGTTTTAGATTTTCGCAGGGAGTTTAGAAATAAATCTTGCAAGTTATTGGACTTATCGGTCATTTTTGACTCCAATTATTGGCCATCTTTGTGATGGCATTTTATTAAATTTACGGCGATAATTTATATTATCGGGGGACCATAATATTTCATATATGGGATTCATGCCGTCACGACAACCGCTTAACCGCTCCGATCACTCGAGGTCCGTTTTCTTGCGGGAAGCAAGGCCCAATATCTTCAATTTTCGATGCAAAGCAGAACGTTCCATACCGATGAAATTCGCGGTTTTGGAGATATTTCCGGAAAAGCGCCTGATTTGAACCTTCAAATATTCCCGTTCAAAGCTCTCACGTGCTTCTCTCAACGGCGATCCCATCAGCGAAGCTACTCCCTGGTCAAGATCATCATCATTGCCCAGAACCTCTGGCGGGAGCATTTCGACTTCGATTTTTGTGAACTTGTCTTTGGGCGCCAAAATGATCGTTCGTTCAATCACATTGCGCAATTGTCTTACATTGCCCGGCCAGTCACAGGCCTGGAGTGCGGCCATTGCTTCCTCCGAAATTTCGGGCGGATGCAAGCGCTGGTCTGCAGCAAAGCGTGCAGCATAATGTTCCACCAAAACCGGAATATCCTCCCGCCGCTGGTTCAGTGGCGGCAATATGACGGGAACTACATTGAGGCGATAGAATAGATCCTCGCGGAACCGTTTTTCACGTATCTCTACGTCAAGATCGCGTGAGGTTGCAGACACGACCCGAACGTCGACATTCACTTTTTGGGAGCCGCCAAGGCGGTTGAAACTCTGTTCGGTCAGAACCCGCAAAATCTTGCCCTGCGTGTCGAGTGGCATGTCTGCGACTTCATCGATGAACAAGGTACCGCCATGAGCCTCTTCCATCAATCCGGTTTTTTCGATTTTCCCGTTACGTTCGGTGCCGAAAAGCTCCTCTTCAACGCTTTCCGGGGAAAGCCTCGCTGCGCTGATGGTGACAAAGGCGGCGTTGGACCGAGAACTCCAATTGTGCATCAAGCGCGCCGCGACTTCTTTACCCACGCCCGCCGGCCCCGAGATTAACAGCCGGCTTCCAGTACCGGCTACCCGTTTCAATGTGGCTCTCACATTGTTCACGGCGGCGGAATTACCGGTCAATTCATCTGCGAAACCCACACGAGCCTTGAGAATTTCATTCTCCCGGCGGAGCCGCTCTGTTTCGGTCGCTCTTGCCACCAAATGCAGGAGATGTTCGGCTTCAAAAGGCTTTTCGATAAAATCGACAGCGCCCTGAGAAATAGCGGCGACGGCGGTGTCGATGTTACCATGGCCCGAGATCACGATAATCGGCAATTTGGGATCAAGTTGTTTCAGCTCGCTCAATAACTCCAGACCATCCAGTCTTGAGCCTCTCAGCCATACATCGAGTAAAACCAGCGAAGGCCTGCGCTCGTTTACCGCAGCCAGCGCAGCATCGCTGTCAGCGGCCACCCGCGTAGTATAGCCTTCATCTTCCAAGACACCGGATATCAAGTCTCGAATATCGGGCTCGTCGTCGACAACTAAAATATCTAACGCCATGCTGAACCTCTGATCCCTATTTCTCGATTTCTGCCATATGGCCGTCACTTTCAGCGGAGCCGGACTGTTCCCCGCTCGGGGCCTCTGCGGCCCCATGAGATAATCTTGCCAGTTTGGACGGACTGAACCTGATTGCCACTTTCGTTCCGCCACCTGGCGCATCGTCGAATTTCATTTCTCCGAAATGCTCCTCGACTATCTTCTTCACGATCGCCAATCCCAATCCGGTCCCGCTAGCGCGGGTCGTCATATAAGGTTCGACGATCCGGTCCCGTTCGATCGGTAGGCCTATACCATTGTCGGTCAGTTCGACGACGACCATCTGGTTTTCCATCCGAGCAGCAAGCTCTATCTCACCATCGGATATCTGAAAATCTGCGCTGGATTCAGCTTTTTGCTGAATGGCTTCCGCCGCATTTTTTATAATATTGGTCAATGCCTGACCCAATTGCCGACGATCACAAACAAGCGCTATCGGCTGATCATCGGATAGAAAGTTAAACGCCATGCTTGGGTAGGCCACACCTTGCATGAACAAGGCCTGTTTCAGGATGTCATCGAGATTTTCCTCACGGAAGACCGGTTTCGGCATTCGCGCAAACGAAGAGAATTCATCAACGATATTCCTCAAATCTCCGACCTGCCGGACAATCGTATTTGTAAGATTGTCGAATATGGCTGCATCGTCCTTTATATGCGCCCCAAATCTACGTTGAAGCCGTTCGGCGGCCAATTGAATGGGGGTCAGAGGGTTTTTGATTTCATGGGCAATCCGACGAGCGACATCGGACCAGGCAGCTCGTCGTTGATCCAGCAACTGCTGGGTTATGTCTTCGAATGTAATCACATGTCCGGTCGGTCCGCCAACTATTTTAACCGCCAACGTCCGGATGTCGGAATCGGAGGCAAATTCGATGATGCTATTCTCCACACCATCCTGAATTAGTTCTGCAAATTGAGGCGCTGCTTCCGCGATATCGACATCGAGCAGATCATCTACACTTTTAGATAATAGTGATTGCGCTTGAGAGTTGACCAGCTTGATCTCGCCCTTCTCGTCGAGACTGATGATACCTGCCGTGACCGATTCTAGCACGGCTTCGATAAACGCCCGTCGACTGCCTAGTTGTTCATTAGCCGTTATCAGCGCCGTTGTTTGTGTTTCCAATCGCTCGGTCATCCGGTTAAACGCCCGTCCCAATGTCCCGATCTCGTCATTATCAAAAGCTCCCGGCACCCGGGTAGCCAGATCGCCTTCGGTGACCCGCTTCGCCGCATGAACCAGGTCGCTGACCGGTTTGACCATCCGGTCGGCGACGACCAGTGCAATCCACAACACCAAGCCTACGATGAGCAAGGATATAACAAACAGGGCAATATTGAACTGCAATTGCAGGCTTCGCGATCGCGAGAAGAGCTCTTCATAATCTGCCAAAACAGATTGCGCCCGTTCCCACTGGCTCAAGGCCAGCATATCCGAATCCCGGGCAGCATATAGGAATATCCGTGATTTCAGGTCGAGCGCGGTCACTGCTTCAATCTTATCAGGCCGGGCGGTCACAACATAGCTCTTTCCCTGCTGGAGCTGCTTGAGCACCGCGTCCGTTATCTTGGGATTTTGATCTCCGTCATCGGGATCAACGGCAGCTGCGGTCCGCGCGACACCATCCTCCCCATATTCGATAATGGCCGATTCATTTAACTTTCGCGACAACACCTGAAAGACATAGCCTTCAGCGAATTCGGGACTTTCAAGATCTGCTTGCTGTAAATAATTGCGCAAATCATTGGCCATGGTGATGGTTTCTTCGCCGACTTCGCGCTGATTTTGCTCATAATAACCTCGCGCCAGATCATTGGCATTTTCCAGCATGCCCCTTGCGCGATCGGAAAACCAGAATTCCACACCATATTGAAAAAGCAGCGAAGCAAAAATGACCACAAGCAACATTGGGATGCTCGCGACCAGAGAGAATAGGGCTACCAGCCGGACGTGCAGCCGGCCCTTGCTTCCGATCGAGGATTTGGAGGCCCTACCCTTTGCAATCCTTCGACCAAACAGGACCAGCAAGGTCATTGCCGGAATCAAATTTGCGACCAGCAGTGCGGCGGTCAACGGAGGTGAAATGAAATCGGTTTGATCCGACTGCCGACTTAGCAACAAATAGGTGGCGACCATTATTGCGCCAAACAGCAGCAAAACAATCCATTCGACTCGTCTCATCACGGCTTCCCGCTCCGCCATGAGCGAGAGGCGCCGTAGCCAATAAGCCACGCGCTTCTCCTGAGAATGGTTTGAAACCGTCATTGTGCTTTCAATACAACAGTTTCGTTGCAGTAAAAGCACTTATATTGCAAAAATATCACGGTTCAGCGATTGAAACGGTCACTTCGTCGTAGCTCTCTATTTTGATTCGCTCGGATCAATCTGATATTCGTTGAGTTTCTTACGCAAAGTGTTGCGATTTATACCCAATATTTTTGCTGCCTTGATTTGATTTCCATGGGCGTGGTGCATCATTTCGGTTAACAATGGTTTTTCAAATTTTTCCAACGCCTTGGTATAGAGGTTCTCTTTTTCTGGACTAGCCATCAACTCCAGCACGATCGATTTGATGTGGCCTTCAAATTCCAGCCCCTCGGATTCAACCCGGCCCTCGCCGCGCTCTGCTGCAAGAATCTGACGAACGGCATCTTCCGACAGAGTGTCCTCTCTCCCGGTTACTACTAGGCGATAGATAACATTTTTGAGTTCGCGAACATTACCCCGCCAATAATGATGGCAGAGCAAGTTCATCCCTTCTTGCGAAATCTGCTTGTGGGGCAAGCCTTCGGTCACCGCCAGCTTGAGGAAATGGGTTGCCAGCGCCGGAATATCACTGGCCCGCTCCCTGAGAGGGGGCAATTCGATCGGCACGACATTGATCCGGTAATATAAATCCTCCCGAAATTTGCCCTGCTGGATCAATTCTAGAAAATTGTGGTTGGTAGCGGCGATGATCCGGACGTTCAACTTGACCAGCCCCTTGCCGCCAACCCGATTGATTTCTCCCGACTGAAGGGCCCGCAAAAGCCGGGTTTGGGCATGCATCGGCATATCGCCAATTTCGTCCAGAAAAAGAGTCCCACCCTGAGCCTGTTCAAATTTGCCAGAAGCGCTTGCAACAGCGCCGGTAAAGGCTCCTTTTTCATGCCCGAATAACTCTGCCTCGATCAATTCCGATGGAATCGCCGCCATATTCACCGCGATGAAGGGGCCCGACTTCCGGTGTCCGAGGCCGTGAATGGCTTCCGCGACCAATTCCTTGCCGGTGCCGGATTCCCCCAAGACGAGAACCGACAAATCGTTTTTTAGCAGCCGGGCGATCATCCGATATACTTCCTGCATAGCCGGGCTTCGACCGACGAGCGGCAGGCTTTCTTCTTCCATCGAAGGGGCTATCGGCAGGATATTTTTCGGCTTCAATGCCTGGCCCACGACTTCAACCAGTTCATCAAGATCAAACGGCTTGGGCAAATATTCGAACGCCCCGGTTTCCGAAGCCCGCACTGCGGTATTGAGGGTATTCTGGGCAGAAATGATTATGATCGGAATATCCGGATGAGAGGCTTTCACCGTATCAAGAGATGAAATCCCGTCGCCCTCACCCAGTCCGACGTCGGTCAGCAACAGATCATAGCTGCTGCTGGCCATTAGCGCGTCACGCTCGGCTATCGATTTGCAGCTTTCGACTTCATAGCCATCTGCCCGCAGGGCTGTGATAATGACGTGACTGACTGACAAATCGTCTTCAACCAATATGATTTTTTCATTTGCCATAAAATGTCCTGACGTCAGTTTTTGGGAGCGACGGGAAGAAACAGGGTGAATCGGCTCATTTCGTCATGGTTTTCACGATCGTAGCGAATCCGTCCGTTCATATCGCGCATGAGTTTCTTTACCAGAGCGAGGCCAAGCCCCTGCCCCTCCTTCTTGGTCGAGACAAAAGCCGAAAATATTTCCCGTTCGAGTTCCGGCGGCACGCCGGGACCATTGTCACACACCATGATTTGAATGGGCAAGCGAATCGCCTCGGTATCTCCGTGTGCAGATAAGGAGGCGCCAAAACTGTAACGCGTTACGATCCTAATCTCCGGGTCTGGCAGATGTTTGGTGGCGTCCACGGCATTGGCGAGCAGGTTTGTCAAAACTTGCATCATGGCCTCCGGATCAACCAGTGCATCGGGGAGAGACGGATCAAATTTGTCCTTGATCTTCACGACTTGGCCCGTTGCCGCCTCGATCGATCGCCGCGCACGATCTATCAGCGTATGAATATTGACCGCTTTCGTCTGGGCGGGCTGGTTGGACGACAAGGTTTGCATTCTATTGAGCAGGCTGACCACCCGCTCGACCTCGGCAATGATCATCTGGGTAAGGGTTTTTTGGGATTGATCCATTTGCCGATCCAAGAGTTGAGCGGCACCTCTTATCGCGGCGAGAGGATTTTTGATTTCGTGACTGAGGATGTCCGGAGCGCGGATCGCCAGATTTGACGGATCGTTATTTTCACTCTCGAGAATCGGGCCGTCCTGCGGCATCAGGGACAAAGATATTAATCGCCAGTCGGACCCGGATGCCAGAGGATGAATATCAAAATCGACAATTCCCAATTTGCGCTCGTCGCTCGACACCATGACACTGCGAGCAGTAAGACTGATTTCCTGCTCGATCAAAGCCGCATCGAGCCTCGTGTCCGAGAAGTGCAGTATATCATTAATCTTGCGGCCAATCAGATGTTTGGCACTGGTCCCGAACAACGCTTCGCCAGCGGGATTGATCCGGGTAATCTGATGGCCGGAATCCACTACCATTAGCGCATGGTTGATTCCCGCCAAGATTTGTTCTCCGGACGGACATTCGGCCATCAAGCTGCAGCTTTGTTAAGCCAAGGAGTATAAAATTCCTCCAGCATTTTCAGAACGATATGGGGGTTGGGCTCTTTATTCGCCTGATTCCGGAATTCCGCAGAACCGGGCAATCCTTTCGTATACCAACCGATATGCTTCCGAGCGACTTTGGCACCGACCTCTTCACCATAGAGCGTCAACATGTCGCGATAATGCTCATCCAGAATCGCATATTGAGTGGCAATATCAGGATCCGCTATTGTCTCTCCGGTCTTGAACCAGTGCATGAACTGACCCAACAACCAGGGTTTCCCGTAGGCGCCGCGACCGATCATCACGCCATCCGCGCCACTTTGTTCGAGTGCAGACTGACCGTCTTCAATCGTGCAGATGTCGCCGTTGACGATTACCGGAAGGGAAACGGCCTGCTTGACTTTGCTTACAAATGTCCAGTCGGCGCTGTCCCGGTACATCTGGCAACGGGTCCTTCCGTGCACTACGATCATTTTCGCGCCAAGATCCTCCGCTATATGCGCAAGTTCCGGCGCGTTCAGGCTTTGATGATCCCAGCCCATCCGCATCTTGACGGTCACCGGTACATTGACCGCCTCCACCGTCGCCTTGATCAGCGATGCTGCTAACGGAAGATCGCGCATCAGAGCAGACCCGGCATCGCCATTGACGACCTTTTTAACGGGGCAACCCATATTGATGTCGATAATCTGCGCGCCGCGATCCGCATTGAGCCTAGCGGCATCGGCCATTACAACAGGATCACAACCGGCAAGCTGCATCGAGACCGGCTCCTCGGTCGGATCCCAAGCACATTTCTGCAAGGATTGCCGGGTTTCCCGGATCATCGCCTGGCTTGCGATCATTTCGGTGACATTGAGCCCGGAGCCGAAGCGGCGCACCAGTTTGCGAAAGGGCAAATCGGTGACACCGGTCATGGGCGCCAGAATTACCGGGCTTTCTATTTTGATATTACCTATCGAGATCGGGGAAAGTTTCATTAGCACTGCCTAAATTTTAAGCACCCCTTATCGTTAAATCTATTTTGAGGCAAGAATTGCTTCGGGCGAATTGTGCGAGTAGATCGCAACCCATGGTTGAAGCCAGAGATCCTTCCGAGAGAACCCATACACTGATCGTGGCCGCCGGCGTCGGCGCACGGGCCGGATTGGACTTTCCCAAGCAATTTGAACTGATCGATGGCAAACCAATGGTTCGCCACAGCGTGGAGAGATTTTTATCGCACCCTGCCATTGATCATGTCTGGATCGTCGTAGGGGAGGGTCAGGAGGAACAGCTCAAAGAGGCACTATCCCCTCTTGCCGAATATAGGCTCGTTATCGGCGGCGAAACGCGCCAGCAATCGGTTTTCAATGGCCTGACAGCCATCCGGGATGGTGGTGGCGCCGAGAATATTCTCGTACATGACGCCGCGCGTCCTTTTGTTCCGGCTCGGGTGATCGATGATCTGCTTGATCGCCTCGAGACAGCAACGGCTGCGATCCCGATATTGCCCAGCGTCGATACGATGGTGCAATTGGCTGAAGGGCAATTAGACCGGACGGTAGACCGAAGCAGTTTATGGCGGGTTCAAACACCGCAAGCATTTCACTTTGCGAAACTCATGGCTGCGCACGAAAGGTTTGCCGTCGATCAGAATGCCAGTGATGATGCACAGATTTTTAGAGCGGCCGGTCATATCGTAACCGTCATCAACGGCGACGAAGCTTTGAAAAAATACACGTTACCGGCCGATTTCGCCGGGGATAGGAACCAGCATATGCGCCAGACTCGTACCGGTATGGGTTATGATGTCCACCGGTTGGCCAGTGGCGAGGATTTGTGGCTGGGCGGGGTTAAAATCGATCATGACAAGGGCCTTGTAGGACACAGTGATGCGGATGTTTTACTCCATGCTCTAACCGATGCCTTGCTCGGGGCCGCGGCAGCAGGTGACATTGGTGACCATTTTCCTCCTTCAGATCCGCAATGGCGTGGCGCGGCGTCTGCTCGGTTTGTCGAACATGCCGCTTCGCTAATCGCCGAGAAAGGTGGCATCATCCACAATGTGGACATGACCATCATCTGCGAAGCTCCCAAGATAAAGCCGCATCGCGAAACCATAAGACGCAATATCGCAAAATTATTGTCGCTCGGAATCGATCAGGTTAGCATAAAAGCGACCACCACCGAAGGTCTCGGCTTTACCGGGCGCCAGGAAGGAATCGCCGCGCAGGCTATCGCCACTATTTCATTGGAGAAAAATTGATGCACAAGAAACTCATCGCTGGACTGGCTCTGTCGGGCCTTGCACAATCCGTATCCGCGCAAACAGCCCCGCCGCCGAAATGCTTGAGCATCGCGCAAGCCGAGGCACTTGTGACTTATCTTTTACCATCCGCGGTGCAGGCCAGTCGGGATAAATGCTCCGCCAGCCTGCCTGCGACCGCGCCGTTACTGAAGGAAAATTCCGAACAACTCGCGAAATATCGTGCGGCCGCCGAAGGAGCTTGGCCGCAAGCCAAAAGTGCAGTCACAGTGATGGCAGGCGAGAAGCTTCCAGCCGGAATCGACGATACACTGTTACGACCGATTACCGATGCCATGTTCACCAGCCTTATCAGCGAAGAAATTAAACCCAAGGACTGCAATTTGATCGCCAAGATTTATCATGATCTGGAGCCGATGCCTTCATCAAATCTGGCGAGTCTGGCTATCTCGATTGTGCAGGCCGCAAGCAAAGACGACAAGAAGCAGGATATTCCCATTTGCAAAGCACCGGCATGATGGTCTAACGGCGCCGGTCTATGGAAAACCTCCTCCCCCCCGAACTTGTTGCACTGGCGACAACAGTCATCGAGAAGAATCGCGCCGCTGGGCGACGGATCACGGTCGCAGAAAGCTGCACCGGCGGTCTGGTTGCGGCTGCACTGACCGAAGTGCCAGGTAGCAGCGATGTGTTTGACTGCGGTTTCAATACCTATTCCAACGAAGCGAAGCAAAAGATGCTCGGGGTGAGCAGCGATTTGCTGGAAACCTTCGGTGCTGTTTCAATCGCAGTGGCTTGGGAAATGGCTCAGGGCGCGCTCAAACATTCCGATTGTGATGTAGCGGTGGCGATTACCGGTGTGGCGGGCCCAGGCGGCGGTACCGAGAAAAAGCCGGTTGGCACTGTGGTCTTTGCCAAGGCTGAAAAAGGCCGGGATACGGACGATGTGATCGCCGACCGGAAGAATTTTGGCGAGGACAAGAGCCGCGCCGATATCCGACTTCAGGCGGTACTGGTCGCACTTGAGCTGTTGTTACCCGACGACAAGGAATAGCTGCTGCCATAGACTTCGCCGGCACGATCGACAAAGGCGCTGGTCATCTTGTGCAGTGCCTTGGCGAACATTTGTCCCGCCAGTTTCTGGAAAATGCGATTTTTGAACGTAAATTCAACATAGAAATCTACATGGCATCCACCCTCAACTCGCGGCCTGAAGCGCCACTCATTATGGAGCTGCTTTAACGGTCCGTCGAGATAGTCCACATCGATCGCCTGATTATGCGATTTGATCACCCGTGATGAAAATTGCTCGCGCATCCCTTTGAACCCGACCAGAACATCGGCCAGCATTTCGGTTTCGCTGTCTGACCTGATCCGCGTTCCTACTACCCACGGCAGAAATTCCTGATAACGTCCGACATCGGCGACCAGCGCATACATTTGCGCGGCGCTATAAGGCAGATCACGGGTTTCTCTATGAACGGGCATTCGAAGCACCGGAACGCGCCAGTTTCTCCTCGCGAGCCTGGCGCATCTTGGCAAAATCATCTCCGGCATGATAGCTTGAGCGAGTCAGCGGGCTCGAGGCGACCAGCAGGAAGCCCTTGGCGCGGGCAACCGATGCATAAGCATCGAAAGCCTGCGGCGTGACAAATTCGCTGACCTTCACATGCTTGGTGGTTGGTTGGAGATATTGGCCCATCGTCAGAAAATCGACACCGGCGCTTCGCATATCATCCATCACCTGATGGACTTCCAGTCGCTGTTCGCTCAGTCCGAGCATGACGCCCGATTTCGTGAAGATCGAAGGATCAAGCCGCTTCACCTGCTCGAGTAGCCGCAACGAAGCATAATAGCGCGCGCCGGGCCGGATCGTCGGGTAGAGCCGCGGGACGGTCTCCAGATTGTGGTTATAGACATCGGGACGCGCGGCAACGATCGCTTCGACCGCAGCTTCCGTCTTGTTGCGGAAGTCCGGCGTCAATATTTCGATTGTGGTTTCAGGCGTCGTCCGGCGCAAGGCCTCGATCACCTTGACGAACTGGCTCGCGCCGCCGTCGGCAAGATCATCGCGATCGACCGAGGTCACCACGATATGCTGCAGCCCGAGTTTGGCGGCGGCATCGGCAGTATGCTGAGGCTCGAGAGCGTCGACCGCCATCGGCATGCCGGTCTTGACGTTGCAGAAAGCACAGGCCCGGGTGCAGACATCACCGAGGATCATCACTGTTGCGTGTTTCTTGGTCCAGCATTCGCCGATATTCGGACAGGCCGCTTCTTCGCACACTGTGTTCAGCTTATGCTCGCGCATCAGCGCACGGGTTTTTTCAAATTCAGCGCCCATCGGGGCCTTGACGCGGATCCAGTCGGGCTTGCGCAGCCGCTGCGGGGGACTGTCGGGCGTTGCGATTTTGGTGATTTCGTTCATTTCTATCAGATAGCGATGCACATCCCGCTTGCCAACCGGCATTTGGTTGCTAATCCCCATCCAATCAATTTGTTTCATGCAATGGAAGATCGGGGGTATCATGATTGTCGAGACACTCACATCGCCCGTCATCCTGTTTTTCATATTGGGATTTCTGGCCGCGGTCATCCGGTCTGACCTGACCATTCCCGAACCGTTCGCCAAAGCCATGTCGATCTACCTGATGGCCGCCATTGGTTTAAAGGGCGGAGTCGAGGTTGCATCGACAGGATTTACAACCGAATTGGCAACAGCTGCTGCGGCCGGACTTGCATTGAGTTTCACGTTGCCGGTCATCGCCTTTTATTTGTTGAAAACCATTGGGAAGCTGGGGCCGATTGATGCCGGGGCGGTCTCCGCGCATTATGGCTCGGTAAGTGTGGTAACCTTTGTGACCGCTATGGAACTGCTGACAAATCAGGGCCTGAAACCGGATGGCTTCATGGTCGCCGTCATGGCGTTGATGGAAACGCCGGCCATTATCACCGGGCTGCTGCTCGTCCGGGCTGCCAGCCCGAAAACTGCAAGCGCAGATAATAGCGCCAGAAATCTCGCGCACGAGGTTTTGACCAATGGCTCTGTCGTCCTGCTGATCGGTGCCTTTCTGATCGGCATGATTGCCGGAGAAGAAGGCTTTGCTCCGGTTAAGCCGCTGTTTGATGTCGGTTTCAAAGGCGTGCTCTGCCTGTTCCTGCTCGATATGGGATTATTGGCAGCACGACGGCTTTTACAAAGCAGAAAAATCACCTTCTTACTGGCGGTTCTTGGGGTAGCAATGCCGATCATCAACGGCGTGATCGGAACGCTGCTCGGCACATTTATCGGTCTCGACATCGCCTCAGCGGCGATCATGGGCGTGCTCGCGGCCAGCGCTTCCTATATTGCGGTCCCTGCAGCGATGCGCCTCGCCCTGCCCCAGGCTGATCCCGGCATATATCTGTCGATGTCGCTCGGTATAACCTTCCCTTTCAACATCATTTTCGGTATCTCGTTGTTCACAGCAATTGCCAAGGCTTTGGGGTAATCATGGTCAAAACCGTACAGCGAAAACGGATCGAGATACTGGTGGACACGCCGCTTATCCCGAAGATAATCAAGCTGGTGAAGGATGTCGATATATCCGGCTGGAGCGTGATCAAAATCATCTCCGGCGGTAATCGTGAAGGCCGTTGGGACCATGACGAAGTTACGGGCGCTGCCTCCAAATCCATTGTGCTGATGATTGCCAATCAGGAAAAGGCAAATCTTCTGGTCGATAAAGTTGCCCCCTTGTTAGAAAGCCACGGCTTGCTGATCACCATCGGCAATGTCGAAGTGGTTCGCGGAGATCGATTCTAATGCCTGAATTCAATGCCCTGCTCCAGGGCTACCACCGGTTCAAGGAATATAGTTATCCCCGTCAGAAGGCCCGCTATGACGAGCTGTCAGGTGGTCAGAATCCTCCAGTGATGGTGATTTCCTGCTGCGACAGCCGGGTTGATCCGGCGACTATATTTGATACCGGGCCAGGACAGATGTTTGCGTTGCGCAATGTCGCGAATCTGGTCCCGCCTTATGATGACGCCGGCGGCATCCACGGTGCTTCGGCGGCGATTGAATTTGGCGTCACCGGGCTCAACGTCAGCCACATAATTGTCATGGGCCATGGTCAGTGCGGCGGAATCAACGCAGCATTGAAGGGCGAAGACCTGGGCGTGACCGGCCATAGCTTCGTCGACAAATGGATGGGCATCATATCCGAGGCCAAAGCGCAGGTCCTTGCGAGATCTCCTGCCGATCCGCAACGCGAGCTGGAATGGGAAGCGATCAAGACCAGCCTGGCTAATCTGCGCACTTTTCCTTTTATCGCCGAACGCGAGAAGCGCGGGGAATTGAAGCTCCACGGAACTTGGTATGCGATTGGCGAGGCGAAATTATTCACGCTCGACGAGGGATCGGGAGAGTTTTCTGCGGTCGAATGAATGAATTCTAACGCGATCCGCATACTTTCGGGGCTTCCCCAAAACCGACCGATGAACTTTACACACTTTACACTGTCATAAAGAAAATGGCTGCTTCCGCGTTCGGGCTAAAGACCATCGCGCGCGCGAAACGATGATCGCGCGATCGGGACAGCAAATATGTCAAAGAGCCGCGGAGAGCATAATCCATCGGGTATCGTGTAGGACAGAATTTTTTTCCGCTTGAACGCCCTCCCCTCGCGGTCCATCTTGGCATGATGAACCAACATAATGACAATATCGCCCTCCTGATCGACTCGGACAATGCCAGCCACAATGGCCTCGATCCGGTGCTCACCGCGCTGGCCGAACTGGGCACGGTCAATATCCGCCGGGCATACGGGAACTGGCGCAAGCAGTCGCTCAAGGGCTGGGTCGATATCCTCCACAAATATGGCATCGAACCACAACAGCAGTTCGATATGACCAAAGGCAAGAATGCCACCGATATGAAGATGACCATCGATGCGATGGACCTGCTGTTCCGCGGTAATGTGACCGGTTTCGGGATCATGAGCAGCGACAGCGACTTCATGCCGCTAGCTATGCGTATCCGGCAGGAGGGCCTGCCGGTCTACGGCTTTGGCAGCGCCAAGACCCCGGAAGCGTTCAAGCAGGCGTGCAGCCGGTTTATCGATGTCGATGCACTGATCAAGGCAGACAAGCGCCATCGTGGCGGCACCAGGAACGACATCAAGGCACAGCCAAAACCGGAAGTCGTCAGCGGCGCCAGCGAAAGCAGCCGCAAAGTGGATGACGAACTCCTCGACTTGCTGATCGACGCCTATATGGCGACCAAACGCGATGCCGAAGGCTATGCCAGCTTGAGCGAAGTCGGCAAGATTGCCGGGAACCGATCAAGTTTCGACGTGCGAAACTATGGCTTTTCACGGCTGTCGGAAATGTTCGAATCAGTTCCCAACTTTCAGACAAAACGTGATGATAATGGGCAGTTATTTGTGAAACGGTTGCGGTAAGCGCACCTTCTCCCGTGAGGGAGAATGATATACAGCCTTATGAGCGAAGCGAATCAGGTGGCGTTGGATGAGGGTGTTCTTCCATCCGAAGCGCAGTACATCCTCATCCAGCTCCGACTAGACAGCAAGCTGCCAAGTTCCCACAGCCTTCTCCCTCATCGGAGAAGGCTCGCTCTCCTCAAAAACGCAACGGGTGACTTGCGGGTCAAAATCGTTATGACCGTCTGATGCAAACCGGAGCTCTGATCACACTCGCCCTTTATTTCGTTGGTATGTTGGCCATCGGATTTTATGCTTGGCGCAAATCCACCGATAGCAGCGAAGGCTATTTGCTCGGCGGGCGAAACCTCCATCCGGCCGTAGCCGCGCTGTCAGCCGGTGCCTCCGACATGTCGGGCTGGCTGCTGCTCGGCTTGCCCGGTGCGCTTTATGCAGCAGGACTGGTTGAAGTGTGGATCGGGATCGGGCTTTTTGCCGGCGCTCTGGTCAACTGGATCGTGGTCGCGCCGCGGCTGCGCGAGCAGACCGAACGCATGGGCAACGCTCTCACCATCCCCGAATTTCTCGCCAACCGTTTCCCCGACAAAGCGCTGGCTTTGCGGGTAATCTCGGCAATCATCATCGTGTTGTTCTTCGCCGTCTATACCGCAGCGGGCCTCGTCGGCGGTGGCAAATTGTTCGAAACCAGCTTTGCCGGCTTGTTCGGCAATACCGGCATGAGCGACTATATGACCGGTATCTGGATGACCGCTGGCGTGGTCCTCGCTTATACGATGGTCGGCGGATTTCTCGCGGTCAGTCTGACCGATTTTGTCCAGGGCTGCATCATGGTCGTCGCGCTGGTGCTGATGCCGCTGGTCGTGCTGACCAATGATGGCGGGCTGAGCTCCGTTTCCGCCACTCTTGCCGGGGTCGATCCCAATTTCCTCAGCCTGACCGCCGGACTGTCCTTCATCGGATTCCTGTCCGCGATAACATGGGGTCTCGGCTATTTCGGCCAGCCGCATATCATCGTGCGGTTCATGGCGATCCGCTCGATCCCCGACGTGGCCAAGGCTCGGACCATCGGCATGAGCTGGATGGGCGTGGCATTGCTCGGCGCGATCGGCGTCGGCATCACCGGACGCGCCTATGTCGAGATGAACGGGCTTGTGCTCGATGATCCGGAAACCATCTTCATATTGCTGGCCAACACATTGTTTCATCCGCTAATTACCGGATTTTTGCTCGCAGCCCTGCTCGCCGCGATAATGAGCACGATTAGCTCGCAACTGCTGGTCTCGTCCAGCTCTCTGACCGAGGATTTCTACCGCCTGTTCCTGCGCAAGAACGCCAGCGAACGGGAAACGGTCAATGTCGGACGGCTGGCGGTGGCCTTGGTCGCGCTGGTCGCGATCTACATCGCCCGCGATCCCGACAGCAAGGTGCTCGGACTGGTCAGCAACGCCTGGGCCGGCTTCGGCGCGGCATTCGGACCGTTGATCCTTCTGTCGCTCACCTGGAAACGGATGACCGGCGCTGGAGCTGTGTCCGGACTGGTGATTGGTGCTGGCACGGTGATCCTGTGGATCGCCATGGGCTGGAACAAGGAGTTTCTGGGTGGTCCGGGGGTTTATGAGATTATTCCCGGCTTTGCTGCTGCGATGGCGGCTATCGTCGGGGTTAGTCTGGCAGGGAAGCCGACGGCTACCGCTTGATACTGCCGGTCATTTTTATCTGAAGAGGTTGCGCTCTCCTTCTCCCGTGAGGGAGAAGGATGCGAATACTTGCAAACTTGATTGCTAGTCGTAGCTGGGTGAGGGTTTACTGCCGCCAGAGTTGCCTGCAAAACAACCGTCCGTACACCCTCATCCAATTCCGGCTAATTCGCTACGCTCATAAGCCTGCATATCCTTCTCCCTCACGGGAGAAGGAGCACTATCATCGCGTCAATTTCTTATAGGCCACTCGCGTAGGCCGATCAGCCGCATCGCCCAATCTCCGCCGCTTGTCTTCCTCATAGCTCTCGAAGTTTCCTTCAAACCATTCCACATGGCTGTCGCCTTCAAACGCCAATATGTGGGTCGCGAGGCGATCGAGGAAGAAGCGGTCATGCGAGATGACCACGGCGCAGCCGGCGAAGGTTTCCAGCGCGTCTTCGAGCGCGCGCAAGGTTTCGACGTCGAGATCGTTGGTTGGCTCATCGAGCAGCAGCACGTTGCCGCCTTCTTTGAGCATCTTGGCGAGATGGACGCGGTTGCGTTCACCGCCGGATAGCTGGCCGACTTTCTTCTGCTGGTCGACACCCTTGAAGTTGAACGCGCCGACATAGGCGCGGGTCTGGACTTCATTCTTGCCGAAGGTGAAAAAGTCGTGGCCGCCGGAAATTTCTTCCCAGATGTTTTTCGACGCATCGAGCGTATCGCGGCTTTGGTCGACATAGCCGAGCTTCACCGTCTCGCCGAGTTCGAGCGTGCCGCTATCCGGAGTTTCCTGACCGGTGATGATCCGGAACAAGGTTGTCTTACCCGCGCCGTTGGGGCCAATAATGCCGACAATACCGCCCGGTGGCAAAGAGAATTCGAGGTTCTCGAACAGTAATTTGTCGCCATAAGCCTTGGTCAGCCCCTTGGCCTCGATGACCTTGGAGCCGAGCCGTTCGGGGGTCTGGATCAGGATCTGTGCTTTGCCGATCACGCGGTTTTCCTGCGAAGCAACCAGATCGTCAAACGACTTGATACGCGCCTTGGATTTGGTTTGCCGTGCCTTGGGGCTCTGTCGCATCCATTGCAATTCGTTGTCGATCGCTTTCTGGCGGCTTTTGTCTTCGCGTTCTTCCTGCGCCAGACGTTTCGACTTGTTCTCCAGCCAGCTGGAATAATTACCTTCGAACGGATAACCCTTGCCGCGATCCAGTTCGAGAACCCAGTTCACGACATTGTCGAGGAAATAGCGGTCATGGGTAACGAGAATGACGTTTCCGGGATAGTCGATCAGATGCTTTTCCAGCCAGGCGACGCTTTCGGCATCGAGATGGTTGGTAGGCTCGTCAAGCATAAGGATTTCCGGCTTGTCGAGGAGCAGGCGGCAGAGCGCGACGCGGCGCTTTTCACCACCGGAGAGATCGGTCACCGGACTGTCACCGGGAGGGCAACGCAACGCTTCCATCGCGATTTCGAGCTGATTGTCGAGGGTCCAGCCATCGACCGCGTCGATTTTTTCCTGGAGATCTCCCATTTCTTCCATCAGCGCGTCAAAATCCGCATCTTCCGGCGGGTCGCCCATGATATTGGAAATTTCGTTGAACCGTCCGACCAGATCCGCGACTTCGCGGACGCCGTCCATGACATTTTCCTTGACCGTCTTGCTCTCGTCAAGCTGCGGTTCCTGCGCCAGATAACCGACGCGGATATTTTCGCCAGCCCAGGCTTCGCCTTGAAACTCGTCATCCTGGCCGGACATGATCTTCATCAGGGTCGACTTACCCGCGCCATTCTTACCGATGATGGCGATTTTCGTGCCCGGCAGGAATTGCAGATGGATATTGTCGAGCACCGGCTTGGGGGCTCCGGGGAAGGTCTTGGTCAGACCCTTCATGACATAGCTATATTGAACGGCCATATTTATTCTTTCTCAATCTAGATCGTCAGCGCGGAGCCAGTCGAAGGGCGCAGATCGCGCACCAGGGTTCGAGAAGCGCAGCATTAACGGGAAATGGGGCTTGTTTGATGGTCCATGTAGCTATTCCGCCCGCCAGTCGCAAGGGACCATTGCCGAGCCTATTGGCAAACCGCAAAAGGCGGGTTAGTCACCGGTCATGAGAAACATAACCACCCTGCTCGCTGGCGCATCCGCGCTGATTCTGTCCACCGCTGCTCTCGCTGACAATCACGGCGTCCAAGACTTGCAGGCCAAGGCGCTGCAGGATGATGTCGCTTATGACATTATCGAAGGCATGACCACCGAGGTCGGGCCACGGCAGGCGGGCACCGAACAGGAAGCGCGGGCGCGGGTCTGGTCGGTCGCCAAGCTGAAATCGCTGGGGTTCCAGAATGTCCGCAGCGAAAGCTTCATGATGCCGACCTGGGTACGTGGCGACGAGACGGCGTCGGTAGTAGCGCCCTACCCGCAGAAGCTGATGGTGACCGCATTGGGCAATAGCGCCAGCACCGACGACAAGGGAATTACCGCAGAAGTCGCCTATTTCGATTCTCTCGAAGCGATGAAGGCGGTTCCCGATGGCAGTCTGACCGGCAAGATCGCCTTTGTGACCCACAACATGCACCGGACTCAGGATGGCTCCAGCTATAGCGCCTTCGGCCCGGTTCGCTGGTTTGGCCCCTCGATAGCCTCGCAAAAAGGCGCGGCGGCCTATGTCATCAAATCGATCGGCACCGATAATCACCGCAACCCGCACACAGGCAGCACCGGTTTTGGTGAAGGAATCAAGGCGATCCCGGCGGGCGCCTTGTCGCTCCCCGATGCCGACAATCTCGAGCGGATGGTCAAACTTGACCAGAAATCGGGCAAGCCGGTAACTATGAACCTGGTTCTGACGCCCAAGAATGTCGGTCAGCAGGAATCGGGTAACGTCATCGCTGAAGTCGTCGGCCGCGACCCGAGCCTGCCGATGATATTGATCGCTTGCCACCTAGACAGCTGGGATCTGGCTACCGGCGCATTTGATGATGCAGCCGGCTGCGGGATCATCACAGCAGCGGCAAAGAATATTAAGGATCACGGACAACCACTTAGAACTATTAGATTATTGTGGGCAGGTGCAGAGGAGGTCGGCATCTGGGGCGGCAAGGCCTATCGCGATGCCCATCGCGACAAGAAACACGCGATCGCGATGGAATCGGACTTCGGCGCCGACAATGTCTGGCGGGTTGAATTCACAATGCCCGACTCCGCCAAGACTGTGGCGGACGAGATTGCGGCCAGCCTCCTAAATCTTGGTGTTGGTCGGTCTGGCGGTCAGGCCGGGGGTGGCGCCGATGTCGGACCGATCATTGCCGACAGCAATCTGGCAATCATTGACTTGCAGCAGGATGGAACCCGTTATTTTGACCTTCATCATACGCCTGATGATACGCTGGACAAGATCGATCCAAAACAATTGCGCCAAAATGTCGCTGCCTGGACCACTGTGCTTTCGATCATCGCCAACAGTGATGCGGACTTCACCATGCCGGTGAAAAAATGAGAGCGCGCAATGCCCTTGTGCCGGCCATGCTGATGCTGGCGGCCTGCTCTGAAAGCCCAATCGAGGATCAGGGTGAAGCGGCGATTGCAGAGCGGGAAAACAGCATCGAGGAAGACGCCCAGTCTCTGGAAGAAGCAGCTGATGAGGCAGTCAAGGCGCTGGCGGAAGATATTGACGCTGAACTGGCCGCAGACGGCATAGATGGGGCCGAGCCCAAGCCATTGCCGAAAGACACTGAAAACTAGGATATAGGCCGCCCTGACCGACGCCGGTCAGGAATGACGAAAAGATCAGACCGGCAAGGACAGCGTCGCCCTCAAACCACCTTCTTGCCGATTTGACAGGATGATATCACCGCCATGATCCCGGGCGATGGCCCGCGCCAGCGTCAGACCCAGACCCGATCCACCGGTTGCGCGATTGCGCGATTCTTCGCCACGCAGGAACGGTTCAAACATCGCATCTATTTTTTCTTCGGGGATGCCCGGCCCATCGTCATCGACAATTATCATCAGCTTATTGCCAGACTTTTCCACAGAGATATCCGCAGCTTTGCCGTAGAGAATCGAATTTCCGATCAGATTTCGCAGCGCTCGGCGAATCAGCGTCTCCCTTACAGCCGCGATTTGCCTCTCGCCGCGTTGATAATGAACGTCATGACCAAGATCGGTGAACTCATCGACCACGGTTTCAATCAGCGACCGGATATCGACCGGATCCGACGGTTCCGTCGACCTGCCGAGCCGTGCAAGCGAGAGGATATCGTCCAACATCTGATCCATATCTTCGATGCCTGCGACCATCCTTCCGCGCTCGATGTCATCATCGACATTTTCAACCCTGACCCGCAGCGCAGCCAGCGGCGTCCGCAGATCGTGACCGATAGCTCCGAGCATGACATTTTTTTCGTTGAGCATATTGCTGACACGACCACTCATGTCATTGAAAGCGCGAATCAATTCCCGGGTGTCCGGTGGCCCCTGCTCGGCCAAAGCCTGCGTTTCGCCGGGTTGAAAAGAACGCGCCTTTGCGGTGAGCGTTTTCAAGGGTCGCGAGATGTATCGTCCCAGGAGGATCAGCGGAATCATCATCAGCAGATAGATAATCATCGTCTGAAACAGCAAGGTTCTGATCAGCAGGGGTTTACGCTCGTGAACGGCGGAAGCGACGCTGATCCATTGACCATCGTCCTGCTGGGCAGAGATAATGACAAAACCCTTCGTTTCGAGTGGCAGTGCCCTGCCCCCCATTGATCTGTTGATCGGGTTGTCGCGCCACTTTCCGCGATTTGATCCGATCGCATAGCCGGTCATGTCTGTCGTCAACTGCCTGACCGCCGATGCGCGAATATCGGAGAATCCGATTCCCATATTGGCAAAGGCCTGACCTGCCCGCGCTTCGAGTTCCGGCAAGCGCTTCATATCCTCGGTAACCGCACTTTCCGGACTATATTTCAGTCGCCCTCCACGCCGCCCAGCCATTGCTCCGCCTCGATCATCGCGACGATTCATCGATTGCCGCTCGAGAGCAAATGCAATCCGGGTGACTGCTGACGTCGAGGCTTCAGCCAGATTCTGATTTTGCGCTCCGCGATAGAGAAGATAGCTGTTTACGCCCTGTGCAACCAGCAGCATCAACGCGACGATCAGCAGCAGCTGACCGACCAGACTATTGGGCCAAAGACGCCTCACAGCGATTTCACCTCACCGGCGAGCATATAACCGCCACCCCATACGGTCTTGATGATTTCCGGGTTTTTGGGGTCGGCTTCGATCTTGCGCCGGAGCCGGCTGATCTGGTTATCAACCGCGCGATCGAAGGCATGGGCCTCACGACCTTGGGTGATGTCCAGCAACTGGTCGCGGTTGAGTATCTGGCCTGCGCGCGAGACCAGCGCCAGAAGCATCTGATATTCACCGGTCGAAAGCGAAACATTCACGCCTTCTGCATCGATCAGACTGCGCTTGTCGCATTTGAGCGTCCATCCCGAAAATTGATAGGCTCCTCCGGTCGTGCCGTTATTCCTTGCTCCGCCCTTCTCGGCGCGGCGCAAAATGACCTTGATCCGTGCCACCAGTTCCCGCGGGCTGAACGGCTTGGTGATATAGTCGTCAGCACCGAGCTCAAGGCCGATAATCCGCTCGGTCTCTTCGGTCTTTGCACTGATGAAGATGACCGGCACGTCGGTTTTGTCGGTGACATAGCGGCACAAACTGAGCCCGTCTTCCCCGGGCATCATGATATCGAGCAATATTATGTCGAAGTCATAAGCATTGAGCAGCGATCGCGCGATGCTGGCATCGGCCGCCTGCTGTATCTTGTAGCCCTGTTTGACCAGATATTCTGCCAAAGGTTCCCGCAACGATGCTTCATCGTCGACTAGCAATATATGTGTCTTGTTCACCATCGGATCAGCCTATCACAGGAAATGCAAAAAGGAACGGACCGCCAGCCAATTTGGGGGAGAAGGGGGAGATGGCTGACGATCCGTTCGCAAAAGAGTGGTTCAGGGATTAACCGCCTCTTTTATTCCGTTGACCTTTATTGGCCTTGTGAGCTGCCTGGCGCTCTTCTTTGGTGACCTTGCCATCATTATTGACATCGGCCCTGTCAAAGCGGGCGATTGCAGCCGCGGTAAATTCTGCCTTGCTGATCATCTGATCACCATTGGTATCGGCACCGCGCATCATTCCCATGCCACCACGACCGCCACGTTTTCCGCGCATGTCTTTACCGCCGCGCTTGCCGTGCTTTGCCTGGGCTTCCGCCTGGCTCAACTTGCCGTTGCCATCGGTATCGGCCCGGGCAAAGCGCTCGGACTTGCGTGCCGCACGAGCTGCGGTCATTTCCGCTTCGGTCAGTTCACCGTCGCCATTGGCGTCCATTTTGGCAAAACGCTCGGCTTTTTTGGCATCACGATCTTCCTTGGAAAGCTGGCCGTCGCCATTGACATCCATTTTGGTGAAACGGGCGTTCAGCGATGCGGTCATCTCCGCCCGGCTTATCGCGCCGTCGCCATCGGTATCTGCGCGCATGCCGCGGTCACCCGGAGCAGCAACGGCGATTCCGCCGGCCATCAACAAAGCGGTAGCGCTCGAGATCAAAATTGCTTTTTTCATATTCATGTTCCTCATATTCCAGTTCAGGGAGACGGTCTGTCTTTCCGTCATGAATGTCTTTCTAATAGACACTTGTCGCTGAACTTTGTCAGAACAGACAAAAATTGTCGCAAATTGTAACGAAAGCTGATCACCGTTCATCCGGGCGCAAGATGAACCGGCAATTCCGGCAAAACTCCCCAATTTCGGAACGCATCCAGTGCGCCGCCCCTCGAAATTTGCGATATGATCAGGTTTGCCCACCTTTTTGCTCAATTCGGTCGGCAAATAGCGCGATGAACAATAACATTATGCTTAGCTGGAGAGCGACTTCGCCCAGAATGCCCCTAATGTGACGTTTTACAGAGCACCTACCGTTACAGATGCCTTCAGATGCAAACAGCAACTTTATATTTAGGCCGTTTAGCGCGCGTCAGACAATAACATTCTGCACAAATGGTCTTGATCTTTCGAGTTGGTTATGGGTCCTACTTTTGGCTAAAAAGCAGGGAAAACTGCAAACAATAACATTCTGCTCGTGAGCAGAACCGAGCTATTTTGCCGGTCTGCACGAACCGGAAAAATCATCGGAAGGAACTGACATCGATGTGGCGGGAATGAAATGCAATGTTCTCATTAATATTCATTTTCGGTGGTACATTTACGATATTTCGGTCGAACATCCAATCTCAGAAACCGCCAGTTTCGACGATTTGGCTTTAACGTCGTCAAGTTCGACTACAACCGGTCAAAATCGGGACAAGAAACATATATATTGAAAACAATAATCCCATTGTCTGAAAACATAAGTTTATGGTTAGGCTCGATCGAGGCTAAATCGGCGGTGTGAGGCGATGATCACGGGATGACGCGAGTAGAAATTGGAGACATATAGCCGGGGTCAGGGACGACCGGGGCGATTTGCTAACTGCAACTTTGATCAGCGCTATAAACGATCTATATCTAGCTGAAATCTAGCGTTCTGACTGAAACGATAGATATTCCAAATTTCCGGATTTAGCCGGATTTAGCCGGATATTCACTGTTCGATTCGGTGACAAGAAGATTGCACTTCCGACAATATCGTCAAAGACAGCATAGATATTGTTCGAAATAGTCTTTTCTGGCCCCTCGCCAAGCCTAGCCCATAGAGCTTAGATCGGGCGATATGTCAGGGTTATTGGCGCAATAATGCGGGTTTTTCCCAGAAAAACGCCATTTAGTTCAACGTAGATGCAGAAAACTGTAACCGGATACGCTGAAAGCTGACTCAGCCGTACAATCGACCATGGCATGATTTTCCAGCGGTCAGCCTAATGCGGTCCAACATTTTTCAGGGTTTCAATTTTTTGAGCCCACGATCGCGGATATTGGTGGCTGCAAAATCCCAGACTCCCACCATCAACACGGTCAACACGCTCCGTTTTGAATATTCGGCCCGAAATATTTAGCAATATAATTATTTAAAAACATAAATTTAAGAGCTATTTTTAATTTACTATATTAGGTTATGACCTCTCCAGAAAGAGAGTGCGCAAAAACTTCCTTATAAATCATATGATTAAGGGAAAAATATCAGATTTTTTATGAAGAAATATTGGAGCGGGTGAAGGGAATCGAACCCTCGTCGTAAGCTTGGAAGGCTTCTGCTCTACCATTGAGCTACACCCGCATGTCCGGATCAACCGGATGGCCCGCTATTGCCACCGCTTTTGTGGTGCGTCAATCAGGAAAGGTTGATTTCGGGCTTTGCTCGCTGCTTCCGTTGATCAAACCAGAGTGCAACGCCCTGCTTCTCGGTCTCGCTCATATGCAATCCGAGTTTCGACCGCCGCCACAGCACGTCATCTGCCGAGCAGGCAAATTCACGGTCGATCAGCCACTGGACTTCGATTTCGTAAAGACCCGAACCAAATTCCTGGCCCAGACCTTCCGCGCCTTTGACGCCGTCGAGAATCAAAGCGGTGTCTGTGCCATAGGCTCTGACCAGGCGGCGCAAGACCGACCGCTCGAGAAAATCCCACTGGCTAGCATATTGATCGACCAGCGCTTCAAAACGATCCGGGGCAAAATCGCCGCCGGGCAAATGCGATTCCTCGGTCCAGTCGTCCCCGTCTACATCCAGGGCTTCCGACAAGGTCCGGATCGCTTGCAGGGCGAGTACGCGATAGGTGGTTATCTTGCCGCCAAAGATCGAGAGCACCGGAGCTCCATTTTCATTGTCATAGTCAAACACAAAATCCCGGGTGACGGTTGCAGCTGTCCGGCTGTGATCGTCGAACAGCGGGCGGACACCGGAATAGGTCCAGACGATGTCATCGCGTGCCACCGGATCCTCGAAATATTCGCTGGCGGCGGCACATAGATAGTCGATTTCGCTATCGCTGATCTTGGCCGGGCCCTCGGCATAACTCCACGGCTGGTCTGTGGTGCCGACCAGAGTGTAGTCGCCCTCGTAGGGAATGGCGAAAATGATCCGGCCATCACGGTTCTGGAAGATATAGCTGTGGTCGCCTTCATATTTGCGTTTGACGACAATATGGCTGCCCTTGACCAAGCGTAGCTTCGCCGCATTGGCACTCTGGTCATACATGGTGGTTACCGGATCGACCCACGGGCCGGCTGCGTTGACCAGTACCCTGGCCTGCTCGGCTTTAACCGCACCATTTTGACGGATGTCCAGATTCCAGTGATCGGCTCCACGATCCAGAGCGACGCATTCCGCCAGGGTCCGGATGTCGGCACCCCGTTCGGCTGCATCACGGGCAGTGAGCGATACCAGACGCGCGTCCTCTACCCAGCAGTCAGAATAAGCGAATCCTTTCTTGAGCCGCTTTTGCAGCGGATCACCGCGATGGTCCCTGTGCAGGTTCACACCCTTGGTGCCCGGCAAGATGTCGCGACCGCCGAGATGGTCGTAGAGAAACAGGCCAAGGCGCAGCAACCAGGCGGGCCGCATGCCCTTGTCAACCGGTAGTACAAAGCGCATCGGCCAGATGATATGGGGAGCGGCGCGGAGCAGAACCTCCCGCTCCTTCAGCGCCTTGCGGACGAGATTGAACTCGTAATGCTCGAGATAGCGCAGGCCGCCGTGGACCAGTTTCGTGCTCGCCGACGAAGTGTGCGAGGCGAGGTCGTCGCGCTCGACCAGCAAGACCTTCAGTCCCCTGCCCGCTGCGTCGCGCGCAATCCCGACGCCGTTTATGCCGCCGCCAATAATAGCCAGATCATACATCACGCCAGTCATAGAGAAACCTGAGATTCGTGCAATGTTGCATCGCAACATCGCAGAGTTTTGCATGGCTTTCGCTTGCCTTTTGCAGGCCAGCTTATAGCAAGGTTCGAAATAAGGGAGCGAATGATGGTGCCACAGCAGATTTTGGTGATCGATGAAGGAACGACTTCGACGCGAGCGATGCTGTTTGGTGCCGACGGGAAATTGCACGGGTCACAGCAGGAGGCGTTGCAGCAGTATTATCCGGCTCCGGGCTTGGTCGAGCATGATGCCGCTGAAATCTGGGAAAAAACCCTGAGCTGCTGTCAAAAAATGATCGAGAAGGCCGGTGGTGCCGACAAAATTGCGGCGATCGGAATCACCAATCAGCGCGAAACCGTCGTTGCTTGGGATAAAAGGAGTGGCGAGCCGCTAGCCAGGGCGATCGTCTGGCAGGATCGCCGGACGGCTGGCAAATGTGACGCTCTGAAAGCCGAGGGCCTCGAACCGATGATCCAGCAAAAGACCGGCTTGCTGCTCGATCCCTATTTCTCGGGTAGCAAAATCGGCTGGATGCTGGAAAACTGGCCAGAAATACGCGCGGCGGGGGATAATCTGGCGTTCGGCACTATCGAATCCTATCTTATCTACCGGTTGACCGGTGGACAGCATCTGACCGACGCCAGCAATGCCAGCAGAACCATGCTGATGGCGCTGGACGGGGAGGACTGGGATGACGAGCTGCTCGCGCTATTCGACATCCCGCGGCAGGCGCTCCCGCAGATTGTCGACTGTGCCGGAGATCTCGGGACCACTGCGGTGGACCTGTTCGGTGGTTCGATCGCCATTTGCGGTTCGGCTGGCGATCAACAGGCGGCCACCATCGGTCAGGCCTGCCTGGAAGTGGGTCAGACAAAAGCCACATTCGGAACCGGCGCCTTCATCTTGACCAACAGCGGAGACACAGCACCCCGGTCGGAAAATCGACTCTTATCGACGATATTATATCAGCATCAGGGTAAACGTATCTACGCGCTCGAGGGCTCGGTATTTGTAGCAGGGAGCCTGATGCAATGGCTGCGCGACGATGTCGGCTTGCTCAAATATGCCGGCGAGAGCGAGGAACTGGCCCGCTCGGTCGACGATAATGGCGGGGTCTATTTGGTTCCTGCCCTGTCTGGCCTCGGCGCACCCCATTGGCGGGCAGAGGCTACCGCAACCATCTCCGGCCTCAGCTTCTCGTCCAAAAAGGCGCATATTGCGCGCGCTGCGCTCGAATCAATGGCCTATCAATGTCATGATCTGAAAACCGCATTTTCCGCCGACGGCGTCGACTGGCAAAACCTCAGGATCGATGGCGGAATGGTTGCCAATGACTGGATGGTCCAGGATCTGGCAGATATACTGAATATTTCGGTCGAACGACCAGGGTTCTTCGAGACCACGGCGCTGGGCGCAGCAATGCTTGCGGCTGTGGGCTGCGGAATCTACGAGTCACTCGAAGCAGCTTCGGTGATGATATCGGGGCTGGATGTCCACGAACCGGATATCGATCTAAAAACCAGACGTAGTCGCCTTAAAGGCTGGAAGAAGGCGATCAATTCGGTTTTGGCGCACTAGCAGAGTTCAGACATGAAAAAGCCCGCATGAAGCGGGCTTTTTCAATTTAGTGGAACCTGCCGAAACTAGGCTTCAGATGATTTCTTTTTCTTTTCGGCTTTCACATCAGCCCAGATCGTCCGGTAGGACAGATAGGCCAGGATGGTTGCGATCAGCAGGAATGCGAGAACCGCCCAGCCAGCTTGATGGCGTTCTTCCAGCTTGGGTTCGGCGCTCCAGATCAGGAAGGCGGAAACATCTTCTGCCATCTGTTCGATACTGGCCTTGGTGCCATCGGAGTAGCTAACCATATCCGCAGCCGCCAGTGGTGGTGCCATCGCAAGGTTCAGGTTCGCGAAATAAGGATTATAATGCAGACCTGGTCCCGGCTGGTTGGCCTTGGGCAGGTTCGCTGGTGGAGCCTGATAGCCGGTCAGCAAGGAATAGACATATGGTGCTCCGCCTTCCCGTGCCTTGGTGATCAAGGACAGGTCAGGTGGAATGGCGTTGTTATTCGCAGCGCCGGCAGCAACATTATTAGCGAAAGGCTTGGGGAATTTGTCTGCAGCCAGTGGCGGACGGCTCGACATTTCACCGGTCGCCGGATCGATATCCGGAGTCTGGATCGCCCAATTGGCTGCAATCGCCTTCACTTCGTCTTCATTATAGCCAATTTCTTCCAGATTGCGGAAGGCTACCAGACGGAGCGAGTGACAAGCTGCACAAACTTCCTTGTACACCTGAAAGCCGCGCTGCAGTTGCTGGCGATCAAATTTACCTAGCGGGCCGTCGGATGTGAAGGAGATATCCTTCGCTTCTTTGTGAAACTCATGCTCGGCAGTTTCGACGGGTGGGTTAGTGACATATTCTACTGCCCCCATTCCGAATGAGACCAAGAGCCAGCCTGAGAAAAACAAGCCAATCAAGATTCCGATAATTCTTACCATTGCGACGGGTCCCTAATACTTAACTGGCAGTTGTGAGTGGCTTGCCGGTCACCGATTCAGTGATACTGTTCGGCAACGGCTCAGGTTTTTCCAACCGCGACAACAGTGGCAAAATGATAAGGAAATGCGCGAAATAATAAGCCGCTGCCAATTGGCTGATCATTACGAATGGCTCTGCAGCCGGTGCACCGCCACAATATCCGAGTATCAAGACGTCAATCACAAGGATGATGTAAAACACCTTGAACTTCGGCCGGAAGCTGCCCGACCGTACGGGAGATTTGTCCAGCCAAGGCAGGAAGAACCATACCAGGATTGCGGAGAACATCGCCAACACACCGAGCAATTTCGCAGGAATGAAGAGGAAGTCGAAGGTGAAGGCGCGCAGGATGGCGTACCAGGGCCAGAAATACCATTCCGGAACGATATGCGCCGGAGTGGAAAGCGGGTTGGCGGGGATATAGTTGTCCGCATGCCCAAGTGCGTTTGGCATGAAGAACATCAATATGGTGAAGAAGATCAAAGCAAGACCAGCTGTCCAACCATCTTTCGCGGTATAATAAGGGTGGAATGGAACCGTATCCTGCGGTCCCTTGATATCGACACCGGTCGGGTTGTTGGAACCCGGAATGTGCAATGCCCAGATGTGCATGATGACGACACCAACAATCACGAATGGCAACAGATAGTGCAGCGAGAAAAAGCGGTTCAATGCGGCATTATCAGGTGCAAAACCACCGAGCAGCAGCTCTTGTATAGGCTTGCCGATGAACGGAATGGCTTCAAACAGGCCGGTAATCACCTTGGCCCCCCAGAAGCTCATTTGTCCCCATGGAAGCACATAGCCCAGAAATCCGGTGGCCATAGCCAACAGATAGATCACGACGCCGAGCAGCCACAGCATTTCGCGGGGGGCCTTGTACGAACCGTAATAGAGGCCGCGAGCGATATGCATATAGAGAGCGATGAAGAAGAAGCTTGCGCCATTGGCATGGGCATAGCGGATCATCCAACCGCTGTTCACGTCGCGCATGATATGCTCGACCGAGTCAAAAGCGATTTCGGAATTGGCCGCATAATGCATGGCCAAAATGATACCGGTAACGATCTGGATGACCAGGAACAGGCCGGCCAACGAACCGAAGTTCCACATATAGTTCAAATTGCGTGGCGCGGGATAACCAGCGCCTACGCTATTATAAACGAAACGGGGCAGCGGAAGCTGCTTGTCCATCCACTGACCGAATTCGGTTGTTGGTGTATATTGTTTTGCCCAAGGAAAGCTCATTTTTATCTGTCCTTTAGCCGATTTTCACGACGGTGTCTGATAGGAATTCATGCAACGGCACTTCAAGATTGCTTGGTGCCGGGCCTTTGCGAATGCGTGCGGCCGTATCATAATGCGAACCGTGGCAAGGGCAGAAATATCCGCCATACTCACCCTTTACTTCCCCTTGAGCGGCGCCGAGCGGCACACAACCGAGGTGGGTGCAAACACCCAGAGTAATCAGCCAGTTTTCTTTACCAGCGGTTGTCCGCTCGGCCAGTGTCTGTGGATCGCGCAGTTCGGAAACGTTCACCGCATTGGCTTCGGCAATTTCTTCTGCCGTCAAATTGCGGATGAAAATCGGTTGCTTGCGCCAACTGGTCTTGATCGACTGACCGGTTTCAATGGCCGAAATATCGACTTCGATCGATGCCAGAGCGAGAACGTCCGCGCTCGGGTTCATCTGGTTGACCAGCGGAAAAACGGTGGCGACAGCCCCCGCACCCGCGAAGCTTACCGCTGCGATATTGATAAAATCCCGGCGGCGAACGCCGCCATCTTCTGCGACTGCCGTTTCAGCTGTTTCAACCGTTGCCATGCAAACAAGCCCTATTGATAATTATGACCCCCGACTGCCCGAACGTTCGATGCTGCTTACCAACAGCGTGAACAGGCAGTGAATTGCGCGCCTGATAGCCGCGAAGGATAGGGTTTGCCAACAGTGAATTTTCGATTGACCTAACATTCCCTTGTCGCACATGGTGAGGGCTTGATGAGGATAGCATTATATCAGCCCGAGATTGCGGGAAATTTAGGAACAATATTAAGGACTTGTGCATGTTTAGACGTGCCCGTCGATATAATTGAACCCTGTGGATTTCCGTTTAGCGATCGCAGTCTTAAACGTGCCGGAATGGATTATTTCGAGCATGTTGAATATACACGCCATGCCGACTGGGATGCATTTTATCAAAGCGTAAAAAGCCGCAATGCTAGGATTATCCTGCTTTCCAGCAGGGCTGAGCAGCCGCATATCGGATTCGACTATCGGAAATCCGATATATTATTGTTCGGTTCGGAAGGATCAGGAGTTCCCCTGACTATACATGATCAATGCGATGGGCGAATCACGATCCCGATGAAGGCCGGGATGCGCAGCTTGAATCTGGCGGTTTCGGCTGGCATGGCCTTGGGGGAAGCTCTTAGACAAACAGGACAATTTCCGAAATGACGACAAAATTGGACGACCAACAACTAGCAGCCCAGACGTGGTTCAAGGAACTGCGCGACCAAATATGTGCCGAATTCGAAAAGATCGAAGTGGAAGCCGGTAGCGACGCCACTTTTGATTATATTCCCTGGGATCGCCAAAATCCTGACGGTAGCCCCGGCGGCGGCGGCATGCAGGGATTGATGAAAGGCAAGATTTTCGAGAAGGTCGGCGTCAATATTTCCACCGTAGACGGCGTGTTCAGCGACGAATTTGCCGGACAGATCAACGGCGCGAAAGATGATCCACGATTCTTTGCGACCGGCGTTAGTCTGGTCGCGCATATGGCGAATCCCCATGTCCCCAACGTTCATATGAACACCCGCTTCCTGTGCACCACCAAACGCTGGTTCGGCGGCGGTGCGGATCTCAATCCCGCCATTCCCAATGAAGAAGATACCGAGCAATTTCACGCCCGGTTGCGCTCGGCTTGCGCTGCGCATAACCCGGAATATTATCCCCGGTTCAAGAAATGGGCCGATGACTATTTCTACATTCCGCACCGGCAGGTTCACCGCGGGGTCGGCGGGATATTCTACGATCATATCGAGTTGGACCACGAAAAGGATTTCGACCGGCATTTTGCCTTCACCCAGGATGTGGGGCGAGCGTTTCTTGATATATTCCCGAAACTGGTGCGCAAGCGGATGGGCATGGAGTGGAGCGAGGAAGACAAGCAGGAACAGCTGGTCTGGCGCGGGCGCTATGCCGAGTTTAATCTGGTCTACGATCGCGGCACGGCCTTTGGCCTCAAGACCGGTGGCAATGTCGATGCGATATTGATGAGCCTGCCGCCAGAAGCCAAATGGGTGTAGATAGCGCGGACAACCTGCCCCAGGATGTTCCGAAGGGCCATGTTCCGACGATCATCACCCATCTCGAAATGCTGGACAAGCCGGTCCTTACTGCGTCCGGTTCAGGCCTTACGCTGGAACGGTGGTTCGAGCCACCGGTTGCGGATTATCTGGCATTATTTCGGGCGGTCGGGGAACCATGGCTGTGGACATCTCGATTGCTGATGGACACAGATACAGTTGAGGAAATCTTGCATCATCCGGCTACCGAAATCCATATCGTCCGAGAAGGTGACACGCCGGTCGGCTTTATCGAGCTCGACTTCCGGGTGACAGGGCAATGCGAGATTGGCTTTTTTGGCCTGGTTGCCTCGATGAACGGCAAGGGGCACGGTCACTGGATGATGGGTCAGGCACTGAGAATGGCCTGGCGAGACGATATCAAACGCGTCTGGCTACACACTTGCACGCAGGATTCACCGCGAGCCCTGCCCTTTTACCGGCAAAATGGCTTCCGGGTATTCAAGCAGCAGTTCGATTTGATGCCGGATCCGCGACTGACCGGCCATTTGCCCAGAACCGCTGCACCGCATGTGCCTATACTCAGTTGAAGATTTCCCGGACGTCACGCTTCTTGCCGGCCAGTTCAAGATAGACGGACATGACGACGACCGCGAGCACCAGCTGAAAAGCCGTCCCGGTTAGCGAAGCCACCAGATTTTCGATGAATGGCCAGCCAGCGCCGCTGGTCGCCAGCCCGGTAACGATACCGGTAACCGCCTGAAGCGCGCCAACGGCGATTGTACCCACAATTGCGATGATCAGGATGAAGAGCAGAATGGAAAAGCCGTTATTCTGGGTCAATGACCAGCTTTTCCTTAGCGCTTCGATCGGATTTCGCTCGGCCTGATCGACGATCACGATCGGCACCAGTGCGAACCGGCTCGCTAGGTACAGACCGGGCAGGATGAGGAAGAAAAAGCCCATCAACGTCAGCAAGCCAGTCAGTAGATTGGCGACGAGATAGATTAAAAAGACCTTCAACGCCGCCATCAGGTTGTCGGCGACGGTGTGGTCGCGCGATGGCGCCAGGGTGAAATAGATCGCCAGGCCGCCGAAGCTGATTACCAGATTGGACAACATGATTGGCAGGGCATTCTCGCTGAAATAGACCGAATAGACGGCCAGCAAGGCATTGGCATCCTCGTCGCCGGTCAGAACCGGCTGCTGGATAAACTGGGCGAATAAAAAGGTCGGGAGAAACAGAAACACCCCGGCAATCGCGAGAATTGCTTCTTTATGCGCGCCGAGCAGAGCCATCGCACCATTCCAGCATTGCATATAATTCAGCTTTGTCATTTTCATTCCCGGGTCCATTTCTCGATTACCAGCCCTTGCCACCAGGTCAGCAAAAGTGCACGAAAATATTATGAACGCTCCCCTTGATATCGAATGGCGTATTTCGCCTGAACAGGTTGAATATCCCGAAGCCCTGGCCGAAATGGAACGACGCAACGCGACTGTCCAGGCCGGAAACGACAAGGAACTGATCTGGCTGCTCGAACATCCTCCACTATATACCGCCGGCACCAGCTCCGATCCGGCGGAACTCCTCAGCCAGTCCTTTCCGGTCTATGATACGGGCCGCGGAGGCCGACATACCTATCACGGGCCGGGTCAGCGGGTCGGCTATGTCATTCTCGATCTGAAGAAGCGCAATTCGGACGTTCGCGGATATGTCCATGCAATGGAAGCCTGGGTGATCGCAGCACTGGCTGAATTCGGCGTCGCCGCGCGAGCGGTCGAAGGCCGCGTCGGCATCTGGTGCGATACACCGGATGGACAGGAAGCCAAGATTGGCGCGATCGGCATCCGCATCCGCAAATGGGTCACAATGCATGGTTTTTCGGTCAATATTGACCCCGACCTCAGCCATTTTGGCGGTATCATCCCCTGCGGGATCAGTGAATTTCCGGTAACTAGCCTTGCCCAACTGGGTATCGCGGTAAGTCTTCAGGAGTTTGACGAAGCGTTGCAAAAAACGGTCGGCGGTTTCCTGAAAGCGATTGATCAGGCCTGACTGGAGCCTATGCTAAGTCGCTATATATATTGAAAACAAGAGGATCTATCATGACCAAATTCGTCAAATTTGCCGCAGTTTCGGCCGTAGCGCTGACCATTTCCGCCTGTTCCGGCAACGAAGCACCTGAGGCGGGCGAAGTCACCGAGACCCAGATGGACGATGTTGATGTCATCGACGGTACGATCAGCGACGAAATGGTTGATGTCGACACGATCAAGAGCACCGATGCTACCGGAGAGGAAGAAGGTGATTCGGCGGACAAGGCAGCAGACGAAACATCGACGGCCGGAGAAGAATCAACGGAAGAACCGGACGAATAAAAGTTCGGGCCGCTCAGGCCAGGCCGAGAATCTTGTGAGTCTGTAATGACAAGCGCCATTTCGGATGGGCCTGCACAAATGCAATGGCCTGTTCGAGATTGGCCTTGCTAACATCGTCATCGCCGCGCGCGTCCATCGGCTGCAGCAGAAGATTGGCGAAGTCCCAGTTTTCCATCGCCCGCCAGTTACTATCGGCCTGCGGCCATACGAGCTTCAGCTCATCACCCGAATGTTGAACCGTCTCGCTTTGCGCTTTCGGGCTGATACAGATCCAGTCGATCGTACGGGGAACGGCCAGCGTCCCGTTCGATTCGATAGCAATGAAAAAACCTTCGGCGTGAAGCGCGTCGATCAGAGGCTGATCGACCTGCAACATCGGCTCGCCGCCGGTTAGAACGATGAATCGGGAGTCCCTCTCGCTACCCCATGTGTCTGCCGCTGCCTTGGCAAGAGCGTCCGCCGTCTTGAAACGACCGCCGCCTTCGCCGTCCATGCCGACAAAATCAGTGTCGCAAAACTGGCAGATTGCCGCCGCGCGATCCCGTTCCAGCCCCGACCAGAGATTGCATCCGGCGAAACGGACAAAGACCGCCCGGCGTCCGGCGTGCACGCCTTCGCCCTGAAGGGTCAGAAACCGTTCTTTGACCGCGTAGCTCATAAAGTCACATAACGGGTGGTATCGACGATCCCGGCCTCTTCGAAGCCTTTTTGCCGCAAACGACAGCTGTCACAGAGACCACACGGCAGATTTCCGGGCGCAGGGTCATAACAGGACCAGCTCCAGGCGGGATCGAGATCGAGCCGAATCGCTTCTCTGGCAATATCCGCCTTGGTCATGTGCTGCAGCGGAGTCTGGATGGTGAAGCCGCTCCCTTGATCACCAGCCTTGGTCGCCAGATCGGCGAGTCTCTCGAACCCCTCGATAAACTCAGGCCGGCAATCTGGATAACCGGAATAATCCAGTGCATTTACCCCGATAAAAATATCCCGTGCATCTCTTGCTTCCGCCAGGCCGAGTGTCAGCGACAGGAAAATCAGGTTACGGGCCGGCACATAAGTCACCGGGATGTCATCGGCTACACCGGTTTTTGGTACATCAATATCGGCGGTCAGCGCCGATCCGCCGAAGCGGCTGAGATCAAGCGGCAGGATGATATGTTCGTCCACGCCAAGCTTCTCTGCGATTTTCTGCGCGGATTCGAGCTCGATCTTATGGCGCTGGTTATAGTCCACGGTCAGCGCAATCAGCCGATAGCCCTGCTCTGCGGCGATTGCCGCAGACACCATCGAATCCAGTCCACCGGACAATAATATGATCGCTTTTTTCGATTCGGAAGTCATGATGCGCTCCGCTAATCGCCTTGCTGGCGCGGTGCAAGTTTTGCGCGCAAATCGCTGCTAGGGTCCGAACCTAGCAACTGCCAGTGCGGCGGCCCTCAAGTTCGATTGTAAAGGGATCGCCATTGCTGATGCCCTGTGTGGATATCTGCACCAAGCTGCTGGATTCATGTTTGATTTGGGTAACACCATATCCGGCACCGCCACATTTATAGCTCACGCGAAGCTTCTTCGGGCCATTTTCGATAACATAGCGTGTACAATTTGCATTGCCGTGCTGGATCTGCAGCAGCAATTCGGGATTTCCCAGACATACTTTCTTACCCGGTGCGCGAGAACCGCGTTCTTTCAGGGTCCATTCCCCCTGCATCAACCCGTCGAGCAAAGCCATGCCCGGTGTCTGTGCGGGAGCGGCAACCGCAAACCCCGACAGGACGGCGGCTGTTGCGCTGATGATTTTGATCAGTTTCAAGCCTTTCATTGATATTCTCCTGTCATATTGGTTGCGTTAAAAGTCGTCTGCCAGTTCTGAAATAATTATGAATTACGGCCCATATTGTCACGAAATATGGCAACCGATAGGAAGTTTTCGACAAATGCGGCTATTTGCCACATTTCCGACAACACTCAATTATTCAGGCTAGCGCCCGTAATCGTGAATGTCTTGCTGCAGAAAGCGCAGTCTATTGCGATATTCCCCTGTTCGTCGACCATATCGTCCTTATCTTCTTTCGGGAAACGAGCAATTACGTCCCGGATATGATCTTCATTACAACGGCATCCCTTAACGCACGGTTTACCGCTCAAAAGCCTCACCTCGTCGCTCTCGCTAAACAGGCGCCATAAAATCTCTTCCAAAGGCAGCGCGGGTTCGGTCAGTTCTGTAGGCTTGACGCTGCCACCCATGATCTCGACATGCTCCCATTCGGGGTGGTCGAGGCGGACATGAAGCCGTTCGCGGCCATCCTCACCGTCGGGGAGATGTTGGACCAACAAACCACCAGCGACGACCTTGCCGTCGCTCTCGTCGATCGCAACGCGGATCAGCGTCGGAATCTGCTCTGACTGGAAAAAATAATTTTGCACTGCCTCAGCGAGGCTTGCTCCTTCCAGCGGCACGATACCCTGATTGCGGCCACGCGGTGCCGGCTGATCGAAGGTAATTGCCAGATAGCCTTTCCCGAACAATGCCATCAGGCTCGGTTCCACTGGTTGCGACGCAAGCCGTTCCCGGTCAAACTCGACATAGCCACGCAGAGCGCCATCCTTATAGTCACAGGCCAGCAGATTGATCACGCCGGCTTCGGTTTGCGCCTGCAAGGTCAGTTGTGCATCTTCATCCTTCAACAACGCGCCCAACATCGCGGTCAGACAAACCGCTTCCGCCAGAATATCGCGGATTGCTGGCGGGTAATCATGCGCGCCGAGAATATCATCGAGGACCGGGCCGAGCCGGACGACACGCCCACGACAATGTTTCGCAGGGATCGAGAAGGACAAGATACTGTCGATTGGTGCCATTTCCGCCATCAGATCTGGCCAAAACACCAGCGCAAAACAGATTTCTGCGCATGAATTCGGTTTTCCGCTTCGTCCCAGACCACCGATTGCGGGCCATCAATGACCGAAGGCATGACTTCTTCACCGCGATGTGCGGGCAGACAGTGCAGGAACAAGGCGTCGGGTTTGGCTTGCTCCATCATCACATCATTGACCTGATAAGGCATCATCGCCGCAAGCTTAGCTTCGACATGCTCCTGGCCCATCGACACCCACGTATCGGCCACGACAACGTCCGCGCCCGCGACAGCTTCATTTTCGTCCCGATGAATCGAGATGCTCGCGCCGGCAGCCTTTGCCTTCTCGATAAATTTCGGATCTGGATCATAGCCCTCGGGACAACCGATCCGGACATTATATTTCATCAGTCCAGCGGCTTCGACGATACTGTTGAGCACATTGTTGCCGTCACCCAGCCATGCGATTTCAAGGCCTGGCAGTGATTTGCCGTGCTCGACCAAAGTCAGGAGATCGGCGACAATCTGGCACGGATGCGACAGATCGGTCAGGCCGTTGATCACCGGAACACTGGCGTTTTTGGCCATGTCCTCGATTTTTCCGTGGTCGTCGGTACGGATCATGATCGCGTCGCACATGCGGGACAGAACCTTGGCAGTGTCGGAAACGGTCTCACCGCGACCGAGTTGCATACCACCGCTGTCCATAACGATGCTCGAACCGCCAAGCTGTCGGATGGCAATATCGAACGACACCCGGGTCCGGGTACTGCTCTTTTCGAAAATCATTGCCAGCACATGATCGGCCAATGGCTTGTCAGTATCTGGCTTGCCCTTGGGAAAGCCGGCGCGAGCCGCCTTACGGTCAATTGCGTCGGAAATCATCGCCGCGATAGCATCACCACCGGCGTCAGAAAGGTTCAGAAAATGCCGGCTCATGATGCTGGAGCCACATAGTCAGCCGCGGCGGCAGACAGTTTCTCGATGAACGTCGCAATGTGGCTGTCTTCAATATTCAGCGGCGGCAATATCCGCAATGTATTGTCCCCGGCTGCCACGGTCAGCAGACCATGATTGTCACGGAGATGGGCGACGAAGCTGCGCGCTTCCTGCGTCATCATGATGCCGAGCATCAGGCCCTTGCCGCGAACGCCGATGAACAGATTGGGATAATTGCCGATAAATTGTTCGATTGCTGCGCGCAGTTTTTCGCCGGTCTTCCGGACATTTTCCAGAAATTCGTCATTGGCGACCACGTCCCAGACCGCATTTCCGGCGGCCATTGCCAGCGGATTGCCGCCATAAGTGGAGCCATGAGTTCCCGGCACCATGCCCCGGGCCGCATCCTCGGTCGCCAAACAGGCGCCAAGCGGAAAACCGCCGCCGATACCCTTGGCGGTCGCGACAATATCAGGCTTGATGCCATAGAGTTCATAGGCATAGAGCGCGCCGGTGCGCGCGACACCGCATTGCACTTCGTCCAGTGCCAGCAATATGCCGTGCTTGTCGGCGAGATCGCGAAGACCCTTCATAAACGCGTCCGAAGCAGGACGGACACCGCCCTCGCCCTGAATCGGTTCGACGAGAAATGCAGCCGTCTTGTCGGTGATCGCCGCTTCAGCAGCCGCCAGATCGTCAAATTCGACATATTTGAAGCCAGCGAGAAGCGGCGAGAAACCGTGGTGCATCTTTTCCTGATTGGAAGCCGAGATCGTCGCCATCGTCCGGCCATGGAAGGCGTTCTTGAAGGTGATGATTTCGAAGCGGTCACTGCCTGTCGATTGATGGTAGGCGCGCGCGGTCTTGATCGCGCACTCAACCGCTTCCGCGCCGCTGTTGGTGAAGAACACCGTGTCGGCAAAAGTCGTGTCGACCAGACGCTGGGCGAATTTCTCGCCTTGCGGGCTGCCGTAAAGATTAGAGACATGCATCAGGGTTGCGGCCTGATCCTGGATTGCCTTGGTCAGATGCGGATGGCCGTGCCCGAGCAGATTGACCGCGATGCCGCTGGCGAAATCAAGCGCACGGCTACCGTCTTCGGAAATGAGCCAGGCGCCCTCGCCTCGCACCGGACGAAAACCACACCGGGGATATACGGGCATGAGCGGGGTAATCGTCATTTTACTTTCCTTCCAACAACTGGACCTAAACAAAATAGAAAAGGCGACCCGACTGGCCGCCTCCGCATTGGGATGGTCTTATATGCCGCTTCATGAAGGTGGTCAATCGTGGTGCTGCGTAGCGCGCAGCACGCCGCATAGTCGGGCATTATCGACAATAGTGATCACACAGACAGGGACAATTCGTTTAATCCGCGCGCCGATCTCCGCTATAAGCGCATATCAGCCGTCAACGGAAGATATGACGCAAAATCATAGGAGATACTCACATGGACATGAAAACAACCGGTTCCCCCGAAGGTTGCCCGATGAGCTCTGGTGGCGGGGTTCGCGCCCTGCTCGGCAGGCAGAATCGCGATTGGTGGCCAGATTCCCTCCAGCTCGAAATCCTCACGCAAAATGGCGCGTCCCCCGATCCGATGGGACCCGACTTCGACTATGTTCAGGCGTTCAAGTCACTGGATTATCAGGCATTGAAAGATGACCTCACCGCCTTGATGACCGACAGCCAGCCCTGGTGGCCAGCAGATTATGGCCATTATGGTCCGTTCTTCATCCGCATGGCGTGGCACGCGGCCGGCACCTATCGTACTGGCGACGGTCGCGGCGGCGCATCCAGCGGACAGCAGCGCTTTGCTCCGCTCAACAGCTGGCCCGATAACGGCAATCTCGACAAGGCGAGGCGCCTGCTCTGGCCGATCAAGAAGAAATATGGCGAGAACATCAGCTGGGCTGATCTGTTCGTCCTCACCGGTAATGTCGCGATTGAGTCGATGGGCGGTCCGGTGTTCGGCTTCGGTGGTGGTCGTAAGGACGTCTACGCTCCGGAAACCGATGTCTACTGGGGTTCGGAAGAACAATGGGTCAATGAAGGCGTTCCGACGCGCATCAATCCCGACGAAGGCAAGGCAATGGAAAACCCGCTAGCGGCGATTCAGATGGGTCTGATCTACGTCAACCCGGAAGGGCCAGGCGGCAATCCGCACGACCCAGAAGGCATGGCGCGCGATATGAAGGAAACCTTCTTGCGCATGGCGATGAATGATGAGGAAACCGTCGCGCTGACCGCCGGCGGTCATGCTTTCGGCAAATGCCACGGCGCGGTCCCGCCCGACCAGTTGAGCGGTGACCCGGAATCCGGCGACTTGCATCTGATGGGCTTTGGCTGGGCTACCGACCCCGAGCAGATCCGAGAGGGACATATTACCACTTCTGGCCTCGAGGGGGCCTGGACACCGAACCCGACCCAATGGGGCGGTGACTATTTCCGGCTGTTGTTCAAATATGATTATGAGCTGGTCGAAAGCCCTGCAGGCGCCAAGCAATGGCAGCCGGTCAATCCGGACCCCGAGGATATGGCGCCCGATGCCCGTGACCCGTCCAAGAAGGTTCCGACGATGATGACGACCGCCGATATGGCGCTGAAGCGCGATCCGGACTATCGCAAGATTTCCGAGCGTTTCCGCGATGATCAGGCGGCGCTGGACGATGCCTTCGCTCGCGCATGGTTCAAACTGACCCATCGCGATATGGGACCCAAGGTCCGTTATCTTGGCCCCGAGGTGCCCGCCGAGGACCTGATCTGGCAGGACCCCGTTCCGGCTGGAACACAGGCATCCGACAGCGATGTCTCTACGTTCAAGTCCAACATACTCGACAGCGGACTTTCGGTTCCTGAGCTGGTCAAGGCAGCCTGGGCATCGGCCTCCACCTATCGCAAGAGCGATCATCGTGGCGGAGCCAATGGTGCTCGGGTTCGGCTGGCCCCGCAAAAGGACTGGAAAGCCAATGATCCCGAAGAACTGGCCCGGGTATTGTCAAAAATTGACGAACTGCGCGGCTCGCTTTCAATGGCCGATGCGATCGTGATTGCGGGTAGCGCTGCGGTCGAGAAGGCCGCGCAGGATGCCGGCTTCGACATCAGCGTTCCGGTCACCACCGGTCGCGGCGATGCGACGGACGAGCATACCGATGCCGAAAGCTTCGAACCGCTTGAACCCTTTGCCGATGGTTTTCGCAATTATCTGCAGACCAAGGCGAGCGTGAAGACCGAGGATATGCTGGTCGATCGTGCCAATCTGCTCGATCTTTCCATTCCCGAAATGACGGTTCTTGTTGGCGGGCTGCGTGTACTCGGAGCCAACCATTCGAGCGCACCGACCGAAGGCATTTTCACAGATCGCCCCGGTCAGCTGACCAACGACTTTTTCGTCAATCTGCTCGAGATGGGCACGGTCTGGGAAGTCGTGGACGAGTCGGGCGACGAGTTGTTCATCGGCAAATGCCGCTTGAAGGGCGACGAAAAATGGCGCGCGACGCGGACCGATCTGGTGTTCGGATCGAACTCGCAACTACGGTCTGTCGCCGAGGTCTATGCCGAAGATGGCCATGAACGGAAATTCGTGGAAGATTTCGTCGCGGCATGGACGAAGGTAATGAGTGCGGGTCGCTTCGATCTCGGCTAAATTGATTTGACCGATTGGAAAAGGGCCCGTTGGAACAAACCAGCGGGCCCTTTACATTTCGGCGATGCCGCTACAATCCGGCTTTGGATTTTTCCCAGTTCCGGCCATCAAATTTTCTGATCGTCGGCTTCAGGTCATGACCATCATCCACACAATGGTAATTTACGCTCCAGCCATCCGGATGGGAGCGCGGTTGATAGAAGCTTTTGACGCCGCAATGTTTGCAAAAAAGATGCTCGGCCTGCCCGCTGCCGAACCTGTAGCTGGAAAGGTCGCCCTCGCCTTTCAGCAGCGTAAAATCCTGATGCGGCACGATCAGATGCAGAAAGCCGGTCCGGGCGCAGATCGAGCAATTGCAGTCGAGCATCTCGGGCGCATTTTCAACCGCCCCCTCGAAACGCACCGCGCCACAGTGGCAACCGCCTGCAATATCAGTCATTCGCGCACTTCCAGCGTGTGAATATCGATGCGATTTTCCAGCGTCCGGTGAACCGGGCATTTTTCCGCAATTTCGAGCAGTTTTCCGCGTTGCTCGTCGGTCAGGTCGCCTCGAAGGACGATCGAACGATCAATTACATCAATCCGGTTGTCATCATTGTTACAGCTTTCGCAGTCTTCAACATGTTCCCGACTATGCTCGAGAACGATATGCACGCCTTCGAGCGGGATGCCCTTGCGGTCGGCGTACATTTTCATGGTCATCGACGTGCAACTTCCCAGTGCCGCAAGCAGCAGATCATAAGGCGAAGGCCCGCTATCGGTGCCACCGAAGGACTCGGGCTCATCAGCCAGAAAGACATGTTTGCCGACCCTAACGGTCTGCTGGAACTTGCCGCTGGCGGACTCGACGGAAACGAGGGAGGGGTTAGTTGCCATGATTATTCCACCGTTACCGATTTTGCGAGATTGCGGGGTTGATCGACATCGGTGCCTTTTGCGACCGCCACATGGTAGGCGAGCAATTGCACAGGCACCGCGTAGACCAGCGGTGCGATTAGCG
>NZ_JBALUT010000004.1:8763-82675 GCF_036963705.1 Parasphingorhabdus sp. | reverse complement strand
CCGCAAGCTCGCCGCCGCGCACTGGTGGGATGGCACCAGCATCAACCGGGTGCAGGACAATTATGTCGTGCAATGGGGCGATGCCGGTTACGATAATCCGGAATCGGGCGAGACCGAGCAGAAGGCTTTGCCCGAGGGGTTGGAGGTAATGGAGGAGAGTGATTATGAAGCGTTACTTTCTGAACTTCCCCGAAAGGGCCCAAGCGCCATGGACCTTCTCAGGGCTTGTAAGAAAGAAGGAGGGTGTAGCATTTCCGATCTCTCCCCCGAAGCACAAGCAATGGTAAAACGCATTCAACAGTCAGCTATGTTCAATGATCCATATGCTTATGGCACACGTTTCCGTTCTGGTTGGCCATTAAGTTTTCAACGAAAAACTCAATCAATATCACCCATCCACTGCTACGGTGCGGTCGGTGTCGGCCGCAACTATTCCCCCGATACCGGCAGCGGCGCCGAACTTTACACCGTGATCGGCCATTCGCCGCGCCATCTTGATCGCAATATTGCGGTGGTCGGGCGGGTGATCGAAGGGATCGAGCATCTCTCCAGCCTGCCGCGCGGCAAGGGGCAGTTGGGATTTTACGAGGATGCAAGCAAGCGCGTGCCGATCACGGCTATTCGCCTTGGTAATGCATTGGCCGAAGAAGCATCGCCCTCATTCGAATATCTCGATACCGAAGGGGAAACATTTGCCAAATATGCCGATGCCCGCGCCAATCGGCGTGATCCGTTTTTCATTGTGCCGGCAGGCGGAGCAGATATCTGCAATATTCCGGTGCCGGTGCGCCGGGTAAGCGGGGAGTGAGAGTCACCTTTCCTACACCGGTCCAATTGCGTAAACAGAGGCCATGATGATAGGCCCACAAGTATCCTCTTTATGCTCGATTTTCAGCAGTTTTCTGGCTTATCTTGGGGAAATGGCTTATTTTTCTTTAACACTGTAAAGTGTGTAAAGTTCGCAACGGGAACTGCCTGATGAAAAAATATCTTTGGAACGCGCGACCCTTTATTCTTTGTGCGCTGGCTGCAGCCTCTCCCTCGCTGGCTTCTCCGGCCCTGGCACAAGAGGGAGTGGAAGAAACACTCGATCTCGCACCGCCTGACGTTCTCGTCAATGCACCAGCCGAACATTGGCTCCTCATCCCGCTCAGCGACCTCCTCGTCTTCACCCTGCCAGATGCTACCAACGGCACCAAACGGCAGGCGGTGATCCAGCTGCTGCCGCCCAGCCTTTCCGGTGGCCATGTCCGCAATGTCCGGACCTTCGCCAAAACCCGCTGGTGGGACGGCACGAAAATCTACCGCGTCGCCAAGGATTTCGTCACCCAGTTCGGCGGCAATCCCGATGCCAAGAAGCTTCCCAAAGGCCTCGAGACGGTTCCGGAGAGCGAATATTATAACGCGGCACTCGGGGCGAAGCGCGATGCCGATATGGCGGCCCTGCAGGCAGCGGTCGATTACAGCAATCAATATCAGGGCACCGAAATCCGGCCGCTGATGAAAATGATCTATGAAAATGGCGGCGCACAAAAAGTCGGCTTCGGCGGCGGCTGGCCGATTGGCAGCAAGAGCGTTGACGGTGAAACCCTATATTATCCGCTGACCTGTCGCGGTTCATTATCACCGGCCCATTATGATCCACCAGACGCCGGAACGGGCGCGGAAATGTCGGTGATCACCGGCGAAGCAGCGCGCAGCCTCGACACGACCTTCGGCATGGTCGGGCGAGTGATTGACGGCCTTGAACATTTGCAGAATCTGCCGCTGGGCACCGATGGGGGCGGATTCTATGCCGACAAATCGGAATATACCGAGATCAAATCGATCCGTCTGGCCAGCGAATTGCCGCTAGCCGAGCAACCGGCCTATCAATATCTCGCCAGCTACAGCCCGGCATTGCTGCAATATATCGAGGCCCATGGCGGCTATGGCAATATTTGCACCGTGCCAGTGCCGATTAGGAAAGTTTCAAGATAGGGCAACAAAATTACAAGGCGTCTCGCGCAGGCCGGTATTTGCTGTTATTGATTACGACTAGACTCAAAAAAACAGGAGCCTCCCCATGCGCGTCGGAACCCCCAGAGAAATCAAGAACCATGAATATCGGGTCGGCCTGACCCCTGAGTCAGTCCGGGAATTGACTGCCCACGGCCATGATGTGCTGGTAGAAACCGGTGCAGGACTGGGTATTGGTGCCGAAGATGCGGAATATATCGACGCAGGCGCGACGATTGCCGGCACAGCCGCCGAAGTCTTCGAAAAATGCGACATGGTGGTCAAGGTCAAGGAACCTCAAGCCGTCGAACGGGCGATGCTACGCGAAGGCCAGATCTTGTTCACCTATCTCCACCTCGCGCCCGACCCTGAACAGACTGCGGATCTCGTCAAATCCAAAGCGATCTGCATTGCCTATGAAACCGTAACCGGCACAGGCGGATTGCCCTTGCTCAAACCGATGAGCCAGGTCGCCGGACGGATGTCGATCCAGGCCGGTGCGACCGCGCTGGAAAAAGCCCATGGCGGCCGCGGCATCTTGCTCGGTGGTGTCCCGGGCGTTGCGCCCGGCAAGGTGACAATCATCGGCGGCGGTGTCGTCGGTTTCAACGCTGCGCAAATGGCCGCCGGTCTCGGCGCGGATGTGACGATCCTGGATCGTGATCCCGACGTGCTGGAATCGGTCGGGACCCATTTTGAATCCCGCGCCAAGACCCGCTTCTCGAACAAGGCCAATCTGGCCGAATGCGTTGCCGAAGCGGATCTGGTAATCGGAGCGGTCCTGATCCCGGGTGCAGAAGCACCCAAGCTGGTGACCCGCGAAATGCTCAAAACCATGCGGCCCGGTTCGGTGCTTTGCGATGTCGCAATCGATCAAGGCGGCTGTTTTGAAACCTCCAGGGCAACAACCCATGAGAATCCGACCTATGTCGTCGACGATATCGTCCATTATTGCGTCGCCAATATGCCGGGTGCGGTCTCGCGGACATCGACCTATGCGCTAAACAATGTGACTCTGCCGCACACGCTGGCGATTGCCAACAAGGGTTGGGAAGCGGCGCTGCGCGATGACGCACATCTTGCCCAAGGGCTCAATGTCTGGAATGGTCAAGTCACCTACAAGGCGGTCGCCGAAGATTTGGGCTATGAATATATGCCGGTATCGGAGATTGTGGGACTGAAGGCGTAATCTGGTTGGAGAACAGCTGTTTGATCCGTTCGTGGTGAGCTTGTCGAACCACATCTCTCGGACGAAATATGTCCTTCGACAAGCTCAGGACGAACGGCATAACAAGAAGGACATACCAGCATGGCAGCAGCAGACCAGAAACCACTCGGCTCCGGTTTTCCAGCGAAGAGCGAACCGCACGAAATACTCGCCGGCTTTGATCTGTCCGGCAAGACCGCCATCGTCACCGGCGGCTATTCCGGCATTGGTCTGGAGACCACCCGTGCGTTAGCCGGTGCGGGCGCGACGGTGATCGTGCCGGTTCGCGATCCGGCAAAAGCAAAAGAGAATCTGGCGACCGTCGACGGCAATGTCTCTTCGGCAAAAATGGATCTCGCCGATCTCGCTTCGGTGCGCGACTTTGCGGCTTTGGTGGCCGGCGATATCGATGCGCTGGACCTGTTGATCAACAATGCCGGCATTATGGCTTGCCCGCTCGAGCGTGTCGGGCCCGGCTGGGAAGGCCAGTTCGGCGTCAACCATATGGGCCATTTCGCACTGACCAAGGCACTGATGCCTTCGCTCGAGAAAGCCGTCGCGCCTCGTGTGGTCGCACTGTCGTCGGTCGCCCACAAGCGCAACGGCATATTGTGGGACGATATCCAGTTCGAGAAGAGCGACTATAATAAATGGGTCGCTTATGCCCAGGCCAAGAGCGCCAATGCCTTGTTCGCCAACGCGTTGAGCCGCCGTATGCAAGGCTTTGGCGGTCGCGCCTTCTCGGTCCATCCGGGCGGCATTTTCACCCCGCTGCAGCGCCACTTGCCTCAGGAAGAGCAGATAGAATTGGGGTGGCTGAACAAGGACGGCACGGTTCCGCCGATGATTGCCGAGATTTTCAAGACAACAACCCAGGGCTGCACCACGAGTCTTTGGGCGGCCACGTCACCGCTGCTCGATGACATGCCGGGCGTCTATTGCGAAGATTGCGACGTTGCGCAGCTGGTTGGTGAAGACTCACCCTCCTTCATGCATTGCGCGCCGCATGTTACCGTCGACGAAGATGCCGAGCGGCTGTGGGAGCTTAGCGAGACTTTGCTCGCCGCTGCATGATGGTAAAGGACGACCAAGAAACCAGGGAATATGCCGGACTGCTGCAGCGCGATGCGACCGGCTTCTTTCTGCAATGCGATGATGGCGAGCGCTATCGGCTCGAACTGTTGCGCACCCCGATTGACGAGGTCGAGAAGCGGGTGGTGGTGACCGGACGGGCTACCGGCAGTGCTCTGCTTGAAGCAGACGGAGTCCGGCTGGCATGAATTTCGACCGCGCAAAAATCGATGATATCGCCGCGCTCCACGCGCTGGTTGAAAGCGCCTATCGGGGCGAAAGCGCCAAGCGCGGCTGGACCCATGAAGCCGACCTGCTCAGCGGGCAGCGGACCGATGCCAAGGCGCTACGGGAAATCATCGAAGCGGACAGGCAGGTGATCCTGCTCGCGAAAAACGGCGATGCCATCGCGGGATGCGTGCAGCTTTCCCATGTCGGGGAAAGCCTTGCCTATCTCGGCTTGCTGACCGTCGATCCTGATTTGCAGGCCGCAGGGCTTGGCAAGGAATTGCTGACCCGGTCGGAGCAATTTGTCCGCAACAACTGGCAGGCGAAAGCGATCGAGATGACCGTCATCCGCCAGCGCAGCGATCTGATCGCTTATTATGAACGTCGCGGCTATGTGCGGACCGGCGAACTCCGGCCGTTTCCCCACGGCGATCCGCGCTTTGGCCGGCCAAAATCTTCGGAGCTGGAATTTGCGGTGCTGCGCAAGCCGATCTAGGCGGCCTTGCCCTCGAGCGCCTTTTGCCGGCGGCGCTGCACCGAACTGCCCATGCCGAGCGCTTCACGATATTTCGCCACCGTGCGCCGGGCGATGTCAAAGCCCTTGTCTTTCAGCAGGGTGACCAGCTTGTCGTCGGACAGGATCTTCTTGGGGTCCTCATTGTCGATCAGGGACTTGATATGGCTCTTCACCGCTTCCGCCGATGCTGCCTCGCCACCGGTCGACGACTGGATACCGCTGGTGAAGAAATATTTCAGCTCGAACGTCCCGCGCGAGCAGGAGAGATATTTGTTCGACGTCACCCGGCTGACGGTCGATTCATGCATCTCGATTTTTTCGGCGATATGCCTCAGCGTCAGCGGGCGAAGATGCTCTACCCCTTGGCGGAAAAACTCTTCCTGTTGCTTGACGATTTCGGTCGCGACTTTAACAATCGTCCGCTGCCGCTGGTCGAGCGCCTTGACCAGCCAGTTGGCGTCGGCGAGACATTCGTTCAACCAGTCCTTCGACTCCTTGTCCTGCGCGCCGTCTTTCAATTCCGAATAATATGTGCGGTTTACCAGTACCTTGGGCAAGGTCGCGCTGTTTACTTCGATGATCCACCGGCCCGCCCGTTCGGCGATAAACACATCGGGTACAACCGACTGCACCGCACCGCCGCCAATCTTGCAGCCTGGCTTGGGATCGTAATTGCGCAACTCGCTGATCATATCCATCAGGTCTTCACTGTCGACGCCGCACAACCGCTTGAGCTGGGGCAGCGCGCCTTTCGCCAGCAGATCGAGATTGTCGATCAGCCGCTCCATCGCCGGATCATAGCGATCCGCATCCATGGCTTGCAGGGCCAGGCATTCTGCCAGATCCCTCGCGCCGACACCCACCGGATCGAGCGTCTGGACAGTGGCCAAGACGCGTTCGATGTCGACGAGGCCGACATTCAGGCGCTGGGCCAGTTCAAGCAGATCTGCCTGCAAATAGCCGCATTCATCGATCTGGTCGATAATATGCTGGGCGATGAACAGGTCCATCCCCGAAAGAACGGCGCCGGCTTGATCCATCAGATGATCGGTCAGGGTTATTTCGGCGACCAGCATATTCTCGAAATCCGGGGAATCGCCGCTGGCAGTCGAACCGGAGCCAGAAGTGGAGCCATTGAGCCCGAGCTGACCGTCGAGCGCGCCATCGCTGTCCGACAGGCTGTTGTTGGAAAAACTGTCCGTGTCGCCCTGCATATCGAGAGTGGATTCCGATTCGGCAGGCCCGGAGGACAATATTTCGTCGCTTCCCTGCGCCGCTGCCTCGCTCGGCCCGTTCTCGCCCTCGCTGGCTTCTCCGCTCTCGGTCGAAATCTCTCCGGTGTCCAACAGCGGGTTCTTCTCTATCTCGTCAGAGATAAATGTTTCCAGCTCGAGATTGGACAGGGTCAACAATTTGATCGCCTGCTGTAATTGCGGCGTCATCACTAGCGACTGGCTTTGTCGCAAATCCAGACGGGGCGCGAGTGCCATGTTTACAGAGCGAAGCCTTCGCCTAGATAGAGCCGCCGGACATTGGCATCGGCAACCAGATCTTCCGGGCTGCCGGCGAACAATACCTGACCATCATAAATGATGCAGGCGCGGTCAACAATATCGAGCGTTTCGCGAACATTGTGATCGGTGATCAACACGCCGATGCCGCGATCGCGTAGCTGGCAAACCAGATCGCGAATATCCGAGATCGACAGTGGATCGATACCGGCGAATGGTTCATCAAGCAGGACGATTGATGGGCTCGCGGCCAGCGCACGGGCAATCTCGCACCGCCGCCGTTCGCCGCCGGACAGGGCCATCGCTGGCGAACTCCGCAACTTTGTCAGACCGAATTCGTCGAGCAGGCGGTCTAACGTTTCGTCCCGGACATTGGCATCGGGCTCGACCATCTCGAGGACCGCCAGAATATTCTGCTCGACCGTCATCCCACGGAAAATAGACGTTTCCTGAGGAAGGTAGCCGATGCCCAGGATCGCCCGGCGATACATCGGCAAGGAGGTTATATCCTCGCCATCCAGCATGATCCGTCCGGCATCCGGCCGCACCAATCCCATGACAGAATAGAAGCAGGTCGTTTTCCCGGCGCCATTGGGACCCAATAAGCCCACAACTTCACCGCGTCCGACCGACAGCGACACATCGGAAAGAACCGAGCGCTTGTCATAGCTCTTGGCAATGGAAACCACAGCCAAGCCATGTTCCATGGCATCACTGGCCATGGCCGCTCCCGGATCGGCCATAGCCGGAATGTCAGTGACCGCTGAGTCGTTCATCATTCGTCCTCATTTGCATGGGCTGTTTTGTTCGTTGGGTAAGAGCATGCCCCAATCCAGCCCGAATTGGCAAGCTTTGTGCATGCTATATTGAAAATGGATTTTTCGCGGAGATAATCAAGCGTCGGTGTTACCGGAAACGGCAAGGTTTAATCTGCTGCCGTTTCAGAAATTCAGTCTTTGCGTTGCGGCACGGTAAAGGTGCCGGTTACGCGTCCGCCAGAATCTGGGGAACCGACCGAGGAGCCTCCCGTCGAGCGGCCGTCTATCGTCGATCTGCCCGATGCCAGATCGATAATGACACGCCCGCCAGAGAGCCGATTGGTACCTTGGGTAAGCGTGACATTGCCCAATAAGGTAATTAGTCGCCGATTGAGGTCATATATGGCGACATTGCCCGAAGCCGTGTCTCCCGCTTTCTTGACCGTTACGCCGCCGGATGCATCTATCCGGTCAATTTCGATCCCGCCGGAATTGCGATAGGCAACGGTCATTCGCGCTGCGTTGAGTACTAAGCCAGCCTGCTCGACCCGAACAGCGCCGGAAAGCACGACCCGGTCGGCGCGATCCTGCACTTCTATCCGTCCGGCGTTGAAGTTCACTGGTGCGTTGCTGTTGTGACTACCAAAAACCTGTGCGGGAGCCGGAGCTGCCAACAGCAAAAGTCCTGAAGCAAGGATAGCCGTGCCGGCGGAAAGCGAAAGAAATAGGTTCAATTTCATCTAAGGTCTTCTTAATCCATTTTGTTCGATGCGCAAACTCGCATTGCCATCGAGGCTGACGGTCCGCTCGGCCAGGTCTGCTTCGAGCCGATCTGCTCCAAATGTGCCAATATTGGTGCGGCCTTCCACGGCGCCTCCGCTTTTCAACGTGCGTTTCTTGAGATCAACCGTGACATTGCTGGTGGAAAGTCGGTAGCCGCTGGCCGACTCAACCTGCACAGGCCCCGGCACCCGGACATTTTCCTGATCCATATCATAGCGGCCCTGGTTCGCGCGAATTTGCGCCGGGCCGTCTTCCAGCAATATTCTGGCCGAAAGGTCTTTCAGATCCACAACCGCTTCCCGCGAGCTTTTCTGTACAGCAGACCCTGCCTTGAGCGAGAACGGTCGGCCTTCGCTGTCCTCACCCCGATAGAGCGCCTCGGTAACCCGCATCCGTTCCTTGGCGACGTCGACACTATTCTTGTCGAGAACGAAACTGAGCTCGCCGGTCATAGTGAACGGGGCCAGCGCCAGCATCGAACCCAGTGCGCCAACGCCCACCGGCAAGATGAAGCGTAACCATTTGACATTACGGTCATGCTTGCCGTTCGGAGCAGCGAATAGCTGACGCTTCGTGCGGACTAGGTTGGCGGCGGTCGACATGATTGCATTACAATCCCAAAAACCGAAACTTACAACGACTGGGCAGGAGGTCCAACCGTTTAAGCATGGGCAAAAATATCCGTTTCCGGCCAACCCGCCAGATCCAGTCGGGCACGATCAGGCAAAAAGTCGAAGCAAGCCTGCGCCAGAGCAGTCCTGTCCTCGCGCGCGAGCCTAACTTCGAGTTCATCCTTCAGGCGATGCAGAAAGCGAACGTCTGATGCGGCATATTCTCGCTGGGCCTCGCTCAGTTCGGGATTGCCCCAATCGCTGGATTGCTGCTGTTTCGAAATATCCTGGCCGAGCAGTTCGCGGACCAGTTCCTTCAGTCCGTGACGATCGGTGTAAGTCCGGATCAGGCGCGAAGCGATTTTGGTGCAGAATACGGGCGCTGCCATCACACCGATATAATGTTCGATAGCGGCGAGATCGAAACGAGCGAAATGATAGAGCTTCACGCGATCCGGATCGGACAAAATGGCGCGAAGATTGGGTGCGGCATAGTCGCTATCAGGACCGAAGCGCACCAGATGTTCATCGCCTTGGCCATCCGATATCTGAAGAAGGCACAGACGGTCACGCGGCGTTTGGAGCCCCATGGTTTCGGTATCCACAGCAACGGCACCCTCGCCTAATACGCCTGCGGGAAGGTCTTCTTCATGAAAAAAAACTGCCATTATAATCTGCCTGTCTATTTTATCGCTGGCGCAACTTCATTTTCGCAACCACGATCCCGACTCAATACCCTTTTCATTCTGCTTCGGGTCCTGGACAGATCGCCGGCTGCAAAAATTGACAGCTCCGCATCATTGGATATGCTATGTGCCGCAGGCCGGTTCAAACAGCAAGTTTAGTTTGACCAAGATCGCCGATCCGGGGCGGGGCCAACGGACAAGGAGTGCGACAATATGGACGATAAAACACCCAAAGCGGTTGCTACCGGCTTCGACTTCAACAAGGCGACAATCGTCTCGCTCCTCTATATCTCCGGATTTGTCGTGGGCATCACTGGAATAGTCGGCTTTATTCTGGCTCTGGTCTGGAAAGACGAGGTCGCCGGAACGTGGGAAGAAAGCCATCTGCAATTTCATGTCCGAACATTTATCATCGGATTGGCAGTTGGTATTATCGGCGGCATTCTCTCGATAATATTGATCGGAATTCCGATTCTGTTGGCACTTTTTCTGTGGATTTTGGTTCGTTCCGTGGTTGCCTTGTCCAAGGCCCAGAAACATGAACCAATAGCCGATCCGAAAACATGGCTTTTGTGACCACGGCGTTCTGAACTTGTGAATCGATCAGATTCGCACCCGAACGCCGATTTTATTCGCTTATTCTTCTATATTTCTATATAGTTGAGACGCGCGACAATAAGATTCGCGCTAACAATGCTTTGGAAATCGTCCGCTGCAGCATTGGGATTATTGGGTAGGGCGAATTGAAAGTGACGATTTAAGAATGGGTTTTGATAGAAACCGGCGAGGTAGAGGCCGGGACAAGCGCGACGGCTTCGGTGACGAAAACTTCGATGGGTATCAAGGTGATAACGGTCCGCCCGTAGAGAGATATACGCGGCCGGATAGTGATTCCGGCGGCGCCAGACGGGGCGGCGGCATGCCTGACCAGGTTGTCGGCGAAAGCACCGGAACCGTAAAATTTTTCAACGCTCAAAAGGGTTTTGGCTTCATCGTGCAAGATGGTGGCGGCGAAGATGTTTTTGTTCATATCAGCCAAGTCGAACGTGCAGGCCTGAAAGGTCTCGCAGAAGGTCAGACATTGCGCTTTTCACTGGTTGACCGCGGTGGCAAGGTTTCGGCTTCGGACATACAGATAGAAGGCGATCTTATCGAAGTTACGGAAAGCGCTCCTCCTCGGGAAGATCGCGGTGGCGGCGGTGCCCCTCGCAGAGAACTTACCGGCGAAAAAGCCACCGGAACGGTGAAATTTTTCAACGGCAGCAAGGGCTTTGGTTTCATCCAGCGGGATGACGGTCAACCAGACGCTTTCGTCCATATCTCAGCGGTCGAACGCGCCGGAATGCGCGGTCTGGAAGAAGGCGACAAGCTGGAATTTGAACTCGAAGTGGACCAGCGCGGAAAAACCGCAGCGGTGAATTTGACCGCAAAATAGCGCGTTAAATCCTGTTCAGGATATCATGAGTGGCGGGCCTTCGGGCCCGCTATTTTTTTGCCCGCTTGAGCCCGCCCGCTGGACAGGCCCGAGACAATAGGCACAGAAAAGCCCGCCAGAACTTGTCCGGCGGGCTTTTTTAATTGTCCGCTTTCTAGAAGCGGAAAGTAACCGCGCCGGAATATACCTGGCTGGAAACATCCGACCGGCCGACCGTTGAATTGGCGGATAGATCAAACGAGACAGAGCCCGCATTATAACGCAAGCCAACGCCGACTTCGCCCCAGTTTTTATCCGCATTCACTAGCTGGAACGGAGCCACCGCACCGGTTCCGCCGACAAAATTGGCTCCAAAGGCGTTAGGGTTGTCCAGGAATTCATGAACATAGTTCATCGAAGCGCGTAATTGCAGTTTGTTACCCGGCTTCGATTTGAATTCGACGCCCGCCAGTCCCTGAATGCTTTCATAGTCTGGCCGGTTGATTGTCAAAGCCGGTCCGCCGCCCTGTTCATCCACATTGCTGAAATTGATCTTCGCTGCCCGGACACGAATACCCGGCGCAATGATCGATTCGAGAAGGTCCAGTTCCTTCGATAATCCCAACTCGGCTCCGAACACCAGACTGTCATCTTCCGTGGTCAGGCTGAAGGCCTGGGCACCGAGAGCTACATTGCGCAATGTCTCGACATTATAGGTACCCATCGTCGCCCGACCATCCAATATCAGGCCGTCCGAGATTGCCTTGCGACCGTAAAGCGAGCCCATGATGGCTGTTGATTGTGCACTATTGCCCAACGCCACTGTCGCATCGACGTCCGAATAATATGCAGAAAGTCCGATGAAAGAGGAATCGTCGAGATAATATTCAAGACCAGCGGAAATGAAGAAGCCGTCAAATTCGTCTTCCCCGTTAGCGCCCGCGCCCGGATTATTGAGTGGCATGGATCCACCATCGCCACTTACGTAACCGCCGGCAAGATAGATCGCCATATCTTCGTTGACGCCACCGGAGCGCACTTCGGTATCATCAGCACTCGCGGCTGCATCACTCAGCACGGCAGTACCATTTGCGGCAAAGCCACCCAAAGACGCTGCAGCCAATTGCATCGGACGACCGATGACAGCCACCGTACCTCCGCTCGACGAACGGTCCGCCATGCTAATTCTGTTCTGATGGAAACCGGCAACATTGCCCAACATCCCGCGACCCATGGACTGAACCGTCGATTCCGTAGTCGGTGCCCAGCTGTCAAAAGTGGACTGAATTGTTCCGGCATTTGCGAAATCCAGAAAGGTGAACAGGCCGGCAGTGGCCGCGTTACCGCGATTCTGATCCATCAGCGCTGCATAGCTGACTTCCAACGGATCAGTACCATCCACGACATTCTGATAGCTTTGAGCAGTCACTGTCAGATCAACCGCCTTCGCACTGTAAGTAAGCTCGGAAAGCAGGATGGCTGACATGTTCGATGCACCGCTAAACTGACTGGTCACTCCTCCGTCAGCAGTCAGAATACGAAAGGTGGTCGGAGTGGCGGTAGCAAATGGGGACACAACGGCAAAGGCGACAACGCCACCAACATTCGCCTCTCCTGTTACTGCCAAGAGATCGGAACTTCCGCTAGCACCGACGTCGATCAGCAAGGCCGAACCCGACGAAAGAATCAAATTCCCGTCAATGGTCAAAGTGCCAATCGTTCCCATCGTTCCCGGTGCGATACCACCGGCAATATTGGTAACAAATGGCGCATTTACCGTACCGCTGCCTGACAATAGGCCCGCGAACAAAGAGTAATCACCGGCGCTGGTCAGCATGCCGTCAACGGCAACCCGCCCACCTGATTGATTGACATCGATCAGCGACGTCAGATCGCCGTCAGCCGCAATGCTCAAACCACCCGATCCATTTACGTTCAAGCGATCGATAGTTTTCGCGCTGCTCAAAGTCGTGGTTCCGGCCTGATTCAGCGTTACCTCGAAATAGCGGGCCTTGACCTGCAATGCTGGATCGGCGCTGACAACCGGATCAATATTGTCGGGGACAAAATCTGTAGCGCCGGCCAGCCCGTTAGACAGCAATGGTGCGGGCTGCGGATCGCCAGGTGCCTGCGATTCCTCTTCCGAACCGACCGGTCCATCAGCCTGCGCCTCTCCGTCGGCCATTTCGACACCATTATGGGGTGCCGGAATTGCGAATTCTACGCCATTGCCATGCACCTGATGTTCGGCGCCCATGATCATGCCTGCCCGCACGCCGGCTGCTGCCGAATTTACAGCGACCTGTGTGACTACCGCTGATGATTCAGCCTCTCCGCCCGCTGCGAGATCGGAAACCTGAGTAACATTGCCGGACTCCACGATTCCGATACCGGAAGTCAGATTGCCACCATCTGAGGCAGTAGGAGTTGGAGTCGGGGCGGGAGCAGGCCGCGATGGCGGCGTATCTTCACCGGTCGCGAAATCAAAGCAACCGTCGCCCGGATTGGCTCCTTCCGGATCGAAGCACACTTCGCCAAATTCCGGGCTATCCCCGAAACGACCAGCCGACTGGGTGTCGGGAAAACCATTCACGACGTTACCGTCCGCATCGATGATCCGGTAAGCGGGATCAAGGTCAGTCTGCCAATGGGTTGCATCTTCCCATGCGCCATCGCCCGCTTTCGCGCTGACATAGCGGTAAGGGTTATTGGCCGCGATATAGTCAGCAAACAGGAACAATGGCTGATAAAAGCTTTCCGTTCCATAGGAGCTGAACACCTGTGGACCAAAGAAACGAGAGCCGCCGGACAGCACACCAATCTGCAGATCTTCGTCAGACAGGCTGTTATTGGTAGCGTCCAGAATCAACGGGCCGCCAGAATCGCCGCCAGCCGTCGTACCTTCGCGAACGCGCGGCTCATCTTTGTATAAATTGAAGTCAAAAGGATTGGTTTTGTTGGGGTCGTCAAAGTCGAGACGATACAGAACCTGTGGCAAAGTGCCGGTGTCATCGCCGAACAGCCATTCATCGCGGGAATTAAAAGACGATAGCGAGCCAAGCATATTCTCGGCCGCCCGCCGACGAAAATCTATTCCAACGTCCGAGCCGGTTGTGCCGCTGCCTGTGCGGCCATAGCCTGTTATGTTAACGTGATAACCCGTACCATCCTCATCACTGATTGAATCAGGAGTTGGTAGAGCCGAAAAGAGCAGGGCCCAAGTCGGGATTTTACCCGCCGGTGTAGCCAGGCTGGCAAGAGCAATATCGCCTTCCAGAAAACCGAAGCTGTCCGGGCGCTCGTTGGATTGAGAATTCCAGTAAATCTGGTTCACCAAAAATGTGTTGATCGACTGCTCGAATGTGCCGTTCGTAATCCCCAGCTCGTCGCGAATGAAATTGCGGAGCTGGATAGCATTGGGGTCGAAAGACCATGCAGCGTTAACGGTGCTATTATAATCACTCTCGGGGCGATCATTTACGCAATGCGCGGCAAAGAGCACGGTTCGTGGATTGATCAATGTGCCGGAGCAGACAAAACCATCTCCGCGAGCAAACATGCCGACGCCGTTCACGCCGCTGTCCGTGTCGACAATATCGGCCGGTGTGAAATTATCGTTGGGGACGATGGCCTGAGCCGGTGTCGCGAAAGCAAGCGAAGCAAGTGCGCCTGTTGCTGCAGTCCGCTGGAGTACAGACCGCGTGACGCAGCCAAAGTTCCCAATCATGTAATAATGTCCCCCAAATATTCAGTCTGAATCGACTTAAGTTGTTGGCTTGCTTGATTTTTCAGTCTGAATCAAAGTGAAACTTGTCCAAGATGCTAATATAAGGCGAAGAAACCGGCGTTTCTGCGGTTTCCTCCGAGGATAAAGTTTGGCCTTCGTTACAATAGTGATGCTCGAACAATAAATGATGGCCAATTCCGGCTAAATATCTCCGCCGTCCTGTTACATTTAGAGACGGGCGGGGATCGTTCGAGTCGGATGTGTAATTCTATCTCGTTCCACCAGCACTACTCATTCTTCGCTCAATCTTTCTGGGAAATCTCGAGCAGGAACCAGGCGCGCTCTTCGGCCTGATCGGTCCAATCATCGAGCAAGCCGTCAGTTGCATTATCGCCCGCCTCTCCGGCCAATTCTTTCGTTTCCCGTAATTTTGCCACAAGCTTGAGGTTGTCCGCGCGCAATTCGTCGAGCATGTCCGAGGCAGCGACCTTGCTATCATCATTATCAGAGATGCTTTGCCGCTTGGCGATATCACCGATGGAGGTCAGCGTGCGATGCCCGTTTTTGCGAACCCGCTCGGCAATCAGGTCGGTGGTGCCGAGGATCTGCGCCGCATGGTCGTCAAACATCAGATGATAATCGCGGAAATGCGGTCCCGAAACATGCCAGTGGAAATTTTTGGTCTTGAGATAGAGCGCGAAACTGTCGGCCAGAACCCCGTTCAGCGCTTCCGCTACCGCCTTTTTTGCATTGTCGCCGGTTGTCATCATATTTCTCCTGTTCATCTCGATATGAAAGAAGAAATACAGGGGCCGAGAATGGTTTCCCAACGGGAAATCTGGTTGTCACAGATTGAGAATATCGATCAAGTCTGCCCGATTGAGAAATCATCTGACTTAGTCAGACAATTCCCCACGCGCTGAGCGCCAATATGCCGCCGACCAACAGGAAGGCAGCGCCACCGACGAACCGGACCGTCGGGATCGGAACCACTTCGGACAACCTCCGTCGCAACAATATCGCGGGCACACAGGCGATCATCACCCCGACCCATCCACCGGCTGCCGCAAATATCGCCATGTCCGTTCGCGCGGCGGTGGCGGCCAGAATGAACTGGCCCTTGTCACCAAATTGGAGGATGAAAAGCCCCAGAAAAGACGTCCAGAACGGCCCGATGCTCCAGTCTTCCAGCAAATCGGTCGGCCGCCGCCAGGCGACCATGCCGACCCCGGCAAAGATCAGGGACAGGGCGTAGAAAAGTTGCAGAGGGTCTTCGCTGATCCACTGGTTGACCGCAGACCCGGCAACCGCAGAAATCGCGCAATTGCAAAGAGTTGCGAGACCCAATCCCCAGATGATCGGTGAAATACGGCCATATCTAATGGCCAGAGCGGCGCAGAGAATCTGGGGGCGGTCGCCGAATTCAGCGAGCGCCATTGCGAAAAGTGAGGTTAGAAATGCATCCACTATTTTATGCGGTTAAGGCTGGCCGCCAAGACGCAGCGCGACATTGGCCATCAGCGCTTCGGTCATTGCCGGGCTAATCTCTTCGCAGTCCAGAGTTGCGCGCATCGCTTCGAGATAGAATCGCACTACGGTTGTGGCACCACCATTCTTAATGGCCGGTTGCAGAGCAGTTTCCAAAGCACAGCTGAGATCATGGAGCGCGGTCAAATGATGTTGGGTAGCCCGTTGCCGGATATGGTCCAGATGCATCAGAAACTGCACCGGATGTCGCACGACCAGTTCAGCCGGTAGATCGTCCAGCAACGCCCGCATTTCCGCCTGCACGAATAGATTCTGATCATGGTTCATCGCAACTGCCCCTGTTTCAATGATATCATTGCAAAAACATGGTTAAGAAGCCGTAAACGGAGCGGAGTTTTTCGACAGGGCGGGCGCGCAGGCTTTTTCTTGACATTGGCTGGCATTTTCACCATTAGCGCGGGAACGGATGCGGCGCCTATGCGTCGCTGTTTTTATTTCAGCTTCTGCCTTAAGGAATGCACCATGGCGAAACCAGCCAATGTAAAGATCAAACTCGTCAGCACAGCAGACACAGGCTTTTTCTACGTAACCCGCAAGAACCCGCGCAATCTCACCGAAAAAATGGTGCAGCGCAAATATGATCCGGTTGTTCGGAAGCATGTCGAATTCAAAGAAGCCAAAATCAAGTAAGCGACTTTTGGTCAGACTTTAACGGTGCAGAACTTTCTGCACCGATTCGATGAATTTTGCGACTGATATCGGCTTTGAGACATAGGCTTCGGCCCCGGCGCTCAATATCCGGTCCTCATCACCCTTGCCGGCGTAAGCGGTCACGGCCATGATCGGTATGATCTTGAGCTGAGCATCCTTCTTGATCTGCTCGATCAGTTCCAGACCGCTGACATGGGGCAACTGGATATCCATCACGATCAGATTGGGTACAAAACTGCGCGCCTTTTCGAGCACTTCGCGGCCATCACTGACTGGTTCAACCACAAAACCATGGGCCCGCAACAGATCGCAAAACAGCTTGAGGTTCAACTCATTGTCCTCAACCACCAATACTCTTTTTGCCACGACCGGTTTTGCCCTTTCCAACTTGTTGCCGACCCATTAGGCGAAAGCGGCAATGGAAACAAATCCCAATCTCGGACCCGATGCCGACATCATCGCCTTGCAGGCGCTCGGCTGGGTGCTGCAGGATCAAGACCGCGCTGAGCGGCTGCTTGCTTTGACCGGACTGGATCCACGCGAGCTCAGATCAGGCCTCGAGGACCCCGCGATGCTGGCCTCGCTGCTCGGCTTTCTTGCAAATCACGAGCCGGATCTAATTGCCTGTGCGGAAGCCATTGGCGTAGCCCCCGCGAAACTGGCCGCAGCAGCAAATCATCTTAACACCCCCGGAGATTTTTATGAGTAATAGGCCGCTTCTGATCAGCGATTGCGACGAAGTCTTGCTCCATATGGTGGTGCCTTTCCAGCAATGGCTGGACAGCGACAAGCACATCCATTTCGATCTCGAGAACGGGAGCAATTTTGCCGAGGCGCTGCGCCACAAACATGATGGCACTCAGGTTTTGCCGGAGCAGATCTGGCCGATGCTGAAGGAATTTTTCGACACCGAAATGTACCGCCAGGGCGCAATCGAAGGCGCGATAGAATCAATTAACAAACTTGGCGAAGTCGCCGATGTCGTCATATTGACCAACCTGCTGGACGATCGCCGCGAAGCGCGGGCGGATCAGCTCAAAGCCGTAGGTATCGATTTTCCCGTCTACACCAATCAGGGCGGCAAAGGCGAGCTGCTGAGCAGCATCCTCACGGAATTTGAACCTTCCGTCACCGTCTTTGTCGACGATCTCGGTCACCAGCATGGCAGTGTCGCCAAACATGCGCCCGATGTATGGCGGTTGCAGATGGTCGGCGAGCCAATATTGGCAAAGCATATTACGACAAATCCCGCTGCCAACGCGCGTATCGATCTGTGGGGCGACGCCCTGTCCTGGATATCCGAGAAGTTTGACAATGCCGAACCGGCCCCCGCGATGGACCTGTCATCGCAAGAGCTTGACCCCGCCAATCATGCGTGAGAGATTTGCCTTATGACCGACAATATTGAATCTGCCCTGGCCACCAAAGGCATCGAGCTGCCGACACCCGCTGCTCCGGTCGCCTCTTATGTCCCGGCAGTTGAAGTGAACGGATTGCTCTACATCAGTGGCCAGGTGTCGATGACCGGCGGTAAGCTGATCACCGGTCGACTGGGAGACGATATGTCTCTCGAAGAAGGACAGCAGGCCGCCAAGGCTTGCGCATTGATGATCGCGGCGCAGATCAAAAAGGCGGCTGGATCGCTCGACCGGGTCGACAGGATTGTAAAACTCGGTGTCTTCGTCAACAGCACCGCGGATTATACCGACCATCCCAAGGTCGCCAATGGCTGCTCCGACATGATGGAAGTGATTTTTGGTACCGCAGGCCAGCATGCCCGCAGCGCCGTCGGCGTGTCATCATTGCCACTCGGCGTGGCGGTCGAGGTCGACGCCATAATTGCCCTGAAACCCGAGTGATCGGGCCGCTGCTCGACAATATGCTGGCGCCTGCCCCGGCGCCCGGACGCGTGGCGTTCCTGAAAGGCCAGCCTTACGCCCATCGTGGGCTGCATGGCGATGGCGTGCTGGAAAATAGTCCCGCCGCTTTTGAAGCCGCGATCAAACTGGGCCATGGGATCGAATGCGACGTCCAGGCCGCAGAAGACGGACGCGCCTTTGTCTTCCACGACTATGAACTGGAGCGATTGACGGACCAGACCGGTTCGATCGGGAAATTGCGCGCCGACGATATTGACAAAATCCAGCTGAAGGGCGGCCATGGCAAGATTCCACGCTTGCGTGAAACACTGGCTCAAGTCGGCGGGCAAGTGCCGATCCTGATCGAAATCAAGTCACGCAACCTGTTGGTCGGCCCATTGTGCCTGTCGGTGCGCCGGGCGCTCGAAGGCTATGGCGGCAAGGCCGCAATCATGTCTTTCAACCCGTTGGTCGGTGCCTGGTTTCGCAAGAATGCAGATCATATCGTTCGCGGGCTGGTGGTTACCGAAGAAAATAGCAAGAACTGGCGCGGCCGGATCGCCCGCCACCGTAATTTGTGGACAGCGCAGCCCGATTTTCTGGCTTATGATATCCGCGACCTTCCTTCTCGCTTTGCCGCTTCGCAACGCGCACGCGGATTGCCCATCGTGACCTGGACGGTGCGGTCTGCCGAGCAGGAAAAAATTGCATCCTTATATGCCGACGAACCGGTCTATGAGATGCCGCAGAGCGGATAGATTCAATCTCTATGTCCGATTCCCCTGCCGCTACCGAAATCCATGCCCGCGTTGCCGATGATATCGCCAGCCTTCCGGCGGACCAGTGGGATGCCTGCGCCGGATCGGCCAATCCCTTCGTCTCCCATGCCTTCCTTTCGGCGATGGAGTTGTCGGGAAGCGTCGGACCGGGTACCGGCTGGAAATCGCTGCCAATCATCATCGAAGACGGTGCCGGTAAAATCTCCGCTTGCCTGTCCAGCTATCTGAAATCGCACAGCCAGGGCGAATATATATTCGATCAGCAATGGGCCCATGCCTATGAGCAGGCTGGAGGCCAATATTATCCGAAAATCCAGATCGCCGCCCCTTTCTCGCCAGTGCCCGGGCCTCGCTTGCTGCTGCGCGAACCCGCTCTGGCTTTGCCTCTGCTAAAAGCAGCCGAGCAACTCGCCCAAAACAACGGCATTTCGTCGGTTCACGCGACCTTTGTCAACGAAGACCAACTCGACTATTTTCGTGAAGCCGGCTGGATGATCCGTACCGACAGCCAGTTCCACTGGCGCAACGACGGCTATCATAGTTTCGATGATTTTCTCGCCGCACTGTCTTCGCGGAAACGCAAGGCGATCCGGCGGGAACGGGCCAAGGCTCAGGAAGAAGTGGAGATCATCCATCTTTCGGGCGATGAAATCCAGCCTGAACATTGGGACTATTTCTGGGAATTTTATCAGGATACCGGGATGCGCAAATGGGGTCAGCCCTATCTGACCCGCGACGCCTTTGATCTGCTGCACCAGAAAATGGCAGACAAGTTGCTGCTGATTTTTGCGAGGCAGGACGGCATTCCGGTGGCCGGCGCGCTGAATGTCATTGGCGAAGAGACGCTATACGGGCGCTATTGGGGCTGCACGCGCGATATCCCGTTTCTGCATTTCGAGATTTGCTATTATCAGGCGATTGACGCAGCCATCGCACGGGGATTGAAGACGGTAGAAGCAGGAGCGCAAGGCAGCCACAAGCTAGCGCGGGGCTATCAGCCGGTGCCGACCTGGTCAGCCCATTATATCGTCGATCCGGGATTTCGTTCGGCGATTGCCGATTATCTCGAACGAGAGCGGCAGGCGGTTGCTGCCGACATTGAATTTCTGGCCGAAATGGGGCCGTTTAAAAAACCAAATTCAGCTTAGGCGGCGCGGCGGCTATTATCCTGGAGCCAGTTGCGTGCTTCGCGCTGGGCTTCGGCAATTTCACGAGCCGTCATTTCCAGCGATATTTCTGCACGGCAGAGTTTGCTTTCATCATGACCCGACAAAGCGGCCAGATTGAACCATTTATGGGCTTCAACCAGATCAACATCGACGCCCTCTGATCCGGTAGAATAGATCACACCCAGATCAAAATACGCGTTGCTGCTGCCTTGTGCTGCCTCGGAGAGGCGGCTTTCGATCAGAAAGGCGGCGCTTTTCATGCTGTTGCCCATATTGTCAGTCCCTGTTTTTGTTGCCGCGATTACTGGCGACAGGACGACTTTCACCGCAATTTCCTAAAGGAATGGTTAACGCAAGTTGCAGAAAATTAAACATATCTCGGGAAACGGCCATAATATCGGCCAATTTTATACGATAGCATGGTTAACGGACCGGCAGCGCAGCCCCTAGGAAACGGGGATATTGTCAATCAGGCGGGTTCGACCGATATGGGCAGCCGCAAGAAGACGGGCAGGTCTTGTAAATTCATCCAAGAGCACCAACGTATCGGCGTCGCGTAGTTCGAGATAGTCGACTTTGTGAAATCCTGACCCCAGCAATCGGCCCTTTGCATCCGCCAATGTCGCTGCAACCGGTTTGCCCGCAGCTATCGCTGTCGCAGCCTCCTGCATGGCTCGAGGGAGTGCTACGGCATTGCTTCTTTCCTCAGCAGTTAGATAGGCATTGCGCGACGACAAGGCGAGCCCATCGGCGTCGCGAACGGTCGGGACACCGACAATTGCATGGGTAAAATCGAGATCGCGCGCCATCCTTCGGATGACCGCAAGCTGCTGATAGTCTTTCTCGCCAAAAAAGGCAGCATCCGGCCGGACCTGGTTGAACAGTTTCGCGACCACAGTGGCGACACCGTCAAAATGACCGGGGCGCGCCGCGCCACAAAGGCCGTCGCTGATCCCGCTCACGCTGACATTGGTGGCATAGCCTTGCGGATAGACCTGATCCGCGGTCGGTGCCCATAGCAATTTCACGCCCGCTACCTCCAGCAACGCCGCATCGGCGGCTTCCTGACGCGGATAGGCATCGAGATCCTCTCCCTCGCCAAATTGGGTCGGGTTGACGAAAATCGACGCAACTACAGCATCGCATTGTTCTTTCGCCACTTCTACCAGCCGCATATGCCCCGCATGCAGAGCTCCCATGGTCGGGACCAGCCCGATTTTATACCCTGCTTTGCGGAATTCCGCCAAAGCGTCCCGCAGCGGGTCAAGCTGTCGAACAATTTGCATGGATCACTCTTTGCTTTTAGATTTTTCTATCAGGCTCTGATAAGCTATGCGACGGTGAACCGGCCTTCGCAAGGGGCAAGAACAGGGATATAGATCAACACGTGACCAGCAGTGCGCATCATATTGTCTTCGCCAATGAAAAGGGCGGGACCGGAAAGTCTACCACCGCAGTACATGTCGCGGTGGCGCTGGCTTATCAGGGCCACAAGGTCGCGATCATCGATCTCGATCCCCGCCAGCGGACATCTTATCGCTATCTGGAAAACCGCGACGCGACGATGAAGCGGCTGAATATTGATATTCCGCAGCCATTTTACGATGTCTTTGACGGTGACAGTATAAAAGGGCTCGAACTGCTGATCGAGCGGATGTCCGCCGGGGTTGATTTTCTGCTCTATGACACGCCCGGCCGCGATGATAAATTCGCCCGTTATGTCGCGACCCGAGCGAATACGCTGGTGACGCCGATTAACGACAGTTTCGTCGATTTCGATCTGATCGGACAAGTCGATCCGGAAACCTACAAGGTCCGCAAGTTGAGCTTTTATGCCGAACTGATCTGGGACGCGCGCAAGGAACGAGCCAGAGTTGACGGCAATACAATCGACTGGGTCCTGCTGAGAAACCGGACGCAATATGTCGAAGCGCATAATATGAAGCGGATCGTCGCCGCCCTGACCGAATTGTCGCGGCGCGTTGGTTTCCGGATCATTCCGGGCCTCAGCGAACGGGTCATTTATCGCGAGCTTTTCCCATCAGGCCTGACGATGCTCGACAAGAAGCATCTCGGCCGTCTGGCGACCAGCCATCTGGCGGCGCGTCAGGAATTGCGCGAACTGATCAAGCATCTTGCCCTGCCACAATTCCCGGCACAGCTGCCCGACGCCGAAGAATCGGCCCGTGCCAAGCCCCAGCTGGTGGCCTGACCGATGATAGCATTGCTCATATTCGGCGGCGCAATTCTGGCCTGGCTAGTATTGTCGGGCAAGGCAAAGGCGATGACTCCCAACCAGTGGCTGGCTCTGGTCATGGCGCTGGTCGGTGCGAACTTTCTGCGTGGTGGCGGATGGATCATGGGCGGAGCGATGATTGCCGGGGCAGCCTTTCTGAGCGGTTGGCGAATATTGATACCGGCCCGCGACGAGGTTGAAGAACCCAAGCGCAAACCGCGCAATTTCGAACTCGACCGGGCGCGATCCCTACTGGGCGTGAGTCATGACGCCGGATTTATCGAAATCAACGCCGCGTGGAAAGAAAGGCTGGCCGAACATCATCCCGACAATGGCGGAGACGAGCAGCTGGCCAAGATGATCAACCGCGCGCGCGACCTGTTACTGGAAGACTTGGAAGCATCCAGCCGCCGGTAACCATGGTGACGCATATCGACGGTAACACTGGATTTATAAGCATTTGCCTCTTACAAAACGGCAAATCCAACAATCCGGGACTTCCATCATGACTTCACCATCCACCCATGACTTTCACCCCTCTTCGCTCCGCGAATATGATATTCGCGGGATCATCGGAGAGACGCTGGGGGCGGACGATGCTTATGCTATCGGCCGGGGTTTCGGGACTTTGATTGCCCGCGATGGCGGCACTGCAGTGGCAACCGGATTTGACGGCCGGACCAGTTCCCCCATGCTCGAGGAGGCGCTTGTTCGCGGTCTCAATGATGCCGGAATCAATGCCATTTCTGTCGGAATGGGCCCCACTCCGATGCTTTATTATGCCGAAGCTATACTGGATCAGGTCCAGGGCGGCATCATGATTACCGGCAGTCACAATCCGGCCAATTATAACGGTTTCAAAATGGTGTTCCAGGGTCGCCCCTTTTTCGGCGCCGACATTCTCGGCCTCGGAACCATGGCGTCAGACGGTGACTGGGATGTTGGCACCGGCTCGCTCGAGCGGATCGAGATCATCGACGAATATGTCGAGCGCTTGCTGAAAAACTTCTCCGGCAACGCCTATAAGGTCGGCTGGGACTGCGGCAACGGAGCCGCCGGGCCGGTGACCGAGAAACTCACCAAATTGCTAACCGAGCGTGGCGCGGGAGAACATCATCTTCTCTACACCGATGTCGATGGTTCGTTTCCCAATCACCACCCCGATCCCACCGAGGAAAAAAATCTAGAGGACCTGAAGGCTTTGGTCGCCGAAAAAGGCCTTGATTTCGGCGTGGCGTTTGATGGCGACGGCGACCGCATCGGCGCGATTGACGGCCAAGGCCGGGTGATCTGGGGCGACCAGTTGCTGCAGATCTATGCCGAGGATGTGTTGAAAAGCGTGCCCGGCGCTACCGTCATCGCTGACGTCAAAGCGTCGCAGGCCTTATACGACCGGATCGCCGAGCTCGGCGGCAAACCGCTGATGTGGAAGACCGGCCATAGTCTGATCAAATCGAAAATGAAGGAAACCGGTTCGCCGCTGGCCGGCGAGATGAGCGGCCATGTGTTTTTCAAACATGATTATTACGGCTTTGACGACGCGCCTTATGCCGCGATCCGCCTGATCCAGGCGGCAACCAATATTGGCAAGAGCGTAACCCAGCTGCGCAGCGACATGGTCGAGATGATCAACACCCCGGAAATGCGCTTTCAGGTCGATGAAAGCCGCAAATTCGCGGTGATCGACGAAGTGCTCGAACGGCTTTCAGCCAGCGGCGCGGAAGTCAACGACACCGATGGCGCGCGGGTCAATACCGAAGACGGCTGGTGGCTGCTGCGCGCGAGCAATACGCAGGATGTGCTGGTCGCCCGGGCCGAAGCGAAATCGCATGACGGGCTCGACCGGCTGATGGCCCAGATTGACGAGCAGCTGGCCCTGTCGGGTCTGGAGCGGGGCGAGCAGGCGGGGCATTGATTTCCGGCGCGCAAGCTCTGGAGGCGTGACAAAGCCGCACACCTGCTGATAACAGGCGGGGATGATGGATAAAGTTCCTCAACCGACGCTTGCCGCATGGGAAGGCCTTCCCGAGCCCTTGGCGGAAAAGCTGATCGCGCTGCGCAAACTGGTTCTGGAAGTCGCTGGAGACAATCCGGCCATCGGCCCGCTTGAAGAAACGCTGAAATGGGGCGAGCCCGCGTTTCTGACGTCAGCCACCGGAGCAGGGACGACGGTCCGGATCAACCGTCATCAGAAAAATGACGACAAATATGCTTTCTATGTCCACTGCCAGACCGATCTGGTCGAGCGTTATAAGCAGCTATATCATGACAGGCTGGAGTTTGACGGCAATCGCGCGGTGATATTTGATGTGCAGGACGAACTGCCCATTGATGCGGTCAGCAACTGCATCGCCATGGCCCTGACCTATCATTTGCGCGCTTCCCGCTGAAAAGCTATTCCTCAACCTTGACGATCTCGCTGCTATCCTGATTCATTTCCGAAAAAATGCCCCAGATGGCAATGAACAGTGCCGCCACCAGCGGGCCGATCACGATTCCGTTGATCCCGAATAGCTGCAACCCGCCGAGCGTCGAGATCAGCACCACGTAATCGGGCATTCGCGTGTCGCGGCCGACCAGCATTGGCCGGACGAGATTGTCGGCCATGCTGATCAGGAACACACCGCACAGCACCAGCACGATACCCTGCCAGACAGCGCCGGTAACGAACAGAACCAGCGCAACCGGAACCCAGACAAAGCCTGTACCAATTGCCGGAATCAGCGAGAATATCCCCATGAGCACAGCCCATAACAGGGCTCCGCGAATATCGAGCGCCCAGAAAACCAGACCGCCAAGACTGCCCTGGATGATCGCAATGATCAGGCTGCCCTTGATCGTCGCACGGATGACGACAAGGAATTTCTCCATCAGAATTTCGCGTTTTTCCGCGCTCAGCGGAATGATGTCTTCGATCCGGTCGGCCAGCGCTCGCCCGTCACGCAGCAGGAAAAAGGTCAGGTACATCATGACGCCAAGACTCAACAGAAACTGGAAGGCACCCTGCCCGACGCTCAGCAACCGGCTGACCAGAAACTCGAGAATGGCGGAAATCGACTGTTCTATCTCCGCCCTGATGCTCGCAAAATCGCCATAGCCATAAGCGGCGAGCTGGTTCTGTACCCATTGCGGCAGGGAATTTTCAAACGCCTCGAAAACCGCACCGAAGTCTATTTCTCCGTCCTGAATTCGCACATAAATACTCGTCGCTTCCTCAGCCAGCGCCATACCGAGCAAGATCGTCGGGACCACCACCAGCAGTAATATCAGGATCAAGGTGATCGCCGCGACCAGATTGGTCCTGCCCGGCAGATAGTCCAACAGGCGGTCATAGACCGGACGGAAAAGTACCGCGACAACGACGCCCCAGACAATGGCGCCGAAAAACGGTTCGATCAGGACCCCAAATGCCAGCGAGATAATCACAAGAAGCGTGATCAGAAAGCCCCATTCGACACGCTTTTTCGATGTTTCCCGATTGTCCATATCATGTCGCTCTTATTGGGTCTGCTCGCGCAACCGTGTTCAATCTTGTCTGGCCAGCGAATACGGCAAGATTCGAGATCGGGCAAGGATCAGGCGTCATTGCCAGTCGAGATATCTGCACTATCTATAACGGACAGGAAACGCGAAAGCGTATCGACGGGGGGTAAAACGGAGAACGATCAGCGCAATGGCCGACGACAATATTCCGCCAATTCTGGCCAACTGGTTTGCCTCGCGCGGCTGGGCAGTGCGCGAGCACCAGCTGGCAATGCTCGCGGCGGCCCGGGCGGGACGCAATGCCTTGCTGACGGCGCCAACCGGTGCAGGCAAGACTTTGGCGGGGTTTTTGCCGACTCTTGTTGATCTTATTGACGGCGGGGACAAGACATCCGTTGGTGCTGAGTCTGTCGAAAGATCGAGACCCGCGCAACCAGCCCTTCGACAAGCTCAGGACGAACGGATGGGGCTTGGTGCCACGACGAATGAAAGGACCGTTCGTGCTGAGCCTGTCGAAGCATCTGGCCAGACACAAGCTAGCCTTTCAGAAACTCCGGGCAGACGGAGCGCGCTCCACACGCTTTATATCTCGCCGCTCAAGGCCCTCGCGGTGGACGTCCAGCGCAACCTGCTGACGCCGATCGAGGAAATGGGTCTGCCGATCACGGTCGAGACCCGCAGCGGCGACACGCCGGCCAGTCGCAAGGCGCGCCAGCGGGTCAAGCCGCCGCAGATATTGCTGACCACCCCTGAATCGCTCAATCTGCTACTCAGCCAGCCAGAAAGTTTCGCTCTGTTCGCCGGTCTCAGGCGGGTGGTGATCGACGAGGTCCATGCCTTCGCCACCGGCAAGCGCGGTGACCTGCTAGCGCTCTCGCTTGCGCGGTTGCAGAAAATAGCGCCGGAGATGCAGCGGGTCGCCTTGTCGGCGACGGTGGCCGAGCCGGACGATTTTCGCGCATGGCTCGCCCCTTATGGTGATATCGACACGGTGACCCATGTGCTTGGCGCGGAGGGCGCGCCGGCCGACGTATCGATCATGCTGCCCGAAACACCCGAAGGCGAGCCGGTGCGCGTGCCCTGGGCCGGCCATGCCGGGACCTATGCGATACCGCAGGTGATGGAGCAGATACGCAAGAACCGGATGACATTGGTCTTCTGCAACACGCGGTTTCTGGCCGAATATACTTTCCAGAAGCTGTGGGACATCAACGAAGATAATCTCGCGATCGGTGTCCATCACGGCAGTCTGTCCCGGGAAGCGCGACGCAAGGTCGAGAACGCCATGGCGTCAGGCAAGATGCGCGCGCTCGTCTGCACCGCTTCGCTCGACCTCGGGGTCGACTGGGGCGATATAGATTGCGTGATCCAGATGGGCGCGCCGAAAGGATCATCGCGCCTGCTACAACGGATCGGCCGCGCCAATCACCGGCTGGATGTATCGTCCAAGGCTTTGCTGGTGCCCGGAAACCGTTTTGAATATCTCGAGGCGCAGGCGGCGCTTGATGCGGTCAATGAAGGGCGCCGCGATGGCGAGCCGTTTCGTGCTGGTGGTCTTGATGTGCTCGCCCAGCATGTGATGAGCTGCGCCTGCGCCGGACCGTTTCAGGAGGATGATCTGCTCGACGAAGTGCAGTCCGCCCTGCCCTATAGCGCCCTGTCGAAAGAGCAGTTCGGGCGGGTGCTCGATTTCACCCGCGACGGCGGCTATGCGCTCAAGGCCTATGACAAGTTCAAGCGGTTGCGGCGGGATGCGAAGGGCGTATGGAGCCTGACCCATCCGAAATTTGCCGCCCAGCACCGGCTCAACGCCGGGATCATCGTCGACGGGGCGATGATGAATGTCCGGTTCAAGAATGGTCGCAATCTCGGCAAGGTCGAGGAAGGCTTTGCCGCGATGCTGTCGATTGGCGATACGTTTTTCTTTGCCGGGCTGAGCCTCGAGCTGATCAAGATGGATGCCAGCGATGTCATCGTCCGCGCGGCCAAGAAAGCGGCCATGATCCCGAGCTATGGCGGAGCGCGGCTGCCGCTGAGCACCCATTTGTCCGACCGGGTACGCGCTTTTCTGACCGACCGCGCGGGCTGGGCGCGCTTCCCCGACGATGTCCGTGAATGGCTGGAGATGCAGGACCATCGTTCGGTCATGCCCGAGCCGGGGCAATTGCTGGTCGAGACTTTTCCGCACAAGAAGCTGCATTATATGGTCTGTTACAGTTTCGAAGGCTGGAACGCCCACCAGTCGCTCGGCATGTTGCTGACCCGGCGGATGGAGGATCGCGGCCTCAAACCGGTCGGCTTTGTCGCCAATGATTATGCGCTGGCCTGTTACAGCATCGAGCCGGTGACCGATCCCGGCGCTTTGTTCAGCGCCGACATATTGGAGGATGAATTTTTCGACTGGGTCGAGGGCTCCCATCTACTCAAACGCGCCTTCCGCGAGGTCGCGGTGATCAGCGGTCTGGTCGAGCGCCAGCATCCGGGCAAGCGCAAGACCGGCAAGCAGGTCACCTTCTCGACCGATCTGATCTTCGATGTATTGCGCAAATATGAACCGGACCATCTGCTGATGCAGGCGGCCTGGGCGGACGCGCGGGCGCGGATGACTGATGTCGGCCGACTCGGCGATCTGCTCGACCGGGCGGCGGACTCGATCATCCATGTCGAGCTGGAGCGGGTCAGCCCGCTCGCGGTGCCGGTGCTGGTGATGATCGGCCGCGAACATGTCGCGCAAGGGGCAACCGACGATGCGCTGCTGATCGAGGCGGAAACGCTGATCAACGAGGCGATGAAAGTGGATTAGCGCCCGACGTCTCATCGCGCGGGATTAGGAAGGATGCGGTTTTTAGCGTAAGGTGAGCAAATGGCCTGCCCGACAATCCTGCTTCCCCTCTGCGCGTCGCTATTCGCGACCCAGCTTGCAGTGGCCATTCCGGTCGAACCGGAAACCGAAGCCTATATTGCCGATACCATGCCCGGGCAGTTTCTCGATCCCGATGCCGAACAGATAGCGATCGCACAGGACCGGGTCGAACGGATGACCGTATCGGTCAGCATCGCCCAGGACGGTCCTTATCAATTCATCATCGATACCGGCTCGCAGCGTACCATATTGTCCAAGGAGATTGCCGGCGCGCTGGCGCTCGATCTGGAAGACGAGGTCAAGATTGTCGCTCTCGCCGGCACGACTGTCGTGCAGACCGTCTATGTCCCCAGCCTGACTCTGGGCAAGCGCAGCTATGACAGCCTGGTTTCGCCGATATTCCGGTCCGCCAATCTCGGGGCCGACGGCGTCCTCGGGCTCGACAGCCTGCAAGGGCAACGGATATTGTTCGATTTTGTCGGCAAACAAATCTCGGTCGGCGATACCGGCGAAAAACTGCGCAGCCAGTCGCGCCGCGAGATCGTGGTGACGGCAAGACGCCGATCCGGGCAGCTGATCTTCACCAACGCGACGATCGCCGGGGTCAAGACCAGCGTGATTATCGATACCGGCGGCGAGCTGTCGATCGGCAACAAGGCGCTGCAACGGCGATTGCGGCTGAAATCCTCCGCGCTGGAGCAGACCAATTTGATCGATGTCACCGGCCGTTCGGTGGCCGCCGATTATGGCATCGCCGAGGAATTGCTGATCGGCCGCGCCCGCTTTGGCGTAATCCCGATAGCCTTTGCCGATATCGCGCCATTCAAGGCCTTGAAGCTGGACAAGAGGCCGGCGCTGTTTCTGGGCATGGATGCGCTGCGCAAATTTGACCGGGTGGCGATAGATTTCGCCAACCGGAAAATATATTTTCTGCTGCCGGAGGGAGTCTAGCAATGTTGTTGGTCGAGGCCAGACAGCAGTTCATGCCATCCCTGTGGCAAGCCCCAAGCCGGAGCCTAGACTGAAGCTGCCCGGAGCGAACAGATCGGAGATATTATGTCGGCCTTTTTGATGAGCATGCCCGCAATTTTGGCATCGGCCCTGACGTTCGCCTATCCCGTTCCCCTCGGCCAGACGGTAACGCCCGGCAGCTTGACCAATCCCGTGGGCGAAATTGTCGATATCGACGCAGACCGAGCAAAGCGGATGACCGTGCCGGTCAGTATCGAAGGCAACGGGCCCTTCTCCTTCGTTATCGATACCGGCGCCGAACGGACCGTGATATCGCGCAGGATCGCAGATAATCTGGCATTGGAAGGCGAAGAACAGGCGCAGTTGATGAGCATCGCCGGCACCTCGATGGTCGACATGGTGTTTGTGCCGAGCCTGACTCTGGGCCGGAAAAGCTATGGCGGCCTGATTTCCCCTGTCCTGTCGGCGCAGCATATCGGGGCAGATGGTATATTGGGCCTCGACGGTTTGCAGGACCAGCGAATCCTGTTCGATTTCCTCGCCGATCAGATCATCATCGAGGATGCTGAAAATGCCCGCGACCTGCCACGGTCTCGCGAAATCGTGGTCACCGCTAAACGGCGTTCGGGCCAGTTGATTTTCACCGATGCGACGATATCGGGTGTCGAGGTCAACGTCATCATCGATACCGGAGCCCAGGTCTCCATCGGCAATATGGCGCTACAGAAGCGACTGCGCAAACGCGCCAGGGAATTGGGCGATGAAAACCTGTTGATCGCGGTTACCGGAGAAACTTTGGGGGTAGAATTTGGCCGGGTACGCGAATTTCGCATCGGCCGCGCCCGCTTCGCCAGCCTGCTGGTAGCATTCGCCGACGCGCCGCCGTTCGAACGGTTCGGACTGGCCAACAAGCCGACCCTGTTGCTGGGGATGGACGTATTGCGCAAATTTGACCAGGTCGCGATCGATTTTCCAAAACGGAAAATCCATTTTCTCGCGCCGAGGACCGCCCGGTCCTACGCTGACTAGGCGAGCAGTGGCTGGATCGAATTTTGCGCATGCTGAAAGCCATGTTTCCCGCAAACCGTACCGGCTTAAATCGCTTTTTGGAAAATAATATGGATTAAACCAGCTCTCGGCTTCGTTGCCTCCTCACACAGACAAGCATCCGCCTCACGGTCGCGTTGCTTTATCTTCCAGGAGCGAACCAACCATGCGTATCTTTCTTACTCTACCGATAATCCTCGCCGCCGCCAGCCCGGCCCTCGCTCAGGATAGCAGCGATCAACAGAATATCAGCCCGCAAGACAAAACCCAGTTCCGGCTTCTCGCCGGCGTTGACCATGTCGAAGGAGATGTCGGCGAAGGTCTCGAATATCAGACCGTCTTTGCCACCACCGGCGTAGCGATGACCAAAGGCCGGTTCAGCGCGTCAGCCTCGATCCCCTATATTTCCTCGACCGCTCCGCAAGAGGTCATCATCAACCAAGGCGGGCTGTTCGGCACGCCGCTGCTTGGATCGAACGGCACCCAGAGCGGCCAGGTCAAACGCGAGGGCATCGGCGACCTTTCTCTCGCCGCTGCCTATCAGCTGCCCGTCTCTGGTGCCGACGCCAGCATCGGCGCCTCCGTTAAAGTCCCGACCGCATCGCGGGAGAAGGGACTCGGAACCGGCAAGGTCGATTATGGAGTCTCCGGCCAGCTTTCCAAGAAACTTGGTGCGGTCGTGCCGTTCGTGGGCGCAGGCTATACGATCATCGGTGAGCCGGATAATTTCGAAACGCGCAACACATTGTCAGGAACCGCAGGCAGCCATCTGCTGCTCGGCAAGAACAGCGCGCTGACCGCTTCCTATAACTACGAACAGTCCGCGTCCTCCAGCATTGGCGACAGCCAGAGCATCAACATGGGTTTCGGCACCAACCTGACCCGCTCGGTCCGGATCGGCGTCGATGGCGCCCTCGGCTTGTCCGACGCCGCGCCGGATACGCGGGTCGGGCTGAAACTTCATGTCGGGATTTGATAAGGGGCGTGCGGCCTAAGCAGCTGCTTGCAGAGCAAAAACCGGCTCAACATCCCCACTCATCCACTGCGGATATTTCACCATCGTCGTGGCGAATAACGGCGAGGCAAGATGATCGCCGAGCCATTTCTGCAGCGCTGGCAGAGGCAATTGGTCGAACCAGTCGCGGTCATTATTGGCGAACTGGCGGACGAAGGGGAATATCGCGTGATCGGCGAGGCTGGGCTGGGCACCCATTAGCTGGCCGGATGGCTGGATCAGGGCATCGAGCTTCTCCAGAAATTCCAGTCCGCCAGCGCGGTGATCTAGCGGGTCGACATTTTCGTAGCGCGTAGGATATTTATAGCGGTCGAGATGGTCTTTGAACGGGCCGTCGGCTTCGGCGATCAGCGCGGTTTCGGTCTCATTGCCCTGCAACCAGCCTTGCGGATCATTCCGGGCCAGCGCCCAGTGCATGATCGCCAGGCTTTCATCGATCACTTGCCCGTCGGGCAGCACCAGCACCGGCACCGTGGCCTTCGGCGAAGCGGCGATCATTTCTTCGGGTTTGTTGCGCAGCACGACTTCTCGCAAACGAGCCGGAGTTGCGCTGATCAGCAACGCCATCCGCGCGCGCATCGCATAGGGGCAGCGCCGGAAGCTGTAGAGGACCGGCATTTCGGTCATGGCGGTCATGCCGAGCCGAGATGCTGGCGGCCTTCCTCGGCCGCTTGCTCTACCTGACGCTGGCGTTCGCGATAGCGGGCGCGCTGTTCGTCGCTGCGCTGGTCGATACAATGCGGGCAGGCTTCGCCAGGAACATAATCGGGCGAGGCGCGGTCGGCGGGGTTGAGCGGCATCCGGCAGGCATAGCATTGGCCATAGTCCGATTCCTGCAGGCCGTGGCCGACAGCAACACGCTGGTCGAACAGGAAGCAATCGCCCTGCCACAGGCTTTCCGCTTCGGGCACATGTTCGAGATACTTCAATATCCCGCCCTTGAGATGGTGGACATCGTCAAAGCCCTGCGCCTTTACATAAGCGGTCGCCTTTTCGCAGCGGATCCCGCCGGTGCAGAACATCGCGATCTTGGGCTGTTTGCTGTCCTTCTGGCGCAATTGCTCGGAAAATTCGTCGAACCATGCGGGGAAGTCGCGGAAACTCTTGGTGTCCGGATTGATCGCGCCGTCAAAGCTGCCGATCGCCACTTCATAGCCGTTGCGGGTGTCGATCACCACCGTGTCGGGGTCGGCGATCAGGTCATTCCATTCACGGGGGTCGACATAATCGCCCTTGGCTTCGGCGGCATCAATGCCGTCCACGCCCATCGAGACGATTTCTTTCTTCAACCGGACCTTCATCCGCAGGAAGGGCATAGTGCTGGCCTCGGAATATTTCACCTCCAGCCCGGTGAACAGAGGCAGCGACCGCAGATAGGCGATGACCGCATCAATAGCGTCGGGCGTCCCGGCGATGGTGCCGTTAATCCCTTCGTCGGCGAGCAGGATCGTGCCCTTGAGATGATGGGCCTCGCATTGCGCGAGTATATCGAGCCGCAGGGCCGCGGGATCATCCACGCGGGCGAAATGATAGAGCGCGGCGACTTTGCTGGGAGCGTTGGTATCGGTCATGGCAGCGCATATAGGGCGGCTTGACGCAAAATTCCAACCCGGCGACTTGCATCATCTGCATGTTCATCGCATAGCGAGCCATGGTTCCCCTTCTGTTCGCCAATCACCGCTTTGATATTGTCGCTCCCGCTGCGCTGTTCTGGCCTGCGAGGAACGCGCTGCTGGTGGCCGACCTCCATCTGGAAAAAGCGAGCTTTTACGCGCGTCAGGGGCAGATGTTACCGCCTTATGACAGCCAGGCGACGCTGGCGGAACTGGCCGGTCTGGTCGCCGAAACTGGCGCGACGACGGTTTTCTGCCTCGGCGACAATTATCATGATGGCGAGGGCGAGGCGCGGCTCGAACCGGAGGCCGCAAGGCAGCTTGTCACAATGACGGGCGCGCTCGAGTGGATCTGGATCACCGGCAATCACGACCGCGATGTTGCCGGCACATGGGGTGGGCAGGTGGTCGACGAATGGACCGGCGAAGGGCTCGCTCTCCGCCACCAGGCCAGCGCCGACAGCATATTGCCCGAGATTTCCGGCCATTATCATCCCAAATATCGCATCGCAGTGCGCGGCCGCCATGTTTCGCGGCGCTGCTTCGTCAAAGGGTGTCATCATCTGATCATGCCCGCTTTCGGCGCGCTGACGGGTGGTATGGCGGCACAGGATCCAGCCATCGAGGCCTGCGTCGGCGGTCCGGCCGAAGCGATTATCGGTCTTAAGCAGAAACCGGTGAGATTCCCGCTGCCATTTCGGGAAACGGGCATAGAAATGATCGATCAACCGCAGCTTGCATTGCCTCTGGCCACCACCGCCCGCTGACTGCTAACGGCGCGGTCATGGATCGATTCACACCCTATCGCGAGCAACTGGATGCGCTGGAAAAGGCAGGTCGCAAGCGGCATCTGACAGTGCCGTCCGGTAAAGATTTCTCGTCCAATGATTATCTCGGCCTGTCGCGCAGCCCTTACCTCAAAGCAGTCGCGCAGAATGCGATCGCCGACGGCGTTGCGCACGGATCGGGCGGGTCGCGGCTACTCGGTGGCAATCATCCCGAGCATGAAGCGCTCGAAGCCTTCGCCGCTAGCCATTATGGCGCGGAATCCAGCCTTTTCTTCGGGTCCGGCTTTGCTGCCAACACGGCCCTGTTCGCGACCCTGCCGCAGACCGGTGATCTGGTTCTCCATGACGAATATATCCACGCCAGCGTCCATGACGGCATGAGGTTAGGGCGGGCAGAGTTCAGGTCGTTCCGCCACAATGATTGCAATGCGATCGAGCGGGAAATCCGGGCGTGGCGAGCATCCGGTGGCAGCGGAACGGTCTGGATCGCGGTGGAAAGCCTGTACAGCATGGACGGCGACCGCGCGCCGCTGGCCGATCTCGCGCGGATCACTGACATTCATGACGCCATTTTGGTAATCGACGAGGCTCATGCGGTGGGAGTCTATGGCGAGGGCGGTATCGGGCTGTCCGGCGACCTGGGTAGCCGGGAAAATGTCATCATTTTGCGCACCTTCGGCAAGGCATTGGGCGGCGAAGGCGGCTTGCTGACCATGGCGAGCATCTTGCGCGAATTTTTCATCAACCGCGCGCGTCCGTTTATCTTTTCGACCGCACCAAGCCCATTAACCGCGCATCTCGCCCATCATGCCATCGCTCATGTCGCGGGCAACCCGTCTCTACAGGCCGAATTAGCCGACCATATAGGGTTCGCGCGATCCTGTTTCGCAGGGCTTTCGCTTGGCGACCACCAGGACAGCCAGATTTTTCCGGTCATAATCGGCGAAGACCGGATGACGATAGATGTGGCGGCAAGGCTGCAGGCCCAGGGGTTCGACGTTCGCGCCATTCGCCCGCCGACGGTGCCAGCAGGAACCGCCCGCCTGCGCATCTCGCTCACTCTCAATGTCACCCGGGACGATATTCAAGAACTTGCAGCCGCTTTGCACGCAGCGCTGTCCATGGAGAAAGCCGCATGAGCAGAACATTTGTCATCACCGGAACCGACACCGATATCGGCAAAACCGTCTTTGCCGCCGCGCTGACCGCGGCCATGGGCGGATATTACTGGAAACCGGTGCAGGCAGGATTGGCGGACGGCACCGACAGCGAGGCCGTCGCGCGGATTGGCGGCGTTGATCCTGGCAAGATCCTGCCCGAACGCTATCGGCTCAAAATCCCCGCCTCGCCACATTATGCGGCGGCACAGGAGGGTATCGAAATCGCGCTGGATGACTTCGTGATCCCTCAGGTCGACGGCACGCTGGTCATCGAGGGCGCCGGCGGCGCGCTGGTGCCGGTGAATCCGGACCTGCTGTTCGCCGATCTCTTTGCCCACTGGGTCCTGCCAGTGATCATCGTCGCCTCTACCAGGCTTGGAACGATCAATCACAGCCTGCTGACGATCGAGGCGCTGAGTCGCCGCGGTGTGCCGATTTACGGCGTGGCTTTTTCCGGTCCGGAGAATGTGGATAGTGAACAGACCATCTGCCAGATCGGCAATGTCCGGCATCTCGGGCGTCTGCCGATGATCGACAGCCTCACGCCGGATGACGTCAAGGCAGCCTTTGCATCGCACTTCAATCTGGCGGACTTCACAATATGAGCATCAATATCTGGCACCCGTTCACCCAGCACGGTCTCGGCGAGCCGATTCCCGAGATCGCGCGCGCCGAGGGTGCGGTACTCTATCGGGCGGACGGGACGCGAATCATCGACGCGATATCGAGCTGGTGGGTGCAGACCCATGGCCATTGTCATCCGCGGATCGTCGCCGCCATCCAGCAGCAGAGCGCGACGCTGGACCAGATGATTTTTGCCGGGTGGACGCATGAGCCGGCGCGAGAGCTGGCCGCCGGCCTATCGGAATTTCTGCCCGAATCGCTCGAGCATATATTCTTTTCCGACAGCGGGTCGACGGCGGTCGAGGTCGCATTGAAAATGGCGCTCGGTTATTGGCATAATCGCGGGGAAAAGCGTCAGAAAATCCTCGTCATGGAGCATAGCTATCACGGCGACACGATCGGCGCGATGTCGGTCGGCGCGCGCGGCGTGTTCAACCAGGCTTATTCGCCCTTGTTGTTTGATGTTGGTACTATCATTTTCCCGGAGGCGGAAGCCAAACAGCAGACGCTGGACCAACTCGAAGCCTATTGCAGCGACAAGGATCATCCGGCCGCCGCGCTGATCGTAGAGCCGCTGATCCTCGGCGCCGGCGGCATGAAAATATATGGTCCTGAAATATTGAAGCAGATGGCGGAAATCTGCCGCAAACACGATGTCCTGTTCATTGCCGATGAAGTGATGACCGGCTGGGGCCGCACCGGGACCGTCTTTGCCTGCGAACAGGCCGGAGTCGATCCGGATATATTGTGCATGGCCAAGGGCCTGACCGGCGGCGTCATCCCGTTGGCGGTAACCGCCGCCACCGACGCAATCTATCAGGCGCATTATTCGCAAGACCGCGCACAGATGTTTTTTCACTCGAGCAGCTTCACCGCCAACCCGATTGCCTGCGCGGCGGCCAATGCCAATCTCGCGATCTGGCGCGACGAACCGGTTCAGGAGCGGATAAATACCATTATCGCCTCTCATCGCGTCTTTGCAGCCCGGCTGGGAGACAGATCAGCAGTCAGCGGATTGCGCCAGTGCGGCACCATTTTGGCCTTTGAAATTGACGATGGTGCAGGTGACTATATGTCCAGCCTGGGACCGGAACTCCTGCGGTTTTTCCGGGATCGCAACATTTTACTTCGGCCATTGGGCAATACGGTTTACATCATGCCACCATATTGCATCGACGGCGAGGATCTTAAATCCATTTATGGCGTTATTGAACAAGCTGTCGACCATTTCGGCAATCGCTGAGCCGCCGGCTCGGGAAAGTTTTTTGCATAAGCCGGAAAAACCCGCCAAGGATAGATCATGGAAATAGTAGATTCACTCATGGTCAAGATCGCGCTGATCGGCCTCCTCGGCATCGGCGCACAATGGATAGCCTGGCGGACCGGGCGTCCCGCTATCGCTCTGATGCTGATTGTCGGCATTCTAGCCGGTCCTGTTCTGGGCATCATTGATCCCGAACGCGATTTCGGAGCCTTGCAGGAACCGATCATCAAACTGGCGGTTGCCGTCATCCTGTTTGAAGGCGGACTCAGCCTGAACTTCCGCGAGCTGCGACAAGCGGGCGGCGCGGTTACCGCTATGGTGCTGGTTGCCGGACCTATTGCCTGGGTGCTCGGCACCGGCGCGGCGCATTATGGCGCCGGCCTGTCTTGGGAAATATCTGCCTTGCTCGGTGGTATCATGATCGTCACAGGTCCGACCGTGATCGGACCGATGCTGCGCACCTTGCGGGTGCCGTCGCGGGTTCGCAATATCCTGAAATGGGAAGGCATAGTGAATGACCCGATCGGAGCCCTGCTCGCCGTCGGTATCTATGCCTATATTACCTATGAAGGCCCCGACGCCAATATCGCGGTCATCAGCATGGATGTCCTGGCCGCCAGTTTCATCGCCGGACTGATCGGTGCGGGCCTTGGCTTTGCGGTCACCTGGCTGTTTCCCAGAGGCAAGGTGCCCGAATATCTGAAGGCTCCTTTCCTGCTGGTTACCGTGATCGCCGGTTTTGTCATCGCCGATCTGATCAAACATGAAACCGGCCTGATCACCGTCACCGTGATGGGTATCGTCATGGCCAACCGCCAAATATACTCCAGCCAGGCGCTCTACCGGTTCAAGGAAGACCTCGCGGTTCTACTGATTTCCGGCGTGTTCATCATATTGTCCGCTACCCTCGACTGGGAAACGGTGCAGCAATTCCGGCCGCAATTTGTCATTTTCCTGATCCTGTTGTTGTTCGTCGTGCGGCCGATTTCTGTGCTAGTCGCGCTGCTGTTCAGCTCGGTGCCGTGGCGCGAGCGACTGTTTATCGCCTGGATTGCGCCGCGCGGTATTGTCGCGGTCGCGATCACCGGCCTGTTCGCGATTCGGCTCGTCGATTATGGATTTCCCGGTGCGGAGGCGCTGGTTCCGCTGAGCTTCGCCGTCGTTATCGCCACGATCTTCGCCCATGGTTTCTCGGCCTCCTGGGTCGCGGAACGGCTGGGGATTTCAGAAGGAAAAGGCGAGGGCATATTGATTGCCGGCGCCAATCGCTGGTCGATCTCGCTCGGTAAAATGCTGAAATCTCTCGATATCGAAGTGCTGATGACCGACAATAGCAAATTCGCCCTGCGCCGGGCGCGCAGCGAAGGCCTCGACATCCGCCACGGCGATGTGCTCGATGAAGCCCATAATGACAATATCGATATGGGCGAATTTCAGCATCTCATCGCCGCCACCGACAATGATAGCCAGAACCAGCTGATCACCGCCGATCTTGGTCCGGAAATGGGTTATGAACAGATCAGCCGGCTGGCTAATGACGGACAGAGCAAAAGCCGGGTCGGCCACGGCAGATTATTGTTCGAGTCCGGGACGGATTTCGGCACTTTGCTCGACCGTGATCTCGCCGGCTGGCGGTTCAGCAAAACCAATATCACCGAGAAGTTCACCGTCGAAGATTATCGCAAGAATCTCGAAGTCGACGAGGAACCGCTGGCCGTGTTCAAGCCGGACCGGCGGCTGTTGTTTTTCGCGACCGACGCGCGGCCGGTGATTGAAGATGGTGATGTCGTCATCAGCTATGTCGCGCCGGACACACCAGAAGAGCGCAAGGCCGACCGCGCCGCCAAGGACAGTGAAAAGAACGGGGACAGTTGATTAAGCGGCGGGGGTTGCCCGCGGGCCGAACAGCGCCGTGCCGACCCGGATGTGGGTAGAACCCAGCTTGATTGCCTTTTCGAAATCTCCGGACATACCCATGCTGAGACCGTCTAGTTCGTTATCCCGGGCCAGTTTGGCCAGCAGAGCAAAATAAGGCATCGCATTGGTGCCTTCCGGCGGGACGGCCATCAGGCCGGCCACTTCGATGCCGGCGTCGCGGGCTTGCTCGAGCAATTGCGGTACCGCCTTGATATCGCAGCCGCCCTTTTGCGATTCTTCTCCGATATTGACCTGCAGGAAGCAGGGTAGGCGGCGGTCCTGCCGATCCATTTCCTTAGCCAGAGCCTTGACCAGCGACATGCGGTCGACCGAATGGATATAGTCGAAAAGCGCGACAGCCTCTGCCGCCTTATTGGATTGCAACTGCCCGATCATGTGCAGCTCGACGTCGGGATATTCCGCTTTCAAGGCGGGCCATTTCTCTGCTGCTTCCTGAACCCGATTCTCGCCAAAGACGCGATGGCCCGACTCCAGAAGTGGCCGGATCTCGTCGCTGCTACGGGTTTTGGACACCGCAATAAGCGCGATATCAGCGGCCTTGCGGCCCGCTATCCGGGCAGATTTTTCAATCTTGCTGCTTATCTCGTCGAGGGGTGGGTTTGCCAATTTCTTGCCTGTCTCTGTCATTCTCTTTCGCCAAGCATGCGTCTATAGGCATGCTTATGTTGCGAGACCAGCCCTCCTCCGTTTTGGCCGACCCGGCAGGCTCAGCGATGCCGCAGATATGGCTGTTCACCGACCAGCGCAACGACGACCGGCTGGAGCGATCGATCCTGCGTCTGCCGCGCGGTAGCGGAATTATCTTTCGACATTATCATCTGGATGAAGCTTCGCGGCGGAAGAGATTTGAAACCGTGAAAAAGTTCGCGCGGCGGCGCGGGCATATTGTGTTCCTCGCCGGATCACCGGCATTGGCCAGGCTCTGGCGCGCCGATGGCGTTCATGGAAGAGCTTCTCGTCGTTTCCTGACCCGGGGCCTGGTTCACAGCGCGCCGGTCCATAATATAAGGGAAATCCATCAGGCCAATCGCGCTGGCGCCGCGATATATTTTCTGTCGCCCATCTTTGCTACAAGGTCGCACCCCGGCCAGCGTCCGCTTAATCCGCTTGAAGTCCGGCGACTTGCAGCCCTGTGCAACGGCGCGGTGATATTGCTGGGCGGGATGAATCAGAATCGCTATCGGTCGCGCAAAAATCAGCTTACCCATGGTTGGGCAGCGATCGACGCTTTAAACTGAGCTAATATTAGAAGCGGAACTGGGTTCCGACATAGACCGCTTGGCTGTCCTGACGGCTGTCGGTCAGCGGCGCCATCCGGTCACGCTCGTTGTTGATCCGGACACCCGCGGTCACATCGAAATTGCGGGTCAGCGAGTAGCTGCCGCCAACATCAAGCGTATAATCTTTCTGGCTGGCATCCAACGCACGCGGCGCAGCGTTGATCGGCGCGGTCGCATCAAGCGTCATACGCGTATTGAAACGGCTCTTCTTACCAGTATTTTCCTCGCCGAGCGTAGGTGCTGAACCGATTTCCGAAAGGTCAGGCAGATTGCTGGCCAGTTTCTTGACCGGAATGGCAAAGCTCTTCAGGCCCTTCGCAGAACCGAGGCTATAGGAAACGGGCGCAATTTTCGCGGCGCTGGTCATACCCGAACCGGGTGCAGCAGCGAGTAGATTTTCACGAATGGAAACGGCGCTGGCGTTCGACTTCTGCCGAACCACGACGGTGACCGACCGTTCACCATCGAGCGTACCGCCCGCTGGTGTAAATTTGAAGCTCGCATTTCCGCGCAGATAGTTGAGCTCATATTTGGCTGCCAGGTCAGGATCGGCACCGGCTACGGTGAAGGAACCGACCGAACCCAGTGTTTTAAGGGATACCATCCCGTCGTCACCGGAAAGGACGCGCGCCAGAGCAGGGGTCATGGCAAGGCCAGAGATAGCGAGTCCCGTCGCTAACCAACCCAAATGACTGCCCTTTTTCTTCATGACGAAAACTTATTCCCCTTTGAGACTCACGGCTATACCAAAATCTGGCATGCTGCACGAGTCAAGTTATTGCTTTTGTCCGATTTTACCCAACCTTTGCCATTCTGTTGCAGATCGGTAACGCTTTTGTACGGACAATGATGAGGTAGATTAAAGCGACCAAGATGAACCTCGGATGATTTTGCCGCCATTCAACTGGCGTTCACTCCCCGGTGCACAAGAGCAAAACATGCGCTTGTGCTTGCCCCTTGCGGCAAAGCATTTATAGAGAGCGCTAAGATGAATATATGTCCGGAACAAATCTTGCAAAAAAGATTTCGTATCGGTGCAAAATACAACCAGGAGCGCTTCATGTCCCGCCTCAAAACAACCCGTTTAATGCCTTCTGTAACCGCTGGCCTGCTGGCTTTGTCATTATTGTCCGGCTGCGGCGGAAAAGAACGGCCCAAAGCCGATATCGCCGCATCTCAGGTGACAACAATCGGCGTGAACAGCTATTTGTGGCGCGCTTCGCTGGATGCTCTGTCCTTCATGCCGCTGACCCAGACCGACAGCAATGGCGGCGTGATCCTGACCGACTGGTATGTGAATCCGCAGAATCCGGGCGAGCGTATGAAAATCAACGTTTCGATTCTCGATCGTGATTTGCGCGCCGACGCCCTGCGCGTTGCGGCATCCCGCCAGGTCGCCAGCAACGGCACCTGGATCGATGCTCCGGTGAAAGCGGCAACGACGCAAAAACTGGAACAGATCATTCTGACCAAGGCGCGCGATTTGCGACGCGGTATGATCTCCAACTAAATTTTCCTGCCACAGCATGGGGCCGCAATGACCGATCAGCGATTCAATCCACTGGCGGCGGACAAACGCTGGCAAGAGCGCTGGGCGACCGCTGGCACTTTCGAAGCAGATGACGCCAGCAGCAAACCGCGCAGCTATGTGCTCGAGATGTTTCCCTATCCATCGGGCCGCATCCATATGGGCCATGTCCGCAACTATACGATGGGCGACGTGCTCGCCCGCTTCCGGCGGATGCAGGGCTTTGAAGTGCTCCATCCGATGGGTTGGGATGCCTTTGGCATGCCGGCGGAAAATGCCGCGATGGAAAAGAAGGTCCATCCCGGCGAGTGGACCCGAGCCAATATCGCATCGATGCGCAGCCAGCTGAAGACGCTTGGCTTTGCCTTTGACTGGAGCCGCGAACTGGCGACCTGCGAACCGGAATATTATGGCCAGGAACAGGCTTTGTTCATCGACCTGTTCGAGGGCGGGCTGGTCTATCGGAAGGAATCGGCGGTCAACTGGGATCCGGTCGACATGACCGTGCTCGCGAACGAGCAAGTGATCGACGGCAAGGGCTGGCGTTCCGGCGCTCAGGTCGAAAAGCGCAAGCTCAGCCAGTGGTTTCTCAAGATTACCGATTTTGCCGAGGATTTGCTGGCCGGACTGGGCGACCTCAAGGGTTGGCCTGAAAAAGTGCGGCTGATGCAGGAGAATTGGATCGGCAAGTCGCAAGGCCTGCAATTCCATTTCGCTCTGCCCGAAGCGCAAGACGATATCGCTAGCGTCGAAGTATTTTCCACCCGGCCCGATACTATTTTCGGGGCGAGTTTCGTCGCTTTGGCCGCCGACCACCCGCTCAGCCAGCAATTGGCAACAAAGAACGAGGCGCTCGCCGCCTTCGCCAAGGAATGCAAAGCCGGTGGCACGACCGCCGCCGAGCTCGAGACGATGGAAAAAAAGGGCTTTGATACCGGCCTGACCGTCACCCACCCACTCGATCCCGACTGGCAGCTGCCGGTCTATGTCGCGAATTTCGTGCTGATGGATTATGGCACTGGCGCGGTATTCGGCGTGCCGGCGCATGACCAGCGCGATCTCGACTTTGCCCGCAAATATGACCTGCCGGTCAAGCGCGTGGTTTCCGATGGCGACGAAACCGCCGCCGAATATGTCGGCAACGAAGCTTATACCGGCTCCGGCAAGATCGTGAACAGCGCGTTTCTCGATGGGATGACGGTCGAAGCCGCCGGACAAGCAATCATCGAGCGCGCGCAATCGGAAGGCTGGGGAAAGGCACAGACCACCTGGCGGCTGCGCGACTGGGGCGTTTCGCGTCAGCGCTACTGGGGCACACCGATCCCGATTATCCATTGCGATTCTTGCGGCCCGGTTCCGGTGCCAAAGAATCAGCTACCGGTCGTTCTGCCCGAAGACATCGACTTTGAAACACCGGGCAATCCACTCGAGCGCCACGCAACCTGGAAACAGATCGACTGCCCGAAATGCGGTGCAGCGGCGCGGCGCGAAACCGATACGCTCGACACATTTGTCGACAGCAGCTGGTATTTCCTGCGCTTTGCCAGCCAGCCCGATGACCGCCCGTTCGACCCCGAAGTGGTCAAGCAATGGCTGCCGGTGACCCAATATATCGGCGGCGTCGAACATGCGATTCTGCATCTGCTCTATGCCCGTTTCTGGACGCGGGCCCTGGCGAGTATCGGAAAGCTCGATTTTGCCGAGCCGTTCGAGAGTCTGTTTACCCAGGGGATGGTGACGCACGAAACCTATAAACATGGCGATGGCAGCTGGCTGTCTCCCGACGAGGTCGAGAAAAACGGCGCCGACTGGGCTGTGATTACGGATGGTTCACCGGTTACCACCGGCCGGGTCGAGAAAATGTCGAAATCGAAGAAAAATGTCGTCGACCCCGATCCGATCATCGAACAATATGGCGCCGATGCGGTCCGTTTCTTCATGCTGTCCGACAGCCCGCCCGAGCGCGACCTGCCATGGTCCGAGGCCGGTATTGAAGGCAGCTGGCGTTTCGTCCAGCGGCTGTGGCGCCTGTTCATCACGGTGGCCGACAATGATGATGGCGGCGAAGACAAGGCGCTCCGTCGCAAGCTTCACCAAACCGTGGCGGGTGTCGCTGGCGATGTCGAGGCACTCTCGTTCAACAAAGCGGTGGCGAAGATCTTCGAACTGATAAATCTGATCGAGAAATCACAGCCTTCTGCCGACCGGACGACAGCAATCAAGTCGCTCGCCCGAATCGTCGCGCCGATGGTGCCGCATATCGCCGAGGAAGCATGGGCGCTATTTGGCGAAACCGGGCTGATCGCCGACGCGCCATGGCCGGAAGTGGATGAAAGCCTGCTGGTCGAGGATGAAGTGACCATCGCGATTCAGGTGCGCGGCAAGCTGCGTGATACAATTACCGTTGCCAAAGGCAGCAGCAAAGAGCATCTCGAAACACTGGCCCTGGCATCGGAAAAGGTGCAGCGCAGTCTTGACGGGGCCGAGGTAAAGAAGGTGATTGTCGTGCCCGATCGACTGGTCAATATCGTAATATGAAGGCTATGATCGCCCGGATCACCCTATTGGTGGCAATGTCAGCGATGCTGGCTGCCTGCAATTTGCGTCCGCTCTATGCCGGTGGCACCAGCGGCGTTGTCGCCCAGCAACTCGGTCATGTCGAGATCGAACCGATCGCGGGCAAGGCCGGATGGTTGACGCGCAACGCGCTCAAGGACCAGCTCGAAGCGTTCGAGGGGCAAGAGGCAAAATATCGTCTGACGGTCGTGTTGGACGACAAGATTGCCGGATTTGGCGTGCGCAGCGATGACCGGATCACGCGCGAACGCAGAACATTGCGCGCCCGCTACCAGCTCGTTCGTGTAACCGATTCTGTCATCGTTCTCGATGCTACAGCGGGTTCGGACGTCGGTATCGACGTCGTATCCTCGGAATTCGCGACTGTTGCGGCAGAAGATACCGCGCTGGAAAATCTGGCGACCCGCGTTGCCAACCAGATTGTAACCCGGCTGTCCCTATTCGCCCGGACCGAGGCCAACGCGCAACCGCAACCATGAAGGTCAAGCCGGAAGAGATTGTCAGGCGCTTTCATGCGGCCGCCGATCAATGTCGACTGGTCCTGTTATGCGGCCCCAATGTCACCCGCTGCCAGGCGCTTGTCGACGAACTGGTAAAACCATTGGCCCAGTCTTCGGAACGGGTCGATTTGACCATCTCCGATGTCACCGAAAGCGCTGCGCGGCTCAATGACGAGGCCAATTCCGCTTCGTTGTTCGGCGACAAACGCTATATCGTGCTGCGGTTGAACAGCGGCGAAGCGGTGAGAGCGACCAGCGCGATCGAAACCTTGCTGGCAAGCGCGTCGGGCGGCGATCCGGTCTTTGTCATCGCCCCCGGCATGGGTGACAAGACCGCTTTGGCCAAATCGATCATCGCCGCGCCAGATGCGATGATCGCAACCTGCTATGAAACGTCCCCGGAACAGGCGGCTGCGGCTATCGTGACCATGGCGAAAACGGAAGGCCTGCGGCTAAGCCGCGAAATGGCGCAGGAAATTGCTGCGCTGACCAGCAATGATCTGGTGCTGGCACGGCTGGAAGTAGAAAAGATCGCGCTCTATCTCGATGCCACGCCCGAAAGCCCGCAAACTCCGGAATCGGACGTGCTAGCCTTGCTCGGTGCCGAGAATGACGAAGAGGATATCGGCCTGCTGATCCACGCTGCGCTCAATGGTGATGCGCCTCGCCTAGCGCAGGAAATTGCCGCCTCACGCGCACAGGGCATCAGCGAAATTGGTCTGATAAGGATCATGCTCCGCCATCTCACCAAGCTCGCGGAGTTGCGCAGCAAGGTCGACAACGGCGGCAATGTCGATTCCGTCGCTGGCCATCCCAGTGTCTTTTTCAAAGAGCAGAAGCATTTCAAGCGGCAGCTGAGAATTTGGTCCTCGGCCCATATAGCTCGTCTAATCGATCGGATTCTGCAGCTCGAAATCGCGCTGAAAAGCAGCGGTCAGCCGGATCAGGTGTTGTTGGAGGAAGAATTGCTGTTGATCGCGCGGAAAGCAGCGAGAAGCCGATAGGTCATTCATAATCCGCGGTGATCGCAATCCGGCCGCGAAATTGGCCGTTGGCATCGCCGCGCAGCCGCAATTGTCCGCCGAAGGAAAAGACCAGCCGTCCCGCTGGATCCAGTCTCGCCAGAGCCGGTAGATTGGTTTCCAATTTCTCCAGATCCGCTGTCGAACCATTGGGAGCGCTCAGCTGGATCCTGTCTGGCAGCGATACTCTGACATTCCGGCCCGGTTCGCCGGTCAACCGTCCTTCACCGTGGAGCGACATTCCACCGAGATTGGCGATGCTGCCGCTGGTCTGCTTGGCACCGGACACCGGATCGATGCTGACCACCCCGCCATTGCCGCCGATCATCGCAATCCGCGAAAAATCCAGATTGGCAGTAATTTCGATCTGCAACGGGATTTCCCGTTTATCGGCAGCCGCTTCGGAGAGACTATCGGACGTCGGGCTGTCCGCGCACAAGCGACATTGCGCCTGCGCCCTATCCGGCATGATTGCCAGATATGCGGTCATGATTGCTCCTGTCAGAAGAAATTTTATCACCATCGTCATAGCCTCATATTTTGCGCGGATATGGTGAATATCCGGTTAAGAGCGAGTTTGATTCGCGGTGATCTTCCGGGCCAGGTCTCTTGACCGACTGCCCTCTAGGCCCCATTTACGGGAGATGGAAAAAACAAAACTGAGCGATGAACAATGGCGGCAACAGCTGTCACCTGAACAATATCATGTGCTGCGCGAAGCCGGCACCGAGAGGGCGTTTACCGGATCGCTAAATGCCGAATATCGCGACGGGGAATTTTTCTGCGCCGGTTGCGGTAGCAAATTGTTTGAATCGGAAAGCAAATTCGACAGCGGTTGCGGCTGGCCTAGCTTCTCGATACCCGCCGATAGCGAAGCGGTTACCGAGATTGAGGACAATAGTCTCGGCATGCGCCGCGTCGAAGTACGGTGCTCCACCTGCGACGGTCATCTCGGCCATGTTTTTCCCGACGGTCCGACCGAAACAGGCCTCCGATATTGCATGAATAGCGCGGCGATGGCTTTCGAACCAAAGGAAGACTGATTTTTTGCTGTATTTCCCCGTGTTCAGCCTGCAGTAAGGCGGCAACACGCTAGAAAACCTCATATTCAGCGTTTAGTGGGCAGAACAATATGGCGCGTGGCAAAAAACGCAATACAGGGCAGGGGCCGGTGCGCAAATGGTTCTGGCGGCTGGTAAAGACCGGCCTGGTAGCCGGACTTCTGGCGACCATTGCATTGGTGGTTGCGGTATTGGTTGTCCGTTCCTCGCTCCCCGGCTTCGAGGATCTGAAATCCTCCCCCAACGGCCAGATGATCCGGGTACTCGACGTCAACGGCAAAGAATTGTTTTCGATGGGCCCAAGCTACGGCGAGTGGCTGCATTATCCTGACATTCCGGAGGTCATGAAGTCAGCTATGATCTCGGTCGAGGACAGGCGTTACGAGAGTCATCTCGGCGTTGATCCAATCGGTATCGCGCGTTCCCTCCAGGTCAGGGCGCAGCGCGGCTATTGGGCCCAGGGCGGATCGACGATCACCCAGCAACTGGCGCGCAATATATTTCTCAACAACAACCGCACCTTTGGCCGAAAGGGCCGGGAAATATTGCTCGCGCTGGCGATAGAACGGAAATTTTCCAAGGAACAGATTCTCGAACTCTATCTCAACAAGGTCTATTATGGTGGCGGTGCCTATGGCATTGATGCCGCTTCCCGCCGCTTCTTTGCGCATGGCGCCAGAGACCTCAATCTCGCCGAGGCCGCGATCATTGCCGGCCTGGTCAAGGCCCCGTCGCGCTATTCACCGACAGCTGACGCGAAAGCCGCAATCGGGCGCGCAACCGTCGTGCTGGAAGTGATGCAGGATGCCGGAGCGATTACCGCTGCCGAAGCAGCGGAATCCCAGCCGGCCTCGGTCAAGCTGGCGCCCGAACCGCGGCAGAATAGCGTGCGCTACTTTACCGACTGGGCGCTGCCGCAACTGGAATTGCTGATCGATGAAGCGGTCGAGCCGATTGAAGTCTGGACCACGCTGGATCTCGACATGCAACGCGCGGCTGCGACCGCCATCCAGTCGCGGGTGCCGGCCGGTGCCCAGGGTGCGCTGGTGGCGATTGACCGGGACGGTGCGGTCCGCGCCATGGTCGGCGGCACCGATTATGTGACATCCAACTATAACCGTGCCACCCAGGCTGTCCGCCAGCCCGGGTCAGCCTGGAAGGTGTTTGTCTATATGGCGGCGCTGGAAGCAGGCTATTCCCCGGACGATACGGTGACCGATGCGCCGATCACGATAGGCAACTGGACCCCACGTAACAGCGGTGACCGCTATGCCGGTGATATCAACGTCCGGACCGCCTTTGCTTTCTCCAAGAATACGGTCGCGGCAGCGATCGGCAATGATATCGGAACTTCGACAATTGCCAATATGGCTCGCCGCTTTGGCATCACCACCCCGATAGACACCAATCCCTCGATGGTACTCGGTACTTCCGATGTACGACTGCTCGACATGACCCGCGCTTTCGCATCGATCAGCGCCAAGGGCGTGGCGATCACCCCGTTCGGCATCACCAAGGTGCAGACGATGAAGGGTGATATTCTCTATCAAAGCAAATTTGACGGCAGCCGCGTGCTGGTCGACCCGTGGGTCGCTGCAGGGATCACCGATTTGATGCAAACCGCAGTGAACACCGGGACCGGGCGGGCGGCGCAAATCGGCAGGCCGGTTGCCGGCAAGACCGGGACCACCAGCAGCAACAAGGATGGCTGGTTTCTGGGCTTTTCCAGTGGTCTCACCACCGGTGTATGGATGGGCCGCGACGACGCAAAACCGGTTAGCGGATTGCAGGGTGGCCGGGCACCGGCCTCCGCGTTCGCTCAATTCATGAAAATAGCCGTAGCCAAGCGCAAGGTCGAACAGTTTGATACCGAGCTGGTCCTGCCGGAATGGCAATTGGAGCCGGATGAAGATGAACTGTTCGGAGCGCCCGAAGACGGCATTTATGTCGACGAAAATGGCATGCCGCTCGAAACCGGCCGCGGGATTGAATATGATCTGGAAGGCGGGGACGCAGCCGATAACCCGCGCCTGGACCAGGAATGGATCGATTCAGTACTCGGCCGCGGCGGAGATCCTGCTCCGCGGAAACCGGCACCGGCACCGGTCAATAAGCCCAAACCGCTGCCGCCTCAGAAACAGCCGGAATCTTTGCTTCCCGAAGCGGCCCGCCTGGAACCACAATAATATCGCGATTCAATCCGCTACCGGGGCTTGTTGCTCCACGCCAACCATATGCAGACCACGGCCATGCTGTTTGAGCCAGCGGTCCGCCGCTCTCCGGTCCGATTCGTAAATCCGGTCGAGCAGCGTGTAGAAGCGTGAACTATGATCCATATGGGTAAGATGTGCCACTTCATGCGCGACCACCGACCGGCGGACATGAGGCGGGGCCATGATCAGCCGCCAGCTCAGGCGGATCGACTTGCGGCCGGAACAACTGCCCCAGCGCCGCCGCGCATCACCGACCGCCAGTTTCGGTAAATCTGAAGCGGCTCGCTCACAATAATAGACAAGATCATCGGCATAAATCAGCCGCGCCTGAGCCTTGAGCCAGCGCAGGATACGGGGTTCGACATGTTCACTAGGGCCGCCAAGCCGGATTTCGCCTTCCCCGAGCAAGGGCGTTCTTGCAAAATCCGGGGACCAGCGGATGATATGGGGCTCGCCCAAAAACGCGATCTGGCTGCCCTCCTCGATCGCGATCGGGGGCAAGGCTTCGGCAAAACGCGCGTTGAGCCAGTCGGATTTTGACTGGGCAAAGCGTAAAGCCTGATCTTCCGACGCATAGGCCGGCATGGTCAGGCAGACGATCCCCTTGACCGTATCTGCTGAAACGATGATCGATCGCGCTTGCTTTGATCGCCGGATCTGGAGCGGATAGCTTTTGCCATCCAGGTGAATCTCCAGAGGCTCGGAACGTGCTTTGCTAAAGCGGAGCATCAAGAATATGTTGTTCTAGCGGTCCGGCTTTCGATTCGGGAATCACCTTGCCGCGGATCGACTGGCCCGCCTCGTGGATCGATTCACGGTCGCCGGAGACCAGATAATGCCATGCGGGCAGGGGAAAGCCTCTGGCGCGCATTTTATAGGCGCAGCTGTCGGGTAGCCATTCAAATTCTTCCAGCTTGTTGCGGGTCAACCGGACGCAATCGGGAACATGGAATTTGCGGTGACGATAATCGCTGCACTGAGCGCTTTGAAGGTCGAGCAATTTGCAAGCGATGTTGGTCATGTAGATCTGGCCGTCATCCTCGTCTTCCGCTTTCAACAAGCAGCATTTACCGCAGCCGTCGCACAAGGCCTCCCATTGTCCGCGATCCAGCGCCTCGAGCGGTAGTTCCCAGAAGGGCGGTTCGGAGCCTAGCGCACCCATCGGGCTATTTCAGCAGCAACATCCTGCGGCGTTCCGTCATAAGGCAGCAGCGCCAGAGGCTCTCCGTCCGGTCCGAATAAATAGGCCTGACGGCTGTGATCGACGAGATATTCGCTCGCGCTTTCATCATTCCGGATATCATAAATGATCAGATATTTTTTCGCGACATCCGCAATTTCCTCGGGGGTTCCGGTAAGGCCGATAAGCCGCGGGTGGAAGGCGGAAACATATTGCTTCAACACAGCCGGTGTATCGCGCTTGGAATCGACTGATATGAAAATCGGCTGGACCTTGCTGGCTAGTGCCGGGTCTTCTTTTTCAGCCTGCTTGAGACCCAGCATGATGGTGGCAAGGTCGACCGGACATACGTCGGGGCAATAGCTGTAGCCGAAATAGATGATCCGATATTGGCCCTTGAACTCGCTTTCCGAGGTTTTGCCACCATCCTGGTTGGTCAGCGTGAATGTGCCACCGATCTTGGCCCCCGCAAGCGGAGGCTCCATGGTCGCTGACGCACCGCCATCGGCTGTCGGGTTGCAAGCCGCTACGATGGCCAGTAATCCGGCGCTTAGGATCATTTTTGCGATATTTTTGATATTGTTCATTACCGGGCCAGACATGGTCTGCTAGTTGATCAATTTCAACAGATAATTGATAGACAGTGTTTGCAACGGATCGACGCAGAGACTCTCCTATGAATCAAATGGGGCCAATAATGTTAAATGATAATCTTTCAGCCACGCTTTGGGCTGGTAAATTCTCTCTTTTCCTCCGCTTTGCGGGAATCGGCGTTGCCGCGTTGTCTTTGTCAGCCCCCGCTGCAGCACAATTTTCGGAAAGCTATAATTTTTTGAAAGCGGTCAAGGATCGTGACGGCGAGGAAGCGACCAAATATCTCAGCCGGCCTGGATCGGTGATAGTCAATACGCGCGATCTCTCCACCGGCCAGACTGGCTTGCACATCGTGGTCGAACGACGCGACAATATCTGGCTCGGTTTCCTGCTGCAAAAGGGCGCCAACCCCAATATAGCAGACAAAGAGGGCATGACCCCGCTGCTTCTCGCTACCCAGCTTCGGTTTGTGGATGGGGTCAGAACCCTTTTGGCGAAAAAGGCCAAGGTGAATGAAGCCAACCGACAAGGCGAAACTGCGCTCATCCGTGCGGTTCAGCTGCGTGACGGGGAACTGGTCCGCCTGCTTCTCGCAAACGGGGCTGATCCGGACCGGACTGATACTCTGGCTGGCAAATCAGCGCGCGATTATGCCAAGCAGGATCGCCGGACCGCCGCTATTCTGGCCGAGATAGAAAAAGCGGACGCCGAGAAGAAACCCGAAGCGGAAGGCCGGTTCTTTGGACCGGAAGGCTAGTATCTGAGCCTTAACCGTTGAAAGGGTGCATTGCAGAGTCAGGGCTGATCCAGCCGTCGGAGACCGCAGAACGGCGCATCGCTCGACGGGCCAGCCGCATGGTCTCTGTTTTGCGCCGCGCTGGCGCAAGCGCATTGGTCGCAGCCGGTCGTACCATTTCCGCGTCATAGGCATCGGCAATGATCAAACCAGTGCGTTCGGGCAGGAAATCTGCACCATCAACCGGAGATGCATCGAACCCGATCGGTAAGGCCCAGTAGAACCGGTCGCAATAATCCAGATATTCCGTCCATTTGCTGTCGCCCAGCAAATCACTGCGCGCGACCTTGATCTCGACGATGACAATCTGCCCTTTTGCATCAATGCCCATCAGATCCGCCCGGCGTTTGTTCCGCAGACTGACTTCCGGCAACACCATGATATCGTGCCTCAGAAACATTCGGGCCACGCCGCGCGCGACGGCGCGGGCGCCGGTCAGTTCATCGTGGTCGCTCAACAGGCCTAAAGAATCATCGATGATCGTCATAGCTCTGGGCTAGAACATAAAAAGAACAAAATAAAGGCCCCCGTTAGGGAGCCTCTATGATTTTGATATTCTCAACAGGATTAACGATAGAAGATATGATTATCGATCGTTGCCAGCCGTTTGAGCCGCCAGCCCGGGGAAACATAACGGGCGTGAAAGAATAAAGCGCCTTCGACCGAGCTTTCCCAGCCATCATTTACGGCGATTTTGGCAATCGCTACTGCATTCCGCCAGGTCTGGCGTCCGGTTTTTATACGAGGCATCTTGCCGCCGCGAACGAAGGAAAACTGACTGCGTTGATAGACGACACCACAGATGGTGTCGGGAAAGCGAGAGGATTCGACGCGGGCAAGAACGACGCGGGCAACAGCCAGCTGACCCTGCAACGATTCGCCCTTGGATTCAAAATAGACGGTTCCGGCAAGACACTGCATTTCAGCATCGAGCGAACCATCGACCGATTGCTGACGCACCAACTCGCTCAAGGACAAAGCATCTTCGTTTACGAAATCTACGTCCTGGCCAATGCCACGATCCGTATCTTCATTAGCGATCTTGTCTGATTCGATAACATCTTGGGGAATTTCGGCGACAACTTCCTGTTGCTCGCCAAATATAATAGCTTGATCGGATTCGTCAGCTTCCAAAAGGGCAGGATCGACAAAAATCTCTGATTCAGGTGTGTCATCGGTTGCTTCCAACGCGAAGGACACATCGGTGACGGATAATGCCGCGACCGTAGTAATGGCAAGCGACAGAGCGCTTGCAGCACGAAAAATTTTGCTCATAAACCTATTTTATTATGCGGTGAGACCAGAGCAAATAATGACGTCCTAGTCAAAACTGCCACAAACAGACCCGAAAATCACGGCGTAGGTCTATTTCTGTTCCCCCCGTCTGCGTGTTTTCTGCCTGTCATTCACGACCAAGTCAGCAGCAACCTACGCATCAAAGTTGAGCGCCAAATATGGTTTTGGGAAATAAAGTCAAGTTTACTGACCCATTTGGGCGATGAGCCGTTCCGGTTCCGGGATATCCAGTTCAATTAACCACATATCGGGGTCGAACCGAAATCTTTGAGCAATGTAATCGCTTAATTCTTTATTGTTATCAGTATCTTGAGGCCATATTTGCTGCCAGTTGGGTAGGCCGTCAAGAGACGGCATATTCTCTAGGAGCTTAGGGTTTTCGCCCTTTTCCAGGCACTGGATGAGGATAGACCCGGATATCCGGTCGCCCTTTTTCAGCACAGCGCCGAACCCGCCATTTTGACTGACCAGCCTGAGCAGTGACTGGACTTTCATTTCCGCGGACAGCCGCGGTTCAATCATCTTTCTGGTAGCCCGGCAGCGATGCAAGAGGGATATGCGAGCGCATGAATGTTCCGGTTCCGCGCGCTATTTCTTCCCCTTCGCTGTCGACCAGCCGCGCATCGGCGACAAATACGCGGCGTTTACCACTGACCCAACGCCCTTCCGCTATCACCGGCCCGGACTTGAGCGGCTTGGTGAACAGCAGATTGAAGGCGGTGGTCAGGATGAACCGGTCGGAAACCAGACTGTTGGCCGCATAAAAGGCCGCATCGTCGAGCATCTTGAAATAGGCTGTGCCGTGGACCGCCCCGGCTGCGTGATAATAGCGTTCGTCGACATCGAAGAAGATTCTTGCGGTGCCGGCTTCGCCGATTTCCAGACGGGAATTGAACAATCGATTGATCGGCGCTTCGGCATAGAGCCGTTCCAGAGCCCGGAAATGCCCTTGTGCGCCACCTCGGTCCACGATCTTGTCAGGTTCGTCTGCCATGATCAGATCAGGCGGCCTGCTGTTCGCGTTGCTCGCTCAATAAGGCATAAAGGGCATCCCGACCCGATGCACCCCTGAGCTTGGCCACCATATTGTCGTCTCGCAAAAACCGGGAAACCTCGGCGAGGGCCTGCAAATGCTCAACCCCCGCTTTTTCCGGCGACAACAGAGCATATACCAGATCGACCGGCTTGCCATCATGGGAATCAAACGGAACCGGCTCGGCAAAGCGGAGAAAGACGCCGGTGCAACCGTTCAAATCGGCCAATTTGGTGTGCGGTATAGCGATTTCTCTACCAAAGCCGGTCGATCCCAAGTCTTCGCGGGCGATCAATCCGGCCTCTATGGTGTCAGCGTCGAGCCGATAGCATTTCTGCCCGATTTGTCCGATCATGCGCAAAATTTCGTCCTTGCCGCTGGCGCCGGGACAATCCCGAACGGCTGCGATATCCAAACGAACGGACAAGATGGTCATCATATATTCCTTTTGCCCGGCGATATTCGGCCAAACCGAAGAATGATTCAGGATCTGGACGCCGGGCGCTTTGGGCCGACTGGCAGAAACACCATCATCGGCCCCTTAACGAGATGCAGCGCTATCAGCTGTGCGGTTCAACCCAGCCAATGGTGCCGTCGGAACGGCGATAGACCATATTATGGGCACCAGTGCCAGAGTTTTTGAACATCAGGGCGCCTGTGTTGCGCAAATCCATCATCATCACCGCGGTTGATACGCTGGTTTCCGGGATGTCGGTGCTGGTTTCGGCGATGATCGGCGGGGAATCGCCGTTCACTTCGCTCTCTTCTTCCTCTTCCGAAGATTCAAACACTCGATAGGCTGCTTCTTCCTGTTTAGCCGCATATTGCGCCTGAACATGATGATCATTGAGCCGCCGCATATAACGACGCAGCTGCTTCTCAACCTTGTCGGCAGCCTTTTCAAAAGCCTGATGGGCATCACCGGCTTCGGCATCGGCCTTCAGCATCAAGCCCTGCATAACGTGATTCACAATATCGCATTTAAACTGCGAGTGCGGTGCCTTGCTCACGGTGACATTGGCTGAAATAGCCTTGGGAAAATATTTTTTGGCGATCGCGCGCATCCGATCTTCGGCGTGGGTTTGCAGAGCATCGCCAGTATCAACCTGGTGTCCCGAAACACGAACTTCCATATCTATTCTCCTCTTCATTTAGTACCGTTACACGATTGTCGGTACGCCTAAATCTCTTAAACCCTAAATCTCTCAAACCTTTGTCCACAAAGGGCTTTCAATACCCTCGATGAACTTTTTGTGCCGTGCCAGTTCATCCGCAGAAGCATGATGTTCCCGCACCGCCATAAACGGTCTACGCGGCGCTTGCTGAACGATTGGTTTCATATTGGTGGAATCACTACCACTACTGTCGTCGGCCAGACCAAGGCCGATCTGCCGCCCGCCAGTCAATTCGATATAAAGCTGGGTCAGTAATTCCGCGTCGAGCAGCGCCCCGTGCTTCACCCGGTGGCTGCGATCAATACCATAGCGCGAGCACAAGGCATCGAGCGACAATTTGGCGCCGGGATGTTTGGATTTGGCAATGGCCAGTGTGTCGATCATGCGAAACCGCGAAATCTCTTTATAGCCGCACATGACGAGCTCGGCGTTGAGAAAATTGAAATCAAACTGGGCATTATGGGCAACCAGATTTGAATCGCCGAGAAAGGCCAGAAGCTCTTCCGCGCCGTGTGCGAACAGTTTCTTGTCGGATAAAAACACATCGGACAGGCCGTGCACATTCTCTGCCGCCTTTGGCATCGGCCGTTCGGGATTATAATAGCAATGAAAGCTCTGCCCGGTTTCGATCCGGTCGATCATCTCAATGCAGCCGATTTCCACCATCCGGTCACCATTTTGTGGATCAAAGCCGGTGGTTTCAGTGTCGAAAATTATTTCCCGCATGAGCTCAATATCGGACCGAACATTGGGTTACGCAAGGGATGCTTTCAGATTTTGAACAAGTTTCTGAACCTGCTGCCGTGTTTTTTCGAGGGGGAGAGATGTATCGATCACCGAATCCGCTTTTTTACGCTTTTCCGCGTCCGGCATTTGCAATGCTTTTATCTGTTCAAACCGCTCTTCGGTCATGCCTGGACGGTCAAGAACCCGGGCCCGCTGGTCCGCCGTACCGGCCGAAACCACGACAATATGATCGACGCCTTCGCCACCGGATTTTTCAAACAGCAGAGGAATGTCAAACAGTATCATTGGCTGGTCTTCATTGTCTTGCAGAAAAGCTAGCCGCATTTCTCCGACCGCGGGATGAATCAGCTGTTCCAGCCGCTTCAAGGCCGCGGGGTCACCGAGCACTGCAGCGCCCAGTTTCTGCCGGTCGACGCCTTGGCTATTCGTGGTTCCCGGGAACAAAGCTTCGATCGCATCGACCAGAGCGCCTCCGGGTCCTTGCAATTGATGCACGGCGGCATCGGCGTCGAATAAAGGGACATTTTCATCGACAAACATCTGCGCAACCGTTGACTTGCCCATCCCGATCGAGCCGGTCAGACCGATGATATAGGGTCGAGGTCGGGTTCGTGCCGTCATGCGGTCAACAGCTTCCTGAGCTGGGCATCGTCTTCCATTGGCGGGGTGGCACCGAAAAACAGCTCGAAGGCAAGCGCCGCCTGACCGATCAGCATGTCTAGGCCATCGACTACCTCCAGATCGCGCTTTTTCGCAGCTCGCAAAAGATCGGTCTTTAGCGGCGCATAGACAAGGTCATAAACCAATGCATCGCTGGGCAAGGGATCAAGATCCAGTTCGAGCGGCGGCTTTCCGGTCATTCCGAGCGGGCTGGCATTGATCAATATATCCGCTTCGGGCAATCGTGCATCCATCGGCAGGACACCGCCCTTCATCGAGGCCTGCATCAGCAATCCGGTAGCCTTCAATCCGTTGCGGGCGACAAAGGTTATTTCACCAATGCCGACTTGCTTCAGGGCGAACAGAACCGCTCGTGCCGCTCCCCCTGCCCCGATGATCACAGCATGTTTTTTCGACCAGTTGCCGTCGGCAATCGGGGCCATGAAACCGGCCGCATCGGTATTTGTCCCGATCAGACTGCCATCTTCCTGCCGCACGATGGTGTTCATCGCGCCGATCTTGTCGCGGACACCGCCGGGATCGCTCACCAGATCCATGATCTCGATTTTATGCGGCAGCGTCACATTGCAGCCTCGCCAGGCCGGATCGGCGCTGCGTTGCGTTATATAATCCGACAAATCGGCAGGCACGACATGATGGGCGCGATAATCAGCCTCGATCGCCAGCCGTTCGAGCCAGAATTTATGGATGAGCGGAGATTTGCTCTGCGCGATCGGATCGCCGATAACTTCGGCATAGGGAGTGTTAGTGGTCATGACGTCAAAATTCCTCGAATGCGAAGATAGTCCAGCAATTGCAAAAGTGGCAATCCCATGATCGTGAACTGGCTGCCGGTGATAGCGGAGAACAGCTGGGCGCCCCTGCCCTCGATCTCGTAACAGCCGACGCAATGGCGGATATTGTCCCATTCCGCTTTGACATATTGCTCGATGAATGGGTCACTCAAATTTCGTACCGAAAGCGTCGCGATGTCGATATGGCGCCACACCGGACGCCCTTCTTCGGCGATCACCGCGGCACTGAACAGCTTGTGTTTCTTGCCCGACAGCAGTTTCAGGTGGGCAATCGCATCGGCAGGATCAACCGGCTTGTCCAGCATCGTCCCGTCTTCGAGCGCCAGTACCTGGTCGGCACCCAATACCAGTGCGGTTCCCGCTCGCCGCGACAGCCGGACCGCTTTGGCTTCGGCCAGTGCATCTGCAAGATTGCGGGCGGTTATACCCTCGCTTTTCAGCCCGTCCTTGAGCGAATCTTCATCAACATTGGGGGCGATTGCCTCGACCGGCACTCCCGCAGCGGTCAGCATTGCAAGCCGCGCCTGACTCCTTGACGCCAGTATCAGGGGCATATCATTCACCGGGAACCGCCTTCACGCTATCTACGTCGGCAACGTGGCGTTCGTTATATAGGTTGATGATCGCAGCAGCGGATTCCTCAATCGAACGTCGGGTCACATCGATCATCGACCAGCCATTGTCAGCAAACATCCGCTGGGCATATAAAGTCTCGGCCTTGACCTTCTCTTCATTGACATAATCGGTCTCCGGCGCCTGATTGAGCGAAAGCAAGCGATTGCGCCGTACCTGAACCAGCCGGGAGGCACCGGTGATCAGGCCGACAACCAGCGGGTTCTTCAGATGAAACAGGGCATCGGGCGGCGGCGATTCCGGGACAATCGGAATATTGGCGGTCTTGAACCCGCGATTGGCCAGATAGATGGAGGTCGGTGTTTTGGAGGTGCGCGAAACACCGGCGAGCACGATGTCGGCCTCTTCCCAATTTTCCCAGCCAATGCCGTCATCATGGGCAATCGTGAACTGGATCGCCTCGACCCGGGCAAAATAGGCGGCGTCCAGTACATGCTGGCGGCCAGGCCGCGCCTTGGCTTCCTGCCCTAGCATATTGGACAATGCGTCGGTCACCGTATCGAGCGCCGGGACCGATGGCAGACCCAGATGCCGGCATTCGCGTTCGAGCTTGGCTCTGATATCGCGGTTGACGATGGTGAATATGACCAGTCCGGGGTTATCCGCGACTTCGGCCAGTATCCGGTTGAGATGCTTCTCCGAACGGACCATGGGCCAGAAATGCTTGATAATCTCCACGCCATCAAACTGGGCAAGCGCCGCCTTGGCGATATTTTCCAGAGTCTCGCCGGTGGAATCCGATAACAGATGGAGATGGAGCCTATTCATGGACTAAGCTTTGTGATTTCACGGTGGATAAAGCAAGGGATGAAGTTGGGGATAAGTGGTTCCACTATATTCATCCCCGACTCCCGCAAATATATCCACAGCGGGCCAACATTGACAGATTCCATCCACAGACTGTGGATAGCGGGGATGAAAATTAGGAATCGGTTAAATTTTCATTAAGGCCCGCCTGTCAATCTGTTTGTATTTGCGACGCTGGCGGGTTACCGCCTTTTCCACGCCCCATCATCAACAACAATTTTAAATTAAATACTTATATAATATAATGGATGACCGTCTTTCTATGCCGAACGGAACCGACTCTCAAAAAATTCTCCTCCAGACATTGCTCGGCAAGAAGACCGATCAAACGCCAGTCTGGCTCATGCGTCAGGCAGGCCGCTATTTGCCCGAGTATCGCGCATTGCGCGCACAAAAGGGCGGGTTTCTCGAGCTTTGCTATGAAGCCGAGGCGGCTGCGGAGGTCACATTGCAGCCGATCAAGCGGTTCGGCTTTGACGGCGCGATCCTGTTTTCGGACATTTTGATCGTGCCGCATGCGATGGGCCAGAAATTGTGGTTTGAGACCGGAGAGGGACCCCGGCTGGCACCAAGGCTGGTCGATGCAGCTTTGTCGTCTCTAGAGGCCGCTCCTGAGCATTTTGAAGCTATATACGCCACCGTGCGCCGGGTCTCCGAACGGCTCGACGACAAAACCACCTTCATGGGCTTTGCCGGCAGTCCCTGGACCGTCGCGACCTATATGGTCCACGGGCAAGGCAGCAAGGATCAGGGTGTCACACGGCGTTTTGCCTATCAGGACGAAGCGGCTTTTTCCGAATTGATCAACGCGATCATCGAAAATACCGTCGAATATCTGCTCGGCCAGATCGAGGCCGGTGTTGATGCTGTGCAGCTTTTCGACAGCTGGGCGGGATCCTTGTCGCCGGCGCAATTTGAGAAATGGGTAATCGCGCCCAATGCCGAAATCATATCGAGGCTGAAAGTGGTTCATCCCGATCTGCCGATCATCGGTTTTCCCAAGGGTGCCGGCGCCAAATTGGTCGCTTATGCCAATGAAACCGGTGCCAGCGCTATTGGTCTGGATGAAACGGTTGATCCGGTCTGGGCTCATGAAAATCTACCCGCAGATCTTCCGTTGCAAGGCAATCTCGATCCGCTGGCTCTGATTGCCGGGGGCGAAGCGTTGGAAAAATCGGTCCGTCACATCCTGCAAGTGTTTGAAGATCGGCCGCATGTTTTCAATCTCGGCCACGGAATTTTACCGGACACGCCCATTGAACATGTTGAAAAGCTGCTTACACTTGTGAGGCAATGAATGAAATTCTGTCCATGCTCTATCTCTGGTTGAAATCAGCCCATCTTATCTTCGTGATTTTCTGGATGGCGGGGCTGTTCATGATGCCGCGCTTCTTCGTCTATCATCAGGAATCGGCCGTCGGTTCGGACGAAGACGCCAAATGGATCGAGCGCGAGGGCAAGCTCCGCAAAATCATTTTGAATCCGTCACTGATCATCGTCTGGGTGGTCGGATTGGCGCTCGCTTATAATATCGGCGCGTTCAGCCAGGGCTGGTTTCACGCCAAATTGCTGATGGTGCTGGCGCTTTCCGGATATCATGGCTGGATGATGGCCTACTCCAAAAAACTCGCGCGGGGCGAACGGTCGATGACGGATAAAGGCCTGCGTCTGGTCAATGAAGTGCCGGGTATTGCGGCTGCGATCATCGTGATCTTGGTGATTATCAAACCGTTTTGATCGGCCTGAGTTGACACAGAAAAAACAAAGGCGTAATTGAGCGCCAAAGCCCGTCCGGGTTAAATTTTCATGTACATCGTCGACAGCCAATAGCTGCACACATGCAAAACAAGAATAACTCCCTAATTTATTTGGATAAACCTCCATGCATTTAAAAGAATTAAAAGAAAAATCGCCCGCCGGTCTCGTCTCGATGGCAGAAGAGCTGGGCGTCGAAAGCGCGTCGACCCTGCGCAAACAGGATCTGATGTTCGCGATTTTGAAAGAACTCGCGGATCAGGACGAACTGATCATGGGGCTTGGCACAATCGAAGTGCTGACCGACGGGTTTGGTTTCTTGCGCTCACCGGAAGCCAATTATCTTGCTGGTCCCGATGATATTTACGTGTCTCCCAACCAGGTCCGTAAATTCGGTCTGCGCACCGGCGATACGGTTGAAGGCGAAATTCGCGCGCCGCGTGATGGCGAGCGTTATTTTGCGCTGACCAAGCTGACCGCGATCAATTTTGACGAGCCCGACGCCGTCCGTCACCGGGTGAATTTTGACAATCTCACGCCGCTTTATCCGGATGAAAAGCTGACCCTCGACAGTCTCGATCCGACCGACAAAGATAAATCGGCCCGCGTGATCGATATCATCGCACCGCAGGGCAAGGGCCAGCGCGCCTTGATCGTCGCTCCGCCACGGACCGGTAAAACCGTCTTGCTGCAGAATATTGCCAAAGCGATCACCGACAATCATCCGGAAGTCTATCTGCTGGTCTTGCTGATCGACGAACGGCCGGAAGAAGTTACCGACATGCAGCGTTCGGTGAAGGGCGAAGTAATCAGCTCGACCTTTGACGAACCAGCGACCCGCCACGTGCAGGTTGCCGAAATGGTGATCGAAAAAGCCAAGCGTCTGGTTGAGCACAAGCATGATGTTGTCATCCTGCTCGATTCCATCACCCGCCTCGGCCGCGCTTATAACACGGTCGTACCAAGCTCCGGCAAGGTGCTGACCGGTGGTGTTGACGCCAACGCGTTGCAGCGCCCGAAGCGCTTTTTCGGTGCTGCCCGTAATATTGAAGAGGGTGGTTCGCTGTCGATCATTGCTACCGCGCTGATCGATACCGGCAGCCGGATGGACGAAGTGATCTTTGAAGAATTCAAGGGTACCGGCAACTCGGAAATCGTTCTGGATCGCAAGGTTTCCGACAAACGTATCTTCCCGGCTCTCGATGTCGGCAAGTCTGGTACGCGTAAGGAAGAATTGCTGGTCGAGGACGAGAAGCTCAAGAAAATGTGGGTCCTGCGCCGTATCCTCATGCAAATGGGCACGATCGACGCGATGGAATTCCTACTCGACAAGATGAAGGATTCCAAATCCAATGACGATTTCTTCGACAGTATGAATCAGTAAAATCTCCGGATTGCCCTGATGATACTGGAACATGCCATATTGCAGGTTCGGCCAGGGCAATCGGAGAATTTTGAAGCGGCGATGGCGAAGGCCAGACCGCTGGTAGCCCGGCAGCCCGGTTTTCAGTCCATCGAAATAAGGCCGTCATCAGATGATCCGCATCGCTATTTGTTGCTGATTATTTGGGACCGGATTGAATCACATCGGGAACGATTTCGCCAGTCAGACGATTATCAACAATGGCGCATCTTGCTTCACAGATTCTATGACCCTATGCCGGTCGTGAACTATTACGGACCTTCTATTTTCCATGATTGAACTTCTCCCCTTTTTGTCCGCTGTCGCAACCGGCCTTGGTTCTGTTTCAGATATCTGGGCAGCGATTGTCCATGATTTCTCGAACATCGGATCTCCGGCGGCCCTCGCGGCTTTCGGGCAGGTGGTGCTGATCGATCTGGTATTTGCAGCGGACAACGCAATCGTCGTCGGCGCATTGGCTGGCGGCTTGCCGGCAGAACAGCGGCGCAAGGTCATTCTGATCGGTATTGCGGCCGCGCTGATATTGCGCATCCTGTTTGCGCTGATCGTCGTGCAATTGTTGCAGATTGTCGGTCTGGTGCTGGCTGGTGGTTTGTTGCTGCTCTGGGTTGGCTGGAGTTTTTACCGCGAGATTTTCCACGAAGGCGAATCTCCCGGATCGGAAGAGATTGAAGGCGACGAACGCAGCGGTGTAAAGGCGCAGAGAAGCTTCTGGGCGGCCGTATGGGCCGTTACCGCAGCGGACGTATCGATGAGCCTCGACAATGTCCTTGGCGTGGCTGGCGCGGCGCGAGAGCATCCGGGGATATTGGTAATCGGCCTGCTGTTGTCGGTCGCGCTAATGGGTCTGGCTGCCAATGTGATCGCCAAATATATCGAGCGCTACAAGTGGATTGCCTATCTGGGACTGGCGGTTATCGTCTATGTCGCCGGCAAGATGATTTACTCAGGTCTGGTAGGTGACGAGCAAACGATTGGTGTTTTGACGCTGTTCGGGTGACACTGAACAAGGCAAAAATAGCGGTCATCACCGGCGGCCCTGGATCCGGAAAAACTACGCTTTGCGCGAAATTATCGGAGGAAGGAATCGCGATTGGTAGCGAGTCCGGTCGTGAAATTTTGTCGCTAACCAATGGTCATGACTTGCGGATGCATGATCCGCAGTCTTATTCACTGGAAATATTGAAACTGGATCTCGAAAAATTCGGAACGGCCAGTTCATCCAATCGGACATGGCTGTTCGATCGGGGCTTTCCCGACAACGCGGGATTTCTCGATCTGATGGGTTTTGCGAAACCCGAGGAACTGGATCAGGCATGCCGCGAACACCGATATTCCGGCCCGGTGTTTGTCGCCCCGCCGTGGAGAGAAATCTACCACGGCGATCCGGATCGCATTCAGGATTGGCATGAAGCCAAAGCGACTTATCATGCGGTGACGGCTGCGTAGACAGAATATGGCTATGATCTGGTCGAACTGCCGAAAACCAGCGTCGAGGAACGGGCACTGTTCGTGAAGGGGCGGTTAGTCTAACCCTTCTTCGTCTCCAGCATCTTGCCCATTTCTTCCCAGACCTTGTTGATCGCTTTCAGCGGGCGGATCATGACCTTGAAATCCTGGATCTTGCCATCGTCATTCCAGCTGATGATGTCGACGCCGTTGACCTGGATACCATCGAGCTCGAGCGTGAACTCGAGCATCGCCATATTGACACTCTCGTCGACAATTTCGCGGACATAGCGGAAGCTGTCGTTACCGAGCACATTATCAGCGGCCGATAAATAGGCCATGACCAGCGGTTTGCCCGATTGCGGCGTGTGGACGACAGGGGAGTGGAACACCGCATCATCGGCAATCTGCGCGCTTAGCTCTTCCGGGCTTTTGCTTTCCATCCGGTCGTGCCATATTTTCAGATTGTCGTGTGCGCTCATGCCAGATGCTCCTTGAAAAAGGCTTCGGTACGGCTGTCGGCCAATGTCGCGGCAGCTTCGTCGCGGCGCGCGCCAAATTGGGCGGCAAAGCCGTGGTCGAGTCCTTCATAATCGTACAATGTCACCTTTGGATGATCGTCCAGTCCGGCGTGCATTGCTGCTTGCGCATCGGCCGGGACAAAACCGTCGTTGGTGGGTATGTGGAGCATCACTTCGTGCGCAATCGCGTGTTTCTCATCGAGCAATCCGTCGATACCGACACCATAATAGCCGACAGACGCTCTGATATCTGTCCGAGCCGCGGTCATGAAGGCAAGCCGTCCGCCGAGGCAGTAACCGACGCAGCCGACCTTGTGGCTGCCGATTTCGGTCTGGGCAAAATGGATTGCCGCCTCGATATCGCGGATGCCCTGATCCTGATTGAATTTTCCCATCAGATCGAGCGCGGTCTGGAACTCTTCCGGCACATCGGCGTCGAGATCGGTGCCCTCGTTGATCCGCCAGAACAGATCGGGCGCTATTGCGAGATAGCCGAGACTGGCCCAATGATCGCATTTGGCGCGGATGCCTTCATTTACTCCGAAAATTTCCTGAATGACGATGATCGCGGCGCTGGCTTTGCCATCGGGGTTCGCAACATAGCAGGGGAATTCTGCATTTCCGGTCAATGTTTTCACTTGTTCGATCGCGCCCATCTTGTCGTTCCTTTGCATCATGTCTTGATTCTTTGGTTACAATATCCCCATATCAGAGGCAGGCAAGGTCGAACATCAACCTGTTGCATGGAGGGGGAACTTCGCTGCAATGGCCAAACAGAGGAATATATAATGAAAGTCAGCGTTGAACTGGACTGCACACCGGAAGAGGCGCGCCGCTTGATCGGCTTGCCCGACGTCGCGAAACTCAACGAAAGCTATGTTCAGGAAATGTCGAAATTCCTGCAGGGTGCCAATTCGGTCGAGCAATTGCAGAATTTCACCAAGATCATCGCGCCAATGGGCGAGGCGGGTCTGAAGATGTTTTCATCCTTCCTGACCGGGGCCATGGGCGCTGCATCGGGCGGCGGAAAATCCACGTCGACCAAGAAAAAGAACGACTAGCTACCGCTTTCCGTGATGTTGTCCGCTGATGATACAATTTTCGCATTGTCCAGCGGACAACCGCCGGCGGCCATAGGAATCCTGCGGATCAGCGGGCCGCGAGCAGGGCAGGCGCTGAAATCCCTCACCGGTAATTTACCAGAACCGCGTGTTGCTGAGCTACATAATATTACCAATATGGTTAACGGGGAGCTGCTGGATTCAGCTTTATGCCTGTGGTTCCCGGGGCCGAATAGCGCCACGGGTGAAGATCTGGCCGAGATTCACTGCCATGGCGGCCGCGCGGTCATCCGGGCGATAGAAGCGGCGCTGGAACAGATTGATGGTTTGCGCAAGGCAGAGCCGGGGGAATTTACCCGAAGAGCTTTCACCCATGGTAAAATGGATCTGGCGGAAGCCGAAGGCCTGTCCGATCTCTTGTTCGCCGAAACCGAATTGCAGCGCAAGGCGGCGGTCCGCAATGCCGGTGGCGCTTTATCTCGCAAAGTGGATGACTGGCAGCAACAGATCCTCGCGCTGTCGGCCAGGGTCGAAGCAGAGCTGGACTTCTCCGACGAGGATGATGTTGTGCCGGAGCAGGCGGCAGCGGTCCAGAACAGCGCGCGACCACTGGTCGACGAAATGCGAAACCTTCTGGAGCGACCCCGCGCTGAAAAATTACGAGATGGCATCAGAGTGGTGCTCGGCGGTCCACCCAATAGCGGCAAGTCGACATTGCTCAATGCGCTGGTCGAACGCGAAGCGGCCATCGTCTCGGATATCGCCGGAACCACACGCGATGTCATCGAGGTGCCGATTGCACTCGGCGGCATCCCGTTTCTTTTCATCGACACTGCCGGCGTTCGCGAGAGCGGTGCGGAGACCATCGAGCAGATCGGTATCGACCGGGCGCATCAACAATTTGCTGCATCGGATATTATTTTGTGGCTTGGAGACGAAGGGCAGGGACCGGCGCAGGACAATCTGATCGAAATCAGTTCCCGCTGCGACCATCCTGAGCACGAGCCAAAAGCCAGTGCCGCCTTCACCTTGTCGCCGGTTAGCGGTCAGGGCATGGACGCATTGGTCGATCATCTGATCGTACGGGCGAAAGACATTCTCCCCGATGGTGACCAGGTCAGCATCAATGCGCGTCAGGCCAATCTTCTTTCAATGGCCTGGGACAATCTGGCTGGGATCATCAATGAAGCGGACTATCTGATTGTCGCGGAACATCTGCGGATGGCCCGCAAGGCGCTCGATGAAATCACCGGCACCGCTAGCACCGAAGATATGCTCGACGGACTGTTCGGAAAATTCTGCATCGGGAAATGATTGTTCCACGTGGAACAGCAGAGGGCACCGGTAGATTTTGACCTGCAATCCGGCTTGAGCTATGGGCCGCAGCATGAGCCAAGAATTTGACATCATTGTGGTTGGCGGAGGCCATGCCGGTTGCGAGGCTGCCGCTGTTGCGGCGCGCATGGGTGCGTCTACCGCGTTGGTCAGCTTCACCCGCGAAAGCATCGGGGCGATGTCCTGTAACCCGGCGATCGGCGGACTCGGCAAGGGCCATCTGGTGCGGGAAGTCGATGCCTTTGACGGGCTGATCGGACGCGCCGCGGATGCCGCCGCGATCCATTATCGCATGCTCAATCTTTCCAAGGGCACCGCCGTGCAGGGGCCGCGGGTTCAGGCAGATCGCAAGCTCTATAAGGCGGCGATTCACAGGATGCTCGAAGCCCAGGACAATCTGACCATCGTCGAGGGCGAAGTGGCCAGTCTCGTCTTGTCGGAATCGCGGGTCAGCGGAATCGTCATGGCCGACGGATCGACGATCAATGCCAAGGCCGTCATCCTCGCCACCGGTACATTTCTCAACGGGAAATTGTTTCGCGGCGAGGAGCGGCATGAGGGCGGACGTACAGGCGAGGCCGCTTCGGTTTCGCTGGGTCAACAGATCCGTGATGCAGGACTGCCGATAGCGCGTCTGAAAACCGGAACGCCCCCGCGAATTGACGGCCGGACGATCAACTGGGCGGTCTTGCCCGAGCAGCCATCGGACGATGACGGCTGGACGATGTCGCCGCTCTCGAAAGGGCGGACGGTAGCGCAGACATTTTGTGCGGTTAGCCGGACCAATGCCGAGACCCATGAAATCATCCGCGGATCGCTTGATCGCTCCCCCTTGTTCAGCGGCGCGATCGACGCGCAGGGGCCACGCTATTGCCCTTCGATCGAGGACAAGATTCACCGCTTCGCCGATCGCGATTCGCACCAAGTTTTTCTCGAGCCAGAGGGCCTCGATACCAATCTCGTCTATCCGAACGGGATCAGTACCTCATTGCCCGCCGACGTTCAGCTCGCCTTCGTGCGCAGCATGGACGGACTGGAGAATGCCGAGATCATCGTTCCCGGCTATGCGGTGGAATATGATCATATCGATCCACGCGCCCTCGACCGGTCACTGAAGGTCCGTGATCTGGAAGGGCTTTATTGCGCCGGGCAGATCAACGGAACCACCGGTTATGAAGAAGCCGCTGCTCAAGGGCTGATCGCGGGTATTGGTGCCGCATGTCTGCTGCAGGGCAAGGACGCGCCAATGCTCGATCGTGGCACCAGCTACATGGCGGTGATGATCGACGATCTGGTGTTGCAGGGTGTCACGGAACCTTATCGGATGTTGACGGCCAGAGCGGAATATCGATTGCGGTTGCGGGCGGACAATGCGTCGACCAGATTGACCCCGATAGCGATAGCTCTGGGTTGCGTTGATGCGGAACGGACCGCCTGGTTTGGCGACCGTCAGCGAGCGCGTAATAATATTTTTGCAGCGCTCGAAACTGTCTATTCAAGCGAAGATCTCGTGAAGCTCGGGATCAACGTCCGGCGTGACGGCACCAAGCAGGGCCTGTTCCAATGGCTGCGTTTTCCGAATATCAGCATCGCTTCATTGGAAGATTTGGAAGCATGTTTGAAGACCGGCAATCCCGACCTGATGGCCGAGATTGAGGAGGATGCGCGCTATGCGCCCTATCTCGAACGGCAGGAATCGGAGTTGCGCGATCTACGCGCCAATGAGCAAATTCGCCTTGGCGACGATATGGACTATGCCGTCATCGCCGGGCTTTCCAACGAGATGGTTGAAAGGCTGACCACAGCGCGGCCAGATACATTGGCCGCCGCATCACGGATCAGGGGCATTACGCCCGCAGCGCTCGCCGCCATTCTCGTCCACGCCCGTCGCCGGGATTCAAGGAATATCGCCGCATGACGGAAGAAGAGGCGCAGGCCTGGCTTCGCGCAGAATATGATGTTTCACGTGAAACATGGCAACAGCTTGAAACATTCAGCGCGATGTTGCGCGACGAGATGCAGCGGCAGAACCTCATTTCGAAGACCAGCGCTGATAGCTTGTGGGCCCGGCACATTGTCGATAGCGCCCAATTGCTGCGCTACGCACCGGCTCCAGAAGCGGGAAAAATCTGGCTTGATCTCGGTACTGGGGCCGGCTTCCCGGGGATCATCATAGCGATATTGACGCCCTTTCAGGTACAGATGGTCGAGTCCCGGAAACGCCGCGCGGAGTTTCTTTCTCACGTGGTCGAACAGACCGGGATCGGAGGCCGTGCAAAGGTCATTGCTGATCGGTTGGAGAATATGGAAAGCTTTCCGGCAGACGTAATCAGTGCCCGCGCCTTCGCGCCACTTGATCGTCTCATCGCACTTTCGCACCGCTTTTCCACAGAAAATACGATTTGGCTCTTACCGAAAGGCAAAAATGCGGTAAGAGAACTTAAAGGCCTGTCGCCAAAACGACAAAAAATGTTCCACGTGGAACATAGTTTGACGGATCCGAACGCCGGAATCTTGGTGGGAAAGGGCTAGAAACCTATTTTATAGGGCTGAACAGACCATGGTTCGTATCGCGATAGCCAATCAAAAAGGCGGCGTAGGCAAGACAACTACAGCAATTAATATGGCCACAGCGCTGGCAGCTACGGGCTGGAAAGTATTGCTGATCGATCTTGACCCGCAAGGAAATGCATCGACCGGCCTCGGGTTATCGCAAGGTGATCGGGTCAACAGCAGCTATGATTTGCTGATCAATGATGTGCCTCTGGCCGATTGTATCAATCAGACCAAAGTTCCGGGGCTCGAAATTGTACCCGCAACTGTCGATCTTTCCGGCGCCGAAGTCGAACTGGTCGGCTTCGAAGAGCGGACCCACCGTTTGAAAAAAGCTTTGGACAGCGCCGATAATGGCCGTTGGGATATTTGCCTGATCGATTGCCCGCCTTCGCTCGGCCTTCTCACGCTCAACGCCATGGTCGCCGTGGAATCCCTCCTGGTTCCGCTGCAATGCGAGTTTTTCGCTCTGGAGGGGCTGAGTCAATTGCTGCAAACCGTCGAGCGGATTCGCGCGCGTTTCAATCGCCAGCTTTCGGTGATGGGCGTGGTTCTAACGATGTATGACCGGCGCAACAAGCTCACCGAACAAGTGTCCGACGATGTTCGGGCGTGTCTGGGTGATGTGGTGTTCGACACCGTGATCCCGCGCAATGTTCGCCTTTCCGAGGCGCCCAGCCACGGTCTTCCTGCCCTGATCTATGATTATCGTTGCAGCGGCTCGGTCGCCTATATCGACCTTGCTCGCGAACTGATCGGACGCTTGCCGGATAGAAAGGTAGCCGCATGATGGCTGAGGACAAAGCCCAACAAGACACGAACAAGAAAGCACCGAAGCGCGTTACCGGACTGGGCAGGGGACTCAATAGCCTGTTCGGAGATATCCAGCGGGAAGAGCCGATCATAACTTCTCCGCAGTCTGGCGCCGACGGTGGTGGCACGGAGCAAGCGTCCGGCACCGTCATTGACGGGCTGCGCTCGATCGCGGTTTCCGACATCCGGCCCAACCCCGATCAGCCGCGCCAGACGTTCAATACCGACGCGCTCGACGAGCTGGCCGACAGTATGCGGCAACGCGGCGTAATTCAGCCGATTGTCGTGCGTCCTCATGGCAAAACGTTCCAGATTGTTGCCGGCGAACGTCGCTGGAGAGCCGCACAGCGCGCTCGCCTGCACCAGATACCCGCTGTGGTCCGCAGTCTGAGTGACGAAGAGACACTCGAGATCGCTATCGTCGAGAACGTCCAGCGCAAGGACCTCAATGCGATTGAGGAAGCAGAGGCTTATGCCAAGCTGAGTGTTGATTTCGGGCATAGCCAGTCGAGACTGGCAGAGATTGTCGGGAAGTCGCGGAGTCATATCGCCAATCTGATGCGTTTGCTCGAACTGCCGGATAGCGTGAAGACACTCGTCGTCGAAGAGAAATTATCGATGGGCCACGCTCGTGCACTGATCAATGCGCCTAATGCCGGTGAATTGGCACCTCAAATTGTCAAACAGGGGCTGTCAGTCCGGGACGTCGAGCGGTTGGTCCGTAAATCGCTGGCCGGTGACAAACCTGTATCCGCAAAAAAACAGGCTTTGATGTCGGAAGCTGACGCCGATATCCAGGCGCTGGAAACGCATCTCGGTGATCTGCTTGGTTTGAAAGTAAATATCCAGTCGAACGGGCAGGGCGGAGCAATGTCGATCGAATATGCGAATCTCGACCAACTCGACCTGATTTGCCAGCGTCTCACCGGTGAACATATATAATATCAGGCCACTATCACATCGAAATCTCATCGCTGTTGATGCCGAATTGCTAGAATTCCGAAGCATGAAATCTTCAGATTATCTATATTTTTCAGTATTTTAGTAGGTTAGCGAAAATTTAACCATGACTGGCAGCAAAGTCTTATCCTTTCCCTTGGATAAGCGAACTTGAATGTTGGCTCTGGCGACGTTCTGGTCAGTGGGTTTGACCAGGATGCACCGCGTGCGCTCTTTCAATGTTGAAAAAAAATAGGGACCAGAACTTATGTCTAAATTTATGAAAGCCGCTTTGGCTTCTTCCGTGCTTGCTGCATCTGTCATGGGCGCGACTGCTGCCAATGCTGCAACCGATACCGCTGATGCGCGTGCAAACATCCTGCAACAGGTTACCGTTACTTCTGATGGCAGCGATCTTGACTTCGGCACGATCGTTAGTGGCGCAGCGGCTTCTACCGTTTCGGTCAGCGCCGGCGGCCTTGCCTGTGGTGCCGGACTTGTATGTTCGGGTGCCTTTTCTGCTGCAGGTTTTGACGTAACCGGAACCGACGGCCAAACCGTCAGCGTTGCGTCTGATCCAAACGTTACGCTGAACAGCGGCGGGAACAGCATGGTTGCGAATATCGTTTCCAGCGTTTCGACGATGACGTTGACCGGTGGCGTAGGCTCTTTCAACGTTGGCGGTTTGCTCAACGTCGGTGCCAATCAGGCTGATGGTGCTTATGTTGGTACCTTCAATGTTACCGTAAACTACAACTAAAAACTAGACCATCGGCCGAGTGGCCGATGATAGGGACTGATGAAGAGCCCGTTCGTGACACCAGTCGCGAACGGGTTTTTCTGTTGGGTCCCAACTCGCCCGCCATTTCCGCTGATGGTCATCTAAAATCGCCCTTGGTTAGCGCTTTGGTAACCCTCTTTGATCATAAGGGATCTGTGGGGACAGGCGACCAAAACAGGCCTCTCCGAATGACCAGTTAAAGCCGGAGAATATCATGACCATCCAGAGTCTCAAATTGCTGAAAAGTTGTTGCATCGGATTGGGCGCCTTGGCGTCAGCTATGGCAATGCCATCTGTGCCGGCCCACGCAGCGGGCGATCTTTTAGTCGCACCAACTCGGGTCGTCCTTGATGGCCAGCGTGGGACCGAAGTGATACTCAATAATATCGGTTCGGAAACAGCGACGTACCGGATTTCAATAGAATTGCGCAGGATGACCCCGGAAGGTCGTCTGGAGGATGTCAGCGAAGAGCAGGAGAACCAGATCGAACAGGCCGCCAAGGCCATGATCCGCTATGCGCCGCGCAGAGTGACGCTGCCGCCGAACCAGCCCCAGGCGATCCGCCTTGGTGTGCGGGCTCCTGAAGGTCTGCCAGACGGAGAATATCGCGCTCATCTTCTGTTCCGCGCTATTCCCGCCGCTCGTTCGGTCACCGACCAAAAAGTCCCTGACGGGGGCTTCTCAATAGCCCTGACGCCAATTTACGGCGTGACCATTCCTGTGATCATCCGTCAGGGAAATTTGCAGGCCACCGCTGCAATCGCCAATGGCAAGATGGAAAAGGATCCCGATGGTCAGGCGCTGACCTTCGACCTAAATCGATCAGGAGATCGGTCGGTATTTGGCGAAATCCGGGTTACCAAACCGGGATTAAGCGAGCCGGTATTGGTAGCCCGTGGTATTGCGGTCTATCCAGAAGTTAATCAGCGTAAAGTCATCCTGCCGGTACCACCGGAAGTGGCCGCGCAGCTCAAAGGCGCCGTCTCGGTTGAATATTACGAACCCGCCAATGATGGTGGCGGACTTATCGCCAAGACCGACATGGTACTTAGATAAGCATTTTATATCAATAACTTAGTGAGGCTTCACGCCGTCACTAAGTCATGATGGGAATGATGAGACAGCGACATAATATAATCGGCCGGGGCCTTGATGCCCTGGTCAAAGCCGCAGGGATCACCGCGATCTCGGCGGCTTCGCTGTTTCTGGCGCCCCCGGCCCATGCTGCCAGCGACTGGACAGCGAGCGACGACGATGCACTGCTATTCGACTTGCGCTCGGGCAATTATCGCCTCGGAGACGGGGTCAGAGGTTATCAAACCGATGCTGGCGTGTGCGTTGACCTTGCCGATATCATCATGGCGATGGATATTCCGCTCCGTCTTGACAAGAAGTCGCGCCGCGCAACTGGCTGGATCTTTACGGAGAACCAGACGCTCACCATTGATCGTGACAGTAATATAGTACAAAAGGTGAACGAAGAGGCAAAATTGCGATCTGGGCAGATCCATGACGTACCTGAGGGCTGGTGCGTTAATGTGAAGAGCCTGTCGGATTGGTTTGATATCAAATTTGTGCCCGATCTGTCCAATGCGCTGTTGACGATCAAGTCGGATAGCGAACTACCCTTCGAACGGGCGCTGAAGCGCAAGGAACAGGCCGCCAAGATCCGCCCTCGCAATAATTTTGACCTGTCCGCCCTGCCGCAGTCTTCAGAACCTTATAAATTCTGGCGTACCCCCTCGGTGGATGCAGTGGCTTCGGTCGGTGGTCTGAAAGACAAGCGCTCGGGTCAGCAATTCGACCTGCGCTACGAACTATATGCGTCCGGGGAGGTCGGCAAA
>NZ_JBALUT010000004.1:0-8754 GCF_036963705.1 Parasphingorhabdus sp. | reverse complement strand
GGTGGTCTGAAAGACAAGCGCTCGGGTCAGCAATTCGACCTGCGCTACGAACTATATGCGTCCGGGGAGGTCGGCAAAGCGAGCTTTGACGCCCGGCTTTCCTCCAACAATAGCGGCGTCCCCGAAAATCTCAGGCTTAGGGCCTATCGAACCGATCCGAAGGCCAATCTTCTCGGGCCGTTGAAGGCCACCCACTTCGCTTTGGGCGACGTATCGACAATATCCACGCCCTTAGTGTCGCAGTCGGTTGCAGGCCGTGGTGCATTGGTGACAAATCGCCCGGTAGAGCGGCCAGACAGCTTTGACCGCACCAGTTTCCGAGGTGAACTGCCAAGCGGCTGGGACGCAGAACTCTATCGCAACGGCCAATTGCTGGCCTTTGCCGAAAACCGCACCGACGGTCGCTACGAATTTCTCGATGTTCCGCTGCTTTACGGCCAGAACCGCATCGAAGTGGTTCTGTACGGACCACAGGGCCAGATCCGCCGCGATACCAAGGTGATTCCCGTTGGGCTTGATTCGATCCCCCCGCGAGAAACTTATTATTGGGCCGGGATTAATGAAGCGGGCGAGGATCTGATCCGGCTCGGCGAGTTTTTACCGATCCGCCAGGCCGGTTTGCGAGGCGGTTTCGGTGTAGAACGCGGGATCAATACCAGAACCTCGGTTGCGGCATCCCTGTTCAGCCTCCAGATCGACGGTGATCGTTACAACTATGTAGAAGGATCGGTGCGCCGGGCGGTGGGGCCGACCTTGGTTGAGCTTTCGGCCTCTTCGAATCTCGGCCAGGGGATGGCGTTCCGCGGCCAGTTGCTGGGCCAGCTTGGGAATAGTTATATTTCCGCCGAATCAGTCTGGGCACGGGGTGATTTCGTCTCGGATCAGATCGGCAAAAATGTCGAGTCCCGCCACAGCCTGTCGGTTGACCATAGTTTTAAAATCGGCAGCCGCGCGGTACCCTTTCACATTGATACCCAATATGAAACGCGCACAGACGGCCGTGACAGCCTCGACGTGACCGGAAGAATGTCTTTTAATTTCAATCGTTTATCTCTTACCGGAGAATTGAACTGGGAGAAGCGGTTCAGCGACATCGGACCCGGTCCGCCAGATCGTCTCGACGCGCGGCTGCTGGCCAACGGACGGATCGGCAAGGTCCGGCTGCGGGGTGAAGCGGTTTACCGTCTGGCACCCGAAAAAAGGTTTGAAAGGGTCAATTTCACTGGCGAATGGCGCGCCGGGGAGCGATCGGACTGGCGCGCGGAACTCGGTTATGATGCCGGGCTCAACCGTGGGCGCGCTGGAATCGGGATCATTCGCCGTTTCGACAAATTTTCGCTCACCGCAAGCGCCGAGGCGGCGACCGATGGTTCGGTTGCAGCCGGCCTCAATCTGTCGTTCAGCCTTGGCCCCGATCCGCGAAACGGCAAATTCCGTTTTTCCAGCAACAAGCTCGCCGATAACGGGCAGGCTATGGCGATTGTCTATCGAGACGAGAACCGCGACGGTATCCGCCAGCCTGGCGAGCCATTGGTGGAAAATGTCGAGTTGACCGCGGGCCAATCGGTCTCGCTGACGGCCACCGATGTCAACGGGCGCGCGATAATCGACAATTTGCAACCCTTCCGACCGGTATTGATCGGGATCGATGCCAGCAGCCTGTCTAGTCCCTATGTTCAGCCTGCTTTGCCGGGTGTAGTGATTACCCCGCGCCCCGGTGTTGCGGTGACGGTAGAATTGCCGCTGGTCAGCGCCGGCGAGGTCGAAGGCACCTTGGTTCGCGAGGGCGGCGGTACGATTTCCGGCGTTGGTCTGGAACTGGTCGATGTTGAAGGCCGTGTCATTCGCGAGACCCAGACCGAATTTGACGGTTTCTTCCTGTTCGATGGTGTTCCTTACGGCGGCTATACCGTCCGGATCGCAAAATTGTCAGCGCAGGCCATCCAGGTCTCGTCGATATTGTCGGTGCGCGTAGTGGTCGACGAGCAAAACCAGGTTGCGCGCATAGGCACGGTTGCCGTCTCTTCAAATACCAATATTGCGGCCAATAGCGCCGAGCAGACCGATCGGGAATATACGCCCTAGGCTGACCCTGCCGCCCTTCTTGTAACGGCCGCGCTTTCTGTTACTGATTCTGTTTTCGGGTAGATCAGGAAGAATATATGCAGATCATCGCCAATGGCATCAATATCGAAGTAGAAGACCACGGCAATCCCGAGGATCCCGCGATTCTTCTGGTCATGGGCTATACCGCCCAGCTGGTTTACTGGCCGATGGATTTCGTCAACGGCCTGGTGAAAAACGGGTTCCGGGTGATCACTTTTGACAATCGCGATGTCGGGCTCAGCTATAAATTTGACGGCGTGCGGCCGCCCCATCCGATCCGCCAGATGATCGCCAAGCGTTTTTTCCCGAAACGGCAGATGGCGCCCTATAATTTGAGCGATATGGCGAGGGATGCTGTCGGCGTGCTCGATGGGTTGAAGATTGACCGCGCGCATATTGTCGGCGCGTCGATGGGCGGCATGATCGGTCAGCTGATTGCTGCGGATCATCCCGATCGCGTGCTTTCCCTGACTCCGGTGATGTCATCGACCAATGGCCCTGGCTTGCCCGGCGCCGACGCCGAAGTGCGCAAGGTGCTGATGCAGACTGCGCGCGCTAAGGCGCGGACGCCGGACGAAGCGCTTGAGCTGGGTCTGGCTTTCTCGTCACTGATCGCCTCGGAAGAGGGCCGCAGCCGGCCGAAGGAACGACGGGAAATGATGAAGCTCGCGCAGGAACGCGCCTTTTATCCCGCTGGCCCGAAGCGCCAGATGGCAGCGATCATCGACAGCGGGAACTTACGGCCGGCGGCCAACCGGATCACGGCGCCGACGATGGTCATTCACGGAGCAGAAGATCCGCTTATCCCGTCGGCTTGCGGTCAGGATATCGCGGCCAATGTCAAAGGCGCAAGCTTCGAACTGGTCGAGGGTATGGGCCATGATCTGCCCCCGAGCAAACTGCCCAAAATGGTTGATCTGATCACAGCCCATTGCCGCGCGGCCTGAAATACCGGGTTTCACCCGGATAAGGGCAAGCAATAGGTAACTGCCTGGTTTGTCATCCTGATTTCGTGCGGCTGCGTCGCCAGAGTGTCTCCATCCACCTGGAACGCTGCCGATCTGGAGTTTTCGTCTTTCGCTATCATTGTGAGTCGATAGGCGGGCAAGGACTGGACGAAATCGAGCTGTGCGGGATCGCGGCCGCGGGCAATCTGGATGATGAATCGCAAAAAGTCCCTGCGACGGGCCCGGGTCAGCAATATGACCTGGAAATGTCGTGAGTTCAATCTCGCTGATGGTGCCAACACCCAGTTTCCGGCATAATGATGCGCCTTGATCACATAGAAGGCGCTGCAGTTCAGATGATCTGTCGTTTCGTCGCTCATTTCGAGCGCCAGAGAAAAGCGAAACTGCGGCCAGTTACCCAGCAGCCGGATTAACGACCAGCCATAGGCAGCGCCGCCGAAGCGCTTCTTTAGCTTGGGATTGTGGCGGGCCACCGCTTGTCCATCCGGTCCGGCGCTGAGGCACGCGACAAAAGGCTGACCATCGAAAGTTACCATCGGCGCTGCTAGCCGGGAATTTTCCTTATCGAGATATCCAGCCATGATCTCGCGAGCAAATGTCGCCGGATCATCGGAATAGCCAAGTTCCATGGCGACCAGATTGACGGTGCCGGCGGGAAACACACAAAGCGGTTTCAATATTTTTGCTCGCGCCATGGATGTGACGACCAGTTGCAAGGCTCCGTCACCGCCGGATACACAGACAAGATCACAATCGGGCAGAATCTCGAACTGTCCGTTTCTCTCGGTACGGCCAAACCGGACCTCCGCGCCGCACGCCTGAAACGCACGAGACAGGGCATCCAGCCGGTGCTCGTTATAGGTCCCGGAAGCCGGATTGTGGATGAGCTCGACGATCATCGTTCGTTTACCGAAACTAGGCCGACACCTGCAACCGCTCCAGTGCAATTTCCTTGGCTGCTTTGTAACCCGCCTTGCCATTGGCGGCGCGCGGCACTTCATCGACCAGGATGATCGCGCGCGGAGCCTTGTAAGCCGCAAGTTTTGAACGGATATATTCGTTCAATTCGGCCTCGTCGAAGCGGGCGCCTGGCGCCACCGACAGGATCGCGGTGACTTTCTGGCCAAAGCGGTCATCGGCTATGCCGACGACAAGGCAGTCGTAGACCGATTCATGCGTCTTGAGCGCTTCCTCGACTTCCTCCGGAAATATCTTTTCGCCGCCGCTGTTGATGCAGGCAGAACCGCGGCCAAGCAGAGTGATTGAGCCATCTGCCTCAACGGTCGCGAAATCGCCGGGAATTGAATAGCGGACACCATCGAACGTTTTGAAGGTCGCAGCGCTTTTGGCCTCGTCCTTATAATAGCCGAGTGGCACCATCCCGCCGTTGCAGATCAGCCCCATTTCACCGGAGCCCGGCTCGACCGGTTTGCCTTCTTCGGTCAGCACTTTGGTTGTCGGGTTCATGTCGAACTTGGCGGTCTGGTCGATATCGATATTTTCGGCGGTGGTGATAGATACTCCCATGCTGCCCTCGGTCGATCCCATGCTGTCGACGATAGCCATATGCGGCAAATGCCCCAAAAGACCGCGTTTGACCTCGGTGGACCACATCACACCCGACGATCCCATCATCAAAAGCGGTGATAAATCAAATGCCTGGCTTGCCGCCTTAACATCATCAAGGGCAGCCAGCATTGGCTTGGCAAATACATCGCCAACGATGGTTATGTCTGTGATTTTCTCGTCTTGCGCCAGTTGCCAGAGCGCTACCGGATCAAAATGGCTGTTGTCGCTCAGTACCACGCAGCCGCCGAGGCTGTGCGGCACCATCGCGCCGATCCACATGCCGGTTCCGTGCATCAGCGGGCAGGCGGGAATGGAGCGCGAGGCTGCGCCTGCAGCGTGCAACTGCTTCACCAGCGTACCAAAGCCCGAAGAATCGGTTGGCGGTTCCATCATCCGCATCTCGAACCCTTTGGCGAGCAGCGCAGGGGCAAAAGTCTTGTGATCATACATCACGCCCTTGGGCATGCCGGTGGTGCCACCGGTGTAGAGCATATAGATGTCGTCACCGGACCGCTCGATCACCGGCATCGGATTGGTGCTTTGCAGCGCCTCTTCATAAGACACCGCGCCTTCAAGATGCTCGCCGGACCCGTCTTCGATTTCCAAGAACAATTTGACCTGTTCGAGTTGATCCCGGATCGCGGCGATACGCGGGGCAAATTGAGCCTGATAAACCAGGGCTTCGCTGTCGCTGTTGTTGATGACGTGAGTCAGTTCCGCTTCGAGATAGCGGTAGTTGACATTGACTGGGCAGATGCGCGCTTTGAAGGCCCCGAACTGGGTCTCCATATATTCTGCGCTATTATAAGAGTATATCGCCAGCTTGGCGCCGGCCTTCAGGCCATGGTCGGTTAGCACCTGAGCGATCCGGGCGGAACGATCGGTATATTCGGACCAGCTGTAACGCTTGTCGCCATCGACGATTGCTGGCTTGTCGGGAATTGCCTCTGCAATATTCTCCCAGATACCGGCCATTTGCCAAGTCATGCGAATCTCTCCTCATTTTTTTCCCGAGAATAACCAGATCGCCGCTTTACGCAACCAGATGGCGGGGCTTGTAACCAATTGAAACAATCTATGGTTGGGGAAGGCCGCCAGTTTGGAGAGGATTGACTCGTGGTTTTCGCCGAGCAGCGGATTTTTCGGCGTGATCTACGCCATGCGATCCTCAATGCCAGCCTCGTTCGATCCGGTCTGGAGAAAGCATAGGGTGAAAATGACTGCGCTGCAGGGCCAGGATCGCCAGGCGATTGTCATTCGCCGAGATTAGCGGCCAGTCTTTCATAAGCGGTGAGGAAATCTTCCTTGAACTCCTGCACCACCTGACCTGCGGTCATCTGCTCGTTCATCAGACCGACGCCCTGTCCGACCCAATAGGTGGCCAGATCCTTGGCGCCCTGATTGTCACCCTGACTCAGCTTGTCGAGCACACGCAACGGAGGCTCCGCGACCAGAGACTGTAACGGCATGGGAAGCGGGGATGGCGCGCCCTCAGCCTGCCAGGCATCGGTCCAGGGTGAACGCAATTGCCGCGACGGCTTGCCGGTGCGTGACCGAGCGCGCACCGTGTCGCGTGATGTGGCGGCGAGCATTTTCTCTTTGACCACCGGATTGGTTTCCGCTTCGACCGTAGTCAGCCAGACCGAGCCGCACCAGGCGCCGCTTGCGCCCATTGCCATGGCAGCGGCCATCTGGGCACCCGTTGCTATGCCACCTGCTGCAAGTACTGGCGTGTCATCGCCAATCTGGGCCAGTGCGTTGCAGACTTCGGGAATAAGCACCATTGTGGATATATCGCCGGTATGCCCGCCGGCCTCGCCGCCTACGGCAATGATGATGTCGACACCGGCCGCAACCTGACTCATCGCATGATCTCTTGTCCCGACTAGTGCCGCGACGGGAACATTATGCCTTTGCCCCATTTCCAGCATCACCTGCGGCGGGATACCCAGAGCATTGGCGATCAGTTTGATCGGATGGCGAAAAGCGACTTCCAATATCGCAGCCGCTGTACCGCCACGCAAATTATCGGTGAACGCGACCTGTTCGCGGCGCACCGCTTCGATGTCCTCGGCGCTACGCGCAGCATCGACACCATGACGCTGCATTATGTCATTGGTAAATTGTTTATGTTCTTCGGGAATCGAGGCGAGCACTGCTTCCGGATCAAGCTGTTCGCCTTTGCCTTCGACCTTGTTCGGGACGATGATATCGAGACCATAAGGCTTCCCATCGACATGGGCATCAATCCAGCTGAGCTCTTCCTCGAGCATCTCGGGAGAGCAGTTTACCCCGCCAAATACGCCCATGCCACCGGCTCTGGAGACGGCAGCGACGACATCGCGGCAATGGGAGAAGGCAACCAGCGGAAATTCGATACCGAGCATGTCGCAGATTTTATTGTTCATTGGTGGGTCTCCTCATTGCCGTTCGCCCTGAGCCTGTCGAAGGGCCCTTGGCGGTCAATCGTACTTCGACAAGCTCAGCACAAACGGTCTTTATCAACTATCGGTTTCTTCAGCTTCATCCGCGACAATTTCCAGGATCAGATCATCGGCTGCAATCTGTTTGCCAGCGGTTGCCGCGATGGTTTCAACCGTTCCGTCAATCTCCGCGAGTATCTCGTGCTGCATCTTCATCGCCTCTAGCACCGCCAGCTTGTCGCCCTTGGCAACCCGCGCTCCGGCCTCGACCAATATCTCGAGCAACAATCCGTGCATCGGCGCGACCACGGTGCCACCGCCGCCAGCATCTTCCATGGCGCTAAGCCCGGTCAGATCGGTGACGGTCAGCGAGCGTTTGGGCAGTGCCAGATACAGGGTGCGATGGTCGTCAAAATAGATTGCTTCGACGGTCCGCCCCTCGACCCGCAATTTTGCGTGGTCGGTGGTTAGGGAAATCAGGTCCACCTCGACACCCTCTTCGCCGGAGCTGACTCGATAATGGCCGGGCTTGTCGACATGGACATGGATGGTCTGGGCATCTTCGCCATCGGCATATTGTGCCACGGTTTCCAGTGAGCCGGTGCTGGACCAGTCAAGCATTTCCGGATTGACGTTGAGCGCCAGCTTGTGCGCCGCCTGTTGCCGCAGCTTGTGATGGATGACCGCCGCGATTGCATAAGAAGCAAAATCATGCGCCCCGAGATCAACCCCGCCTTCGCCGTAATTTTCGCCGATGAAAGCGGTGGTTGCCTCACCGGTGACAAAGTCTGGCCGATCGAGCGCATCAATGAGGAAGTCGCGATTGGTTTTTGGGCCGAACAAGGCTGTTTCCGACAGGGCCTTGATCATCCGCCTCCGGGCTTCGTCGCGGGTTGCGCCGTGTGTGACAATCTTGGCGACCATCGAATCGTAAAAGGGCGATACTTCGCCGCCGGTCGCGATGCCGCTGTCGACCCGCGCCAGATCGGACGGCTGCCACAAATGGACGGGGCCGGTGCTGGGCAGGAAATCGTCCGCTGGATCTTCGGCATAGAGCCGGACTTCCATCGCATGACCGGTGAGCGTGATGTCCTGCTGCTCAAGACCGAGCAAGTCGCCTGACGCGACTTTCAGTTGCAGTGCGACCAGATCAAGACCGGTGATTTCCTCGGTCACCGGATGTTCGACCTGCAGCCGCGTGTTCATTTCGAGAAAATAGAAGGATCCCGACTGGTCGAGCAGAAATTCAACCGTTCCGGCACCAACATAATCGACTGCCTTGGCCGCTTCGACCGCAGCCGCTCCCATTTGCTCGCGCAATATTGGCGTCATGACCGGGCAAGGCGCTTCCTCGATCACCTTCTGGTGGCGGCGCTGGACCGAACAGTCGCGCTCGCCGAGATGGATAGTATTGCCATGGCTGTCGGCAAAGACCTGAATTTCGACGTGACGCGGCTTGATAATCGCTTTCTCGAGGATCAGTTCGCCATTGCCAAAGGCGTTCTCCGCCTCGGACCGGGCCAGCTTGATCGCGTTGGGTACGTCTTTCAGATCGTGAACCAGCCGCATGCCGCGACCACCGCCGCCAGCGGCTGCCTTGACCATCAACGGCACGCCGATTTTGCCGGCTTCGGCGATCAGCACGTCGTCTGCCTGATCATCGCCCTGATAGCCGGGCACGCAGGGCA
>NZ_JBALUT010000003.1:0-85507 GCF_036963705.1 Parasphingorhabdus sp. | reverse complement strand
GTGCGGTTCGACCGTCGAGCAGGAAGACATTCGTCGTCTGCTGCTCTGGATCGAATGGGCCTATGCTCAGGTGAAAGCCGAACTTTCCTAATATATGTGTCGCCCCGGCCAAGGCCGGGGCCCAAGCCAATGTCCGAGATATGCCGGCATTGGCTTGGAGGCCGCCCTGCGCTGGCCTGACGACCCCAACAAGGAATCAAAAAAATGCCAAAAGTACTTATTTCCGATAAAATGGACCCGAAAGCCGCCGAGATTTTCCGCGAGCGGGGATGCGAAGTTGATGAAATCACCGGGCTCACTCCGGAAGAGCTGATCAAGATTATCGGTGAATATGATGGCCTCGCCATTCGTTCATCGACAACGGTTACACCCGAAATATTGGCTGCAGCAACCAATTTGAAAGTGGTTGGCCGTGCCGGTATCGGTGTCGACAATGTCGATATCCCGGCCGCTTCTGCCAAGGGCGTCGTGGTCATGAACACACCATTCGGCAACAGCATCACCACAGCAGAACATGCCATCGCGCTGATGTTCGCTCTCGCCCGCCAGCTTCCTTCTGCTGACGCTTCGACCCAGGCAGGCAAATGGGAAAAGTCCAAGTTCATGGGCGTGGAACTGACCAGCAAGACGCTGGGCCTGATCGGCGCTGGCAATATCGGTTCGATTGTTGCCGAACGCGCTATCGGCTTGCGGATGAAGGTCGTCGCTTATGATCCGTTCCTGACCGAAGAACGTGCGGTTGAAATGGGTGTCGAGAAAGTCTCGCTGGATGATCTTCTTGCGCGTGCCGACTTTATCACGATGCACACGCCACTGACCGACCAGACGCGCAACATCCTCTCCGCCGAAGCTATTGCCAAAACCAAAGTCGGCGTGCGGATCATCAACTGCGCACGCGGTGGCTTGATCGACGAGGTCGCTTTGAAAGAAGCACTGGAATCCGGCCATGTCGCTGGCGCTGCCCTCGACGTTTATGCACAGGAACCGGCGAAGGAAAACGCGTTATTCGGTACGCCGAACCTGATTTGCACGCCGCATCTGGGCGCTTCGACCAGCGAAGCACAGGTGAATGTTGCGATCCAGGTAGCCGAGCAGATGGCCGATTATCTGGTCAATGGCGGCGTCGAAAACGCGCTTAACATGCCGAGCCTCTCGGCTGAACAGGCACCGAAGCTGAAACCTTATATGGCGCTTGCCACGCAGCTTGGCTCTCTCGTCGGCCAACTCGCAGCCGACCAGATCAAGGGCGTTGCCGTTGAAGTGGAAGGCGCTGCAGCCGAACTCGACCAGAAGCCGATTACGGCAGCTGTGCTGGCTGGATTGATGCGTGCCTATAGCGACACCGTCAACATGGTCAACGCACCCTATCTGGCGAAAGAACGCGGCCTCGATGTCCGCGAGATCCGTCATGAGCGTGAAGGCGACTATCACACGCTGGTCCGGGTATCGGTAAAAACCGACGAAGGCGAAAAATCGGTTGCCGGCACCTTGTTCGGATCTTCCGGACCACGACTGGTCGAGATGTTCGGCATCAAGGTCGAAGCCGATATGGAAGGCAACATGCTCTATATCGTCAACCGCGATGAGCCCGGCTTTATCGGCCGCGTCGGCTCCACGCTTGGTGAAGCAGGCGTCAATATTGGTACGTTCCACCTTGGTCGTCGCAGCGATGCGCCGGGCGGTGAGGCGGTATTGTTGCTCTCGGTCGATTCGCCGGTAGAAGAGCCAGTACTATGGTCCGTTTGTCAGCTGGAAGGCGTAAAAACAGTCAAGGCGCTGAAGTTTTAATTCTATAGCAACCTACTAAAGAAAAAGGATGGCCTGAGCCTTTGCTTGGGCTATGGAGCAGGGCCATGCGAAAGCCATCCAATCTCTTGCCCGAAGGGTTTCACGACGCGCTGCCGCCTTATGCCGAGGCGGCATCGCGACTGGAACGCGATGTCCTCGATACGCTGGCCAGCCACGGCTATGCCCGGGTGTCACCTCCGCTCGCGGAATATGAGGACGGCCTGACGGAACGGATGCAGGGTGCATCAAGCAGCGACCTTCTGCGTTTCGTCGATCCGATTTCGCAGCGTACCTTGGCGCTTAGGCCGGATATGACGGTGCAAATCGGCCGGATCGCGACAACGAGCCTCGCCGACAGGCCCCGTCCACTAAGACTCAGCTATTCGGGACAGGTTCTGAAACTGCGCTCTGGCCAGTTGCAGCCAGAACGCAGTCGCCTGCAAATCGGCGCCGAGCTGATCGGCAATGACAGTGTCATCGCCGCCAGCGAGATTGTTTCGGTCGCGATTGAGGCCCTGGAACGAGCCGGTGTCACTGGCATAACCGTGGATTTCACCCTGCCCGACCTGATCGATATATTGGCGGCAGGGCCATTGCCATTGAATGAGACCCAGATCACCGAGGTCCGTGGCGAACTCGACATGAAAGATGCCGGTGGCCTCAGCGCCATGGGCGCAACCGGCTATCTCCCGTTGATCGAGGCGACCGGCCCGTTCGACGAAGCAATGGCGAAATTGCGCAAATTTGATACCGGCAACCTGCTGGATTCGCGACTGGATGGCGTTTCCCGGATTGCCGAAAGCATCAAGGGCAAGGCAAGCCTCACTCTGGATCCGACCGAACGGCATGGTTTTGAATATCAGAACTGGTTCGGCTTCACTCTTTATGCCGATAGCTTTATCGGCGCGCTCGGACGCGGCGGCAGTTATCAGATTAATCGCCCCGATGGCGAAACCGAAGCCGCAGTAGGCTTTTCACTCTATCCCGATCCGCTGATCAATGCCGGTTTTGGCGCAAAGATCAGCGACCAGATATTCTTGCCCATCGGGCACAATCAAGCCGCGGCAGCGCGGCTAAGGGGAGCGGGTTGGCGCACAGTGGCAGCCCTGTCAGACAAGGACCAGGCTGAGCCGCTTGGTTGTTCGCATATCTTGAACGGCGATCAGCCGGAACCATTATAAGAAAGTGATTCAATGGCCAATGTAACGGTAATCGGCGCACAATGGGGTGATGAAGGCAAAGGCAAGATTGTTGACTGGCTGTCCGAACGCGCCGACGTCGTTGTCCGCTTCCAGGGTGGCCATAATGCCGGCCATACGCTGGTCGTCGACGGTGCAGTCTACAAGCTTTCCCTGCTGCCTTCGGGTATCGTACGCGGCGCATTGTCGATCATCGGCAATGGCGTGGTGCTAGATCCTTGGCATTTGCGCGACGAAATCGCCAAGCTGGAAAGCCAGGGCGTCGCGATCAATACCGACAATTTCGGCATCGCCGAAACCTGCCCTCTGATCCTGCCGATCCACCGCGATCTCGACGCCATGCGGGAGGATGCCAGCGGCAAGGGCAAGATCGGCACGACCCGGCGCGGCATTGGACCAGCCTATGAAGACAAGGTCGGTCGCCGCGCTATCCGCGTATGCGATCTCGCCCATCTCGACGATCTCGGCCCGCAACTCGATCGTTTGTGCGCTCATCATGACGCCCTACGCGCCGGCTTTGGCGAACCGCCGGTAGATCGGGAACGTCTGCTGAATGACCTGAAGGAAATCGCCGACAGCGTGCTGCAATATGCCCAGCCGGTCTGGAAGCGCCTCAACGAAGCGCGCCGCGACGGCAAGCGCATATTGTTCGAAGGCGCGCAAGGCGTGCTGCTTGATGTTGATCACGGCACCTATCCCTTTGTCACCAGCTCGAACACAATTTCCGGCACCGCAGCCGGCGGGTCCGGCATCGGTCCGTCCGGCACCGGCTATGTTCTCGGGATAACCAAGGCCTACACCACCCGCGTCGGCTCCGGCCCCTTCCCGACCGAGCTTGACGATGAAATCGGCCAGCGACTGGGCGAGCGCGGCCATGAATTCGGCACTGTAACCGGCCGTCAACGCCGCTGTGGCTGGTTTGATGCCGTACTCGTGCGGCAGGCTCTGGCGGTATCCGGTGTTGCCGGCATTGCGCTGACCAAGCTGGACGTTCTTGACGGCTTCGAGGAGCTTAAAATCTGTGTTGGCTATGACCTAAACGGCATGACCTATGACTATCTGCCGCCGCACCATCAGGATCAGGCAGCCGTCAAACCTATCTACGAAACCATGCCCGGATGGAACGAAACCACCGCCGGCGCGCGTAGCTGGGCCGATTTACCGGCGCAGGCGATCAAATATATCAAGCGCGTCGAAGAATTGATCCAATGCCCTGTGGCGCTGGTGTCTACTTCACCGGAGCGTGAAGATACGATATTGGTGACCGACCCGTTTGCGGATTAAAAGCATAAGGACATTGATATGCAAATTGCGATTTTTTACGGTTCCTATCGGCGAGATCGCAACGGCATTGCTTATGCTCAATATCTTGCCCAAAGCTTTGCCGAAGGCGGGGATAGCGTTGACCTGATAGATGCGCAGGCGGTCAATCTCCCCATGCTTGATCGCATGTACAAGGAATATCCCGCCGGAGAGGCTCCGCAAGCAATGGAGAAAGTCGCAACGACAATTCGAAACGCTGACGGATTTGTGTTTGTTGCAGGTGAGTATAATTGGGGCGTCCAACCGGGCCTCAAAAACCTCACTGACCATTTTCTGGAGGAATGGTTCTGGCGGCCCGCCGCAATCGCCAGCTATTCTGCCGGACCGTTTGCCGGTGTTCGCGCCATGATGCACTGGCGCGCGATATTGGGGGAGATGGGAATGGTCGTCACGTCGATGCCCTTGGCACTCGGCGGCGTGCACAAGGCTTTTGACGAAACCGGCGCGCCTTCCGGCGCAGACGGCGACCGACTTGTCCGCAACTTTCCAAAATTTGCAGACGACCTGAGATGGTGGGCCGAAGCCGCCAAGGTCCAGCGCTCCAAAAAGAAGCCGCCCTATTAAGAGATTCTAGACATCGTCCGCCGAAATCATTTCCTCGCGGTCGATCTCGCCGGTCATTGCTGCCACCGTCACCGCAACCGCGGCATCGCCCGAGACGTTGGTGGTCGTGCGCATCATGTCCATGATCCGGTCGACGCCAGCAACAAAGGCAATGGTTTCGAGCGGAACACCAACACTGCCGAAGACCAATGCCATCATGATCAGGCCCGCACCGGGAATGCCGGCCGCGCCGATCGCACCGAGAGTCGAGGTGATCGAGATCAAAACATAATCACCGAAGGTCAGGTCGACGCCGAATATCTGTGCGCCAAACAATGTGGCAAGCCCGAGATACATGGCTGTACCATTCATGTTGATTGTCGCGCCTAGCGATACAACAAAGCTGGCGACAGAGTTGCTGACACCGAGGTTGCGTTCGACGCAGCGCAGGGTCACCGGCAGGGTCGCGTTGGACGAAGCGGTCGAATAGCTGACCGCCATTGCATCGATAATCCCACGGAAGAAGTCGAGTACCGGCAGCTTCGCGATAAACTTTATCATCCCCGAATAGACGATACCGATGATCAGCAGACAACCGAGATAGTTGAGACCGACCAATTGTGCCAGCGAGAGCAAGGCATCCGTCCCAAGCGTGCCAGCAACCCATGCCATCAGCGCAAAGACACCAAATGGTGTCAGTTCCATCACGATCATCGTGACCTTCTGCATCACAATTGCACCGCTATCGAAGATTTTAGCCAGCGGCTTTCCATCTTCCTTGGCCATTAAGATGCCGATACCGATTAGCAATGCAAAGACGATCAGTGGCAACACTCTTACATCGGCCATCACCTGAACAGGACTGTCGGGGACGATCGAGAGGATCATGTCTACGGCGCTGGTATCATTGGGTACGGGCGTATCGCCCTTTTCGATCGCACTTGTATCGACACCATTGCCGGGTTGAAAAAACGTGCCGAGCGCGAGGCCCAGCCACGCGGCAATCTGCCCGGTAATCACGAACAATATCATCGCTCGTCCGCCAACACTGCCGAGTTTTTTCAGATCGCCAAGCGCAGCGACGCCGGCGACGAGCGAGAAGAAGATCAACGGGACGACGAGCATCTTGATCGCCTTGATGAAGAAATCGCCGATCCACTTGATGGTTTCTGATTCAGGGCCCCATATCAGTCCGGTGATAACACCGAGAATCAGGGCGGCGATTACCCGCTGCCAAAGCGGAATTTTGAACCAGAATGCCAGCATGCTATCTTCCCCGTTTTTCTTACCCCATGCCTATCGACCGCGGGGGAAAGCGGCAAGCCTTTAGGCTCGGCCTACATCCAGAAGCTGATCGCCAGGCATGTCGACAGGCCGACGCCAAAGGTGAGCGGGATGCCGGCCTTGAAAAAATCGGTGAACCGGTAATTGCCCGCCGCATAGACCAGTGTGTTGGTTTGGTATCCGATCGGCGTCGCAAAGCTGGCCGAAGCGGCGAACATCACCGCGATCACCAAAGGCCGTGGATCGACACCCAGATCATTGCCCAGTGCAATTGCAATCGGTGTAATGATGATCGCCACCGCATTGTTGGTTACGATTTCGGTCATGATCACCGACAAGACATAGATCGCAAATACCAGTCCCCAAGGCGGCACTTCCCGCAGGAAGGGAGTCAATTCGGCGACAATCAGGTCGACGCTGCCTGCCTGCTGCAGACCCAGACCCACCGCGAGCATACCGAAGATCAGGACCAGAACATTGCCATCGATCGAGCCCCAGGCTTCTTCCGCATCGATACAGCGGGCGAGCAAGATCGCACCCACGGCCAATATGGCCGCAACCGCCAGCGGGATGATGTTGAGCGCCGCGAGAACCACCACCGCTACCAGTGCGCCAATAGCAATTGGCGCACGGTCCCGGCGAAAAGCACGGATTTTGGTCTGCCCGACTCCGAATAAATTGGGGTTTTGATACATGCGGCGAATATCTTCGCTGGAACCGGTCACCAGCAGTCGGTCTGCTGCGTGAATCCGCGCGTTGGTCAGGTCTGACCGAGGCAGGTTGCGATAACGGGTCATCCCCAGCACCCGAACGTTGAGCTGGGAAAGGAACGGAATGTCATAGAGCCGGTTGCCGATGCTGGGATGACTGGGAGCGACAGTCGCCTCGACCAGTTCCTCGCCCAAAGCGCCGACATCGCCTTTGTGAACAATACCGACCTTGAAATCTTCTGATTCTCGCAGAGAAATGAGCTCGGCCAGATCGAGTTGCACGACAATACGGTCTCCCGCCCGTAGTTCGTGAAAATCAAGATCATGGCGGATATAGCTGCTCAACCGCTTGACCGCTGTGACTTCCAGTCCTGCCCGCCGCAATTCGGGGACGGCGGAAAGCTTCTTGTCGATCACGGATGCATTGCGGCGAACGGTCAATTCGGTGAGAAAAGCGCTTTCATCGCTGCTGTCAAACTGCCCTTTCACGTCGCCACTGGGAAGCAGCCAGCTGCTGAACAGGACCATCATGACCGTGCCCGCTACCGCCGCAATCAGGCCATAAGGCGTGATTTCGAAAATCCCGAAGCCGGCGAGACCCTGATCCCGGGCCACAGCATCAACGATGAGGTTGGTCGAGGTACCAATCAGCGTCGTGGTGCCACCCAATATGCAGATGAAGCTGAGCGGAATCAGCAGTTTCTTGGAAGAGAAACCGGTGGCCCGCGACAAGCGCAGAATGATCGGGATCAAGACGATCACCACCGGCGTGTTGTTCATGAAAGCAGATGCGACAAAAGCACCCAGAAACATTTCGGCAACCGCCAGTTTGGGGCGGTGCTTGGCACGCTTGATGATGAAACCGGCGATCGCGTCGATTGTCCCGGTTCGTAATAACGCTCCGGAAAGGATGAACATCGCGGCGATGGTGATGGGTGCCGTGTTAGAGAAAACCGAAAACAGGCCGTCGGAATCGATGATCCCTAGAAACAGGAACATACAGGCGCCGAGCACCGCGACGACGGCCGCCGGAAAGCGCTCCATAATGAACCCGGCGAACAGAAAGACCAGAATGATCAGGCCGATGATCGCCTTGTGGGCTTGGATATATTCATTGAGAATATGGAGAATGAGGTCAACCATCGGTCAGGAACAACCTTCTATAAAGCTAACGGGGTCAGACAGCCCCGCGCGAAAATCGGTGACAAGTTTCTCGGCACTGAAACCTTGGGACGGCGCAGCAGAATGTTGCTCATCGTTGCCATCTTGAACCGCTGTCTCGAATATCATCTTGTAGCGACCGTCGCCGGATTGGAGAATCAGATAGGACCCCGCATTGCCGAGATAGGGGTGATAGTCGATTTTCAACCAGTTGCCGTAGATCGCAGCGACTTGTGTCTCGGTCATACCGATCGCAGCGCCGGAATGCGTCTGCCAGATGATCCCGGCGTCATTCGAGCCAACCCCAATGCGGACAAGCTTGCCCTCATTGATCATGAAACCGATGCCAGGATATTCATCCTCGTTTGAAAGATAGTGGCATGCCGAATATTCTTCGTCAGCTTGCCAATCGGCAGATCGATACGGGTCGCTGAATCCAAGCGTTTCGAGCTCAGCTTCACTCATTCCAATATGGATAGGACCCAGTCCGGTAAAGGTAAGCCGGGGCTTTTCATCTATAGCCCCCGTCAACAAGAGCAGAGCAAGCAACCCGGCTGCCGGTTTCAACAGACTATTCATCCACATTGCGCTCGATGCATCAGTTTCTGATCGGCGAGAACCAGAGCCATCATTGCCTCGACCACCGGCACGCCGCGGATACCGACGCAAGGATCATGACGGCCTTTGGTCGAGATTTCGGTCGCTTCGCCTTCGGGGGTGATGGTCGGCACGGGCGTCAATATGGAACTGGTCGGCTTGAACGCCACTCGGCAGAAGATCGGCTGGCCAGTGGATATCCCGCCCGCTGTACCGCCGCTATGATTGGCAAGAAATTCGGGACCGTTTTCCCCGGGTCGCATCGCATCGGCATTTTCTTCGCCGCGCAGACGGGCGGCGGCAAAGCCATCGCCAATTTCAACACCCTTGGTGGCGTTGATGGTCATCATCGCAGCCGCAATCTCGCTGTCCATCTTGGCATAGACCGGTGCGCCCCAACCGGCGGGGACACCGACCGCTTCGCAGGCGATAATCGCACCAAGACTGCTACCGTCCTTGCGAGCGCCATCAACCAGAGCTTCCCAGCGCTTCGCGGCCACTGCATCGGGGCAGAAAAACGGGTTGTTGCCGATTTCATTAGCATCAAAATTTGCTGGATCAATCGTATCTCCGCCGATTTCGGCAACCCATGCCCGGACCGTTACCTCCGGAATTACCAGCCGTGCGACGGCGCCTGCCGCGACACGAGCCGCAGTCTCGCGAGCGCTGGATCTTCCACCACCGCGATAATCGCGAAAACCATATTTCTGGTCATAGGCATAGTCGGCATGGCCGGGACGATAGGCTTTGGCGACTTCGCTATAATCCTTGGATCGTTGATCCACATTCTCGATCATCAGCGAGATCGGCGTACCGGTGGTCTTGCCTTCAAATATGCCCGAGAGGATCCTGACCTGATCCGGTTCCTGGCGCTGGGTCGTATATTTCGACTGGCCGGGCCGCCGCGCGTCAAGAAAAGGCTGGATATCCGTCTCGCTCAGCACCAGTCCGGGAGGACAGCCATCGACCACCGCGCCAAGCGCAGGTCCGTGGCTTTCTCCCCAGGTGGAAAAGCGAAAGGCGTGACCAAAGACGTTAAAACTCAAGACCCGCTCTCCGCGTTGATAGGTTCAATTCTATGTATAAAATGATCATTCACGAAAAAACGGCAATGATCAATCCAGAGCGATATCTGGCGCGTCTTCCTGTTTCATGCCGACCGTATGATAACCGGCGTCTACATGATGGGTTTCGCCGGTGACGCCAGCGGAAAGATCGGACAGGAAATAGAGAGCGGAAGCGCCCACGTCATCAATGGTGACGTTGCGCCGCAGCGGTGAATTCAACTCGTTCCATTTCAATATGTAGCGAAAGTCGCCAATTCCCGACGCGGCCAGTGTCTTGATCGGCCCGGCAGAGATTGCATTCACCCGGATTCCGTCTGGACCGACATCATGCGCCAGATATTTGACCGAGGTTTCGAGCGCGGATTTGGCTACGCCCATGACATTATAGTGCGGGATCACTTTCTCGGCGCCATAATAGGATAAGGTGAGCATTGATCCACCAGCACTCATCAGCACCGCAGCGCGTTTTGCAACGGCGGTAAAGCTGTAAACGCTGATATTCATGGTCATCAGAAAATCGTCGAGGGTCACGTCGTAATATTTGCCGCGCAACGCTTCCTTATTGGTGAAGCCGATCGCGTGGACGACAAAATCCAGCTTGCCCCAGCGTTTTTCAATCTCGGCAAATGCTGCATCAAGTTGATCCATATCGCTGACGTCGCAGTCGATCAGGAAATCGCAGCCCAATTGCTCGGCCAGCGGTTTAACACGCTTGGCCATTACTTCGCCCTGATAGCTGATCGCCAGTTCGGCGCCATCTGCAGCCAGACGTTGTGCGATACCCCAGGCCAGTGACTTGTTATTGGCAAGCCCCATGATCAAGCCTCGCTTGCCCTTCATTAAATCACTCATCGCCGCTATCTCCTGAAATCTGATTGTCGCAGCCAATAAACTGTATTCAGATGATTTTCCAGCGTATCATTCGCTAACATCCCCGCGCGCCGGTCTTTCGGCGAGAGCCGCATTGATTTCTGCGCCGATAACCATGCCGAGACCGACGAGATAGAAGAAAATCAGAGTGATCATAACGCCCGCGAGGCTGCCATAGGTCAGCTGATAATTTGCCGCATATTTGAGGAAAACCGGCAACAATCCGGTAATCAGCAGCCACCAGCCGCTAATGAATACCGCTCCCGGCCATTTTGGATATTGGCGAGGACGATATTGGCGAGGCGTGAGCAGGCGAAACAAAAGATAAAGGGTTGCAAACAGAACCAGAAACGGGATCGCGTTGGAAAGCGAAAGCCATAAAGCGTCGGTCTCGACCGCAGGAAAAAACGTTCCGAGGAAACCCGTGACACCAGCCACTATAAATTGCGCGCTGAGCGCCAGCATCGCGAAGAATACCGAGAAGAGAATGAGAATGGTGGATGTCAGACGATATTCCCAGAATGATCGCTGCGCCTGCACCCCGTAGGCACGATGGAGAATTCCGCGGATTGTCTCGATCAGGCTGGTGGTCGTCCATAGCCCGACAATCGCACTGAACCAGAGCAACGGCCCGGTCCGCGCGGTCATCGCATCATTGATCGGGTCGTGCAGAGCGCGTGCGACCGACGGCGGAACAGTCACCAGAAAAGCTTCGACAATTTCAATGCCGACAGCAGTCTGGCCAAAACCCCCGACGACTGCAGCGGCAACGATGAAGAAGGAGAAGACAGCGAGCAGAGACAGATAAGCAAAATTTCCGGCAAAGGTGAAGCCGTCATAATAGACGCCCACCGCCGTGCGTTCGAGAACTATGAAGGCACGACGTGCCAGACTTTCGTCTGCTAGCGGCTCAGCGGCACGAATGCCGGAAGCGCCCCGGCCTCCCCTTTCCTGGCGCCGGGCCTCGGGAGAGAGTTCAGACATGGCGGTTCCGGCGCAAGCCTAAACGCCCATGCTGGCGCGGGGATTATCTTTTGGAGTCCAGTCTTTCACAAATTCTTCGAGCTTTTCGTCCTTTTCCGGCAAAGTGATCATCAATGTGACCAGCTGATTGCCGCGAACACCGGATTTGCTGTGGAAACCTTTGTCTTTCAGTCGCAATGTCTTACCCGAATCCGATCCGGCCGGGATCGAAAGCATTACTGGCCCGTCAACGGTAGGGACCTTGACCTTGGCGCCTTCAACCGCCTCCTTCAAACTGATCGGCAGTTCCAGCGTGATATTGTCGCCATCGCGGTCGTAGAAAGGATGGGCGTTGATATGGATGGTGACAATCGCATCACCATTGCCACCCGGACCCGCACGGCCCTTGCCACTGAGCCGCATCTGGGTGCCTTCTTCAACACCCTTGGGAAGACTCAGGTCGATGGTTTTGCCGTCTTCAAGCGTGATCCGTTGCTTCTGCAGCGTTGCCGCCGCGATAAATTCGACTTTCAGTCGATAGGCTACATTTGCGCCTTTGGGCGGCGGTGCGCTACGCTGGCGACCACCAAAGGGCGAACCACCGCTGCGCCCGCCTCCGCCAAACAAACCTTCAAAAATATCGCCGAAATCCGCGCCGCCATTGCCGAAATCATGCTGCTGGCCAGCGGGTCCCCGCTGATAGCCGCCTCCGCCACCATAGCCGAATGGTGAGGTTGGATTGCCTTCCCCATCTATCTCGCCACGGTCAAATTGCGCGCGCTTTTCCTTGTCCAGCAAAAGGTCATAGGCCCTTGTGACATCGGAAAAACGTTCCGTCGCCTTGGGGTTATCCTTGTTCTTGTCGGGGTGGAGCTCCTTGGCGAGCTTGCGATAGGCGGATTTGATCTCCTTCTCGTTCGCGCCTTTGGCAACTCCCAATGCTTGATAGGGATCTATCATTATCTAACCTTTTTCAAATCCTTATCATGTAGAGATTGGCATTTTGCGCCAGTTTTCAACTCTAGTGTCTTATTCGGGCATAACGGCATCCGCAACCTTGTTGTGCCGCGTAAACTGCAAAAGCAGGTAGAGTATCAATCCCAACGGCCCCAGTAGGAACACGAAGAGAAGGATAGGGATCTGCATCCAGCGCGCAAACCCGTATTTATCCGCATTGCGCGCGACCCAGATACCGACAAACAGGTCAAAAGCCAGATAATGGATCCAGCCAATGGTTGCGCCGCCGGGACTGGAAAGTGTTTGCTGGACGCCAGCCAGACTTGAAAAATCCATCGTGCTGCCAGCCCCGCTGTCGATTAATCCAAACATCAACGGGATCATGAGCATCGTATAGCTTGTGGCTAGCAAGCCAGCCCCGCCGTAAAACAATCCCGTCATGACGGTCAAATTTCGCGGCGCAAATAAAAGTATGAGCCACGTCGCAATCGCGAAGACATTGGTAATTGTAAAAATCAGGTCCCAGTCCATAATGCCCCCTTTTCTTTTGCTTTTAACAGAATTCTGATTGTTGTCGCCGGGCAAAATTTTGTTTGTTTGCTAGCCCACCGGAGAGTGTTAGAGACATGCCATGACCGATCCCTTTTCCCTGTTCGAGACCTGGTTTGCCGAAGCGCGCAAAACCGAGATCAATGATAGCAATGCGATGACGATTGCCACCGCCGATGCCGACGGGCAGCCTTCTGCGCGAATGGTATTGCTAAAGGGCCACGGCCCTGACGGCTTTATTTTCTACACTAACCAGCAAAGCCGCAAGGCGAACGATATTGCCGAAAATCCAAAAGCGGCGATATTGTTTCACTGGAAAAGCCTACGCCGTCAGATCCGGATCGAAGGCTCTCTGTCGCGCGTATCAGATGCGACTGCAGATACTTATTTTGCCACCCGTGGCCGTGACTCGCAGCTGGGAGCCTGGGCATCAGACCAATCCAGCCCGCTTGACAGCCGCGCAACATTCGAAGCCCGTTTCGCAGAAATGACCAAGCGGTTTGAAGGTGGCGAAGTACCCCGTCCACCGCACTGGTCGGGCTATTGCCTCGCACCCGCACAGTTTGAATTCTGGCAGGACCAAGCCCATCGTCTTCATGAACGACGAGTATTTTCACCCAGCGGAGATGGCTGGACAGAAGGATTGCTCTATCCATGACAAATATGCCTTATTATCATGTCGATGCTTTTGCAGAACGCCCTTTTACCGGCAATCAGGCTGCGGTGATGCCTCTTGAAGCGTGGCTAGAAGACTCGGTCCTGCAGGCGATTGGCGAAGAGAATAATTTTGCTGAAACCGCTTTTTACCTACCCGACGGCAGTCGCGACGCAGACTATGAACTGCGCTGGTTCACTCCTGCGGTTGAAATCGCACTCTGTGGTCATGCGACGCTCGCCAGCGGACATGTCATATTGTCGCAAGAGCCCGAGCTGCAGCAAGTGACCTTCCGAACCAGAAAAGCCGGCATATTGACGGTCAAACGAGAGGGCGAAGGCTATGCGCTGGACCTGCCATCCTATCCGCCGGCGCCGAAAGCGACCCCGGAAATCGTCGCTCTGGTCGGCGGCAGCCCGGTTGAGACCCAGTTTCACGAAGGACGCTATCATGTGCTCCGCTATGCCAGTGCCGATGAGATACTGGCCCTCAAACCGGACCTGAAAGCACTCGGCGCGCTTGGCAATGCCCAGTTTATCTGCACTGCACCCGGCAAGGATACCGATGTCCTGAGCCGGGTTTTCGTTCCGGGCGGCGGCGTCGACGAGGATAGCGTAACCGGGTCGGCTCACGCTGTGCTGACGCCTTTTTGGGCCCAGCAATTGAACCGCAACCACTTCACCGCCTATCAAGCGAGCCAACGCGGCGGCTACGTTAATTGTCGTCTCGACGGCGACCGGGCCTGGCTGGGCGGAAAATGTGTGACTGTGGTGGAAGGCGTATTTCGCCTGCCGCCGACTGGAGCTTAACCTCTAACCGGGAATAGAGCCATTATCTTGCCGATCTGGGCAGTCATCGGCGCGAGGTCATCATCTTGGGTCTTCCCTAGCCTGACCACCGTCAACTGCTGTTCGGGTGATACGACGATCTGCTGACCCAGATGACCCAGAGCGGCGAATATGGTGTCCGGGCCATTGTCGGGGAACAACACCTGATTAAGGCCTTCGGGACGTTTCTTGTTGAGCCAGATATGACCGCCATAAGCCGGGTCGTTTTGCGACGATTTTTTCATAAACTTTACCCAGCTGACCGGCAAATGCTGCGCGCCTTTGCGGGCACCATTGTGGCGCAAAAATTCACCGAATGTTGCATAGTCGCGTGCGGTCGCATGAAGGAAGCTACCACCCAGAAACGTACCATTTTGGTCGAATTCGGGATAAGTGCCATCCATTCCCAGCGGCTCGAGCAGTCGCCCCCGGATGAAGCGCAAGGTGACATCGCGCCGGACTAGCGGATCGGTGCTCTCGGTCAGGGTACGGGTAATGATGTCGGCAAGAATGATGCTGGTGGCGCTGCTATATTCGAACTTCTCGCCCGGCTTGGCCTCCATCGGGCGCGCTTCGGCATAAGCGGCGGTATCTTGCACACCATCCATGAACAGCATCCGGTTGGTATCCGCTTCGAACATTGTTTTACCGTCTTCCTCAGCGCTTTCCGTATGGTCCAGCCCGGACGACATATGGAGCAATTGCCGAAGCGTGATATCGCCGCGCGGATCGCCAGGCCTCTGCCAAGCCGGAACGGGGGCTGGGTCATCAAGCACTAACCGGCCGTCTGCGACAAGAAATCCGATCAGCGCACTGGTAAAGCTTTTTGCCATCGACCAGCTGATAAATCTTGTGTCGTCATCATAACCCTCGCCGTAGCGTTCAGCGATGACCCGCCCTCTATACATCACCAGAAACGCTCGAGTTTCGGACATTGCCGGATCTTCGAAAAGCGGCGCGATTACAGCATCCAGCCGCGTCTTTGCGATCGGGCTCTCGTCCGAGATATAGGCCAGTTCCTCAGCGCTCTTCTGCGGCGGCGCTTCGGGCGCGCCTGTCGCTCCGCACCCGTTAAGAATCAGCATCAGGGCTGGTATGAAGGCGACTTTAATCTTGTGCATTTTGCGACGTTGCACCATTAGAAGCCGCTATGGCAACTGTAAAAGGCACATCCCGAACTCCGCTCAGCAGGAAACGCATTGCGCTATATATAGGGGTCCTGTTCCTACTCATACTGATCTCGCTTTTTGCCTATAATTTCAGCTTCATCAAAGGCCAGATGAACGTGGGCACCGCTTATGGTGCCCGGGTCGCCTGTTCCTGCCACTATGTCGGTGGGCGGGATATCGAGGATTGCCGCAAGGACTTTGAACCCGGCATGGAAGTCATTGGCTTGTCGCTGGACGATGAACGCAAAAGGGTAACCGCATCCGCCGCATTGATCGCATCGGCCACTGCTGAATTCCGGGAAGGCTGGGGCTGCGTGATGCTGACCGACGCACAGCTGCAGGCTGACTAGGCTCAGACTTCGACGCCCGCCAACCATTGTTGCTCAACAGCGTCGGTCGACTCAATCCAACCGCCGCCCAAAACCCGTTCCTTGTGATAGAAGACCGCCGCCTGGCCTGGTGCCACGCCGAATTCCGGATTGTGAAATTCCAGCTTTTGGCCTTCCAATCGGGCCAAAGTCGGCTTCGACATCGAACGAACCTTGACCTCTACCGGGCCTGCATAGTCACCGCCGATCCAGTTGATGTCGCGAAGCGCAGCCGACGCAACCGCTAGAGCGGCTTTCGGACCAACAATTACGCGTTTCGCATCTGGTTCCAGCCGGATCACATAAAGTGGTTCGGCTTGCCCGCCAATTTCCAGTCCCTTGCGCTGTCCCACTGTATAATGGATGAGTCCCTTGTGCCGTCCCATAGGAGTGCCGTCGATATGGACAATCTCGCCATCATCGTCGGCGTCCGGACGCAATTTCCGGACGACACTGGCATAATCGCCATTGGGAACGAAGCAGATATCCTGGCTGTCGGGCTTGAAGGCCACCGCCAGTCCCATGTCTTCGGCGATTTCCCGAACCTGTGTCTTGGGCATATCCCCCAGCGGGAAGCGCAGATAATCCAGCTGATCCTGAGTGGTTGCAAACAGGAAATAGCTCTGGTCTCGCGCAGGGTCATGTGCCCGGTGCAATTCTGATCCGCCCGGTGTCGCAACGCGACGCACGTAATGACCGGTAGCCAGACAGTCGGCACCCAGTTCACGGGACAGTTGCAACAGATCGGTGAATTTAACACCCATATTACACTGCACACAGGGAATTGGTGTCCGGCCCGCCATATATTCGTCGGCAAAGACGTCCATGACCGAATCCTTGAAACGACTGGCGTGGTCAAAAACATAATGAGCGATGCCAAGCCGGTCAGCAACGGCGCGCGCGTCTCGGATATCCTGTCCGGCACAACAGCTACCGACTCGACCCACAGCTTCACCATGATCATATAGTTGTAACGTAATGCCAATGGTTTCCGCGCCGGTTCGGGCAGCAAGAGCCGCGACAACGCTCGAATCGACACCGCCCGACATGGCTACGACTATGCGCTTGCCCGTCAGGTCGTCACCGAGCTGAAAATTTCCGTTGATTCGATCTGTCATAACAATTGCAGTCCCTAAAGAAATCCTGCCGTTTGCGCCAGCGCTGCGATCCTATCCCCTCTTTTGCCCTGATGTGGTCCATTTTGGCACGAATGGTCTCGATAAGAGGAAGGATTGCTTAACCAGTCCTAAGGTGGTGTGAACATCCCTTTTACACAAGTTTATACCTTCGCTGTTAGACCGGCGTCTATGGAAATGAACTTCCCCCATAAGGACCTGGAAAAGGCAACCTTTGATGACAACGCTGCTGTTGTCACAAAAGTCCCAGACCGGCAGACTTTGTTTGCCCACGCCATTGCGCGACAGGCTTCCAGCCAGTCGGCGCGCTATTATGACGCGGCCAGAAAGGGCCTGCCAAGTGACCAGACGGCAGCCCCTGAATCCTTTATGGACAATCGAATGGCATTTTTTGCCGGAAGAGTGCGGTCGGACATGACCGGACGCAAGAAAACAACTTTGTTTGGAACCGGCTGCTTTAGACCGGATCTGGCAAATAGGAAGATCGACGACATGCTCGAATAATCGAAATTATGAACGCGGCGTTTACCTTGGCAATTCAGGTAATCGAAAAGCTCTGCTGTTACGAAGACCAGACGGAACGGAAAAACAGGGCCAAATGCCGAAAGGCAAAATTTGAGGTTAGTATGATTGAAAATCAAAAAATAAAACCAGCGCAAGTTGTCGGTCCACTGGGTGAGCCACTCACCATTGGTGATTTGCCGAAACCTGGCACGACTCGCTGGGTGGTTCGCCGGAAGGCGGAAGTTGTTGCAGCGGTCAACGGCGGCCTGCTGACCGTTGATGAAGTTTGCGACCGCTATGATCTTTCACTGGAAGAGTTTGCTTCTTGGCAACGGGCCGTTGACCGGTCCGGAATGCCAGGACTGCGAGTCACCCGAATTCAGCATTACCGAGACTTGTACGAGCGCCAGCAGAAATACTAATGGACGCTTCTTAAACTCAAAGCATTGATAGGACCGTCGGAGCAACTCCGGCGGTTCTTTTTTATTCCTTCAAGTCATCTGAAAAATCCTCTATGTCCCACTATAACGCGTGGATAAAAATCCACGCTTACATATAAGCAGGAGGAATATATGGGTTGGATTATTGCATTGATCGTCGGCGGTGTTGCAGGCTGGCTAGCCAGTATGGTGATGGGACGTGATGCCTCCATGGGCGTTTTCTGGAACATCATTGTCGGCATTATCGGATCGGTAATCGGCAATTTTGTGGGCGGATATTTCGGCTTTGGCGGCACTATTCAGCAGTTTTCGATCACCGGCTTGTTCACCGCCTTTGTCGGTGCAGTGGTGCTGTTGCTGATATTGAACCTCATTCAACGCGGACGGGTTCGTTAGAGACTGATTTTCAGAATGAAATTCGAGGATTTTGAGGGCCGGTCCGTTCGCGAACCGGCCCTTTGATAAGATAATATCGGTCGTTGGTCGAACCATGGCTTGCAAAACCGGCTGAATACTGTTCCGGCTTGCCGCTAGTGCCATATTGATGTAACACAGTTGATGAAATTCGAATTGTCCGGAAAATCAGCGATTCTTTTATGTATCGCAGCGCAAGAATGCGATATGGACCTGACCGAAGAGCAAAAAAATGAACTATGAATCCACCATCCCCAGTAGCGAAATTTCGATTATGGACGACCCAGTGCAGCGTGCGGCTAATCGCCGCCCCCTAATTATCGCAGCGGCTGTGGTTGTAGCGCTTTTGCTTGCGTATATCGGTTATAATTATTTTTTCGGTGCCAAAGGCGATGAAGAAGTTGTGAGTCAGGCGCCCATGGTCACTGTCATGGCCCCCGGCAAACAGCAAGTTACACGGACAATCAATGCGACGGGAACCCTGGCAGCGCGCCGGGAGATTCCGGTCAGCGTAGTCGGCGAGGGCGGCCGGGTAACCAATGTCTATGTCGACGCCGGCGACTGGGTGAAGCAGGGCCAGATCATGGCCAGTATCGACTGTTCGGTTCAATCCCAGCAAGCAGCGGGCCTCGAAGCATCGGTTGGCGTCGCTCGCGCCGATCTTAATCTGGCGCAGGCCAATCTCGACCGCGCAGCAAAGCTGGTGGATCGGGGATTTATATCCAAGGCCGATATTGACCGGCTAACGGCTACCCGCGATTCCACCGCCGCGCGGCTGCGGGTGTCACAAGCCCAATTGAATGAAACCCGGGCACGCAACAGCCGCTTGAATATCGTGGCCCCCAAGGCCGGTTTCGTACTAGAACGCAATGTCGAGCCCGGACAGACGGTGACTCAAGGCAGTGGCGTTCTCTTCCTGCTCGCACAAAATGGCGAAATGGAGTTACAGGCGCAGCTTGGCGAAAGCGATTTGGCCAATATTTCGGTGGGCATTTCCACGCAAGTCACCCCGGTCGGAACCACCAAGGTTCTAACCGGACAGGTCTGGCAGATATCTCCCGTGATTGACCCGCAATCCCGTCAGGGCATCGCCAGAATTTCGTTGGGATATGACAGCGCTTTACGCCCGGGTGGATTCGCCAGCGCGCGAATCCAGAGCGGAACCTCCGAGGTGGCCGTTCTTCCAGAATCTGCCCTGCAAAACGATAGCAAAGGAAGCTTTGTCTATATTATCGGCCCGGACAACAAGGCAGTGCGGCGCGACGTGGTGATCGGCTCAGTATCTGCTGCCGGCCTGTCCATCACGTCCGGATTGACCGGAAACGAAAAAGTCGTGCTTCGCGCTGGCGGTTTCCTGAGCCCTGGTGAAACGGTTCAGCCTAAAGTCCAGAAGAAAGCCGGCGGCGCGTGAGTGGTGCACAATTTGGGGCCTGATCGATGAATCTTCGCAATATCTCCGCCTGGAGCACTCGCAATCCGGTCGCCCCCTTGGTGCTCTTTGCCGCGCTTCTGTTTGCTGGCTTGCTGAGCTTCAATCGCATGGACGTCGTCAACAATCCTGAGGTGGATTTTCCGGCGGTTTCTGTTCGGATTGCGCAGCCGGGCGCGGCACCGACCGAGATTGAAAGCCAGATCACACAACGTATCGAGGCAGCGGTTCGTTCGATTAGTGGCGTCAAGAATATCAGCTCGACCGCAAGCGAAGGCAGCAGCAGCACATTTGTCGAATTCGAAATCGGCGCGGACGTAAACAACAGCGTCAACGAAGTAAAAAATGCGGTCGATCAGGTTCGCGGGTCCCTGCCGGAAGGTATATTGGAACCGCAAGTGTCGAAAGTCGACGCAGTAGGCGGCCCGATCGCCTTTTTTGCGGTCAAAGCCGATGACATGACCGTCGAACAGCTCAGCTGGTTCGTCGACGACACCGTCGCCAAACGGCTGCTGTCAGTTGATGGAATGGCCGAAGTTGACCGATTTGGCGGCGTTGACAGAGAAATCAGGGTAATCCTGCGTCCAGAACGGATGCAAGCGCTTGGCGTGACGGCGAGCCAGATCAACAGCGCGCTGCGCCAGATCAACATAAATGCTGCTGGTGGCCGCGCAGAAGTGGGCGGCACCCGTCAATCCGTCCGCGTCTTGGGCAACGCCGACGATGCCTATGACTTGTCCCAGACGCAGATATCCTTGGGCAATGGCCAGACAATTAAATTGAGTGATGTTGCAGAAGTCACCGACTCCTTCGGCGAACGTAGTTCGATCAGCAAGGTGAAGGGCGTAGAGGTCGTAAACTTCTCCATGACACGCGCGCGCGGCGCTTCAGACGTCACGGTTTATGACGAAGCGATTGTCGTCATGGACAAGATTTCTGCGGAAGTTCCAGGGATCGAATTCATCCCGCTGTTTAACAGCGTTATTTATACAAAATCGCAATATAAAAGCTCGATGCTGGCGATGATCGAAGGCGCGATATTGGCCGTCGTCGTCGTTTTCATCTTCCTGCGCGACTGGCGGGCGACGGTTATTTCGGCCATTGCCATACCATTGTCCGCGATACCGACATTCTGGTTCATGGACCTGCTCGGGTTCAATCTCAACTTTCTCTCATTGCTCGCGCTGGGCCTGGTTGCAGGTGTGCTGGTCGACGATGCCATTGTCGAGATTGAGAATATCGTGCGCCATATGCGCATGGGGAAAAGCGCCTATCAGGCGTCGATTGATGCAGCGGACGAGATTGGCCTCGCGGTTGTCGCCACCTCCTTCTGTATCGTTGCCGTATTCCTGCCGGTCGGACTGATGCCCGGCATATCCGGCCAGTTTTTCAAAAATTTCGGGATAACGGTTGTTGTTTCGGTTTTGATGAGTCTGGCAGTCGCACGTATGATAACGCCGATGATCGCAGCCTATTTTCTTAAGTCTCACGGCCAGGCCGAGCATGGCGAAGGGGTTTGGATGGACCGATATATGCGATTGCTGGAATGGGTGTTGGATCGCTCGACAGCTGATCGTATTCGGGAAACACTTGTCCCTGCCAAAGCCGCTTGGTGGCAATATCTGGTCGGCTTTATATTGTTCGCGTTGATATTTGCTGCATTCGGCGGCGTCGCATTTGCTGTCGGCATGTTTGTCCACGGGCTGCTGATGACTTTGATACCGAGCGACTTTTTGCGAGCCATTTTGGGCCTGATCGTCGGCGTTATCGCCGGTGCTGCAGGTGCAACTTTGTTGGCATTGATGATCAAACGTTCGGCCGGCGTCTTGGGCAGCCGCTTCGCCGACTGGTATGCTTATCGTTCCGGCCGCTTTCGGGCCCGAGGCCATGATCACCGCATTTGGATGATGGGGACCGGTGTGGTTGCCTTTGGCCTGACGGTCATATTGTTTGCGATTACGCCTAGCGAATTTCAGCCGACAACCAATCAGGACAATAGTCGTATTCAGATTGAGGTTGTCCCTGGAACAACGCTTGAACAGACCGAAAAGATTGCCGACCGGGTGTCAAACCTCATGTATGCCCAGCCCGAAGTTGACCGTGCTCTGACGCGGGTTCGCGAAACCAACGCGACGGTCTTCGTGAGTCTGAAAGAAGATCGAAAAAAGACCTCGATGGAATTTGAGCGCAGCCTGTCACCGGAGCTTCAGAAAATCCCGGATGCCCGGATTTCCTTCCAGTCACAAAATGGCGGCGGCGGAACCGGACGCGATATCTCCATCATGCTGACCGGTTCGGATCCCAATTTACTTGATTCCACCGCTGCCCAACTGGTGGAGCAGATGAAATCCGTAACTGAAGTGCGCGCACCGCGGATCGCATCTGATCTTAGCCGCCCCGAGATTATCATTACTCCCCATATGGATCTTGCATCCCAGCTGGGAGTAACAACTGCCTCACTGAGCCAGACAATCCGGATCGCGACATTGGGTGAAATTGATCAGAATGCAGCAAAATTTTCGCTGTCGGACCGGCAGATTCCGATCCGTGTCATGTTGCCGCTCGCATCGCGGGCCAACCTGACGACTATCGAAAACCTGCCAATCCCGATTGCGACCGGCGGAACGGTTCCGCTCAGCCGTGTGGCCACGGTCAGTTTCGGGTCCGGGCCGACTTCGATCCAGCGCTACAACCAGAATCGCCGGACATTTATCGGTGCCGATCTCGCTCCGGACGTCATCAAAGGCGAGGCGATGGAGAAAATCTTCGACCTGCCCATCATGAAGAACCTGCCCACCGGTGTGTCCAACGAAGCCTTTGGTGAAGACGAGTGGCAACAGGAACTGGCAGTCAATTTCGTGATCGCACTGATCGCTGGCATATTGCTGGTCTTTGCGACACTGGTCTTGCTCTACAAACGTTTGATGTCGCCGCTGGTCAACATGGGATCACTGGCACTGGCGCCGCTCGGCGGGATGTTGTTGGTGTGGGCCACGGGTACATCAGTGTCGATGCCGGTTTTGATTGGTGTGCTCATGCTGCTCGGAATTGTCAGTAAAAACTCCATTCTTCTGATCGATTTTGCGATCGAGGAAATGCAGAAAGGCGTGCCTAAATTCGAGGCGATCATGGATGCCGGGCACAAGCGTGCCCAGCCGATTGTCATGACCACCGTGGCAATGACCGCCGGTATGGTCCCGACCGCAATTTCGTTGACTGGCGATGGTGCATGGCGCGCGCCGATGGGAATAGTCGTGATCGGCGGTCTGATCGTGTCAACCTTGCTGACATTGGTCATCGTGCCGGCAGGCTTCAGTCTGGCAGACGGATTCGAACGCCGGGCCGGCCCTTGGTTGCGCAACAGGATGTTGACTTACAAACCGGGCGATGATCGCCATGATCGCCCCGGTGCAGAGGTCCAGCCAGCCGAGTGAAGCCAATATCCTCACAGATGAGCAGCGGAGGCGGAGCAAGCTCTGCCAAGAAAAACCAGAATGCCGGCCGGGATATGAAAATTATCGCCACCGGCATGCTGGTGGTCATGGCTATCATCTATTTTGCTTCGAAAAGCTATGAAGCGGTACATCCGGCACTGGGGTTTGTCCGTGCATTTGCCGAAGCCGCGATGGTCGGCGGTCTAGCGGACTGGTTCGCCGTCACCGCCTTATTCCGTCATCCGATGGGCTTGCCGATACCGCACACCGCTATTATTCCGCGCAACAAAGACCGGATCGGCGATACGCTGGCCAATTTTCTGAAGGACAATTTCCTGATTTCTCGCTTGGTTGCGCAGCGTATGCGCAATGTTGACCTTGCCAGTGGCATCGGACGATTTCTAAAATCACCGAGCGGAGGCGAAGGGCGGCTCAAGTTCGGCGCGTCACGGCTTTTGGGCGATGCGATTGCCTCGCTCAACAAAGACCGTCTGGGGACAATGTTCAAAGGTGCCGTCAAAACCCAGGCCGTTGGCCTGGACATCGCGACACCAATGGGGCAAATTCTCGAGGCGGTGATGGCCGAAAAGCGCCACGGTCCCTTGATCGATTCTACCATCCGCTGGGCCTATCGCACTTTGGACACCAATGAACTTGTGATTCGCAAGATAGTCACCGACCGCGCCAATGCGGTGATGCGCTGGACCGGCCTTGATGACCGCGTCGCCAATGAAGTGCTCGACGGACTGTACAAGCTGCTCGCTGACATGGCAGCCGACCCCAATCACCCGGTACGGGCCAAAACCGAAGACAGCCTCCGGCAAATGGCTTCCGAATTGCAAAACGACCCGGAACTTCGCCAGAAGGTCAACGAGTGGAAGCTAGAAATGATCGACAATCCGGCGATCGCGTCATGGCTCGATGGAATCTGGGAGCGAGCCAGAGAGGCCCTGCTCCGGGCCGCACGCGACCCTGATGCCGCGCTAGCCGGCCAGTTTGGCGACGCCCTGATCCAGCTCGGCAACAGCCTGCAACAAGACAAGCTGCTCAACCGGCAGATCAACCGCTTCGGCCGGCGTGCTGTCATCGGAGTCGTCGCCAGCTATGGCGACAATATCGTCAAGCTAGTGTCCGAAACCGTCCGCGGTTGGGATGCCCAGACGATAACTGACCGCGTCGAAAATGCCGTTGGCCGCGACCTGCAATTCATCAGGGTGAACGGCACTCTGGTGGGCGGACTGGTCGGTGTGTCCCTTCATGTGCTGGGGTTCTGGATCTAGCGCGAGAGCAGCAGCCGCGCCTGCCCTGCAATTTGTGCCAACATGGCAATCGAGGGTTTTGACGTTTGTTGTGCCCGATCCATGATCTTTCTGAACTGGGCGACACGGTCGATATTGCGTTCGGCCCAGCTCTCGACAAATTGCGGCATATCCTTTCCGCGAGTCCGGCGCAGGAAATCAAGACGCATCTGCTGAAAATCGCGCGCCAACCCTGCCACCAGCAAACGGTCCCAGGGATCCGATGGATTGATCCGGGTAGCGGTCATCTGCGCCCAGTCCAGCCCAAGCTGGCTACCGACCGTGGTAAACGCAACGGCCACTTCCAAAGCATCAATTTCGCGGCTGTGCGCGAGATAGGCAATGCCTGCCGCGCCATCATTTTTGTAAATATTGGCAATCTTCGCGGCGATATCTGCCGTCGCCCCTGCCTCAACCAGCGCCTTCACCTGAATTGCAGCCTGCAAACGCCCTTCTGCGGTTATCAAGTTTTCAACATTGTCATTAAGCGTATTCACACCGGGCGCCAGCATATTGACTGTATCGTCAATACGGTCGTCGGAGACGCCTATCCGCATCAAATCCGCCATGTGCGAGCGCAAGACGTAAGCAAGGCGGTCAAATAGGACTATCCTGATGTCTTCGCTAATCTCCGCGACTTCCAGCGCATGCCAAAGATGGTCGGCATGGAACAGACGTTCCGCCATGACAAATGCGCGCGCCACTTCGCCCAGCGAACAGCCTTCCTCTTCGGCCAATTCAAAGGGATCAATCAGACCCAGGCGGTTGATCATCCGGTTCGCCAGTTTGGTAGCGATGATCTCGCGGCGCAATTGATGGTTGAGGATGGCCGATTTATGACCTTCCTGCATCGCGGCCGGAAATGCCTGAAGCAGCTCTTTGTTCAACCCGGGATCATCCCCCAGGTCACTATTTTCGATAGCATCCTGTAGCACAAGCTTCGCAGTGGAAATCAATACCGCCAGTTCAGGCCGGTAGAGTCCCTTGTTTTCCTGACCACGGCGGATCAGATCTTCATTGCTGGCCAGCCCTTCAACCGCCCGGTTCAACTGGCCCTGCTCTTCGAATTGATCGATCAGGCGGACGTAGGACGGCAGGTTTTTTGTGCCGCCCATTTCAGCGATGGAAAGCCCCAGTGCCTGCAGCCGGTTGTCTTCGAGAACCAGCGCGCCGACATCGTGGGTCATCGATTCAAGCAAGATATTCCTGGCTTCTGGTTTTAGCGTGCCATTGACCAATTCCGGGTTGAGCGCGATCTTGATATTGACTTCATTATCCGAGCAATCGACCCCGGCGCTATTGTCGATAAAATCGGTATTGGTCCGGCCGCCTTTGGCAGCGAATGCGATGCGTGCGGCCTGGGTGATGCCCATATTGGCGCCTTCGCCAATGGCCTTGACCCGCAGTTGCTCCGCATTGATGCGGATCTTGTCATTTGCCGGGTCGCCCACTTCTATATGATTTTCTGAGGCTGCCTTCACATATGTGCCAATTCCGCCAAACCACAGCAGATCCGCGTCGCATGCCAAAATGGCTGTCATCAGTTTAGACGGCGTTGTCTCCGCGTCGTCCGGCAGGTCTAGCAGTTTGGCGATCTGCTTCGAGATCTTGATCGTCTTCGAGCTACGTGAAAATACACCGCCACCCTTGGATATCAGTTTCTTGTCATAGTCATCCCAGCTGGAACGCGGCAGGTCGAACAATCTTTTGCGCTCGACCCAGCTTTTTTCTGAATCGGGATCGGGATCGATGAAAATATGACGGTGATCAAAAGCCGCCACGATTTTCAGGGTCTTCGAAAGCAGCATGCCATTGCCGAACACATCGCCCGACATGTCACCAACTCCGACGACGGTAATCGGGGTGGACTGCACATCAACACCGGTTTCCGCAAAATGGCGTTGCACGGAGACCCAGGCGCCGCGCGCAGTGATCCCCATCGCCTTGTGGTCATAGCCATTACTGCCGCCACTGGCGAATGCATCGCCCAGCCAGAAACCGCGATCGATAGCGATCTGATTGGCGATATCGGAAAAGCTGGCGGTGCCCTTGTCGGCTGCCACGACAAAATATGGATCATCGTCATCCAGCCGCTCTACCCTTGAAGGAGGGACGACTTTGCCTTCGACGATATTGTCGGTCACCGACAAAAGCGCGCTGATGAAAATTTTATAAGCTTCAATGCCTTCCGCAATGAATGCATCGCGGTCATCGCCGGATGGCAATTGCTTGGCAAAAAAGCCGCCCTTCGCACCGGTCGGAACGATCACTGCATTTTTCACCCGCTGGGCTTTCATCAAACCTAATATTTCGGTGCGGAAATCGTCTCGCCTGTCAGACCAGCGGAGACCGCCGCGAGCCACCGGGCCAGCCCGCAAATGTATGCCTTCAACACGCGGGCTATAAACAAATATTTCACGCCACGGAACCGGAGCCGGTAGCTCGGGAATTTTCGCACTCTCGATCTTGAACGCAAGCGCTTCCCCGGCCTGATAGGCAAACGCATTGGTGCGCAAAATAGATTCAATAACCGCACGAACCAGACGCAAAATACGATCATCGTCAATCGCGTGGACGCTGACCAGAGCAGCATCAACCTCGCGTGTCGCGATTTTCGCGGCATGTGAGCGGTCGCCTTGGAAATCCGGATCGTGCAAGGCTCGGAAAAGCGTGATCATTGCTGCGGTCACATCAGGCGCTTCGGCCAATGCTTCGACAACCGTGATCAGGCCATAGCTTAAGCCGGTCTGACGCAAATAGCGGAACCAGGCCCTCATCCACACGGTGGAGCGGGCATCAATGCCTGCGGTCGTTATAAGCTGGTTAAAGCCGTCATTTTCCGCCTCGCCATCCAAAACGCTGGTGATCGCCTCTTCGATTTCATCCGACCGGGCAATCAGACTGTCACACCGTTCCTCCGACCGCAGTTCGAGCAGGAAATCATGTATATAGCCCAACCGTCCATCGTCGAGCGGTGTGGGAACCGATTCGAGCACGGTAAAACCGAAATTTTCGAGCGTCGGAACAGCGTCCGACAGCGGCAATGCGCCACCCAGATGATATATTTTCAGCCGCAATAGATGGTCGGCATCGCTAGCGAGCCGGTAGAGGCGGGTCGAGCGCTGGCCGCCGCGCTCAAGCCTGAACAGACGCATGATATCTTTCGCAGCTTCCAACGCACCATAGGTGGTCTGATAGGTGCCCGGAAAGCAATTGGCATAGCGCTGAGCGAGAACCGCCGCCCGGCTGTCCTGCCCCGCTTCCCTAAGGTTACGCTCGACTTCCGGTTTCCAGCCCCGGACCATATTTTCCAACTCCTGATCGAGCAGATCAGGATCGGGAATTCGGCCATCGGCGCCCATGTCGAGCGTGTAGCGCAAGGACGATACTCCGCCTTCTTCCAGAGTATTGGACCAGCTCAATATTTTTGCCCCGGTAGCATCGATCAGCATATTCTCGACATTCTGTCTGCGCTCGGTTGAGAGCTGTTCGCGTGGAAGCCACACGAAAGCAAACAGATGACGGGCCAGCGGAGATATCACGCTGTGTAATTTGGGTCGCGGACGATCGATCAGCGACATCGAGATCAGCGCAAGCTTTTCGAGATCGTCTTGAGCAAAGGTTATCAGCATGTCGTGTGGCAGAGCCGTCAACGCATGGGTCAGGCTTTTGCCAGCATGCCCGGATTCGGAAAATTCAAACTTGTCGAACAACCGGGTGAGCTGGGTTCGCAAGACCGGAATTGTTTCCGGTGCCGCCGCAAGCGCCGCACTGGTCCACATCCCGGAAATGATCGACAGCTCGGTGACATTGCTCTTGTCCCTGATCGGAACAATGATCAAATCCATCAAGACATGGCGATGGACCGTAGAAAGCTGATTGGATTTGATAATGAGCGGTGCTGTGCCACCATTTTCGAACCATTCGAACGCACGGCGGCGGCTTTCTTCGGATAGAATTGGCTGCGAACGCATCCGCGCCAGGCCGAGCTGTTTGCTACGTCCGCCGTCGGCATTGACGATCTCATGGCCGAGCAATGTCAGGTTCCGATCGAGGAACCAGCGCAACAGGGTAGCACCCTCGCCTTCCGGCAGCGCATCGGCATTTTCGCCCAGCACGATCTGCAACTTCAACCAGTCGGCAACGGCGGCGGCGATGTCTTTCAGGTTAGAGCGCAAGGCCTTGACCAAATCCCGACGAATACGGGCGTCGGTCCGTTCCAGTTCGATATAGATTATCGACTCGCGCTTTTCTCCGCTCGTCGCCTGTTCGGAAATCTCGACCAACTGGCCTTTAACATCCCTCCGCACCGCAACCACCGGATGGATCAACCGCTCTATGGTCAGTCCGAAACCGGCGATGGTGGCACAAACGGAATCGACCAGAAACGGCATATCGTCGTTAACAATCGCCAGACGCAAATGCCTGTGGTTCTGATGGCCGCTGACGCTTTCCAGTGACAAGCTGGCTTCACTGCCCTGACGTTCCTGAGCGCATCGCAACGTGAAATGCGCCGCTTCCTGGCAGGCCTTTTTGTCAAAACCGATATTCTCGCCCGGCAATGCGCTTTCGCGGAAGGCTGTTATCAACGCCTGTTCAAGGCCATCCGCCGTCTTGCTCGATCGTGTGGATTTCGGTTTGAGATTGGCAGCCATTTTTCCCCCAAGTGGATCCGGACGAGTCAAAATCCCGTCAGCATGGCTATGCTATGCGCCTATTCTCATAGCCGCTCAAGAGTTTAGCCAATGCTTTCCGGTCACCGTTCGGGGAATATCGAGAACAGTGATATTTTGGTTACATATGCTACTATTGGCGGTGTAATGCCTGCTCGATCTTGGAGATGACCCGATCAGAACTGGGTGTGTTTGAGCGCCTGGCTGGTCAGCTTTTCGTTACCAACGACCGGTCCGACTATGGTTAGTTCACCGCTCAGGTCCTTGCGAGCGACGAGCACAACAAATTCGGAATCGCCGGCATCAATTTCCTGCAATTGCCGCGATGGCGCGGAGCGCAGTTTCGCCAATAGGCTTTCGCCAACTGCCTGGGCCTTGGACAGAAGACCGACCGGCCGGTTTGCCATGCGTTCGGCATGGACAATAGCTTTCAAGCCGCCGTCATGGCGAACGAGCAGATCGCCGAGCGTTCCTTTTCCGACCGCGTTGCGCTGCGCATATTTTAGTGCGGTTGCATATTCGGTCAGCCGTGTTTTGTCATATTGGGCACCAAACACCAGCTTTACAATCGGCGTCATCGGCGCGCGATCCTGGACCACCAGTCCGGAATCCTCGAGCAGCATCTGGTAATCTTCCGGATATTGTTCGGACATCAGGTAGAAATCATAGGCCTGACTGATCGCGGAATAGAGAGCTACTCGACTGCGCTCAACCGAATCAGCTGCATTGTCGGCGCTGTCACGGGCTGCGCACAACCAATCGGCCAGACTCGCGTCCTCGTCGAGCGGTTCGGCGACTACACTCGCAGCAAAGTCAGGGACAATCTCCAATTCCTGGGTGAGCTCCAGCTCATCGAGATTCGCAGAATGTGGTCCGTCTTCCCAGACCGGTCCGGCCGCAATTTTCGCTGGCGCGGAGAGCATGGCTTCCGACACTTCATCTTCGATTTCTTCGCGGATGGCATCCGCGGCGACTTCTTTCCAGTTGATCACGCCATAGATGAAATCGATGGTGTCATCGTCGGTCGAGAAGGGCAGCAATATACCGCGATACATGATCGTCACGCCACGCTGATTGACGAATTCGGCTTCGAAACCGATCGGTGCCTGATTGGCGATAATCTGCAAATAATGGTCTGTGATCCGCGACAGCAACGAACGTGCCGGTACATCGTCGATAGCGGTGATCGAGTCATCAATCTCGCATTCCTCGCGGAGCGCCCGGCCCAGAAACTGGATCGTCGGATTTTCAACGCCGTCGGTAAAATCGAGCAAAACACTATTTGGTCCGAAGTCTTCATCGGATTCAGGCTCCAGATCTTCGACGCTGGGAAATTGTCTGTCTCCCAACAGACCGGCCCAGAAATTATAAGCACGCACATGCATGCGTCGCTCGTCCTGACCGATAGCAGGAGGTGCTTCCATAGCGGCGTCGTCATCTTCATAGCCGGCGTAATCAGGTGCCGAGGCTGCGTCCTGATCGTTGAGTTCACCGTGATTTCGTAGGTTTTCCATGCTTCCCCACTGTCATTCCATTAGTTCCACATTTGTATGCATCCCCTATGGTAAACATATGGTAAATTTCCTGATAATGATCTCGGGGCCCGATTGTTTGTCACAAATCGGCAAAACGGGCGCGGCCGCGCGAATTATCGACCGCGCAGACTTGTCACGACACAGCTCTGCTGGTAATGGCCCGCGATCAATGCAAATGCATGGGACCAATGCTCATCCATTTCGCTGATGCCGCTTTAGCTCAGTTGGTAGAGCATCGCATTCGTAATGCGGGGGTCAGAGGTTCGAATCCTCTAAGCGGCACCATCACTCTCAGCTTGGAAGTATCACGCTTACTGCTGAACGTGCTCAAACAGGGGTGCGCTCGTGGGTATGGCGTGGGTGGTGCTTTTGACCTACTCAATCTGTAATACCCGTTCAAACGAAAGCTACTCAGGTGCGGCACGATAACCTTGCAAGGTTACGTGATTATCAATCTCATCTCTGAAAGTTCGCATAAGGCTGGTTGTTCGGTCAACCAGATCGTCAGCGTCAACTGCATCTATAAAAACTGCTTCCCCATGCGCGACTTCATTTCGGCGTTTCAACAACATTCGGTCCATAAAATCGATATAGTCTTCAAAAATCTCAAATTCTATTCCACAGACCAAGCATAAATCGGCGAGAACCTCGGAATTCAAGTTTGATTTTGTATCAAAAAGTTCTTTTGGAAAATGTGAGAACCTGTCCTCCAGCGACGAGCATATCTTGTGAGCGAGGTTCATTTTTTGCTCATGGCTGGTGCCGTTGGCCGCGGACAATTCGCGTAAAAATCTAATGTTATAAAAATGTGGCTTCAATTGCGAAAAACGAAGTCTCCTCTTCGTCAGGAACTGAAAATAACGTTCGCCACAAAATTTTGCATGACCCTCCCAATGAGCATAGCACATCACAACCAAAGCTCTCAAAAATCCATTTTTCTCTTCCAATTTGGCGTTCGCGATAGCGAGTTTCAAATTTGAAACCTCTCGCAGCCTCCATGTAAAATCCGTTGTTACTAAAGCTGCAAATTCCTCTGCGGAATGCGGTTTAGTCATTCGCAAACCAATCGGCTCCGAATGGAACGGTACGTTGGATTCTCGTTGTCCCCCTCATCCCCGCCGTAAAAAACTGCTCAATTTCTGGATGGGCCCAAAGCGTTTGAATTTTGTTTTTTACATATGCCAGTGGGCTCGCTCTTGCCAAAACAGAATCAATATTTTTGGCTAAACCAACCGCTATGATTTCAAAGGCCGCTAAACTTACTCGTCCTCCAGGGTTCCCATCTGTAAAGCGGCGAAGCGCACCTTGTCCGTAAGCTTCATTTAGTAATCGGAATGTTTCCGTAAATGCGCGTTGATCCGCATTTGTTACTCCTCCGCCCGCGAGTTCAATAACACCTTCGTTTATAAACTCTTCGACATCAAGATTGTTCTGATACGGCAACCGCAAATGCACCATAAACCTGCTAACATACTCCATCGGCTTTTGCTTTTCGAGTTGATCCGATGACATTGCGGTTACGAGCCCAAATTCCTCCGTCTCCGACAGATTTTTAAGTTGATCATAATAATTACGATTAGCCATAATAATTACGCAGTTTCTCAGTTCTTGCGCATTAGCGGGTGTACCGCCTGCATTAAGTCTTTGAAACAGATCGTACTTGGTATTATTGTCGCTCGGTCTTTTAAGAATTTCAACAGCGATCCGTGATCTTCTTATTGCTAACTTTATATCGCTAGTCAGTCCGACTTGATCAGCTTCTGCAAGCCCATCAACTTCAGCCGAGACTTCCCAAACAGTATTATTCAGCGAAGGAAGGTATCGAGTTTCTTGCAAGAATGAAGGTGGATGGTCTTCACCTTCCGGCGTTTTCAGTAGTCCCATAAATTCCAGAATTGTTGAGAGGCGCTGTAACCCATCAATCAGCTCCCACTTCGAGTCTTCACGTTCAAACACAAAAATGGAAGGTAGTGGTATTCCAAGAATCATCGATTCAAATAACCGCGATTTTTGCCCAAGATCCCAGCGAAACAATCTCTGGAATTCAGGATCAATTATAATTTCCTTATCACGGTACATGTTGACCACTTCACCGATAGACATTTGATATGCATCGGTTTTAACCTGTCTTTGTGCTATTTCGATTTCTTCGTGCAGCATTCTGACGCCCTTTTTATTTGGTTAGTGGCCACGTAGTTCGTTCAGCGAACAGCATAAGTTATATATTTAAATAAAGCCAATCTGTTCGCGGTGAACCTTCGCAACATTCTGTATTTCGATGTTACGGTTTGCGGTCCTAATTAGGTGTGCAGAGTTGGTTCTTATGAGCAAATCGGGGTACCTTATATGGAGAAGCTAAGTTGCTGCTCCTTTCACCAAATCAGGCCTCTGGATGAATTTCCGGGGGCCTTTTTCATGCCCGAAAGGAATACCCCAATGATCTCATTAAGAACAAGCACCGCCATCCACAGCACCCTCAATCTGCTCGCCGACAACCAACTGCGATCCCTCCTCACCGAACACCTCGACCAACTAACCACTGCCTGGGAAGGCATCGACCTTTCCGACCTGACGCACTTCTTGATCATCCAGCCGGGGGACACCGCAGCGGATGCAGAACACGAACTCGGCTGGTCACTGTTGGTCAATCCTGTGGACGGTGCCCGCTTCGGTGATCCTGCCTTCACCCCGTCATGGGAGTGGATCGAGGATCACGGCGGCTGGTTCGAAGCTGTCTACATCCTCAGCGATGACGGCTTCGGCATAAGTCTGTTCGTCCAGGATCATCCCGAGACGGATGCGAACATCTTGGCGATGTGCCGTAGCTGACCACAACCAATCACAACCACAAATCGCGGCGCCCCTGAGGCGCTTTTTTTATGCCCAATCAAAAGGAATTCAACATGGACAAACCAATCATCGCGGCACTGGCCCTGACCGTATTCGGTATCGGGTACTGGGTAGCACCCAAGGAACTGCTGGACGAAGAGGTCAAGCACACCGGCTTCCTGCAGGTTGACGCAACAAAGATCCTCGCCGCCACAGTCGAAAGCTTGCGGGCGAAGAACAGCCTTGTGGTGTGGTCGTACAAGGGTACCGTGAGAGTGCGGGCCCACCGGGAACGCTACTGGGTGTTGAACGGAACGCAGGAACTGATCGTGCCCGCCGTCGTCGACTATCGGCTGGACCTCAGCGATCTCTCACCGACATACAATGAGGAGACAAAGCTGGTCACGGTGCGGTTGCCGAAACTGGTTCTGTCCGATGTCGCTTTCCAGCCGGAGGAAGCCACGACCATCAACGGCGGATCGCTGAGTTATAGTGACGACACCGTGCAAGCCCTGAGCAAACTCTCCTACCGCGCCGCCCGCAAAGGTATTGTGAAACAAGCGCAGCAAGCAGCGATGGTGGCCGTAGCCAAAAGCAGGGCAATCGAGAATATCGAACGGCTCTTTGAATACCCGCTGCGAGCGGCAGGGCAACCGGAGGTGAAGGTCGTGGCCCAGTTCGACTAACGATTAAGCGCCCAAGGGGAAACTCTGGGGCGCTTATAATCTTGCTTTATAGACCCCAGCTAACTGCCTCAATCAGCCGCTTTATCTGGTTGGCGAGGCGTTATCTTTATACCAATCGCAGACGTTGGGGCGCGCGGCGGTGGAACCGGTAGTTCTTTTTGCGCGGCGGACAACGCGCTAACAATTTCGCGAGCTGTGCCTTCAAACATCACCCCCAGATTGTTTAGCTCCTTCGGAGAATTCCTGCTGAACAGAGACTTGCTTAGCCAGGCCTCGAGGTCTCCCAGATAGCGATTCACCGTCGAGGCATCCAAACCTAATTTCTCAGCAGCACGCTTCTCTACGCCCTCGTTGTCAATAACCGACAAAAAAGCTTCGATCCAACAAAACCGAAAATCCCCCAGAGCTTTGTCCGACATAATCCCTCACTCCTACGCCCGGTGATTCGGGCCGATGATTCGCTCTCGAACTACGCTCATGAACGCAATTATTCCATGCAGATACTGCACGTTAAAGGATAAAGGCACATAAAATAGGAACTTGCAGCAGCAGAAGTTTTTCGCAGCCGCAGACAACCGATCCCTAAACCCTAGGACAGAGATGCTTCCGGCGTCTCTTTTTAAAGACGAGTTTGCTTCGAAAGAACCAAGTGCGTCGAAACGAAAGAAACTAGGGAATGAAAAACACTAAATCTGAATGGGAAAGCAAAACCCCCCATAATGAGACGTCTACAAGGGCTGAGACCACGAGCCACACAACCATAAAACCGAGCGGCAAGACCCGCACTCGTTACTTCCACGATAAAACTTTGAGTCGTTCGTGCACTGCGTTCATATCGACGCGGAAAGCTAGCATTAGCATCCGCTCAATAACGCTCACGAGCAAAATCGGGCACCTCCACGGTGTAATCATTCAATTCGATCTGGTTAGCAAAACGACCCGTTTTCATTGCAGATTTACACATGTCTCCTTCGCCGTGCGAGCAACTTCTCAGCGATAGCAAACAACAGTTGTTGTCTGAGGCGTAATTCCCACAAACGATCTCAGGCGGCAGCCTTTTAATTAAGGACCGTAGAATATGAACACCTATCAATCGAATCCCGGCAAAATTTCCGCCGCATCCATCCGCCTCAAAAACTACCCGAAGAAAAGCGGCGAAAGTGGTGAAAAATCCGCCACACCACCGCTTTCACCACCTTTGTCCGACCCGTCCAGCGACACTGCGCGGCCGGTGACAAACGCGCAGTTCATTTCCGCGCTTTGCCCTTCTCTCGACGATGGTGAACTGCTGGCAGTTTGCTCGAAAACGGGAGATCCAACGGACGGTGGCTGGACAGCAAAACCGGCCGATAACGTCAATCAGGCCTGCCCGCCGACGGCCAACAACTACTTCAACTGCTCGACATTTCGCGAGGCTGAAGATGGCAGACTACAAGCGAAAAACGAGTTTTTTGAGAAATATCGCGTGCTCGTTCTGGATGACGTGGGCACGAAGGTAGCAATCGATGCCTTGAAGGGCTTCCCGCCGACCTATTCTATAGAAACCAGTCCGGGAAACTTTCAATACGGCTACGTTTTCGACCAGCCGATCGACGATGAAAACGTGGTTGCCGCTCTGCAGAAAGCTGTGTCTGCGGCTGGCCATAGTGATCCAGGAGCCTTTGGGCTGGCCAGATGGGCAAGGTTACCTTTTGCCGTGAACGGGAAGGCTAAATATCAGAGCGATGGTGAAGGTCCTTTCCAATGCCAGTTGGATCAATGGTCACCAGAAAAGCGATTTAGCTTGGACGCACTCTACGAAGGGCTCGGATTGCTGAACGTTCCTGCAACGCCGGGGCATGTGGTCTCGGCTCCAGCGGTACCAAGGCGGCAACCCGCTGGGCTATCCCACGGTGTTTTCCTACCGGCCCTGGATGAAAATCCTGTGGTGACCGCATTGATAGAGCGCGGCCACTATAAGTGCGAAGTAAGTCCGGGGATCCACGACGTTAAGTGTCCTTGGATAGAGGGTCATACGGATCAAATCGACAGCGGTTCGGCCTATTTTGAACCGAGCAAGGCTTTTCCCTTGGGCGGCTTCAAATGTCATCATTCGCATGGCGAAAGTTTGAGTATCAGCGATCTTCTGTCCTTTCTCAAAATTGATGCCGCATCTGCTCGCAACCGGCCGCAAATTCGCAACGAGGTGGGAGCGATCGATCAGATTGTGAACGCATGCGACTACGTGCTGGCGGGTACTGGCAAGATATTCCAGTCTGGAGGCGTGATCACTATACTGCGCCAATCGGGTGAAGGCGGTGATTACCGGATGGAACCGGCCTCCGCAGCCGAGCTGACAATGGCACTGGCGAGCGCATGTTCATTTGCAAGTTATGACCGCAAAGGCAAAGAGTGGCGTCCTTGCGATCCAACCGAGCGCGTCGTTCGCACCCTCTCAGGCGCTTCCAAATATAGCTTTTTGCGAAACATTGTGGCCATAGCCCGGCAACCTTTTTACCGGCCGAATGATGGGTCTTTGGTCACGACACCGGGATATGATGAAAAGTCCGGCATCTACGGGGCTTTCGAAGGAGATCAGGTTGTTATTCCCGGCACTTCCCGTGAAGATGCCGAAGCTGCTCTCGCGAAGCTTAAAGATCTGTTCTGTGAATTTGAGTTTGAAACCCCCACGGACTACGCTGCTGCACTTTCTGCAGTCATGACCGCCACGGTCAGGCCATATCTACCGGTTGCTCCTGCCTATCTAACGACGGCGCCTGAAAGCGGAGTTGGGAAAAGTTATCTCAATAGCGTGATCACGGCTTTTGCTGGCGGTGAACCGGCGAAAGCGAGCTTTCCAATGGATGCCGCTGAAGCGACTAAATCGGTGCTTTCTCTGCTGATATCGTCACCGTCCTGCATTGAATATGATGATATGGTTTGCAACTTCAAGCCGCATGCAATCTTGAATCGCGCGCTGACGAGCGAGACCATTACCGACCGTATTCTTGGGATGAGTAAAACCGCCACTGTCTCCACCCGAGTGCTTTTCATCGGATCGGGGATCAACGTAGAACCGGAACGGGACACGAAAAGAAGAGTGATCACCATCCGGCTGGCTTCCCGACCGGCGGAACGGATCAGCAGCAGCTTTACCGGTAACCCGGCTGCATTGGTGCGGGAGAAACGCATGGAAATGGTCAGTGCGGTGCTCACTATCATCGAAGCCTGGAAGGCGGCCGGAAGCCCAAAGTCGAATGTTCCGCCGATCGCCAGCTATAACGGCGAATGGGCTGACTGTTGCCGCCATCCTTTGATTTGGCTCGGCGAGCCGGATCCGGCACAACCCCTCTTTGATCAAGTGGAAGATGATAGTGACGGGGAGAAGCTCGGGTTCCTTCTCGAGGCTTGGCACAAGGTGTTCGGTAGTACGCCGAAGACCGTTCGCCAGGTTGCGGAAGCGGCGGACTACCAAAATCCGGAATTACGGGAAACGTTGGAGGATCTACCGATCATGAACGGTGAAAAGATCAACAACGGCAAGCTTGGTTGGTACATTTCCAAACATGCCAAGCGAATTGTCGGCGGGCTGCGTTTTATCGAGGGGCGGGCCGACGGTCGCCGCGCCTGGATGGCGGAAAAAGTGGTGAAAGCGGAGTCTGCGGAAACACCGGTTTCGCCGCTTTCGCCCGATGACCTCGAGCCGGGACCGCACGGATAGCTATCCGGCCGAGTTTGCGCCGCTTCATCGCAAGATGTTCACCCATCGGATGCCTCGAAGCGGCGCAGACAACCCGCAACTCACCCGCATTTGCCTAAAATTCAACCAGAGGAGCCGCAGGCGGCCAGCCCTGCACCTCAACCCCTACGCGTGTCCGACCGCCCTCTGCGGTTCGGATTTATCACAATCAAGAAAGGAAAAATTATGCCTAGAGAAAAGCTAACTAGCCAGTTCGTAAACCTGATTTACTGCGATCCGCGCAAGTCGAAGGAAGAGTTTTTCGACACAGAGATCAAAGGCTTCACCGTCGAGGTTCGGCCGTCTGGAAATCGGACATTCTATCTCCGCTACACCGATCAGAGCGGAAAGCAGAAGCAGTATAGGATAGGCCGCTACGGTGATATCAGCTTCGACCAGGCCCGCAAGAAGGCCAGGGAGTTGAAAGCCGCCATTGTCCTCGGAGTCGGCGATCCCTCTCAAGCGAAGGCTGAAGCCAAGGCGGTCATAACCTACGGCGAGTTGGCCATACAGCATCTTGCTCAAGCCAAGACCTATCAGAGGGCCTATGACACGACCCGCATGTATGTTCGGCGGCACATCGTTCCTCGCTGGGGCAAAATGCGGCTGTCCGACATAGGGCAACGGGACATCGCCAAATGGTTGTCGGAAAAGGACCGCGAGGGGCTTGCTCCCGCGACGGTTGAAAAGATCAAGGCGATCTTTAGCCGGTCCTTCGAGCTTGCTCTGCAATGGCAACTTGCCGGGGTCACCGTCAATCCAGTGCGCGGTATCAAGCGGGCAAAATTCAACAACTCTCGCAACCGCTTCCTGTCGCCGGAAGAGGTAAAAGGGTTGCTGCTCGCTTGCGGGGCATCGAAGAACACCCAGCTACGTTCCATCATCAGCTTATTGCTACTGACCGGAGCAAGGGTGTCTGAGCTGCTCAATGCGGAATGGCGGCACGTTGATGTGGATAGAAAGCATTGGCTAATACCAATGTCGAAAACCGGCAAGCATCGTCACGTGCCGCTCTCACAGGCGGCACTGGACATAATCGAAGAACTGCCTCGGTTCGATGATTGTCCATATCTGGTGCCCAATCCAAAAACACGACTACCCTTCACAGAAATGAAAAGGGCTTGGGACACCGCAAGAACGGCGGCTGGGCTTGGCGATGTCAGGATCCATGACTTACGGCATTCCGCCGCGAGCTTCATGATCAATGCTGGCATCGATTTGTTCGCAGTCGGCAGGGTGCTCGGTCATGCCGATCACCAATCCACGATGCGCTACGCCCATCTCGCCAATGACACACTGCTTGCGGCCGTCGAGGCAGGCGCCGCAGGAATGAAAGGAAAAACACTATGAATAGCTTGAACGTTTTGAATGACACACTGAATGGGACTAAAGCTGACAAACATGAAAAGGTCATCGTCTTGATTGCCGCCTGTATCGACTTGGGTATTCGGCGCGGCTCTGAGATAATCTCCCGTCTAAGCGACCTGGGTTATGACAAGGGCCACATTGCACTATTGCTGAAACACAATCGACAAGGGACGGTCGACAAGCTTTGGATCCGTGACAACGACGGGCTCTACAGCCTGGTCAAAGACTAACTTATCAACCCCGATTTTTGCATGGCGGAAGCTGTGTGAGGTCGGGGATATTTTTCCATTCCCATTTTTTCCCTAAATTTGAAATAATGCCGTCTCTCCGAGCTGTCACGCTTTTCCCGGCGTTGGGGATCGATCACAGGGCCAAAGATTTGAAAATCCTGCTCGATCTGGTGGTGTTTTCTCAGACGCCGACTGTGCGCAGATTCAAGTAAGACCCGTCATGATGAAAGGCCTGCCGAGAACAATCTTTTTAAATTGGACGAAGGAGCTCCAGTCTTTGCTCAAAAGTGGTTTCATCATCCATGCTAGTACCCCAAAGAAGCCAAGGATAAACATCTAGCAAAATATGTCCTTTCGTACTGCTGTCATCGGTTTTGAAGTTGAAAGTCCCATCATTCCTTCCATCAATTACTTGCTTGTACGAACCATCATCTTGCCTGAGGAAAACATACTCGCGCCCATCGTCATGAACCCATTTTTCCACTCTGTCCGGGTTCAGGCCAATAACATGAAAGGCCTTTTTCGAGTCGGGGGCTAATTTCCAGCCTTTGTCTGCATTTGCTAATATGGTGGAACGATCAATTTCGCTATCTTGCTTGCTGTTTCTGGCCCAATGGACTGTTCGCAGCTCATCCATCGATATTCCCGCTGCATCAGCCAGCTTGATCATTGTATCGATCAGATTTCTCATCACGATATCGCGACTCAACGAAAGACCACTCATCAGCGGTATTTGTTGCCAAACATCCTCACGCTTAAGAATCCCTACAATTCTATCTCCATCGATTTGCTTGTACCTTTCAAGCTGCGCCTGCTGACGCGGCGACACGACATAATTCTCGGTATTAATTTTAAATATACCGATGACCGGAGGAGTTGACACTGGGAATATCGGATCAAAAAGCACAGGACCACCGCCTTCAACAGGCAAACCCCATATTATTTGTCCGGGGGGATTGTCTGGATTGACGTTCAATATCGGTTCTTCGGAAATCGGTGTTGGTTCCGGTGTAGGTGTTGGAGTTGGTGTTGGAGTTGGTGTTGGTGTTGGTGTTGGAGTGGGTGTCGGCGCAGGAGTTGGCGAGGGTGGTGGCGTCGCCATGGCAGTGTAGGTCACAGTGAAGCTGTCTGAAACGGTTTGGTCACCGGCTTTCAACGTCACCGTCCATTGATATGCACCGGACGGATCGCCATTGGCGACCAGCACAGGCGCAATCGTGGCGGAATTCCCATCGGCTCCGACCACAAAGCGGCCATTGCCGAAGCCGTTCGCGGCGTTCCATGTGACTGTGCCGGCCTGACCATTCGGACCGGTGAAGGTGAAGACGATTTCGGTCACATCGGAGAAACCGCCACCGGTCAGATTGATTGTCGGCTGGAACGGCAATACCATTGTCGAGAAATCACCAAAATCATCAAGCGTCAAGGTGCTTGGTGGAGGAGGTGGAGGTGGAGGTGGAGGTGGAGGTGGTGGCGTAACTTCGGTTTTCACCGTCGCGCGTAAATGGGGGTAACCATTGTTGATGTCGGGATCGATTGCCCAAACATTGTCGAAATCCCAACCTGCTGCGATGAAGTTGGTCGGGTCTTTCATTTGGGCTGTGGTTAGACCAGTGGCGTCGCCACGCGTGCCCGACCCAAAGAAACCGAAAGCCACTGACTGTCCCGTTGATTCAGCATCAAAGAAGCTATTGGTTATGATGCTATCAAAGACTTCTCCGATGAGGCCGCCTACCGTGGTAGATCCAGAGACCCGACCAGCAGCATAGGTATTAGTAATCTCATTATCCAAGCTGCTGTGGCCTATAAGTCCGCCGACGCCAAAGTTTCCAGACACGTCGCCTGTTGCGAAGCTGTCACTTACGTCGCCATCAAGATATCCAACCAGCCCGCCAGCGTAGAGGCCAGTGCCGATTACAGCCCCCTCGGCGAAACTGTTGGAAATTTGGCCGTCAATCATTCGACCTACCAAGCCGCCAACTTCACTGACGCCAAAGATAGAAGCCGATGAAAACGAAGACTTGACCTCTGAGCTATTGGTCGTCCCGACCAGCCCTCCAATGTTCAAACCACCGCTAACCTCACCTACAGACCATGAATCAATAATACGTCCCTGTTCTAAGTTACCGACCAGTCCTCCGACTTGATTCTGTCCAGTCACCTCAGCCTCAGAAGAACTGCTTAAGACACTGCCGCCCAACACATAACCGATCAACCCGCCAATTGTATTCTCATTGCCGGTTACGATACCCATTGCGTGGGACTTGAGTATTGTGCCCCCAAGTACCCCCACAATTCCTCCAACAGCGTTGCTACCGGACACTATGACATCTGTCTTAATTGAACTAAGTAGAGAGTTAGAATCGGCGCCTCCGACGGCTCCGCCTACCACATCGCCCGCGATACTTGAGCTTGATAACGGCAAAATTCCTTCAATCGCACCTTGAACAGTGAGATTGTGTAAGTAAGAATTGGCAAGGTTTCCTGTTATGGAGCCAATGTCACGCCAGCCAATTATATTAACTTCAGTGAGGCTTAAATTCCTGACCTCGCTCTCGAAATCACCAGCAATGCCATTCCCGGATCCGATGGCTGCGAATAATCCAACGTATCTATGATCGGGTCGATTGATGGTTAGCTGATTTATTTGATGTCCTAGACCGTCAAATCTTCCAGCGAACGAACCGCGATATTCAAACTTAGTCCCGCTTTGGATAGCTACAACTTCACTGGAGATTGGCGTAAATCCCAATCCACCATTCCAACTTTGCGTGTCCGACGCATCAACGTTTGCACCTAAGATGTAGTTGCCAGTCAAATCACCGCGCATTCCCTGTAAGGTGCCATCACCGGAACTTTCGGCATTCCCGAGTTCAGTAATGATTGTATAGTCAATCCGACCCTCAGCACCGCGCTTCGTCGAAAAGCTTCCGGTGGAGGCAAGGTTGACCGGAGCGTTCACAAAATAGTCGCCATCAGGATCAGATTGCGCATATTCCAGCGCCAATCCTGCGGTACCGCTACCAAACATCTCGGTGTTAATCTCAATGTTGCGATCTGCATTCAGCGTAAGTGTATTTGCAGACCAAGTAACAATGTCGTTAACAAAAATGTCCCCATTGCCATTCGGTGTACCCTGCGTAGCAGTTGAAATAACAACATTACCGTTGACCAGATTGTTCGAAAGCGCAGTACCAGAAATATTGCCGCCGCTGGCTGCAATCGTAAAGTCGTTGGGATCAATCAACCATGTGCCGCCATTGGTTTTAACCTGAAGCCTATCGTCGATATCGACTCGAGCAGCGGAAGTTTCCACAAAAGATGCCGCCAAAGTACCCGCAGCATTGACTTGGCCATGGCTCATATCTCCGAGTAGAAAGATCCGTCCATCGCGATTTTCGAGCGAGTTGGCTTCAATGATACCGGTATTGTTCACAACGCCTTTCATGGCGTCATTAGCACCTTTGGCGGTCAGGATTACCAAACCCCCATCGGCCCTTATCAATCCGCTGTTTTCGACCAATGTGCCTAGGGTAGCTGCGCTGACTTCAACAGAAACCAAACCGTCGCCATCAAAGTCGAGCGTGACACCGGTCCCGGCCGCAAGAGCCGTACTGCCTATGATAGAGCCCTTGTTCACAACATACGGTGCGATCAGAGCAACGACACCGCCTTTCAAAGCGCCGTAATTGAGAATTGCGCCGCCAGTGCCGGAAAATTTGTAATGGCCGCTCAGAAAATCATCATCAGCGATGCCGAGTGTCGAAGCGACAAAGCCGCCAGTTTGAACAACGCCGTTTTTGCCAATCATGATGCCGTTAGGATTGAGCAAAAAGACTTGGCCGTTAGCGGTAAGGCGTCCCAATATTCGAGAGGGATCTTGCCCTATTACCCGATTGAGAGCGATAGATTGCGCATTCGGTTGATTGAAAATAACGGAATTGTCTTTTCCAATCGAAAAACTTTCCCAGATGGCGATCATTTTATCGCTGGATTGGTTGATTTCCATCGACCGGCCATTGGTCTTGATCGTGGCGCTACCGTACACAACGCCGCCGCCGGTGGGGAGCGTCTCCTTTGCAAATCCAGGAGCGGCCAGTATCGCGGTTGAAAAGAGGGCTACTCTCAAGGAGCGGATACCGACTTTTGCGATGAGAGAGGATGTGTTCATTATACCCACCTTTAAAATTTGATCGAGCCAGAGAGCCAAAATTGCTGGCGGTCGCTATCGCCATCGACGTTTGAGCCATTGAACGCATTGCGTCCGGGATTGGAGCCAAGGCCGTGCGCCCAACTGGCCGAAAGACCAAAGTTCTTGTGCTGCCAGGACATGCCAACACCCGCACTACTGAGAGAGTAGCTATTGCATGAACAGGCATTTACGAACGGAATACCATTGGTATTTTCATTAATCCGTAGCCGGCCTGCATCGACAAAGGCAGAGAGTTGAAATGCGCCTAATTTGGGGGGGGATGGCAAATCGTAACGCAATTCCATAGTTCCTTGCAGCCCCATATCGCCTCGTCCTTCTCCGACGGGCCAGCCACGCACGCCGTATGGTCCACCCAGCGAGATGGACTCTGAGGAATCCAGATTTTTGCTGGCCCACTGACCAGACATTCGGGTGAGAAGCGAAAAATTACCGTAAAGCTTTTGTAGGCGGACCATGTCCACATTGATCCGGTTAAATCGGCCCTGCGTTTGCAGGGTTAAGAAATCGACGAGCTCTGAAAAAGGTACCCGGGAAAGGTCGAGATCACCCATAGTCCATGACAACGAAAGCTGAGTAACACTGCCCCCCAGAAAGGAATCACTGACATCACCCGACATGCCCAATGTGCCCGACAAAACTCGTTTGTCAGAGAGTCTCCCTCCGGTTGAATCGTCCACAAGCGTTTTACCATCTAAGGCAGCAGAAAATCGAAGATTCGCGTTGCGAGTTCTGATGGCTTGATAGTCCAAACTCACACCACCATAATGGGCATTTCCGTCCAAACCAGCGGCTTTGCCCAACACATCCTGATTTTTGTATGTCAGATAAGCATAGTCAATGGTGGCGCTGAGGCCGCTCGAAGAAATTGGCGCAGATAATGATGCTGACAGAAAGCGTTGACCTTCGGAAATTGAAAGACCGAGCCTTGAGTAATCACCGATTCCGGCGATATCGGAAAAGGCTAGTTGCGCGTGACCTTGCGCCCGTCCTGTGCTGGGACTGCCGAAATTATCACCAAAAAATGATCCCGCAAAAACTGGCTGTTCTGTAACGTCGATGACAAGATTACTCGTTCCGTTAGTCGTGCCGGGCGCTAATCGCGATCGAGCAGTGACGCCCGGCAAATCACCGACACGCAAAAGCGCTGATTCAAGATCGGCTTTGTTAAGTCGCTGACGATCCAAATGCTGATCGATGATGCTCTCTATCAAGCCATGGCGGATGCGCACTTGTTCCCCATAATTAAAGCTGATGTCACCTAACTGCCCCTCGACGATGTCGATGGTAAGCACTCCATCGGTGGCTTCTTGTGGCGGGAGGACAGCCCGAGCAAGAATATATCCATTCTGCCGTAATGCAGTACTAGTCGCCTCCGCGAGCGACCGAAGTTGAGAAAAACCGACCTTTTTATCTTCGACAAGTGCTGCAAGTTGAGCACGCTGTCCGTCGCTCAGGAGCTCTTTCTTGCCCGTAAATCGCACCGTCCGGATTGTGACCATTTCTTCCGATTGTTGCACTGACGATGGTTGAGCTTGTAGGACTTCGCTCTGATCTTCGGGCAGCGATTTCGGTAAATTCGGGGATAGACCTTGTTCTCGATCTTTTAAAAGTGACCCGGCATCCTGCGCATAAGCAGGTGTCGAGACGCCGCATATCAAAAATAAAGGCACTAGATATCTTCGATGCACGCTATACCCCCTAAAAATCACGAATTATTCATATGACCGCATCAACAATTGCGGCCCGCTACCGGAGATTGGTTTGCAGTGCGTTTTTAAACTCACCTATGCGTTCCGAAATTTTTTCTTCATTGGCAGTTGAGAAATTGCCAAACGAATTTAGATCGAATTTCACTGACCGTCCGTCGGGGGCAAGGGAAACCGTCAACCTGTTTTGGGAAACTTTTCCAATTAACACGCCCATTCCAAGTCCAGTGTTATCCGTAAAGTTAATGATGTTCTTGGAGCGATCTCCGCCTGCGTATTCGTAGTTCAGGGACTTTCCAACCTCAACTACCGTATCGACGAAATTGGCTGGCCTGGATGCTAACTGCAAGGTTTCGGTGGTATTGAACTCTCGCTGGGGACTGGCAATCATGCCAACCGATGAGCAAGCGGTTAGCGACAACATCGTAATAAAAGCTATAAGTATACGCATAGATACCCCCATTTTTGCTCGGCAGATATTTGCGGGGGGTTAGCTAACCGAACAATTTTTGTGAGCCCCCAGCCTAAGCAAGTAGAGTTAACCTAGTTATTGATATTCACTATAATTCACAGTAACATCAGATTTAGGAGAATGCCAAACCAATGAACTTATTGAATGAGAATAAGCCAATCATTGGTCTTTTTGGTGAAGAGTTTGTTCTGTCTCAGGGCGGAGTAAATGTAAGGGTGAAATCAAAATTCGTAGACTTTTTATGTTTGCTGATTTGTAGGTCGCCCGATACGTTGGTAACACGTCACGATTTAGTAGCACTCGAAAGTTGGTCGGCGAACAAGCCGTTATCCGCTGGAAAGCAGATTGCACGATTCCTAGAATCACTGAACCAAAAAGGGATTTCATTGCTAAGCACGAGCCGAAAGACAGATGGTTGGGGTCTGAGCGATGAATTCCGCGCATCTATTTTAGAAACAGATATCCAGAGAGCAAAAGAACTATTGAATGCGAAACAGCTTAAATCCGGCAAACGGACAACTGAAGAACAAAATGAACTGCTGTTTTGGTATGCCGTTAACTTTAAGGCGTTGGTGGCGTTAACCAGCGGAGACGCACGAAACGGCTATACAAAGCTTCGTGACGACTTGTTGCATGTGCATGATGATGAGCAACTCGCGATAAGCAACGTTTTGCTCACTAGGCTTGAACAACGTATCGCAGAATCCACAATACCCATATTTCCTTCCAGTAAATTACCGATTGATCCATTCGTCCGTGCTATAGAATTTCGCCGAGTTGCAGCTTATGCCCTTCATGCCAATTCAAACGAATGGAATAAGTTAGAAAATATTTTCCGCCAATATCTAGCCACTTTGGCGGGTTCGGGTGACTTTTTATCAATCGCTATCTTGAAAAATGCTCTTGGGATTTTGCTTCGTCGCCTTGGTAAAGTGGATGAGGCTTTAGGGCAAATATCGGATGCGGCTAAGTTTGGCATTTTTTCCGGTGACATTATTTTGATCCAAAATATTGCGTTCAATCTCGCAAACATTGCATCTGAAATTCATCGGCTAAAACCTAAAGCCGTCAATTTTGAAGTTATAGCCAGTCTATTGGAATTTGATGCAGAGATAAGGACAAAATATGGATTTGGGAGAGACAGCGCGCAAAGTGAGCTTTTATTGGCATATCTTTACTATGAGCGTAGAGATTTAACCAAGGCGAAGAAGTATCTTAAGATGGCGAAAGTTATTATTGAGCAGAGCGGATTGCGTGCTGATGAGGCATTGATGGCGCGCGTTGAAGGGCTAATAATCGCCGCCGAAGCAACGGATAAAGAACATTTTGATCAAGCCATCGATCTTCTCGAAAAATCCAAGGCGATATATTTGCGGACAGGCTATAATGCTGCAGCTGATTGGATCGACGGAGAGATTGCTGCTATCTTGCATCCTTCCTGAAGCTCAGTCCAAACAGATTGCGCAAAGCCTCCAATGCGATCATTCTACGTCCGCAAGTTGGACCCGCTACACAGCACTGGACCGGCCCAAGAGCAGTCATCTGAAAATGACTCTTCAAATGACTACTCGCCACCCATTGTCATCGCAGTGTCGGCCCACCGTGGGCCAAATTCGGGAATCTAATGAGCCAAAAGCGTTTTCAACCGAAAGCACCCACACCGGCCGATTACGCACTATGGGAATTTCGTGGGTAAAAGCGAACACGCCAGCCAGCTTATTGGAGTAATGTATCGTAATCCTTATAAGCTGCACTTGATTGAGAAGATTTCGTAATGCGGGGGTCAGAGGTTCGAATCCTCTAAGCGGCACCACTTTTTCCCAATCCCTTGAAATATCTATCCAATCGTTGGAGAAACGGTCCCAAAACAGCGTTTGCTACACAGAACTGCTACACAAACCTGCTACACAAAATGCCTTCAGGAATGGCGTTGAGGGGCAGTCAGTTCTATTATCGACGACGGGTTCCAACTGATGTTCGCAAGCTGATTGGCAGGAATGAGATTTGGTGATCTTTGAAGACTGACAGTTTGAGATCAGCATTAAGGCGATTTTCACTCGTCGCTTCGGAGGTGGAAGCTGAGATCGAAAATGTCAGATTCAAGGCTGGCATGATTGTGGATAAGACGCTCCTGAAACCGCTGGGCAACGATGGGCAGAGAAAATCGTCTGGGAATGTCGGTGTCAACAGACAATCAAGCTGACGGGGAACATGGCTGTCGATGCGCAAACCGATGATGCCGTAACGTAGTCTGCAATTTATCGAGATAGCCATCTAAAGGTAAAACGCATAAAAATACCCTCTCGGGCCGGGTTGCGGCAAAAGCCTGTTTTCAAATCCTTAGCCTTTGTGATATCCCGTCCGTTTACCCGATAATCGCGGTTTATCATCATGCTGAGTCACAATGCTTCGCCACGAAAGCATGGTCCTTTAGGAGAAAAAAATGTCTGTCGTTACCACTGAAAAACATGGCAATATTCTGGTCATTATTTCCAATAATCCTCCGGTAAATGCGCTCGGTGCTGCGGTACGCCAGGGATTGGTGGACGGCATCAGCGAGGCGCTTTCAGACGATAGCGTCGAGGCCGTGGTTATCCGCTGTGACGGACGGACTTTTTTTGCAGGTGCCGATATCACCGAATTCGGCAAGCCGATGAAGGGTCCGAATCTGGGCGAAGCGCTTGACCAGCTGGAGGCCAGCAGCAAGCCGGTTGTTGCGGCGATCCACGGCACCGCACTAGGCGGAGGTTGCGAAGTCGCTTTGGCTTGTCATTACCGGGTTGCGGTTCCGTCAGCAAAAATAGGCTTGCCGGAAGTCAAATTGGGATTGATCCCCGGCGCCGCCGGAACCCAGCGTTTGCCGCGGGTGGTTGGCGCAGAAGCCGCCCTGCCGATGGTCGTGATCGGCAACCCGATTTCGGCGACAAAGGCCCATGGCATCGGCCTGATCGACAAGATCGTTGGTGAGGACAGTCTGGCTGATGAAGCGATAGCCTTTGCCCGCGAACAAATTGGCAAGGCACCGCCGCGTTCGTCCGAAGGTACCGCCAACCAAGACGGCATCAAGAACCCGGCCATATTCGACGAGTTCCGTCAGCAAAACGGGCGCAAGATTCGTGGCTTCGATGCGCCCGAAGCAGGCATCCAGGCGGTCAAAGCGGCGGGCGAACTTTCCTATGCCGATGGCGTGGCGAAAGAGCGCGAGCTGTTCGCCAAATTGATGTCAGGCACCCAGGCGGCTGCCATGCAGCATTATTTCTTTGCCGAACGGGCTGCCAACAAGATTGATGGCATTGATCCGAAAATCGACCTGATCCCGATCAAGAAAGTCGGTATTTTGGGTGCCGGCACCATGGGCGGCGGCATCGGCATGAACTTTTTGTCTGCTGGCATTCCGGTGACAATTGTCGAGCTCAAAGAAGAAGCGCTGGATCGCGGTGTTGGCGTGATCCGCAAAAATTATGAAAATACCGCCAAGCGCGGACGCATGACAGAGCAGCAGGTCGAAGATGCGATGAGCATATTGACGCCTAGTCTGTCTTACGACGACCTCGCCGATTGTGACCTAGTGATCGAAGCGGTGTTTGAGAATATGGATGTCAAAAAGGAAGTGTTCACCAAGCTTGACGCTATCGTCAAACAGGGCGCGATCCTCGCCAGCAACACCAGCTACCTCAATATCAACGAGATTGCGGCGATGACCAAGCGACCCGAATATGTTCTGGGTCTGCACTTTTTCTCTCCGGCCAATGTGATGAAATTGCTGGAAATCGTTCGCGGCGAGAAGACTGCAGATGATGTCCTGATGACGGCGATGAAACTGTCGAAGAAAATCGGCAAAGTTGCGGCAGTTTCGGGTGTCTGCCCTGGCTTTATCGGCAACCGGATGCTCAGCCCGCGTCAGGAACAGGCCAATGCGATGCTTATGGAAGGCGCCAATTACTGGGAAGTCGACGACGTCCTGCTCGAATTCGGATTCCCGATGGGACCGTTCCAGATGTCCGATCTGGCCGGTGTCGATATCGGGTGGCATCGTGACCCGGCCCGCATCGAAACAATGCGCGATGCGCTTTGTGCGGTCGGACGCTGGGGCCAGAAGGTCGGCAAGGGATTTTATGATTATGATCAGGCGCGTCAACGGACGCCTGCTGACGAAGTCAAACAGATCATCGCCGAATTTGCGGCCAAGGCGGGCAAGGAACAGCGTGAGATTTCAAAGGACGAGATTCGCGAGCGGCTTCTTTACCCGATGGTCAATGAAGGAGCCAAGATCCTGGAAGAAGGCATGGCACAGCGCGCGAGCGACATCGATGTCGTCTGGATCAACGGTTATGGCTGGCCGCTTTACACCGGTGGCCCGATGTTCTGGGCCGATACCGTCGGACTCGACAAGGTCGTTGCCGGACTCGAGAAGCACAACCTGCCGGTCGCCGATATGCTCCGGGACAAGGCGAGCAAAGGCGAAAAGTTCAACGGGTAGGTTTAGGTTTTTCGAAAACGGGTAGGTTTAGGTTTATCGAATAGGAGAGAATAAATTGGCAACTCAAGCTATAGATCCACTGGAAAAGTGGACGCCGAGCAATGGATGGCCGCTGCGGTCGCGTGATGAAATCGAAGCCTTGTTATGCGCACCGGGTGAACCATTTGAAATGGAGATGGTCGATATTGAAGGTGTCGCCACCCGCGTGTGGAAAAACGCCCATCCCAGTCTGGCGGCTCTCGCCGAACATGCCCGCGGTCATGGTGATAGCGAATTTCTGATATTCGAAGATGAGCGCGTCACCTATGCCAACTGGTATCGTGCCGTCACCGCTCTCGCAGTGGAGCTGCAGAACATCGGCGTCACCAAGGGTGACCGGGTATCGCTGGCGATGCGCAATCTGCCCGAATGGCCGGTGATCTTCTTTGCTGCCGCCTCTATCGGCGCCATTGTCGTGCCGCTCAATGCTTGGTGGACGGATCAGGAACTGGTCTTCGGACTGGAAAATTCACAGACCAGCGTCTTGCTCTGCGACGCCGAAAGATGGGACCGGATTTCGCCGCATCTGGCGGACCTGCCCGACCTCAAACATGTCATAGTGGCTCGCAGCCAAAGCGAATTGGCACCGGCGGCCCGGCCGCTGGAAGCGATTATCGGGCGGCCCAATGACTATGGCAATCTTCCGGATCAGGACCTGCCCGCGGTCGATATTGCACCGGATGACGCGGCGACGATTTTCTATACCAGTGGCACGACCGGACAACCCAAAGGCGCGCTCGGCAGCCATCGCAACCTGACAACCAACGCGATTTCCTCCGGCTATGCCGCAACAGTCGGAGCCTTGCGTCGGGGAAATGAACTGCCCGAACCGACCGTGCGTGTTGGCTTGACGGTTATACCGATGTTCCATTGTACCGCATGTTCCGCAACCATGATGCCCACCGTACATGGCGGTCACAAGATGATATTCCTGCATAAGTGGGACACGATAAAGGCAATGGAAATCATCGAACGGGAAAAGGTCAACGCGACCGGCGGTGTGCCGTTTATCGCGTGGCAATTGATCGAACATCCGGACCGCGAGAAATATGATCTGAGCTCGATCGATTCAATCAGCTATGGTGGGGCGCCCTCAGCTCCCGAACTGGCCCGGAAGATCTTTGAAGTCTTTGGCGCGCTGCCCGGCAACGGCTGGGGTATGACCGAAACAACGGCGACGGTTACAGGCCATAGCGCCGAAGATTATCTCAATCGCCCGACCAGTTGCGGCCCGCCGGTGGCGGCTGCCGACCTGAAAGTCATGAGCGAGGATGCCAGCGAGGAAATGCCGATTGGCGAGGTCGGTGAACTTTGGGCGCGCGGACCGATGGTCGTCAAAGGCTATTGGAGACGCCCCGACGCGACCGCCGAAACCTTTGTCGATGGCTGGGTCCGTACCGGTGATCTGGCGCGGCTGGATGACGAAGGCTTCTGCTATATTGTCGACCGTGCGAAAGACATGATCATCCGCGGCGGCGAGAATATCTACTCATCCGAGGTCGAGAATGTCCTCTACGATCACCCTGCGGTGATGGACGCCGCTCTTGTCGGTATCGATCACAAGATGCTGGGCGAAGAACCGGCCGCCATTGTGCAGCTGGTTCCCGGACAACAGGCCACCGAGGCGGAATTGCAGGCATGGGTACGCGGACGGCTCGCCAACTTCAAAGTGCCGGTGAAAATCCTGTTCAGAACGGAAAGCCTGCCGCGCAACGCAAACGGCAAGATTCTGAAGAAGGACCTCAAGTCGCTTTTCTGAGACCAATTAGGCTTTTGGTGTCAGGCGGATCATACCCTCTTGCACGGCCGTCGCCACCAGAAGCCCGTCCTCTGTGAACAGTGACCCGCGATTGAGACCGCGCGTATGGCCGGTCCAGTCGCTGTCCATGACATAGCAGATCCACTGATCGACCCTGAAGTCGTCATGGAACCACATGGCGTGGTCGAGGCTGGTCGAGAATAGGCCCGGCGTGGTCCAGTGCAGCCCGTGAGGGATCATCGACGTCGAGAGCAGTCCCATATCGGATGCGAAGGCCAGAGTGGCGCGGTGGGTCAACGGATCATCGGGCAGCGGCGCAACCGTCTTGAACCACTGATATTGGCGCGCTTCCGGATTCTTCCCTTCGGGGCGAAAGCTCCGCACTTCAAAGGGGCGCGGCATACTCATCCGCTCGACATGCTCGTCCGATATCAGCGGATTGCGGGCAATTTGCTCCATCGCGCTCATACATTGCTCGGGCGGCAAGACGTCGGGCATAGTGATCTGATGCTCGAGTCCCTCGGCGGGTTTCTGGAAAGAAGCGGTCAGGTTGAAGATGACCTTTTCATCCTGCCGGACGACAACCCTGCGGTTGGATATACTGCGTCCGTCGAAGTCGCGATGCACCCGGAAATGCAGCGGTTTGGTTTCATCCCCCGCCCGCAGGAAATAGGAATGGAGCGAATGGATATTCTTTTCGCCATCCACCGTACGATCCGCCGCAACAATCGCCTGGGCAATCACCTGACCGCCGAAAATCCGCTCCCGCGCCGTTGAATTGAGCGCCGGAAAGATGAACTCGTCATCCTCTTCCGCCGTCAAATCAAAGGTACGGAGCAATCCCGCTATCAGCTTTTCCGCGGGCACGGAGGATCGATGGGCCAAAGCGTCCGACAACCGGCGCTCGACTTGTGCGTCTGTCAATTTTTCCAAAACTGCTTCTATTCCTTAATATGCGCCAAGCTTAAAGTAATGCGCGTTCAGGGATAAATTTCGAACAGGCCGGCACCACCCTGTCCGCCGCCAATGCACATGGTCACCACGCCCCATTTCGCGCCACGACGACGGCCTTCCTGCAACAGATGGCCGGCACAGCGCGCACCGGTCATGCCGAACGGATGACCGATCGAAATCGAGCCGCCGTTGACATTATATTTCGCCGGGTCAATTCCCAGACGGTCGCGGCTGTAGAGACACTGGCTGGCGAACGCTTCGTTCAGTTCCCAGATGTCGATATCGTCAACAGTCAGCCCTTGCCGTTCAAGCAGCTTGGGAACCGCAAATACAGGGCCAATGCCCATTTCATCAGGCTCGCAGCCGGCCACCGCCCAGGACACAAAACGGCCCAGTGGCTTCAATCCGCGGCGCTCCGCTTCCTTGGCTTCCATCAGCACGAGAGCGGCCGCTCCGTCCGACAGCTGGCTGGCGTTGCCGGCCGTGATAAATTTATCTTCGCCCATGATCGGCTTCAGACTGGACAGGCCTTCCAATGTTGTTGTCGGACGATTGCACTCGTCGCGGTCGACGGTGTAGTCGACAATGGTTTCTTCCTTGGTTTCCCGGTCGACCATTTTCATCTTGGTCTGCATGGGGACGATTTCATCGTCAAATAGCCCGGCTTCCTGCGCTGCTGCGATCCGCTGTTGCGATTGCAGGGAATATTCATCCTGATATTCGCGGCTGATATTATAGCGCTCTGCCACGATATCGGCAGTCTCGATCATCGGCATGAAGATCGCCGGAGCAATTTTCAGAATTTCATTGTCGATGCTGCCTTCCGGTGCTCTTGTCCCCTGCATCGAAATGCTCTCGACGCCGCCAGCTACAACGCAGTCCGCGCCATCACCCCGGATATGGTTCGCCGCAATCGCGATCGACTGCATGCCGGACGAACAGAAGCGATTGACCGTTGCGCCAGCCGTTGTTTTTGGAAGACCAGCGAGAAGCGCCGCGTTGCGTCCGATATTGGGAGCCGCGTGCGCGACATTGCCGAGTATGCAATCATCGACAAAATCGCTTTCAACGCCCGACTTGGATACCGCATGTTTGATCGCATGAGCCGCCATCGTCATCGGGGGCGTGATATTGAAGCCACCGCGACCTGCTTTGGCGAGCCCGGTACGGGCATAGGATACGATGACTGCTTCACGCATTTAATTTCTCCAGTTGATGTTCAAAGGTAACGCTTTGATTGAATTGCATTTGAACATGACGGCCTAAGATTATTTGAAACCTTGTCAAGATATCCGCAATTGGACGAAGCGTGTGTTTGTGGTTGAATGCGGCGGAGATCTGCGGACAGCAGGACGTTCCCTCTGGTCCAGCGGAAAAATATATCTTCTCGGGCCGGCGGCAGATGGCTGTAATTCAGCGTGTTTCAACCCGCATGCAGCGGTCTGAAAGCAGCGGCCCGAGTTCCCAATGCACTAATTCGAGGACATCTATGTTCGAAAAGCGTCCGGGCGCTGGCACACCCTTGCCCAACGCACGAGCAACTACATAGCCTGCGCTTTACAAGCCCCGCGAGTCCAGTACATCAATCCATATGCCATCTTGAACACCATTTCGTCTTTTGACAGGCTTTCCAGCTGCATGTTGAAGAAAGCCAGGGTCGGTTTGATCTTGATACTGCTGCCATCGATGACATAGCTTCCCGGCTTTTCAATCTCGGTTGCTGAATTGGTCTGGTATAATAATGTTCCGTCCTGCGCGAAAACGAAGCCGAGCATTTCATCGCTCCGCTCGTCGCTGATCATATTATGGGAATAGCACCACGGGCCTTCGAGATGGGCCGGAGTCAGACCAGCAACCGCCACCTCCGAAGCGCCAGCGGCGTTCCATATCCCGGCAGATGATGCCGCCTGATCTTCTGACTGACCACAGGCGGAAAGGAGCAAAGGAAGCAGCAGAGCGGTGTGAAATTTCATGAGTATTTCCTGATAATATTACCGAAAGATAATTGGAGCCGTGATCGGTAGCCGCGTCATCACGGGATATTGAAACCGGTGCTAATTGCCGGTCGCATTTTCGACGCTAACGACCAGCACCCGTTTAATGCCGTCGTCTTTGACATCGATGATGACCATACCATGGCCGTTTCCACGAAACATCATCATCCCCGGTTTTGGTTCTTCCACAGGAAACAGCTCATATCCGGCTGCAATCATGCGGTCATTATAGGCCGCCAGCAGGTCAGCGGCGCTGGTCTGTGTATTGCCGCGCAGGAGATAAGTTTCTGCCATCGGATTCATCTTCTGGCTTTGCGTCGGTTCAAAGTCGGCGGGAAGCCAGATATCCTTTGGCATCCAGTCCATATCCTTGGGCAAAAAGGCGGGTGGTGGTGACTCCACCTTGCTGATCTCCAGCGGGCCATTGGCAACAGCCTCTGGCTGCTTCGGATCATCGGAACATGCCGTCACCAGTAATATCGGTGCTGCCATCGTCCAAATTACTCTGCTATTTTTCATATCTTCTCTCCGTTGCGCCATGCCAAATGTTAATCTGATAGATGCGGGGCCGGCCTCCAGCCCTGCTCGGGGCCCACCGGTTCACATCAATTGAACCGGTAGCTGCCTGCATAGCTGCGGTAGGACATTGTCGTGACGCCATTGCGCCTGGTTCCTGCATAAGAGGATTGCCCGGGGAGCATCTGGATCGACACCTGCCCGCCGGAACGGTCGATCCGTCCGGCATGGAGCGCTGCTTTGCAGATATAGGAATCATCCGTGTAAATGTCGGTTCCCCATACTGACCCCGTGTTCGAGATATTTGCAGGGCATGAGCAACTCAGCGCTTTGCCGGTGCCTCGCCATTTGGATGCCGCGCGGCATTCCCCGATATCTTCGCCGGTCAGTTGATTTTCCACCTGACCCAAATTGCCCAAACCAAGACTGCCCAATATGGCTGCGGCATCGCGTTCAAAAGAACTCCCAGATCTTGATTTCCGTCCATTGCCATTGGCCCGATTGCGACCACTGGCCGAAGCTCCGCTTGAATTGACTTCGACCGCATCAACAAAGCGGTAGCTGGCGCGATATTTCCCGTAACTCCGGGTCGATACGCCATGCCGTTTCGAACCGGTGTAGCTATTCTGACCGGGCAGCATTTCGATTGTCACGCGTCCGCCGCTGCGATCCAGAACCGAGGCGTGGAGTGCTGTGGAACAGATATAGGAATCCGCCGTATAAATATCGGTGCCCCACAGCGAAGTCGAAATGTCGAAATTCGCCGGGCATGTACAGGTCAGAACCTTGTCCGTCCCCACCCAGCTGGTTGGAGCAGCACAGATTCCGATATCCTGCGCATCGTGCCCCGGGCCGGGTTGACTTGCCGGCGCCGCCATTGCCGACGAAGACAGAGAAGCTGAAACGAATGCGATGGCGGTTAATATCGATCTGAAGCTTGATACTGGCATTTCAGCAATCCTTTGCCGTTGAAACATCGAATGATTGGCAGGATGATCCTCAAGATCATTGCCAATCACCCCTCCAACGCAAAGCAATGAAAAATACCGCCAATTTTCAGAAGAAACTAGCTAGAGAATTTCGCTGCGGCTGCCTTGCAAGGAAGCAGATACCGATCCGGCAGCGGTATTTTCGACGCCTTCAGGCCGCTATAGGCGGACTGAATAAACGGCTTCGCTTCCCTCTTCTTTCCCTGTCCCATTATCGATATCCCGATCCGGCACCGGGCCACCTCGGTCGCGAAATGGCCGGCAGGTAATACCCGCGAGAGCAAATCGAATGCGCGCTGCGCGTCAACCTGCGCTTCGACAAAACGGCCTTGCGCGATACGCATTTCGGCGCGGGTTAGCGATGGAAAGGCGCGGCGCGGGTGATCGTCCGGAAGATGGCGCGCGAAAATATTGTCGACATCCCGCAAATCCTTTTCGGCTTGGGCAAATTGCCCTGACTGGACGAGGGCTGCTGCCAGATTCTGCTTCACCTCTCCCGCTTCCAAAGACCGCTTCCCATGTAGGGATCGGGTCTGCACCAGGACCTGCCGAAACTGGGATATCGCCTCTTCGACCTGACCTGCCTCGACCAGAGCCAGAGCCAGATTGTTGCGATGTGACAGGTTGGACGAATAATCGGGGCCAAAGGCGGCGATCGACAATTCCAGAGCCTTGCGATGATATTCTATCGCTGGTTCCGGCTTGCCTTGCGTTGCTGCCAGCCGGCCGAGATCGGAATAGATGATCGACAGGCGCGGGTGATCATCGCCATAATATTTGCGGGCGACGACAAGGGTCTTGTCCAGCTGGGCTTCTGCGGCGGCGCCCTCTCCCAGACCGACCAGGGACCGGCCCAGCCCAGAACCCGCTTCAACAGCAGCGGGGATTTGATCGAGCTTCCCTGCCAGGGTCTCCACCCGTTCGAACAGCTCTTTCTGCTCCGACCAGTTCCCTTCCTGATTCCAGGCCGCCAACAACAATATGTCGAGCGCATGAATATCTTCGCTCTTGTTCCGTCCAAGCAGGGCCAGCGCTCTGTCCAGCTTCTCCTCACCTGCCTTCCGGTCACCACCCAGGTTTTGCAGATAGCCCAGATAGGCAAGAGCAGCGGCATAGGCGTTGTCTTGCGGTGCATTGGCTCTGTCCAGCAAAGCCACCGCTTCTGCCGCCAGTTTCTGCGCGGCTGGCAGATCGTCGGCCCGTTGGTGACTGCGCGCGGTCCAGCCCAGCAAGTCCGCTATCAAAGCCGGATCATCCGCCAGATTCTCGCGTGCATCCGCCAGAGAAGCTTCCAGCATCCTGAGGGTCGTCGCCGATTGCGGGCCGACCGCGTCCATTTCCAGCGGATCGAACCGCCGAAACAGATTGAGCAGCATATCCTTGCCCCGTTCGACCCGGTCGAGAGCCGCGACCGCGATATTCCTCTGTTCGCGAATCTGGCTCGCATAGATCGAGGCGGTCAATCCCCAGCCAGCAAAGCCCAGTAACAAGGCTGCCGCCAAGACTGCTGTCCATGGATTGCGCTTGATCAGGCGCCAAATCCCTGCCGCTTTGCTATCCGGCGCAGCCATGACTGCCTGGCCGTCGACCAGCTTTCTCAGGTCCATCGCCAATTGCGCAGCGGACGGATATCTTGCCGCCGGATCGGAAGCCGTTGCCATCTCCGCCACCGCTATATGGTCGGCATCAAGGTCAAAATCGGAAATCAGCTGCTTCAGGACCAGCCCCAGCTGATAGACATCGCTGCTGATGGTCAGGGCCTGACCGGCACGATGTTCGGGCGAGGCGATAGCGGGAGACACGGCGATGGCCGGACCACCCAGCCCGTCCTCGTCGAGCAACTGGGCGATGCCGAAGTCCAGCAGCTTGATCGACCCGTCTTCCTGAACCACGACATGTTCGGGCTTGATATCGCCGTGCAGGACCAATCGGTTATGGGCGGCCTGCAACGCATCCGCCGCTTGTGCGACGAGCGCGAGCCGCTCCGCCAGAGGCAGATCATTTGTAGCACAATATTCGGTAATCGCCAGACCATCGACATATTCCATGACCAGCCAGGGTGATCCGGTGGCCGTCTCGCCACCATCAATGATCCTCACCAGCCCGTGATGATCCAGACTGGCCAGCACATTGCGTTCGCGATGGAATAATTTGATCAGATCATCGCTCAGGATCGACGCGCGCATGATTTTCAGCGCCGCTTTCTGCCGGTAGCGATCATCATCCCGTTCGACCTCGTAGACCTCGGCGAGCCCTCCCGATCCGATATGGGAGACAACCTTCCATGGTCCATAATGTGCCCCTATCCGCAGATCATCGGAATCACTGGCAAATTCGGGCACGACCATATCGAGAAACATGTCGCGCTGTTGTTCCAGCACGGTGAACAGCGCATCATTTTTGGATGCCTTATCGAGCAATATTTTCGTCCGCAAACCGAGTGCGGGTTCAGCGGCGAAATGTTTCTTGATCCATGAAGCACGCTTGCCGGACGCCAATGACAAGACGTGGTCGAGAGCGTAATCGACCCTTTCCCAATCAGACATGCTGATATCCTGTTTCATTTTGCGTCCGTTGTCATATGCGACCCACTAGATTGGGAGGACTGGTTTGCGATCCTGTTTCCATGAGAATTCATAAGCGACCATGAATTTCCTTGTCGGTCTGATAACGTCAAACAGCGCCATCATCCGCCACGAAATGTTCCGCGAGATAGATCCGCGCCCGCGTCCACTGCCGTTCGACAGTCCGCGTAGAGCGATCCAGAGCCTGTGCGGTTTCCTCGACGGACAGACCGGCGAAGAACCGGCATTCGACCACTGCCTCCAATTCCGGAACCCGGTCAGATAGCGCCGCAAGCGCTTCATCAATTGTCACTATCGCCTCCGAAGGGGCAGTGTCTGCCACAAGATTTTCGTCCAGCTGGACATGAGCTGCACCCCCGCCGCGCTTGCCAGCGGTCTTGCGGCGGGCGTGATCGACCAATATCTGCCGCATGGCCCGGGATGCCGTTGCCAGATAATGGTTGCGGTCGGTGTAGGAAGAGCCTTCGGATGCTGATAATTTTAGCCAGGCCTCGTGAACGATCATCGTAGTGTTAAGCGATGGACCGTTCGCCTGCCTGCTCAGTTGCCGGGATGCTATCCGGCGCAGGGCATCATAGGTTTCGGCGATCAGTTCTTCGGACAGGTTCAGGCTGCGGCTTTCCGCTCCACGTTCAACGCTATTGCTCCCCATCCCATATTCCCATGCAATATTCCGGGCGCTGGTCGCCGGAAGGAAATTCTCTTCTCGTGCATGTGGCTGGTATAGCAAGGGTTTTTCTATATTTCCTCGATTTTACCGGATCAAAGGATCCTGTTATTCTTTCTCGATCACGAAAATTTCAATGCGGGTTCCGCCGCCTTCAACGTCGTCGCTGAGCGTGATCGAGCCATCATCAACCGCCTCTCCCGCGAAGCGAATGAGCAGGACATTGCCTTGCTCTTCGCTGATGATCGACAGATTCTGGCGGGGCAGCATGCAGCGATAAAAAGCCGATACAGTGTCAACCGTTCCCGGCGTCTGCGCTACAACGGCGTAATTATCGCTGGCATATTCCGGCGGATGGCCTGCGGTCTGCTGTTCGATAATAGCATCGTCCGGAAACAGGATCGAAGATGGGTAATTTTCTATCTGCATCGCTTGTGACTCGGGGCAGGCAGCCTTTGCAATGCCATCCATTGTCGAACAACTCGTGACTAGAAGTAGCGAAGAGACCAGCGACCAACCAAGATAAAAGCGCAGGCCCTTTCGCGAGACTATTTTCACTCGCCGGATCTTGCGATCGCTTCCAACGCCCCCAGATCGATCTGATCGAGCACCGCTCGCAGATCTCCGATCGAATTGGCATATCCATCGGCCTGGACGTTGAAACGGTCACCCACGATCATCCCGTAGCGGCCATCCTTGCTGGCGCTGTCATAACGGATTGTGGTGAGACGACCGTCGATCTTACCCATTTTTTCGATCACCGTACCGTTCTGGCTTTCGGATTCCATATTCATTGCACCGCCCAATGTAGCGAGGCTCCCTGCAATCCCCAGATCGGTGATGACGAGATCTATGCTCTTCTCGTCATTGCCATAGCTGGCCGACGCGCTGGACGCTCCGACACCGCCAACCGACGTGCCGCTAGACTGTGTTCTGGTCTGGACCAACCCGCCGGGCAGACTGGCCGGAAGCATTGCAGCGAGTTGTTTTGACGGCAATGTAGTGGCCTGGCCGTTTTGCGCCCGTTCGTTTGCGGCCGCCATTTTCTCGCCGGCTTTTTCCAACTCGCCCAAATCTAGCGAACCCACGCCGGGCACGTTGAAGCTACCGGACAGGCTGCCATCGCTGGCGTCTGGTACGCTGCTGGTCATGAGCATCAGCGGGGCCAGAATCAAACTGAAAATCATCCCTGCGATCGCGCCGACAACCACGATTGCTACGGTGTAGATTACCGCTTTGTCGTCCGGCGCCTTCATCATGACCGGAATGCCTACATAAAGCAGATATAATCCATATAATCCTAGAATGGTGAGCATTCCAAGGCCTGGCACAAGCTGGAATGCTCCCGCCACCCACGCAGCGGTTGCGCTATAGGCGGCCAGCTTGAACGCATTGGTCCGGTTCGCGGTGCCACCGAAACGGGGCGCCAGAAAGTCGATCACCAATGCCATCAGGAAAACACCGATCAGGGTGAATATATAGCTGACCACTGCGGTCGACAGAGCGGACAGGAAAGACGGCCGGTGTGTAATACCGAAAAAGCTGTTGCCAAACAGGATAGCATGAATGAACCCGGCCACAGGTCCGATCGCCGCCAGCGGAATAATGTAGGATTTGTAGATTGAAGCGATGCTCGCTGCTTCACCTTCAATAACCGGCCATTCTTCACGCGGCTTTAATAATATAGCCTTGGCCCGTTGTAGCAATGATGCTCCGAATTGTTCTTCGTTCATATAACCACCTCATAAATTAACTGGTTACAACCCAAGACGCAGAATGATCGGAAATCCCGCCAAAGTAAATGTAATTATATCCGTGTCTTAATAGGGATAATCCAATTCATTCGCGAATCAGGCTTTAACGCGCCAAAGCAGCAGTAAGTAGAACTCCTGATATGAGAGAGTGGCGCGAACCAATATTTGCTGGATCGATCCGGCGCTGGGTCAGGTTCGCAAAGCCGAGCTTTGCCCCGCTCCCGTTCGCGAAAATGCATCCATTGCAGCAAAGGAATATAAATGAGCCACGTATTGCACGATCTCCATGCCGAATTTCCAAACGACAACGATATTCTACATGCGTTGAAGCTGTCCGATGGACATTTCCGGACCGTCTCGGATCGTTATCACGACGTAAACAAGGAAATTCACCGCATAGAAGCTGAAGTGGAACCCGCGTCTGACGATCGGAACGAAGAGCTAAAAAAGCAACGACTGAGTCTATTGGACGAGGTCGCCACCATGATCAGCAAAGCCAAGGCGGTTTGAAAGAGCGATGGTCGATGTAGCACGATGAGCGCTGTCATTTGCCACCCGAACTACCAATGGCTTCGATATCTTTACAGGAGCATGGCGCTTGCCGCCGCGTCTATCCATCGCCGCCTATGTCACATTTGCTGATCGTCTGGTTCTGGCTCGCGGATAAATACGTCCGCGTGGCCAGAGCCAAGCCTTCTGATTTTGCCAAATCCATCCACCACATGTCTCGCTTTGGTATTATGTGCGTCCTGATTCAGTCCCTGGCCGGCTGCGCCTCGATTTCTGTGCCGCAAGGGCTGGCGGCGTCATCGCCGGTTTTCGATCCGCTGATATTCTTTGCCGGCCGAACAGAAGGCCGCGGAAATTTGAGGAAAATTCTTTCTTCGCCAACTCCGGTCATCGTTCATGGCAGCGGTTCGGTGGACCAGAGTGGAACTCTTGTCTTGGAACAGGAGGTGCTGGAGGGAGAAAAGCCGCTCCGCAAACGCAGCTGGCACATTCGTCTTATTGGCCAGAATATATATGCTGGTTCATTGAGCGATGCCAGTGGTCCGGTTAAAATCTCGGTGGAAGGAAACCGGATGCACATATCCTTCACCATGGATGGAGGCTTTCCGGTTGATCAGTATATTTTTCTTGCGGCCGACGGGCGTTCGGCAAAAAACATCATGCTGGTCCACAAGCTCGGTATCAGAGTTGCAGTGCTGGACGAGAAGATCATTAAAATATCCGAGTAATCGCTCCCCGTTCATCATTGCGTAGCGCAAGGAGACCCTGTTGGATCAACCCGGCGCCGGCCCGACATCTCAAGCGACAGCGGAGACCAACCAGACCTTGCCCTGCATCATCACACCTTTTCCGGGAACGTGGTGCCGGGCAAATAGATCGATAAGCTCCTTGCGAGCAGCGTTGACAACCGCATCCCCTTGATCACGCAACAAGCGACCGGTCGCCATTGCGGCTGACGCAAAATCGGCGGCCTGCTCCGGCGTCGCGCCGACACCACCGACAGGTTGCAAGGCTACATAGGCAGCAACATCAACATCGGAAAAACCACCGCTGCTCAATATCTCGCCAAGATAGTCCAGATCTTCAAAAGCAAACGGCCCCGGCGCGCGCGGTACCGCTGGAGGAACCTCAACGTGATTTCTGACGACACCCATCATCTCCATCATCCAGAGATTGTCTCGCGGAGGGCCCCATACCGCCAGATCGATGCGGCCGCCTTTGCGGACCAAGCCGTGCAGATTTGCAAAGGCGCTCTTGGGGTCTTCGAAGAACATGCTGCCGAAGCGGGAAAACAGGCGGTCATAAGGCGCGTCGGACAAGGTGACGGTGGAGGCGTCGGCGCAGGTAAATTCTATATTCTCAGCGCCACTTCTTGACGCACGTTCCTGAGCGGAAGCGACAAGGTCGGGTGAAATATCGACGCCCATGACCTTACCCGAAGGCGCCACCGCATCGGCAATCGCAAGCGTTGTAGCAGCGCCACCACAACCCAGATCAATCACGGTTTCGCCCGGCTGAAAATCAGCGCGAGCCAGCAATGCGTCGCCGATCGGGGCGATCATTTCTTCGAACAAGGAGAGGTTGGCGAGCCATTTCAGACCCATTTCACCAGCCCAGTCTTCGGGTTTTATCTCTTCGGGCTGCTGGCCTTGATCGGCATTATCATTGCTCATCGTTGGTGTTCCTATCCTATAATATTTTCGCGAAGCCGGCCGTTCCTGTTCCGGTCACCGGTTTTTTCGCTGGAGCGGCGACCGTTGTCGCTGCCGCCACGATGCGCTGCGGATCAGGTTCCTCGGTCAACAAGGCCTCCATCGTTCTGACGCAAAGACGCGAGGCGTCATCGGCAAGATCATACCAGATTTGCTTTCCTTCCCTGCGTGTTTTCACGACGTCTGCCTGCCTCAGAGCCGCAAGTTGCTGACTGAGTGCCGGCTGGCCGATTCTTGTTGCGGCATCGATATCGCTCACGCTGCTTTCGCCGCGGAGCAGAAAGGACAAGATCATCAACCGCTGCGGCTGAGCGAAGATTTTCAGCTTCTCGCTGGCCGCATCAGCCCGGACTCGGCTTTCGAATATTGCAGTCACGGGGCTCTCACTACATGGCAGAACCAGTCTTCGTCCTGACTGATATCCTTTGCCGATAGCGACGGTATCGCCAGCACATCGTCACCGGGTTGCCACCCTTCGGGAGTCAGCACGTTTTCCTTGTCGGTGAGTTGCAGCGCCGCCAGCATGCGGAGAATCTCGTCGACCGACCGTCCGACATTGTGCGGATAGCAGGTGGTCGCGCGGACAATCCCTTCCGGATCGATAAAATAGCTGGTCCGCATCGCTGCAGAATCGGCGGCATTTTCGTCGATCATGCCAAAGGCACGGCCGACCGCCATGCTCGGGTCCTCAACGATCGGAAAGGGGATTTTGACGTCGAACTTTTTCTCGATGGCCCGCGCCCAGGCAAGATGGGAATAGAGGCTGTCCACTGACAGGCCGAGCAAGGCGCAGTCCATCGCTTCGAACCGGTCCTGATGGCGCGCAAGGGCGACAAATTCGGTGGTGCAGACCGGGGTGAAGTCGGCGGGATGCGAGAAGAAGATCAGCCACCGCCCGCGATAGTCGGACAGCTTGACCGGACCACGGGTTGTACGCGCCTCAAAGTCCGGGGCGACGTCCCCTATACGCAATGACCCTGACTTTACCTGCAACGCGTCTGACATTAATTTTCACCTCTCCCGAGAATTGGCAGTGTTGGCATATTGACGCAACACATATAATGTATTACATAGTTTATGTAAATATGAATTTGAGGAATTATCTATGACTGATTCGGCACTGATTCATGCAACGGAACAAATCTCCCGCGCGCAGCAGCATCTCCCCGTTATCAAGGCTTTTTTTGACCAGCCAACCTATACGGTGACCTATGTGGTGCATGACAAGGAGACCAAATGCGCCGCCATCATCGACAGCGTGTTCGATTTTGATCCGGCTTCCGGTCGAACCTCCTTCGATTCCGCCGACGAGGTGATTGCCTATGTCAAGGAACAGGGTCTGACGGTCCAGTGGCTGCTCGAAACCCACGCCCATGCCGATCACCTGTCGGCTGCGCCCTATCTGCAGGAAAAGCTTGGCGGCAAAATTGCCATTGGCGAGCATATCGTGACGGTTCAGGACGTATTCGGCAAATTGTTCAACGCCGGAACCGAATTCCAGCGCGACGGATCGGATTTCGATCGCCTGTTCGCCGACGGCGATACGTTCAAGATCGGCGATCTTGATGTGACGGTGATGCACGTGCCCGGCCATACGCCGGCCGATATCGCCTATGTCATCGGCGATGCGGTCTTCGTCGGCGACACGATGTTCATGCCGGATTACGGAACAGCCCGGGCCGATTTCCCCGGCGGCGACGCGCGCAAACTCTACCAGTCAATGCGGCGCCTGTTATCGCTGCCCGACAGCACCCGCCTGTTCATGTGCCATGATTATCTGCCGGCCGGCCGGACCGAATATGTCTGGGAAACCACCGTCGCCGAGCAGCGGAAGAACAATATCCATGCGCATGACGGCGTGACCGAGGACGAATTTGTCAAAATGCGGACCGAGCGTGACAAGACGCTGGATATGCCGCGGCTGATCCTGCCGTCCGTGCAGGTCAATATGCGGGCCGGACATTTGCCGCCCGAGGAAGATAATGGAGTGCGCTACCTCAAAGTTCCGTTGAACGGCGTCTGATGCTCACCGCTTTTCCCCATGCCATGCCGCTGGAAGGCCTGATCGGCGGTTTGATGATCGGGCTAGCTGCAGCAGTGATGTTGCTCGGCCTCGGTCGCATCGCCGGAGTCAGCGGCCTGGCGGCGCGCGCCACCGGCATCGCCGATAGCGGAGCGCCGCGCGGCATAGCCACCGCATTTGTCATCGGACTACCACTGGGCGCCCTGATAATTTCCCTGGTCACCGGCGGTATCGAAACCCGCTTTCCGGCATCGGTCATTCCGCTGGTCATCGGCGGTTTGCTGGTCGGCTACGGCACGCGTCTCGGCTCCGGCTGCACCAGCGGTCACGGCGTCTGCGGCATGTCGAGACTGTCCCCCCGTTCGTTGATTGCCACGGCCATCTTCATGGCCAGCGGCTTTGTCACCGTGGCGCTGATGCGCGCAGGAGGTTTCTTGTGAGACAGATATTGGTCGCTCTTTTCGCCGGAGCCCTGTTCGGCGCAGGCTTAGCCTTTTCAGGCATGGCCGATCCTGCCCGGGTGCAGGGCTTTCTCGATCTCTTCGGCCATTGGGACCCGACCCTCGCCTTTGTGATGGGCGGAGCGATGATTCCTATGGCTTTCGCCTGGATCATCCAGCGGCGTCTGGACAAGCCATTTGCCGATGCGCATTTCTCGCTTCCCGGCACCACGCTGATTGATCGCAAACTCACAATCGGTGCGGTCCTTTTCGGAGCCGGCTGGGGCATTAGTGGCCTCTGCCCGGGCCCTGGTCTGGCCGACCTGGCGATCAATCCCCTGCCCGCGTTAGCATTCGTCGGCGCATTGCTGGCCGGTATGATCGCGCATCGGGTGACAAGTTAAGTAGAGACACGATAATGAAGGATGTCCAATGACGAGCAAGCTACAAATTACGAAGTTGACCGACGCTGTTAGCGTATCGCCGCAACTGGAGCTTGGCAGTGTCACGGAACTGGCGAAAGCCGGCTTCAAATCGATCATCTGCAACCGTCCCGACGACGAGGCAGGCGCCCATCCCCGTTCCGCTGCAGTGGCCAAAGCAGCGAAAGAATCCGGCCTTAAGTTCGCATATGTCCCGGCAGTGTCCGGTGCGATCACCGATCAGGACGGCGAAAGAATGGCCGCAGCGCTGGCGGATCTTCCCGCTCCGGTCCTCGCCTATTGCCGGTCCGGTGCCCGGTCGACCAAATTGACGGACATGGCACAGGTTAAATCAGCGAAAACACCATCAACATCCAGCCGCTTCAATGTCGTCATCGTCGGTGGCGGCTCCGCTGGCATCGCGACCGCTGCCAGCATGCTCAAGCGCGACAGGAATATCTCGCTCGCGATTATCGACCCGTCGGAAGACCATTATTACCAGCCCGGCTGGACCATGGTCGGTGGCGGAGCCTTTTCTGCGGAATTCACGCACCGCAAGGAAAAGGACCTGATCCCTGCGCGGGCGCAATGGATAAAGTCTGCGGTCAGCTCATTCGATCCCGAAAATAACTCCGTGCTCACCGCTGACGGACAGGAAGTCGGCTACGATGTGCTGATCGTTTGTCCGGGCATCAAGCTTGACTGGGCAGCCATTGACGGCCTGCCGGAGACGCTGGGCAAAAATGGCGTCACGTCCAATTACCGCTTCGATCTCGCGCCCTATACATATCGTCTGGTGAAAGACCTGACCAGTGGGACCGCCTTGTTCACCCAGCCACCGATGCCGATCAAATGCGCTGGCGCACCGCAAAAGGCGATGTATCTGTCCTGCAGCAAGTGGGAAAAACAGGGCGTTCTGGGCAACATCGACGTACAGTTCCACAACACCGGTGCAGTGCTGTTTGGTATCAAGGAATATGTGCCCGCCCTGATGGAATATGTTGATCGCTATGACATCCATCTCAAGCTGGAATCCAGACTGGTTGCAATCGACGGTCCGGCGCAAATTGCCACCTTTGAACAGAAATATGGCGAAGAGACCAAAAGAGTCGAAGTGAAGTTCGACATGATCCATGTTGTCCCGCCGCAAGTCGCTCCCGATTTTGTCCGCTCCAGCCCGCTGGCCGCCGAAAGCGGCTTCGTTGATGTCGATCCTGATACTCTACGCCACATGAAATATGCCAATATATTTGCGCTCGGCGATGCCTGTAGCGCGCCCAATGCCAAAACGATGGCGGCCGTTCGTAAACAGGCCCCGATCGTTGCCGTCAACGCGCTCGCCGCCCTCGATGGCAAGCCACCGGTCGCCGATTACGACGGCTATGGCAGCTGCCCACTGACTGTTGAACGCGGCAAGGTTGTGCTCGCCGAATTCGGCTATGGCGGAAAGCTGTTGCCGAGCTTCCCGAACTGGCTGATCGACGGCACAAGGCCATCGCGGCTGTCGTGGCTGCTCAAGGACACGATCCTGCCGCCGGTCTACTGGCACGGCATGCTCAAGGGCCGTGAATGGATGGTCAAGCCGCACCGCATCGGCTCGGAATAAGATAGCCCGTGAAAATATCCCGCTATCTGCCGATCCTCGATTGGGGCAGCCGCTATAACAGCACCACGCTGACCAACGACGGTGTCGCCGCGATCATTGTCACGATCATGCTGATCCCACAGAGTCTGGCTTATGCGATGCTGGCAGGGTTGCCGCCGGAGATAGGGCTTTACGCCTCGATCCTGCCACTGATTGCCTATGCGGTATTCGGCACCAGCCGGACATTGGCGGTCGGACCGGTTGCGGTGGTGTCGCTAATGACACTGACCGCCGCGAGCGCCATTGCCGCGCCCGGTAGTGCCGAATTTATCGCTGCTGCATTGGTATTGGCACTGCTCTCCGGACTGTTCCTTCTGCTGCTTGGCATATTCAAGCTCGGCTTTCTCGCCAATCTACTGTCCCATCCGGTGGTGTCGGGCTTCATCACCGCCAGCGGGATCATCATCGCGACGAGCCAGCTGAAATCGATCTTCGGTATCAAGGCCAGTGGAGCGGCCATGCCCGAACTGGTTTCAAGCATCGCCGCAACAATTGGCACCACCAATGTTCCGACGCTGATCATCGGCGTCTCCGCAACTGCCTTTCTCTTCTGGGTGCGCAAAGGCCTGAAGCCATTGCTTATGCGCTTCGGTCTTCCTGCACGCCCGGCCGAACTGATCGCCAAGGCCGGACCGATTGCCGCAGTCGCCGTTTCGACCATTGCGACCATTGTGTTCGGACTCGAGGCAAAGGGAGTCAGCGTAGTCGGCGACATTCCGCAGAGTCTGCCACCCTTTTCCGTTCCGCTGATCGATCTGGAGCTTTGGAAAACGCTTGCGATACCGGCGCTGCTGCTCAGCATCATCGGATTTGTAGAATCCGTTTCTGTCGGCCAGACTTTGGCGGCCAAGCGCCGTCAGCGGATCGACCCGGATCAGGAACTGATCGGCCTCGGCGCAGCCAATATCTCGGCGGCTTTTTCCGGTGGCTATCCGGTGACCGGCGGATTTGCCCGTTCGGTGGTGAATTTTGACGCTGGAGCAGAGACTCCCGCTGCCGGAGCCTTCACCGCAGTGGGCATCGCCCTGGCGGCGCTTTTTCTGACGCCGCTGCTCGCTTCGCTTCCAATCGCCACCCTGGCCGCGACCATCATCGTCGCCGTGCTGAGCCTCGTCGACTTCAAAACCCCGCGAACGATCTGGCGCTATTCGAAAATGGATTTTGCCGCCATGGCAGCGACCATCGGCGTTACCTTGCTCGCCGGGGTAGAACCGGGTGTGATCGCCGGTGTAGCCCTCAGTCTCGCGCTGTTCCTGTGGCGCAGTTCGCGGCCCCATGCCGCGATTGTCGGTCGGGTTCCCGAAACCGAGCATTTCCGCAACGTCAACCGCCACAAGGTTTTCACCGATCCCCGTATACTGACCATTCGTATCGACGAAAGCCTGACCTATCTCAACGCGCGCTGGCTGGAGGAATTCATTCTCGAGCAAGTCGCCGAACAGAAGACCGTCCGCCACGTCGTGCTGATGTGCTCGGCGGTGAACGCGATCGATGCCTCGGCGCTGGAAAGTATCGAGGCGATCAACCACCGGCTCGAGGATGGCGGCATTTCGCTGCATCTGTCCGAAGTCAAAGGTCCGGTGATGGACCGGTTGCATCGATCGCATTTTCTCGAACAGTTGTCGGGGAAGGTCTATCTTTCGCAAAACGAAGCTTATTCGGCGCTAATTGCAATTGCGGACAGCGAAGACAAAGCCGACACTCCTGTTGATATTTGGAATGCAAGAGGCATGATATGATAGAAAATGATCTCGCCATCAATCTGGCCCGGGTGCAGTTCGCGTTCACCATCAGCTTCCACTTCCTGTTCCCCGCCTTCACAATTGGCATCGCCAGCTATCTCGCCGTATTGGAAGGTCTCTGGCTGAAAACCGACAATGGCGTTTACGCGAACCTGTACCGCTATTGGCTGAAGATCTTTGCAGTCGTCTTCGCCATGGGCGTCGTTTCCGGTATCGTCATGTCTTATCAGTTCGGGACCAACTGGTCGGTATTTTCCGACAAGGCGGGACCGATTATCGGGCCGCTCATGGCCTATGAAGTACTGACCGCCTTTTTCCTCGAAGCCGGTTTCCTTGGTGTGATGTTGTTCGGCATCAACAAGGTCGGCCGCAAACTGCATTTCGTTGCGACACTGGCCGTCGCTATTGGAACTTTCATCTCTGCCTTCTGGATCCTGTCGGTGAACAGCTGGATGCAGACGCCGGTCGGTTTTGCGATCAATGAAGTCGGGCAATATGTGCCCGCAGCCGGCTGGTGGGAGATCATCTGGAACCCCAGCTTCCCCTATCGTCTGGTGCACACGGTGCTCGCGGCCTATCTGACCACGGCCTTTGCTGTCGGTGCCGTCGGCGCCTGGCATCTGCTGAAAGACAAGACCAACCCCGGCGCGCGCAAAATGTTCTCGATGGCGATGTGGATGGCAGCGCTGGTTGCTCCGGCACAGATATTCATGGGCGATCTGCACGGGCTCAACACGCTCGAGCATCAGCCGGCAAAGGTGATGGCGATGGAAGGTCATTATGACAGCCATCCCGATGGCGCGCCGCTGATCCTGTTCGGTATTCCCAACAGCAAGGAAAAGCGTGTCGACTATGCCATTGAAATAACCAAGGCATCCTCGCTAATCCTCAAACATGATCTCAATGCGCCACTGGCCGGACTTGATACCATCCCCGATGCAGACGAACCGCCGGTTGGCATCGTCTTCTGGTCGTTCCGGATCATGGTCGGCCTCGGCTTTGCGATGCTCGGCATCGGCCTGTGGAGCCTGTTCGCCCGATCGCGCAAGAAACTCTATGACTGGCCCTTGTTGCACCGCGCGGCTCTGGTGATGGGGCCATCCGGCTTCATTGCCGTACTGGCCGGCTGGGTAACGACCGAGGTCGGACGCCAGCCGTTCACCATCTACGGCTTGCTGCGCACCAGCGAGAGCGCAGCACCGCTGGATGCACCTGCGGTTGCAGCTTCGTTACTGGCGTTTGTTGTCGTCTATTTCATCGTCTTCGGCGCCGGCATAGTCTATATCTTCAAGCTCGCCGCGAAACCGCCCGAAGCCCACGAACCGACGCCAGACGACGCCCCGATCCGCTCGGCAGGTATCACGCCTGCAGCGGCAGTGCTCGAAGGGGATCATGAAGAAGGAGCAGCGACATGAGCGGCACCGAACTAACCGTCATCTGGGCGGGCATCATCGCCTTTGCTGTCGTCGTATACGTGATCATGGACGGCTTTGATCTTGGCATCGGCATCTTGTTCCCCAATTTCAAGGTCGGGCAGGACCGCGACACCGCGATGAACAGCATCGCGCCGGTATGGGATGGCAATGAAACCTGGCTGGTGCTCGGCGGCGGTGGTTTACTGGCCGCTTTCCCGCTCGCTTATGCGATCATCTTGCCGGCGCTCTACGCCCCGCTGATTGCCATGTTACTGGGACTGGTCCTGCGCGGCGTGGCCTTTGAATTTCGCTGGCGCGACCCTGCCCACCGCGCCCGCTGGGATTTCGCCTTTACCGCCGGATCGGTCATCGCGACCTTTGCCCAAGGCATTACGCTCGGCGCATTGCTGCAGGGCATCACCGTCGAAGGCCGCGCTTATGCCGGTGGCTGGTGGGAATGGCTGACACCTTTCAGCCTGCTGACCGGCTTTGCCTTGCTGGCCGGCTACGCCTTGCTCGGCTGCTGCTGGCTGATCTGGAAAACCGAAGGTCCGCTACAGCGCCAGTGCTACAGCTATGCCGGCCGCCTCGGTATCTTGCTGCTGCTCGCCATCGCTGTTGTCAGCATCGCAACACCCTTCCTCGAGGAAGAATATTATAGCCGCTGGCTCGCCTATCCCGGCGTCATCGCCACGGCCCAGATTCCGCTCGCGACTCTGGTCATCTCGGTGCTGTTCTTCCGCAGCCTGTCCAAACGCCAGGAAGCCGCACCCTTTTTCTATGCGCTCGGCCTGTTCGGTCTGTGTCTGATCGGCCTTGCCGTCTCGATGTGGCCTGACGTCATCCCCGGCCGGATCACGATCTGGGAAGCGGCAGCACCCTATGAGAGCCAGATGTTCATGCTGATCGGCGCGGGCATCATGGTGCCGGTCATTCTCGCTTATACCGCATGGGCTTATTGGGTGTTCCGCGGCAAGGTAGGATCGGACGGCTACCACTAATGGCTTTTGATCCGCTCTCGTCGAAAGGCAAAACCGCAGATGGCGCGCCCTTGCCCAAGCGCCTGCTCTGGATGCTGGCTTATTGGGCGATGGGAGTGGCGGTCGTTGGCACGGTCGGCTATTTCATCCGCTTCTGGATCAAGACCTGACGCCGGACCGCAGCGCAATCCGCTTAGTGCGCTTCATCCCAATTCTTACCGGTCCCGATATCGACGTCCAGCGGCACCGATAATTTCACCGCCGGTTCCGCTGCGCCGGACATGACCGATCGAATGACCGTGCTAGCGGCATCCACATCACCTTCGGGCAATTCGAAGACCAGTTCATCGTGGACCTGCATCAGCATCTGAACTTTACCCAGTCCCGCCTCGGCCAAGGCAGGCAGCATTCTTGCCATCGCGCGCTTGATAATATCCGCGCTGGTTCCCTGGATTGGCGCATTGATCGCCGCGCGTTCGCTGCCCTGGCGTTCGGCCTGATTGGGAGACTTGATCCGCTCGAACCAGGTCTTGCGGCCGAACAAGGTCTCGGTATAGCCTGCTTCGCGAACCGATTGCAGAGTGTTCGAGATATATTGATTGATGCCTGGAAAGCGCTCGAAATAAGTATCGATCATCGCCTGCGCTTCATCCGGGTCCACCTCGAGGCGCTTGGCCAGACCCCAGCGGGAGATACCGTAGAGAATCGCGAAATTGATTGTCTTGGCACGAGCACGGGCATCGCGGTCTTCGGCACCGAATAGTTCTCGCGCGGTGCGGTTATGGATGTCCTCGCCATTGGCAAAGGCTTCTTTCAGGCTCGCTACGTCGGCGATATGCGCCGCCAGCCGGAGCTCGATCTGGCTATAATCGGCTGCGAGAATGACGTTGCCGGGAGCGGCGACAAAGGCCTGCCTTATCTGCCGCCCGATCTCGGTACGGATCGGGATATTCTGCAGGTTCGGTTCGGTCGAGGACAGCCGTCCCGTTTGCGCGCCGCTCAGGCTGTAGGAGGTGTGGACGCGCCCGGTCTTCGGATTGATCTGCTCCTGCAGCGCATCGGTGTAGGTGGATTTCAGCTTCGCCAGCTGGCGCCAGTCGACAACCTTCTGGGCAATTGGCTCGCCATCACCGGCCAGCCGTTCGAGCACTGTGACATCGGTTGAATACTGCCCCGATTTGCCCTTCTTGCCGCCCTTGAGGCCAAGCTTGCCGAACAGGATTTCACCCAATTGCTTGGGGCTGCCGATGGAAAAAGGTTCGCCGGCAAACTCGTGGATTTCCAGTTCCAGCTTCACCATTTCTTCGGCGAATGTCTTTGACAGTCGCGCTAGTTCCTCGCGGTCGACAAGGACGCCAGTCCCCTCCATTTTGGCGATCACCGGAACCAACGGACGGTCAACCATCTGATAGACCCGCGTCGCCCGTTGCGGAGCCATCCGCAGACGAAGGATTTCCCAAAGCCGGAGCGTGACATCGGCGTCTTCCGCTCCATATTCGGTCGCTTTTTCAAGCGGCACTTCAGCGAAACCAATCGCCTTCTTTCCGGTCCCCGTGATCGATTTGAAGCTGATGCACTCGTGCCCGAGATGCAGCTTGGAAAGTTCATCCATGCCATGCCCGTGCAGACCAGCGTCGAGATTGAAGCTCATCACCAATGTATCGTCAAACGGCGCGATTTTAATGTCATGCTGGGCCAGTACGCCCATGTCATATTTCAGATTCTGCCCGACTTTGAGCACCGCGTCATCCTCGAGCAACGGCTTCAGCTTGGCCAGCGCGTCCTGAAGCCCGATCTGCTCGGGCGTCTCGCCAAACATATCGCCGCTGCCGTGGCCAAGCGGGACATAGCAGGCCTCGTTGGGGCCGGTGGCAAGGCAGACTCCGACGACGCGCGCGGTCACACTTTCGAGGCTGTCGGTCTCGAGATCAACAGCGCAGACGCCCTGTGTGGTGGCGCGCTCGATCCACTTATCAAGCGCTGCGATCGTCTGCACGCACTCATATTTTGTCCGGTCGATGGCTGGCGCATCGGGCGTCTTCACCACAGACTTCGCAGAGGCCTTGTCATCGACATCGGGGTCCTGGGGCTCCGTCTGGCCGTTACCGCCGAGCTTTTTGAGCAAGCTGTTGAAACCATGATGCGACAGGAATTCGTGCAATGGATCGTGGGGAATATCCTGGATCAGGAAACTCTCCAACGTGTCCGGCAGCGGACAATCTTCCCGCAATGTAACCAATATCCGCGACAGTCGGGCCTGTTCGGCAAATTCGATCAGATTGTCGCGCATCTTGGATTTTTTCATTTCCGGTGCCGCGGCCAGCACGCTTTCAATATCGCCAAATTCGTTGATCAGCTTCGACGCGGTCTTCGGCCCGATGCCCGGGACACCCGGAATATTGTCCGAACTGTCACCCATCAGCCCAAGCACATCACCCAGTTTCTCGGGTCCGACGCCGAATTTCTCCTCGACGGTCGCTCGGTTCATCCGGGCATTTTTCATCGTGTCGAGCATATCGACGCGGCTGTCATCACTCGGTTCGATCAGCTGCATCAAATCCTTGTCGGACGAAACGATCGTGACATGCCAGCCCTCTGCCAGCGCCGCCTTGGTATAAGAGGCGATCATATCATCGGCCTCGACATTTTCTTCCTCGATCAATGGCAACGAGAACGCACGCGTGGCATCGCGGATCATCGGAAATTGCGGCCTGAGATCCTCCGGCGCCTCCGGACGATTGGCCTTATATTGATCATAGAGATCATTGCGGAAGCTGGTCCCCGACTTGTCCAGCACCACCGCCATATGGGTCGGACCATCAGCCTTGTTGAGTTGGTCGGCAAGCTTCCACAACATTGTGGTATAGCCATAGACCGCCCCGACCGGCTCGCCATGGACATTGGTCAGCGGCGGGAGACGATGATAGGCGCGGAATATATAGGCCGAGCCGTCAACGAGATAGAGATGATTGGGTTTGCTGTCTGGAGAGTTGGTCATAGTCGCGAGCATTAGCAGCGCCTGCGGCCTTCGTCATTTCAAATTCTGTCTTAACCGAATTTTGAATCCGGCACGACCAGATTCAAATCACGCGGCTGTTCACGACCCGGAGGGGACGGACTGGCGCGCATGCCGGGTTCGAACAATACCACCTGATTTCGCCCGCGCCGTTTAGCGGCGAACAGAGCCGCGTCGGCATTTTCCATCAGCGCAGAACGCTGGTGGTGCAGGGCCATATCGGTCACGCCAATGCTGACGGTGATGACATGGCGCATATTTTGACAGGGCTCGAAAATCATATTTTCGATCTCGTGCCGGACCATCTCGCCGATAATCTGGCCCTCGGGCGCACTGGTGTCGGGCAGGAAGATACCAAATTCTTCACCGCCAATGCGTCCGGCAATATCATTTTTTCGCAGAATTTTGTGAAAAACCTTACCGAGCAGGTTCAGCGCCTGATCCCCAACGGGATGACCGAAACTGTCGTTGATGTCCTTGAAATGGTCGACGTCGACGATCATCAGCACATTATTGTCCTGATCTGTGCGCAATTTGTTGAGCTGGCTCAGGAAGCTGTCGCGATTGAGCAAACCGGTCATCCCGTCGTAATTCGCCCGCAATTCAAGCGCCTTGTTGGCCTTGCGCAAGTTTCCTTGCGCTTCCTTGAGCCGGTTCGTCAGCCCAATGAGCTTGAACCGCTGTTTGGACATGTACAGACCGAGCGGAATACTGATCCCCCACGGAACCACTATCGCCATGGTCATCGCGGGCCAGAACCGGTCGTCCATCCCGTAGAATAGCAAATAACAAATTCCGGTGAGGGTGAAAGACAGTAGCACAGCGATCGCCGAGATGATGGCAGTCTGCCGGATCGGCGAGATGCTGTGCACTAATTCGTTCATGATCCCTTGCTGTAGCGGAAACAGGTTGAGCGCCTGTGCATCCACATGGTTAACGCACCTCCGTAACAAGCCGCTCAAACTAGCTGAAATTTGCCAAATTGCGGTTAAAATTCAACCTTTTCGAACCTGGGGCTATGTAACAGCTTGCAACGCGAAAAAATGCCGCGGCAGGGCGCGCCAGTATGTATAACGAGCTTCCACCATCATATCCGCCCCGCGATTTCTCTATTGCCAATAGCCTTGCGTTCATTGATCAACTGCCGCAAGTCGCCCACAGATAATCGACTTAGGAGAATGCCGAATGACCATACCGATTATTGCTGCGGTCGCAGGGGCCGTGCTCATCATATTGCAGGCAATATTGATGATCCTTGTCGGCACCCACCGCATCCGCAACCGGGTCAACCTCGGCACAGGTGACGATCCGGCGCTGGAGCGCAAAATCCGCCGTCATGGTAATCTGGCGGAAAATGCAGCGCTGTTCATCGTCGTTTTGGCATTGGCGGAAATGACCGTAGTACCAAATAATATCGTCCGGATTATCGCTCTTGTCTTCATTATTGGCCGCATATTTCACGCAATCGCCTTGTCGACCGTAGCCGGTTCGCACGGTGCCGAGTCCGGCAAGATTTTCGCTGGCTTCCGAGCCATTGGCGCGCTCACCACCTTCGGCTGCTTTATCGCGCTCGGTGGTTATCTGCTGTTCGGCATATTCTAGATTCTCACCCTCAACCCCGATCTTGGAAAGAAAAATATATGACCACCAACCTCTCCCTCATTCTCAAAGGCTCGGCCGCCCAGGCCTTTCGCGGCCTGACCAACATCCTCACGAAGGCCAAGGCGACGGCAGAAGCCGCCGGCACCGCAGAAGAAGCCTATCTCGGCGCGCGCCTGTTCCCCGATATGAGCGACCTGAAATGGCAGGTCCAGATGATCACCGAATTCGCTGTCCGCGGCGCTGCCCGAATGAGCGGCACTGCGCCGGATGCGCTGCCGAATATGCCGATGGAAGGCGATACATTTGACGCCCTGATCGCGCGCATCGCCGAATGTGCTGAAAAAATCGCGGCCACGGACGATGCCGCTATTGACGGCAACGCCGATCTCAAAATTTCGATGCCGGTCGGTCCGGAACAGACCATGGAACTGGACGGCCAGACTTATGTCCTCAGCTTCTTCCTGCCCAACCTGTTTTTCCATGTTACCACGGCCTATAATTTGCTCCGCATGCAGGGCGTAGCGATCGGCAAACGCGATTATATGGGGATGTAAGCCGGCATCAGTCGGCCTGCTGCGGGCCACGGCCATCCTGCCACCATTCCTGTAGCCAGCCATAGGGCCGCGCGACCGATTGGCCACGCGCGTCCCGCGCCGGCTCGAACCGGAAACGCTGTTCTATCAGGCGACAGGTAGCGGCATCCAGTGCCGGATGGCCGCTAGACTGCCGGACGGTGCAATCGCTTGCGCGACCATCGATCCCGACCGTAAAATGAGCCACGACATTGCCGCGATTCCCGGCTTTCCACACCGCGCGCGGGATATCCTTGCGGGTAATCGCGCCGGACAGGTGGCGCGGCCCGGAAACGATCCCGCCACTCCCGAAACCGTCGCCCTGCCCACCGCTGCCGAAGCCGGAACCCGGCCGGTCAGAAGCACCGGCGTCATTGTCATTTCCCTGGCCAGCAACCGGCGCCGCAACCACCGGCGATATAATCTCGAGTTTGACCACCGGTTCAGGCGCGACAATCTGGGTTGCCTGAGCCTTCAAATTCTCTGGCGAGGCGGCCTGTTCCACGGCTTTGGTCGGCTCCTCGTCCCGCACAGGTTCCGGTGGCAGCGGCGGAGCGGTAACATTGATGACCTTGAATCCTGCGGTCACGGTCTTCGCCATATCCATTCCCAGACCGCTCACCAGCGCATAGCCGATGGTGGCGTGAACAATGATCACCGCTACGAGCGACTTGGCGCGATCCTTCCGGTCATATTCCGTTACATATTCCATGCTTACATCCTAGCAGCGGGTCGATGAATATTCGCTGGCGGACTGGCAAGTCCTGATTGATCTCGCACATAAACGGGATTAGACCACCATCTGTCCGTAACTGGCGAGATCAAGATGGGATACCATCGGGGAGCGGGCATATTTATGCAGCCGATCGCCTGGGCGTTTCTCTAACCTGGAGCCACCCCATGACCGACAGCCCTAAACCCTTCCACATTGTCTTCCTGCTGTTCGACGGCATCACCCAGCTGGATTTCACCGGCCCCGCACAATTTCTCGCTCGGATGCCGGGAGCAATTGTCCATACCGCCGCCAAGCAACTCAAACCGATAGAAACCGACAGCGGCTTTGCCATTTTGCCGAATAGAGATTTCGCTGACTGCCCGCAGGCCGACTTGCTCTGCGTACCCGGCGGTTTCGGTACAAAAGGCGTGATCAGCGACGACGAAACCCTGCAATTTCTCCGCGATCAGGCCGCCGGAGCGCAATATATTACGTCGGTTTGCACCGGTTCGCTAGCGCTCGGAGCGGCGGGATTGCTCAAAGGCAAACGGGCGACCAGCCATTGGGCCTATACCAGGTTGCTGGAAAAATTCGGCGCAACTTTTGAAAAGGCACGGGTGGTCAAAGATGGCAATGTCATCACTGCAGGCGGGGTGACATCGGGCATTGATTTCGCGCTGACCGTCATCGCCGAAATTGCCGGACAGCAATTTGCCGAATTCGTCCAGCTGGGACTGGAATATGATCCGCGTCCGCCATTCAATAGCGGGCACCCCGACCTTGCCGATCCCAAATTGATCGCGATGCTACAGGATCGGATCTACAGAAAGCAGGCTTCTGATCTGGCTGACATTATTGATCGGCGATAATTTCGGAATTTTGATTTCCGCTCAGGGCGTTATCGCGTAGGCGAGGACGGAAATGAACAATCCCGCACCAACCGAAAAAAACGCACCCGCACGGATCAGCGAGCTCAAACTTTTCCTCTTCGCCCTGTCGTCGGCGGCGGTGGTGGCCAATGGCTATTATATTCACCCTCTGGTCACGCCGGTTGCAGAAGAATTCGGGGTAAGCGGCGCGACGATCGGACTGGTTCCTGCGCTCAACCAGATCGCTCTGGCGCTGGGGATATTATTGCTGCTGCCGCTCGGCGACCGGATCAACAACCGCAAGCTGATAACGATATTTGTCGTCGGCCAGTTTCTCGCGATGCTGGCAATGGCGCTATCCGGTAGCTTCCTGCTATTTGCCGCCGCTTCTTCGCTGCTCGGCTTTGTCACCATCGCGCCCTATCTGTTACCCTCTTATGTGACCCAGCGTGTTGCCCCCGGACGGATAGGACATGTCACCGGAATAATGACCGCTGGCGTGACGCTTGGCATATTGGGCAGCCGGGTCGGCGGCGGTTTGCTCGGCCATTATTTCGGCTGGCGCTCGGCCTATTGGGTCGGGGTGGCATGTATGGCGTTGCTGGTAGTTCTGCTGCCTTCGATCATGGAGCGCAAGCAGGACGAGAAGCCCTCGGGCGTCGAGCCACCACGTTACAGCGAATTGCTCCGATCATTGTGGCCGATCATGAGGTCTTTTCCAGAGGTGGCGTTGGGCGGACTGATTCAGGCGCTTTCCTTCGGACTTTTTCTGGCGCTCTGGCTGGCGATCGGGCTGCATCTGCCCCGCAACGGCTATGGCGTCGATACCGTCGGATATCTGGCGATCATCGCTATCGTCAACGTCCTCGGCTCGCCTTATGCTGGCCGGTTCGCGGACTATATCGGGGCGGAACGCGCGCGCGTCTATTTCTGCATGGTGCAGCTCGCCGGTGTCTGCCTGCTCCCCTTTGCGGGCAATAATCTCTGGCTGTTGGTGGTCGCGGTTATTTTCAACAGCATCGGCGGCGCATCGGTCGATATCTGCAGCCGCACGATCTTGTTCAGTCGCGCGCCGGACATCCGGACCCGGCTGATGACCATCTATATCGTCATCATGTTTATCGGCGGCGGCATATCGAGCTGGCTTGGCGCCGCGACTTATGAATTTTCCGGATGGTCGGGCATTTCAATTATGGCAATCAGCTATGCGCTGGCGATCATGGGCCTGTCACTATGGGGTCTGCGTTTCAGGCAAGTCAGGACTTAGATTATTTTCAATCTTAGCCTCCATGATCCGCTGCGCAGGAGCATCATCCAAAGCGCTAAAGCAGATCGCCCCGTTCGATATTGTCCTGATTGGCCGGAAGGCTGAATAGCATCCCGTCTTTGCCGAGCACGACCGGGCCGTCAAAAGCCTGGCTCACGCCTTTCATATAATAGCCTTGCAGATAGTCGAGCGGCAACGCTGGCACGATATGCGAAAAGACCAGCATCCTGGCCCTGGCCGCCTTGGCCAGCGCAGCCGCCTGCACCGGGGTGGTGTGATAATCAGGGATATCAGCCATGATATGGGCAAGCCGGTCGCGTCCCGCCTTCCTCAGCGCCCGTTCGGTGACACCGACCATTTCCGCATTGAGCGTTTCGTGAACGAGCAGGTCGCAGCCGTTGCAGACTTTTCTGACGGTTTCGCTCTTTACCGAATCGCCGCTGAAAACCACCGAACGCCCCTTATAGTCAAAACGATAGCCGACCGCCGGCGATACCGGCCGGTGGTCGACCGCAAAGGCCGTTATCTTGAGCCCGTCAAGATCATAGATCAGCCGCTGTGCGACGCCTTGGGGCATGACAAACGGTCGCGCCTCACCGCCCGCCCCTGACGGCGGCATGATGTCCGCACCGTGGTGGGCGATCCGATAAGATACATCGGCGGCATAGGCAGCGTTGAGTCCGTCGACAATCGCCTCCACGCCTTCGGGAGCGATGACCGGCAAGGGCGACGTCCGGCCACCACCGGCCCATCGCTGCAACATCAATTCCCCCATGCCGTCGATATGATCGCTGTGGAAATGGGTCAGCAGCAAGGCTTCCACCTGGCCGGGAGCCAGGCCCATTTGCCCGAGATTGCGGACGGCCGCGCCGCCGATATCGACGACAAAAATCTTGCCGTCTACGATCACGGCCGAGCAGGGGCCCGCGCGGGTCGGATCGGGCAGCGGCGATCCGGACCCGCAGAGCACAACATGCATTCCGTCGGGTAAGTCCCCGATCACATCGCGCGTAACCGCTGTTTCGACAGCGGTTGCAAAAAGCCGTTCACCGATCTGTTCCCGAAATAGAATGCCGGCTCCCACAACCAGCAGCACTGATACCAATAGACCTATGCCCAGCTTTTTCATCGATAATTCCTCCCGTTTCGGTCAGCATTCCACCAGATTGACAGCCAAACCACCTTGCGATGTTTCCTTGTAGCGATCGCTCATATCGAGCCCGGTCTTGCGCATGGTTTCGATCACTTCGTCGAGACTGACCCGGTGCGTGCCATCGCCGAGAATGGCTAGCCGCGCCGCTTCAATCGCCTTCACCGCGCCCACCGCATTGCGTTCGATGCACGGCACCTGCACCAGACCACCAACCGGATCACAAGTCAGCCCGAGATTATGCTCCATCCCGATTTCGGCAGCATTTTCGACCTGCAGCGGGGTTCCGCCCCAAGCTGCCGTGAGGCCTGCAGCAGCCATTGAACAAGCGACACCAACTTCGCCCTGACAGCCGACTTCGGCGCCGGAGATCGAGGCATTTTCCTTGAACAAAGAACCGATAGCGGCAGCGGTCAGCAGAAAAGTCTCGACGCCCGCCGCATCCGCCTTGGGCGCGAAACGCTCGTAGAAGCGCAGCACCGAAGGAACGATTCCGGCGGCGCCATTAGTCGGAGCAGTCACCACCTTGCCACCGGCGGCATTTTCCTCGTTCACAGCCAGTGCCCAGAGATTGACCCAGTCCAATATGGTCAGAGGATCGGACAAGGCGCGTTCCTGCCGCTCCATCAACCGCGCGTGGATCAGCGGCGCTCGCCGCTTGACCTGCAGGCCGCCGGGCAGAATACCACCCTGCAATATCCCGCGATCAATACAGGCGGACATCGCATCGGCAATCGCACGGATGGCGATGCTGGTCTGCTCGTCCGGCTGCCGGGTGCGCTCGTTGGCGCGCATGATATCGGCGATCGATATATTCTCGTCTGCCGTAATTTTAAGCAAGTCTGCGCCTGAGCAAAAACTATAAGGCACATCCCACAGGCCGCTTTCGGGGTTGTTGCTGCCGATCTGGTCCTCGTCGAGAATCGCGCCGCCGCCGACCGAATAATAGACACGGGTCGCGACCAGTTCGTCACCGTTGAATGCGTTGAAGCGCATCGCGTTGCTATGGAAGTCCAGCCGTTTCTTCTGGTCGAAGATCACATCACCGGCTTCATCAAAAGCAATCTCATGAACGTCGTTCAGGCGAATCCGGCTCGAATCCCGGATTTGCCCGATCAGCAGATCCGCTGCATCGGGCTCGATATGCTCGGGTCGCTGACCACTGAGTCCGAGCAATATCGCCCGATCGGTCGCGTGGCCCTTGCCGGTCAGCGCCAGCGAACCGAACAGCAAGGTCTCGAGCCGGGTGACCTCGTTCAGCCTGCCGCTATCGTCGACCCGCTCGACAAATTGCGCTGCAGCCAGCATTGGCCCCATCGTGTGCGAACTCGACGGCCCGACGCCGATCTTGAAAAGCTCAAATGTGCTGCAGACCATAGCGCGTCCTGACCTTTACGAGCCGAGCGTTTCGGCGATCCACTGATCGACCCGCTGTTCCAATATGCCGAGCGGCAGCGCGCCGCCGCCAAGGATGGTGTCGTGAAAGGCGCCTATATCGAAGCGGTCGCCCAACTGTTCTTGCGCCCGCGCCCGCAACTCGAGGATTTTGATCATCCCGATCTTGTAGCTGGTTGCCTGACCTGGATTGACCAGATAGCGGCGCACTTCGGAACGCACCGCTGCTTCCGGGATCGAGCTATTCTCGAGGAAATAGGCCACGGCCTGCTCCTCGCTCCAGCCCTTGCTGTGCAATCCGGTATCGACCACCAGACGGATCGCCCGCCAGATCTCGCTGGTGAGCCGCCCGAATTCGGAATAGGGATCAGCATAGCCACCCATTTCCTTGGCGAGTTTCTCCGAATAGAGACCCCAGCCTTCGCTATAGGCGGTATAGCCCGCCTGGGTGCGGAAGACCGGAATGCCGGTCAGTTCCTGGGCGATGGAAATCTGCATGTGATGGCCGGGCAGGCCTTCATGATAGGCGATCACTTCCAGCGTCGGAATCGGCATGGCCCGCATATCGGAAAGATGGGCATAATAGATACCGGGCCGCGAACCGTCGGGCGTGCCACTGCGATAATGCTGGGCTGCGCCATCGCGTTCGCGGAAAGATTCGACGCGGCGCACCTCCAGATCCGCCTTCGGAAGGATGCCGAAATAATCAGGCAGTTTCAGTTTTAGTGCCTCGATATGTTCCTTCGCCGCCGCGATATATTGATCCGCTCCGGCATCATCGTCGGAGAAATAGAAGCGGTCATCTTCGCGGATGAATTTGAAAAATTGCTTGAGATCGCCATCAAACCCGACCTTGTCTTTGACCGCTTCCATATCGGCGCGCAACCGTATCACTTCGGACAGGCCGAGATCGTGAATCTGGTCGGCGGTCAGCTTGGTCGTCGTCTGGTTGGCGAGGCGATAATCATAAAAAGCTTCCCCGTTCGCCAGAGTGCCTGCCCCTTTCGGAGCGGCATCGCTGTTGGAGATATCTGCTTCGTACCAGGCGATAATCCGCTGATAGGCTGGCGCAAACGCGTCGGTCAGCGCGGTTCGCGCTTCGCTACGCAGCACTTCCGCACGCGCCTCGTCTATAATCTTTTTGTCGACCAGACCCTGCAATTTCTCTTCGGTCGCGGTCCAGATCGCCGAGGGCGGTCCGTCACCAAAAGGCGCGCCGCTGATGATCTTGCGCGACTGGTCGATCACCCCTTCATAGGCAAAGCGCGGCGGGCGGGTTCCTGCCGCAGCGTTGGTTTTTGCTCGCGCCAATAGTTGATCGAGCGCGGTGGCGACGCCGGACAAGCGCTGGATAAAGCCGAGCATATCCGCTTCGGATTCGACCTTGTGCGTATTGATCAGAAAAGTCGGAAAGAAAGATTGCAGGCCGTTATGCTGGTGCAGCACATAGCGATTGGTCCGGAACGCCAGACCAGCTTCGACCTGTTCGAGATTATAGACCCAGATATCGTAAGAAATTTTGGCGTCTTGCGAGAGCTTCTCATAGTCAAATTGACTTTTCATCTCAGCAACAGCGGCGCGTCGCCAGGCCAGTTCGCGATCCGCGCCTTCATCACTATAATCGTCGATCAGTCCATAATTGGTTTTGCGTCCGATGAATGTCTGCTCAATCGGACTGAACGCGAGCTCTTCTTCATATTTTTCGTCGAACCACTGGTTGATGCGATCGGTCTCGCTCGCCGCTTCGACTGCCCCTTGCTCTGTTGCCGCTGCCGCTGTTGCCATCGGGGCAGTAGCCAGCCCACTGAGTAAGGCCGTGGTAATGAGAAGAAACCGGATCCGCATAGTCATTCATCCTGTCGTTGTGATTTTCAATGACGCTTCCATCGCACAAGTCAGTCAATTTGGAAACGCATCTAGCGACCACAAAAAAAGGGCCGGAAGTTTCCCTCCAGCCCCTCTTGTTTGGTTCAGCGTAAGCTGGGTGGTTGGGTTTAGAAGCCCATTCCGCCCATGCCGCCGCCCATGCCGCCCATGTCGGGCATGCCGCCACCGGCTTTGTCGTCTGATGGCGTTTCTGCCACAGCCGCTTCGGTGGTGATCAGCAGGCCAGCAACCGAGGAAGCGTCCTGCAATGCTGCACGAACAACCTTGGTTGGATCGATGACGCCAGCTTTGAC
>NZ_JBALUT010000002.1:103740-106285 GCF_036963705.1 Parasphingorhabdus sp. | reverse complement strand
CCGACTGCAAAACAGTCCGCAATCCGTACAGGGACAGCTCCCTAGGAAGTTATATCGCCTCAGGGATGTTCGTATCAAGCTCGTGCCAGACAGTACCCGTCAGGTCTTATCTAGGCGCGATAGGGGCGTTACTCAAGGCTATTTGCCAGTTGCTCTGTACGATCGGCCAGTTTCTCCAGCGCGGCGACAATCTGGTTATCTACCGGGCTCGGCGGTGAGGTGTCGCTGTCTGCAGCCGGTTGGGCGGGAGCAGCCTGCGCGTTGTGCAGTTCATCGGCCAGTTGCAGCGCGGAATAAAGCAGCATGCGGCTTTCGGTCAATCCGGCTGGGTCGCCGGATTCCCGGGCCTTGCCATCGACCATATCGGCCAATTTGGACAGATGTGCTTCTTCCCCGTCCTGGCAGGTTACCGTGAATGAGCGACCGCCAATTTCCAGTTTCATTTGTGCCATGTCAGTTTTCCTGTCGCCCGATCAGGCTATCTATCGTCTCGATCGCCTGTTTCATTTCCGATTTCAGCGCTTCGTGGCGTGCTTTCAGCGCCGGATCGATTTCCGACTGCATCGTGCTTTTTGCCGATTCTATCCGGCTTAACGCGCGTTCAATCCGCCCGATGGCGAGGATGACGGGTTCATTGTCCATGAGCATTTTCCAAAGCTTGCTTCCAACAGGTAAGTTTCTGTCTTTCCTTGCTATCAATCTATTCCGTCGCCGTAAACACAAGATCGGGAAAAGCGGTCCTTGACGGCGCCCTGTTGGATCATCAAAGGAAGAGGCAAAATAGCGACTCGCAGCATCTTGCTGCACTTACACACGCGCCAATCCAGGGGATTATACCAGCTATGACCGTTACCGAAAAAAACATGGCAAACGCCATAAGAGCGCTCGCCATGGATGCGGTGCAAGCGGCTAATAGCGGCCACCCGGGGATGCCGATGGGCATGGCGGATGTCGCCACCGTCCTGTTTAGCGATTTTCTGAAATATGACCCGCAGGCACCGAAGTGGGCGGATCGCGACCGTTTTGTATTATCCGCAGGTCATGGCTCAATGCTGATCTATTCCTTGCTCCATCTCACCGGCTATGCCCGGCCGACATTGGAAGATATCAAGGGTTTCCGTCAGCTTAGCTCCCCCTGTGCCGGACATCCCGAAAATTTCAAGCTGGAGGGCGTGGAAACGACCACCGGCCCGCTGGGGCAGGGCTTCGCCACCGCCGTGGGCATGGCGATTGCCGAGCGGCATCTAAACGCGGTGTTCGGCGATGATCTGGTGGATCACAAGACCTGGGTAATCGCCGGTGACGGTTGCCTGATGGAGGGAATCAACCACGAAGCGGTTGGTCTCGGCGGGCATCTTGGCCTTGGAAGACTTAATGTTCTTTGGGATGATAATGGTATAACTATCGATGGTGGAACGGAATTGTCTACTAGCGAAGATATTCCTGCACGTTATCGCGCGTCCGGTTGGCACGTCGTTTCCTGCGATGGCCATGACTTTGACGATATCCGCAAGGCACTAAGCGAAGCAGAAGCGGATCCCCGGCCATCGCTGATCGCCTGCAAGACAGTCATCGGCTATGGCGCTCCGACCAAGCAGGGCACTTCGGCAACCCATGGGGCTCCACTCGGTGATGAAGAGATTGCCGGTACACGTGAAGCTCTGGGCTGGGAACATAAACCCTTTATTATTCCGGAAGATATCCTGACGTCGTGGCGTCAATTGGGCGCTAAAGGTGCCACTGCGCGGGCCGATTGGGAAGGCCGATTGAGTGGCCATGCTCAAGCAGGCGAATTCACTCGACGCATGGCCGGCGAACTGCCGGACGGTAGCGCGATGCAGGACTATCTCGCCGGTCTGGCGAAGGATCCACCGAAATGGGCGACGCGCAAGGCTTCCGAAATGGCTCTGGGCGCGATCACCGCGGCTTTGCCGGAGATGATCGGTGGCAGTGCCGACCTCACTGGTTCAAACAATACCAAAACTCCTTCCACCAAACCTTTGACAAAAGACGATTATTCTGGCCGCTATATCTATTATGGCATCCGCGAATTCGGCATGGCGGCGGCGATGAACGGGATGGCGCTGCACGGCGGGATCATCCCTTATGGCGGGACATTCCTGGTGTTCACTGATTATTGTCGCGGTGCGATGCGGCTTTCCGCGATCCAGAACACGCGGGCCATTTATGTCATGACCCATGACAGCATCGGTCTTGGCGAGGATGGTCCGACCCATCAGCCGATCGAACATGTCCAGAGCCTGCGTTTGATGCCGAATATGCATGTTTACCGGCCCGCCGATGCAATCGAGACAGCAGAGTGCTGGGCGTTGGCTATCAAGCGCTCCGACGGCCCTTCGACCCTAGCGCTGACCCGCCAGGGGCTTCCGCCGCTGCGTGATGACGTCAGTGTAAATCTCTGTGAAAAAGGCGCTTATCGCCTGAAGGCTGCTGAAGCTGACAAACGCGTGGTGCTAGTTGCCACGGGTTCTGAAGTGTCGTTGGCGATGGACGTCGCAGCCAAGCTGGAAGCCGCCGGTGTTGG
>NZ_JBALUT010000002.1:0-103730 GCF_036963705.1 Parasphingorhabdus sp. | reverse complement strand
GATGCCATGCGCTGAATTATTTGACGGGCAAAGCGATGCCTATCGCAGTGAACTGCTTGGCGGTGACGCTGTGCTGCGGGTCTCGATCGAAGCCGGCACGACTATCGGCTGGGAACGCTATACCGGCCTGAACGGAATGCGGTTCGGTATCGACTCTTTCGGAGCCTCGGCGCCGATCGACGACCTGTTCGCCCATTTCGGCTTGACCGTGGATGCGATTACCCCGCAGATATTAAAGAAAATTGGCTGAATTTCGCCGGTAAATTTGAATTCAAAGGAGCAAAATAGATGACGAAAGTAGCAATTAACGGATTTGGCCGGATCGGCCGCCTTGTGGCCCGCGCAATTCTCGAACGTGATGATGATGGCCTTGAGCTGGTCGCGATCAACGATCTCGCGGATGCCGAATCTAACGCGCTGCTTTTTGCCTATGACAGCGTTCATGGCCGCTTCCCCGGCGAAGTGACCGCCCATGGCGATCATATCATGGTCAATGGCCAGAAAATCGCCGTAACCTCCGAGCGCAATCCTGGTGATCTGCCGCACGCAGCGATGGGCGTGGATATCGTGCTCGAGTGTACCGGCTTCTTCCAGTCCAAGGATGCAGCGCAGCCGCATATCGATGCCGGCGCGAAGCGCGTATTGATCTCGGCACCGGCCAAGGGTGATCTGAAAACGGTTGTCTTCGGGGTCAACCATGACGTCCTGACGTCATCGGATGTCATTGTTTCTAATGCTTCTTGTACAACAAACTGCCTGGCGCCGGTCGCCAAGGTGCTCAACGATACCGTCGGCATCGAACGCGGTTTCATGACCACGATCCATAGCTATACCAATGACCAGCGGATGCTCGACCAGATCCACAGCGATATGCGTCGCGCCCGCGCCGGTGCGGTCAACATGATCCCGACGACCACGGGTGCAGCCCGGGCCGTTGGTCTGGTGTTGCCGGAACTGAACGGCAAGCTCGACGGCTCGTCGATCCGCGTCCCGACACCCAATGTCAGCCTGGTCGATCTGGTGTTCACGCCGGGCCGCGATACCAGCGTCGAGGAAATCAACGGAGCGCTGAAAGCCGCGGCAGACGGCCCGATGAAGGGCGTATTGGTGTTTGAAGACAAGCCGCTGGTTTCCAGCGATTTCAACCATCAGCCCGCGAGCAGTTCGGTCGACAGTCTCGAAACAACGGTGATGGACGGCAAGCTTGTCCGCGTCGTCAGCTGGTATGACAATGAATGGGGCTTCTCCAATCGCATGATCGATACCGCCAAAGTGATGGCCGGCTTGATCTAAATCATAAAGGCTCTCAATAATGTCTTCTAAAGACTTTAAAACGCTGGATGATATCGGTGACGTTCAGGGGAAGCGCGGCTTGGTCCGCGTCGACCTGAACGTCCCGATGGCGGACGGCAAGGTGACCGACGATACGCGGCTGCAGGCTTTGTTGCCGACGGTCATCGAATTGGCGGATAAGGGTGCAAAACTGCTGTTGCTGGCGCATTTCGGTCGCCCCAAGGGCGAATATAGGCCGGAATTTTCGCTCGAACCGGTGGTCGCTCCTTTGGCTGCGGTCCTCGGCCGGGATGTGGGTTTCATGCAACGCCCGGACGCGGACGCGATTGCCGCTCTGCCCAATGGCAGCATCACGGTGATCGAAAACAGCCGCTTTGCTGCGGGTGAAGAGAAAAATGATCCCGCCATGGCCAAGATGATCGCGTCCTTCGGCGACTTTTACGTCAATGATGCTTTCTCGACCGCGCATCGCGCTCATGTCACCACCGAGGGGATTGCCCATTATCTGCCGTCTTACGCCGGTCGTTCGATGGAACGCGAATTAACTGCGCTTGATAAAGCTCTGGGAAACCCCGAACATCCGGTCGCAGCAGTGGTCGGTGGCGCCAAGGTTTCGAGCAAGCTCGACGTCTTGCGGCAAATGGTTGAAATAGTGGACCATCTGATTATCGGCGGCGGCATGGCCAATACGTTTCTCGCCGCGCGCGGCGTGAATGTCGGCAAATCCTTGTGCGAGCATGATCTGGCGGATGTCGCGAATGAAATATTGGCAGCCGCTGACAAGGCCGATTGCACGGTTCATCTGCCTTATGATGTGGTGGTCGCCAAGGAATTCAGGGCCAATCCGCCAACCCGCACGGTCAATGTTCACGAGGTCGAGGCCGACGAAATGATCCTGGATATCGGTCCGGCTGCGGTTGAAGCTTTGTCCGACGTGCTCAAGACCTGCAAGACTCTGGTCTGGAATGGTCCGCTGGGTGCATTTGAAACACCGCCTTTTGATATGGCGACGGTTGCTCTGGCAAGAACAGCGGCGGCGCTGACCAAAGAAGGGCAATTGCTTTCGGTTGCCGGCGGTGGCGATACGGTGGCCGCGCTCAACCAGGCGGGCGTAGCGGACGACTTTAGCTTCGTGTCGACTGCCGGTGGCGCTTTCCTTGAATGGATGGAGGGCAAGGTGCTGCCCGGCGTGGAAGCACTGAAACAGTCCGATAAAAAAATATAATGGGAATCGAAAAATGGCGAATAGCGAAATGATGAAGAAAATTGAAAATGGTCAGGGCTTTATCGCCGCGCTGGACCAGAGCGGTGGCTCGACGCCAAAAGCACTGGCCGGCTACGGCATTGGCGAAGATGCGTTTTCGAATGATGACGAAATGTTCGGGCTGATCCACAAGATGCGCAGCCGCATCATCACCGCGCCAAGCTTTGGCAGCGGCAAGGTTATCGGTGCGATTCTGTTCGAGAAAACCATGAACGGTGAAGCCGACGGCAAGCCGGTTCCGGAAGCTTTGTGGGATCGCGGCGTTGTGCCTTTTCTGAAGGTCGACAAAGGACTGGCCGACGAAGAAAATGGCGTTCAGCTAATGAAGCCGATCCCCGATCTCGACGATCAGTGCAAGAAGGCCGTCGCCAAAGGCATGTTCGGGACCAAGATGCGTTCGGTCATCAACAAGGCGAATGCCAAGGGCATCGCCGCCAATGTCGCGCAGCAATTCGAATTCGGCAAACAGATATTGGCCAACGGACTTGTGCCGATCATCGAACCGGAAGTGAATATCAAGAGCGACGAACGCGCGGAATGCGACAAGATATTGCTCGGCGAACTGACCAAGCAGCTTGATGCCCTGGCCGACGACCAGCGGGTGATGCTGAAATTGTCGATCCCGGTCGAGCCCAATTTGTACAAATCCCTGGTCGACCATCCGAAAGTGGTCCGTCTGGTAGCGCTGTCGGGTGGTTTCTCGACCGATGACGCTTGCGAAGGACTGGCTCAGAATGAAGGCATGATCGCCAGCTTCAGCCGCGGATTGCTTCAGGATTTGCGCGTTTCGCAAAGCGATGAGGAATTTGATGCCGTGCTCGGAAGCGCGATCGACAAGATCTACCGGGCGTCGATTGCTTAATTGCCGAACCTGAGGAATTCACCTTGCAGAGCGCCGATCCCAGCTGGTCCGATGTTGACGATTATATCGTCAATCATTTGATTGGCGAGGATCCGGCGCTCGATGCTTGTCTGGCCGCCAATGCCGCCGCAGGACTGCCACCGATCGATGTCTCGATAACCCAGGGGCGGATGCTGGAATTGCTGGCGCGCGCCAATCGGGCGGAGAATATCCTCGAAATCGGGACTTTGGGTGGATTTTCGGCGATTAGCCTGGCGCGGGGTCTTGGTCACAGCGGGAAACTGGTCACGCTTGAGCTAGAGCCGGATTATGCCGCTGTAGCTCGTCGGAATCTGGACAATGCGGGACAGGGCGAAAAGGTCGATATCCTTGTTGGAGAAGCGCTGGCAACGTTGCACGGCCTGGTAGAGCAGAGGCGGGCGCCTTTTGATCTGGTCTTTGTTGACGCCGACAAGCAGAATTACGCTTCCTATCTTGACTATGCGCTAAAATTGGCGCGTCCCGGCGCTTTACTGATTTTCGATAATGTTGTCCGCGAAGGTCGTGTCCTTGACCCAAGCAGCGATGATCCGAAAGTCCCGGGCACGCGCAAACTGTATGAAATGCTGAAAAACCACCCGCAACTGGACGCCACGGCTATACAGACCGTCGGAGCCAAGAAATGGGATGGTTTCCTGATGGCCGTCGTCCGGGAAGAGTGAACGAACATGATTGATCCGCGTTGCCAACTTTATCTGATCTCGCCGCTCGAAACCGGCGGTGATTTTCCGCAACAGCTGAAAGAAGCGCTGGAAGCGGGACCGGTCGCTGCGTTCCAGTTTCGGGTGAAAGATATTGACCAGCAGGAAGCGGCCCGGCTTGCCGCGCCGCTAAAGGCCCTGTGTGATGAACATGATGTCGCCTTCATCGTCAACGACGATATCGCGCTGGCCAAACAATTGGGCGCGGATGGCGTGCATCTGGGGCAAAGTGACGAGAATCTGAAAAATGCCCGCGCCGAACTGGGGCTGGATGTCCAGATCGGCATCACCTGTCACGATAGCCGCCACCTTGCGATGGAAGCGGGCGAGGGCGGTGCCAATTATGTGGCTTTCGGCGCATTTTTTCCAACCGAGACCAAGGAAACATTCCACACGCCGGACCTGGATATCCTCAAATGGTGGACGGCGATGATGGAAATTCCCAGCGTAGCAATCGGCGGGATCACGCCGGAAAACTGCCAGCCGCTGATCGAGGCCGGCGCTGATTTCCTCGCAATATGCGGCGCGGTCTGGAATGACCCTGAAGGTCCGGCCCACGCTGTCCGCGGTTTCAACGAGATTCTGGAAAGCAGCTAGCTTGCTAGGAAGAGCTGCGGGTCTTGCCGATGTTCGATGACAGATATTGGGCGACGAAACTGCTGACCGATGGCAGTGGAAAGCTGGGCATCTGTTCCATGTCGCGCAGATAGCCTTCAGTTGGCTTGAACGAACGCATCTCGCCGTTGCAAATCGAATAGCCGAACAGGCCAGCAGCCAGTACTCTTCCTTCGCGGGGAGCCACTTTTGTAAGATCTCCCGGGGATCGGACGATTTCTCTTTGCGTCATGATTCGGTAATAGCTCGCGAGCCTTTGGTCGTATTGTATGAAAAAGACCTGTGCCGGAATCTTGAAGCCTTTCCCGAAAGTCTTTCAGTGTCACCGGGCTTGCCTATTATCGGCCAGCAGATTACAGCGCCGCTCAATCAAACAAACGATCGAGCGAGACAAGCGATGAAAATCAGCGGTGTGGATATCCGTCCGGGCAATATATTGGAATATGAAGGTGGCTTGTGGAAGGTCGCCAAGATCCAGCATACCCAACCGGGCAAAGGCGGCGCCTATATGCAGGTCGAGATGAAAAATCTCATCGATGGCCGCAAGACCAATGTCCGTTTCCGCAGCGCGGATACGGTCGAGAAGGTCCGGCTTGATACCAAGACCTTTCAATATCTGTTCGCAGATGGCGACATGCTGACCTTCATGGACAAGGAAAATTACGAACAGCTGACATTGCCAGCCGATTTGCTTGGCGATGCGGTCGAGTTTTTGCAGGATGGCATGGATGTGCAACTAGAGCTTTACGACGAGAAGCCGATCTCCGTACAGCTGCCCGACCAGATCGAGGCATTGATTGTCGAAGCCGATGGCGTGGTCAAGGGCCAGACGGCTTCTTCCAGCTACAAGCCCGCTGTTCTCGACAATGGCGTCCGCGTGATGGTGCCACCGTTCATTTCGGCAGGAACCCGGATCATCGTTGACGTTTATGCCCGCGAATATGTTGGCAAGGTTTCCTAGGAATAATTCCCCTTCCCGGTTGCGGGAGGGGGCAGGGGCGGGCATGACTATGTTGCTCACCCGCTCTTTGAAAAATAGATAGACCCACCCACAGCCCCTCCCGTAAGCAGGAGGGGGGAGATAATTAAATGCCAGCACATTCCGCCCTTATCACCGTCATGGAGCGCGCTGCGCGCAAGGCGGGTTCGCGCCTGCGCCGGGACTTTGGTGAAGTCGAGCATCTCCAGGTGTCTAAAAAAGGCCCCACCGATTTCGTGTCCAAGGCGCATATGCACGCCGAGCGTATTCTCTATGACGAATTGTTGAATGTTCGACCCGGCTGGGGCTTCGTTCTCGAAGAGGGGGGCATGATTGAAGGCGAAGAAGGCAAGCCGCGCTGGATCATCGATCCGCTCAACGGCACGACCAATTTTCTCCACGGCATTCCGCATTTCGCGATTTCGATCGCGGTACAGGAGCCCTCGCTCGACGGGCGTGGCTGGGGCAAGATTACCAGCGGCCTGATCTACGAACCGCTCAGCGACCAGACATGGTGGGCGGAAATGGACAAGGGCGCGTGGCTCGGCGAGCGCCGTTTGCGCGTGTCGGCCCGTCGCGATATGTCAGAAGCCCTTATTGCCACCGGCATTCCCTTCAAGGGCCATGGCGATCTTAGCGAATGGGCGCGCATTTTCGGTGCCGTGGCACCACAGGTGGCGGGTATCCGGCGCAACGGTTCGGCCGCGCTCGATCTCGCCTGGCTGGCAGCCGGTCGTTATGACGGCTTTTTTGAAGCGGGGCTAAAAGTCTGGGACGTTGCTGCGGGCATTTTGATGGTTCGCGAAGCCGGTGGTTTTGTCACCGACTATACCGGCGGCGATCAGCCAATCGGTCAGGGTGAAATATTGGCATCGAATGAAGCGCTGCACAGCAAGCTGCACCGGATATTGGCGAAGTCGCTGCTGTAAGTGCGAATGGCTCGCAAATGGCCGCAAATTTAAGCCATTTCGACCTTGCGGCATGGGGAACCACTGCCTAAAAGCAGCCCGAATATTAGCGAAACGAGTCTATTGTGGTCGATCTTTCCGAATATGCACCTATTTTGTTGTTCCTGTTCGTAGCCGTTGGCTTGTCGACAGCCTTCGTGTTTCTGCCAATGGGCGTCTCGCGATTGACCGGAACCCATAATCCCAGCGCTGAAAAGCTCTCGGAATATGAATGCGGCTTTCCCGCCTTCGAAGATTCGCGCAGCCAGTTTGACGTGCGCTTCTATCTGGTCGCGATCCTCTTTATCATTTTTGACCTCGAAGCGGCGTTTCTATTCCCGTGGGCAGTGTCGCTTGATCTGACCGGCTGGGTTGGCTGGTCGACGATGATGGTGTTCCTCGCGGAATTGATCATCGGTTATATATATGCTTGGAAAATGGGAGCGCTGGAGTGGGATTAGAGGCTAGCACCACGGGTTCGGCGATACTCAACGCCGACGGTACGCCGATGCGGCCGAATACCGATCCCGACGAGGGGTTTTTCAAGGACCTGAATTCGGAAGTGAATGACAAGGGTTTCCTTGTCACGTCGACCGAAGAATTGTTCCAATGGGCGCGCACCGGCTCTTTATGGTGGATGACTTTCGGTCTCGCTTGCTGTGCGGTCGAGATGATCCACGTCAATATGCCGCGCTACGACATGGAGCGCTTTGGCGCTGCGCCGCGCGCCAGTCCGCGCCAGTCGGACGTGATGATTGTTGCCGGAACGCTCTGCAACAAAATGGCACCGGCTCTGCGCAAGGTCTATGACCAGATGTCCGATCCGAAATATGTAATCTCGATGGGCAGTTGCGCCAATGGCGGCGGCTATTATCACTACAGCTATTCGGTTGTCCGTGGTTGCGACCGGATCGTTCCGGTTGATATTTACGTACCTGGATGCCCGCCGACCGCCGAAGCCTTGCTCTACGGTGTGATGCAGTTGCAGCGGAAGATCCGCCGCATCGGGACGTTCGAGCGTTAATATGGCAAATTCCGCACCCACAATTTCCAGCAACACCGGCGTTGCTGCAAAGCTTGGCAAAGCCATTGGCGCTGCCTTGATCGATACGGTCGAGGCTTATGGCGAAATCAGCTTTACCGTCGAGCGCAGCAAGCTGGCTTCGGTGCTGGACAAGCTGCGCGACAAGCATGAATATCAGCAGCTGATGGAAATCGCCGGCGTCGACTATCCGGATCGTCCGGAACGGTTCGAAGTCTGCTATCATCTGCTCAGCCTGACCAAGAATCACCGCATCCGCGTCAAGGTTTCGACTGACGAGGATACGCCGGTGCCAAGCGTCACCCATATCTGGGAAGTCGCCGGCTGGCTCGAGCGCGAAGTGTTCGACATGTACGGCGTCTTGTTTGACGGCAATACCGATTTGCGCCGCATCCTGACCGACTATGGTTTCCAGGGCCACCCGTTCCGCAAGGATTTCCCGCTGACCGGCTATGTCGAGATGCGCTATTCCGAAGAAGCCAAGCGCGTGGTTTACGAACCGGTCAAGCTGGCACAGGATTTCCGCAGCTTTGATTTCATGTCGCCATGGGAAGGCGCGGATTATATTCTGCCCGGCGACGAAAAAGTGGGTGGCGTTGCGCCCCCGCCAACACCCAAAACAACAGACGACAAGAATGATACCGGCGCTGGCGACAAGGCCAACAAAGCAGCCGCCAAGCCGTCAAAGCGCAAAGAGTCGAAAGCAAAGAAGCCGGCTCCGAAACGGACCAAGTCGGGTACGCAAAAGAAGGGGGAGGGCAAGTGAGTTTCCGGCCCGCCAACCCGTTCGTCCTGAGCTTGTCGAAGGACATGGTCTGTCACAAGCCGGGCTTCGACAAGCTCAGCCCGAACGGCATTGAATCGGAGATATCAAATGTCTGACTATCTCGACGAAATGGACCATATCGCCGATGGCGCCGACCCGACGGTTGGCGATCTGGAAATCCAGAATTTCACGATCAACTTCGGTCCCCAGCATCCGGCCGCCCATGGCGTGCTGCGGATGGTGATGGAGCTGGACGGCGAAGTGGTCGAGCGGGTTGATCCGCATATCGGCCTGCTGCACCGCGGCACCGAGAAGCTGATCGAGCACAAAACCTATTTGCAGGCTTTGCCCTATTTTGACCGGCTCGATTATTGCTCACCGCTGGCGATGGAGCACAGCTATGTGCTGGCGATCGAGAAATTGCTCGATCTCGAAGTGCCTTTGCGCGGTCAATATCTGCGGGTGCTGTTCGCCGAACTGACCCGGATCTGCAATCACATGCTCAACATCGGCGCCCATGTCATGGACGTCGGCGCGATGACCCCGAATATCTGGGTGTTCGAAATCCGCGAGCAGTGCCTGGAATTTTTTGAACGGGCCAGCGGCGCCCGCATGCACAGCGCCTGGTTCCGGCCCGGCGGCGTGCATCAGGATGTGCCGCTGAAGCTGCTCACCGACATCGCCGACTGGCTGGATGAATTTCCGGTCCTGTTCAACGATGCGATGAGCCTGGTGGTCGACAACCGTATCTTCAAGCAGCGCAATGTCGATATTGCAGTCGTGTCGAAAGAAGATGCCGTGCGCTGGGGCTTCTCCGGTCCGGTATTGCGCGGCAGCGGTGTCGCCTGGGACCTGCGCAAGTCGCAGCCTTATGATGTCTACGACCGGATGGAATTTGACGTTCCGGTAGGCACGCGCGGCGATTGCTATGATCGCTTCATGGTCCGGGTCGAGGAAGTGAAGCAAAGCGCGCGGATCATGCGCCAGTGCCTCAACGAAATGCCCGACGGACCCGTTGCCTCCACCGACCGCAAGATCGTCCCGCCCAAGCGCGCCGAGATGAAACAGTCGATGGAAGCCTTGATCCATCATTTCAAATTGTACACTGAGGGCTTCCACGTCCCCGCCGGCGAAGTCTATGTCGCGACCGAAAGCCCCAAGGGCGAATTCGGCGTATATCTGGTCAGCGACGGCAGCAACAAGCCTTACCGCTGCAAGATCCGCCCGACTGCTTTCTCGCATCTGCAGGCGATGGACTTCATGACAAAGGGTCACATGCTGCCCGACGCCACCGCGATCTTGGGCGCGATTGATATCGTATTTGGAGAGTGTGACCGATAATGGCTGAGGCACCAACAATCCCCGACGAAATCGAAACCCGTGCCAAATGGGGCGATTTTGCGTTTACGCCTGCGAACGAGAAGCTGGCCAAATGGCAGATTGCGAAATATCCGGCTGGCCGCCAGAAATCGGCGGTCATGGCGTTGCTCGACCTTGCCCAGCGGCAGGTCGGCGCGGACACCAAGACGCAGGGCTGGCTACCGGTCCCGGTGATCGAATATGTCGCCGCCTATCTCGATATGCCCTATATGCGGGCCTATGAGGTCGCGACTTTCTACACCATGTATAATCTCGCGCCGGTTGGCCGTTTCCACGTCCAGGTTTGCGGCACCACGCCCTGCATGTTGCGCGGCAGTGACGATGTGATGGCCGCCTGCGCGAACAAGGGCCTCAACAAGGGCAAGACCACGCCCGACGGTCTGTTCACGCTGACCGAAGTCGAGTGCATGGGCAATTGCTCCAACGCGCCGATGGTGCAGATCAACGATGATAATTACGAAGACCTCGACTATGACATCATGACCCGGATCCTAGAGGATCTCGCGGCAGGCAAGGATATCAAGGTCGGTTCGCAGATCGGTCGCAAGACCAGCGAAGCCGAAGGTGGTCCGACGAATTTGAAGGCGATGGTTAAAGAAAATCACGATTACCGGGGGGAATGGTGATGGGATTTTCTGTGAACCGTTTTCCGTTCGTGTCGAGCATAGTCGAGACACATTGCGCGACAATCGGTCTCTCGACTTCGCTCGAGACGAACGGTGTCGGAAGGGAGCTCTAATGCCATGCAAGTCGACGGATATGCAGGCTGGATCGGGCTCGCGGTGGTCATCATCGGTATCGTTGGCGGCCTCTGGGGTCGTTGGAGGAAAAAATAATGGCGTTTGATTTCCTTCAGGACAAAGACCGTATCTTCACCAATGTCTATGGGTTCCAGTCATGGGACCTGAAGGCGTCTCAGAAGCGCGGCGACTGGGACAATACTGCCGATATCATCAAGCGCGGCAATGACAAGATTATCGAGGAAATGAAGGCCAGCGGCCTGCGTGGCCGCGGCGGGGCGGGTTTTCCGACCGGTCTGAAATGGTCGTTTATGCCGAAAGAAGCGCCGAAGGATAGCCAGGGCAATCCGCGGCCGAGCTTTCTCGTCATCAACGCCGATGAATCCGAGCCGGGCAGCTGCAAGGACCGCGAAATCCTGCGTAACGATCCGCACAAGCTGATCGAGGGCGCGCTGATCGCCGGTTTCGCGATGCGCGCGCGCGCCGCCTATATCTATATTCGCGGCGAATATATCATGGAAGCCAAGGTCATGGAGGCTGCCGTCAAGGAAGCCTATGACGCTGGCTTGATCGGCAAGAATGCCGCCAAATCCGGCTATGATTTCGACGTCTTCGTCCACCGCGGCGCCGGCGCATACATCTGCGGCGAAGAAACCGCGATGATCGAAAGCCTGGAAGGCAAGAAGGGCCAGCCGCGCCTGAAGCCGCCATTTCCTGCCGGTGCTGGTCTCTATGGTTGCCCGACTACGGTCAACAACGTCGAGTCTATTGCAGTCGTTCCGACGATCCTTCGGCGCGGCGCTGCCTGGTTCTCCAGCTTTGGCCGCGAAGGCAATCACGGGACAAAACTGTTCCAGGTTTCCGGCCATGTTGAAAAGCCGGCGGTGTTCGAGGAAGCGATGTCGATCCCGTTCAAGGATATGATCGAGAAACATTGCGGCGGTATCACCGGCGGCTGGGACAATCTGCTTGCAGTTATCCCGGGCGGTTCGTCTGTGCCTTTGGTGCCGGCCCATGAGATCATGGACGCGCCGATGGACTTTGACGGCCTCAAGGATGTCGGCTCCGGCCTCGGTACCGCTGCGGTCATCGTGATGGACAAGTCGACCGACATCGTCCGCGCGATCTCGCGGCTCAGCTATTTCTACAAGCACGAAAGCTGCGGCCAGTGCACGCCGTGCCGCGAAGGCACCGGCTGGATGTGGCGCGTGATGGAAAAAATGCGCGATGGCGACGCTGAAATCGGCGATATCGATACGCTCTACGAAGTCACCAAACAGGTCGAAGGCCATACCATCTGCGCGCTTGGTGATGCGGCTGCCTGGCCAATCCAGGGCCTGATCAAGCATTTCCGTCCCGAGATGGAGCGGCGCATTCGCGAGCACAAGGGCGAAGAGATGGCGCCCGAAATCATGGAGGCTGCGGAGTAGTTATGCCTAAAGTCACCGTAGATGGCATCGAAATCGAAGTGCCGCAAGGCGCGACCGTGCTGCAGGCCGCCGAGCTTGCGGGCAAGGAAATCCCGCGTTTCTGCTACCACGAACGCCTGAGCATCGCCGGCAACTGCCGCATGTGTCTGGTGGAGGTTAAGCCCGGACCACCGAAGCCTCAGGCGAGCTGCGCTCTGCCGGCTGCCGAAGGTCAGGAAATCCGCACCGACAGCGAAATGGTCAAGAAAGCGCGCGAAGGAGTGATGGAATTTCTCCTGATCAACCATCCGCTCGATTGCCCGATTTGCGATCAGGGCGGCGAATGCGATCTGCAGGATCAGGCGATGGCCTATGGCAAGGGCGGCTCGCGCTACGAAGAGAATAAGCGCGCGGTCACCGAGAAATATATGGGGCCGATCATCAAGACGGTGATGACCCGCTGCATCCACTGCACCCGCTGCGTGCGGTTCAGCGAGGAAGTCGCTGGCGTCGAGGAAATCGGCGCTATTGGCCGTGGCGAAGGTATGGAGATTACCTCTTATCTAGAAGGCGCTGTGCACAGCGAACTGAGCGGCAATGTCGTCGATCTCTGCCCGGTTGGCGCATTGACAAGCAAGCCTTATGCTTTTGAAGCGCGTCCTTGGGAATTGACCAAGACGCTTGGCATCGACGTGATGGACGGTGTCGGCACCAATATCCGCATCGACAGCCGTGGCCGCGAAGTGTTGCGCGCTCTGCCTCGCGTCAATGATGACGTGAACGAGGAGTGGGCGACCGACAAGACTCGCCACGCGATTGACGGGCTGATTAAGCGCCGTCTCGACAAGCCTTATGTGCGCAAGAACGGCAAGCTGGAAGAAGCAAGCTGGAACGAAGCATTCCAGGCGATTGCCGATGTGAACGCAGGCAGCTCGGTTGCCGCTATTGCCGGTGATCTGGTTGACTGCGAAACCATGTATGCGGCGAAAAAGCTGCTCAAGTCGATGAAGTCGGACATGCTGGAGGGCCGTCAGACCGGTCTTTCCTATGATGTCTCCAGTCTCGCTGCGGTGAACTTCAACTCTACCATCGCCGGTATCGAGGAAGCGGATGTGATCTTGCTGGTCTCGACCAACCCGCGCTGGGAAGCATCTCTGGTCAACACCCGCATCCGCAAGGCTGTCCGCAAGGGCGGCGCGAAGGTTTATGGCATCGGTCCCGAAGCGGACCAAACTTATCCGGTCGAATGGCTGGGCGACGATATGGGCTTGCTGGCGAAGCTGCCCAAGGCTCTTGCCGACGCGCTGAAGGGCGCTGAACGGCCGGCCATCATTCTCGGTGGCGGTGCGCTCAGCATCGAAGGCGCGCATGGCGCAGCGCTCAAGCTGGCGAGCAAATATAAGCTGATTCGTGATGGCTGGAACGGCTTTAACGTCCTCCACATCGGTGCTTCGCGCACCGGTGGCCTGATGCTCGGCTATGCCACTGACGGCGGGATCAAGGCGATTGCGGCGAAGAAACCGAAATTGCTGTTGGCGCTCGGCGCGGATGAAATGAATTACGAAGCGTTCAAGGACAGCTTCAAGGTCTTCATCGGCCATCATGGCGATGCCGGTGCCCATGCGGCGGACGTGATCCTGCCTGGCGCTGCCTATACCGAGAAGAACGGCACTTATGTCAATCTCGAAGGTCGAGTGCAGCGTTCGAACAAGGCGATCTTCGCGCCCGGTGACGCGCGCGAAGACTGGAGCATCTTGCGGGCGCTGTCCGATGTGATGGGCAAGACTTTGCCATTTGACAGTTTCGCGGAATTGCGCGCCAATATGGCGAAGGATCATCCGGAACTGGCGCAGGAAGGTCTGGTGACGCTCGAATGGTCGCCGCCAACCGGCTTGCCCGACAAGCCAACGGGGCAGGGCGTCCATCCGATCAAGGATTTCTACCTTACCAACAGCATTGCCCGCGCGAGTGCGACGATGCAGCGCTGTTCCGCGGAATTGCTGCATGCCGATGACGAGATTATGGAGGCGGCGGAATGATGCAAACTGCTACCTTTTTTCCTCCTTGTGCGAAGCACGGGGAGGGGGACCGCGCGAAGCGTGGTGGAGGGGCCTTAGCCTCGACCAGTTGCCCCTCCGTCGCGCCTTCGGCACGCCACCTCCCCAAAGCTGCGCTTCAGGGAGGAAATATTAAATGACCGAATATCTCCAGACCACATTCCTGGGTGCCGAGCTCGGCTGGTTCGTCGCTACGCTCGCACTGATACTCTTGATCGCGCTGCCGCTGATGCTGGCCGTCGCGATGATCATCTATGTCGACCGGAAAATCTGGGCGGCGATGGCGCTGCGCCGCGGCCCCAATGTGGTTGGTCCCTTCGGCTTGCTCCAGAGCTTCGCCGATGGCCTGAAAGTATTCCTGCAGGAAACCATCATTCCTTCTGGCGCCAACAAGGGTCTTTTCCTGCTCGCGCCGATCATCACCTTCACCGTTGCTTTGCTCGCATGGGCGGTTATCCCGTTCGGCGAAGGCATGGTTTTGGCCAACATCAATATCGGCTTGCTCTACATTCTCGCGATCAGTTCGCTGGGCGTGTACGGCGTGGTTATCGCCGGTTGGGCGAGTAACTCGAAATATCCGTTTTTCTCAGCCATGCGCGCCGCCGCGCAGATGATCTCTTATGAAGTCTCAATCGGCTTCATCCTGATTTCGGTGGTGCTGTTCGCCGGAACCTTCAATCTTACCGATATCGTGCTTTCGCAAGAAGGACATCTTTTCGGGATGATCAACGCTTATGGTCTGAACCCGCTGCTGTTCCCGATGGCGGTGGTGTTCCTGATCGCCTCGATGGCGGAAACCGCGCGTCACCCGTTCGATCTGACCGAAGCGGAGAGCGAGCTGGTTGCCGGTTACCAGACCGAATATAGCTCGATGTCCTTCGCCCTGTTCTGGCTTGGCGAATATGCCAATATCCTGCTGATGTGCGCGCTCAACGTCATCCTGTTCTGGGGTGGCTGGTTGCCGCCGCTCGATGTCGACTGGATTCCGTGGTTCGATATCCCGGGCATCATCTGGCTGTTCGGCAAGATGTTCTTTTTCTTCTTCATCTTCAGCTGGGTGATGGCGACGGTACCGCGCTACCGCTATGACCAGCTGATGCGTCTGGGCTGGAAAATATTCCTGCCGCTGAGCCTGCTGTGGGTTGTTCTCGTCAGCGGATATGTGATGATCGACAAGTTTGGATTGCCGCTATGAGTATCGCACAACATATCAAAGCCTTCACCCTTTGGGAATTTCTCGGCGCGCATATGCTGACGCTGAAATATTTCTTCAAGGCGAAGAAGACGATCAACTATCCCTATGAGAAGAACCCGATTTCGCCGCGGTTCCGGGGAGAGCATGCTTTGCGCCGCTATGCCAATGGCGAGGAACGCTGCATCGCGTGCAAGCTGTGCGAAGCGGTCTGCCCGGCTCAGGCAATCACTATCGAGGCCGAACCGCGCGAAGATGGCTCGCGCCGTACCACGCGCTATGACATCGACATGACCAAGTGCATTTACTGCGGCTTCTGTCAGGAAGCCTGCCCGGTTGATGCGATTGTCGAAGGTCCGAATTTCGAATATGCGACGGAAACGCGCGAAGAGCTGATTTACGACAAATCGAAACTGCTGGAAAACGGCGACAAATGGGAGCGGGCAATCGCGGCAAATCTTGCTGCCGATGCGCCCTACCGGTAATGGGCGCTGTGGTGATTCCAATGGGGGAAAATGTGCAAAAATATGCTGAACTTTTCCTCCTTGTGCGTAGCACGGGGAGGGGGACCATCCGCAGGATGGTGGAGGGGCCACGCGCCGTCCTCACTTCGTTCGGCCCCTCCGTCGCGCATTCTGCGCGCCACCTCCCCAAAGCTTCGCCTCAGGGAGGATGTGTGTAATGCAAATATTTGCTTTCTATCTATTCGCATCCATCGTGCTTGCCAGCGGTGCTTTCTGCATCTTTGCGCGCAATCCGGTGCATAGTGTTTTGTGGCTGATCCTGGCGTTTTTCAACGCTGCGGGCCTGATGGTTCTGGTCGGCGCGGAATTTATCGCGGCGCTTCTGGTCATCGTCTATGTCGGTGCCGTGGCGGTATTGTTCCTGTTCGTTGTGATGATGCTCGACATTGATTTTGCCGAACTGCGGGCCGGTTTCATGAAGCACCTGCCGCTCGGACTGTTGCTCGCCGTCATATTGGCGGCAGAGCTGATTATTTTTGGTGTCATGTCCTGGTCATCTGCCGGAATGGGCGATGCCAATGCGGTTGTCGGCCTGCCGGAAGGCGCGCCTTCGAATATCGAGCAACTGGGCGCTTTGCTCTACACCAAATATGTTTTCCTGTTTGAAGCCGCGGGCATGATCCTGCTGGTCGCCATGGTTGGCGCAATCGTTCTGACCCACCGCACACGCAGTGGCGTGAGAAAACAGAATATTGCCCATCAGGTCGCTCGTCGGCCCGAAGACGCAACCCGCAACACGCAGCCTGAAGTCGGTAAAGGGGTCGAGCTATGATCGGTATCGAACATTATCTCGTCGTCAGCTCAATCCTGTTCGTGATGGGCATGCTCGGCATATTTCTCAACCGCAAGAATATCATCATCATCCTGATGGCGATCGAATTGATCCTGCTCGCGGTGAACCTCAATTTTGTCGCGTTCAGCGCCTTTCTCGGCGACATGACCGGGCAGGTTTTCGCCATGTTCATCCTGACCGTGGCCGCAGGCGAGGCCGCCATCGGGCTGGCTATTCTCGTGATTTATTTCCGTCAGCGCGGTACCATTGCCGTCGATGATGTCAACCGGATGAAGGGATAAGGCTTTGGCTATCCAGCTAATCGTATTCCTGCCCCTGCTGGCAGCGATAGTCGCAGGTTTTGGTAACCGCATCATCGGCAATGTACCCGCCAAGGTCATCACCACCGGCGCGTTGTTTACCGCTTGTGCGCTGAGCTGGCCGATATTCATCGGTTTTGTCAGCGGAACCAGCACCGCCGAAGTCGTGCCCATTATGACCTGGATCATTTCGGGCGATCTGAATTTCGACTGGTCCTTGCGCGTTGATACGCTGACCGCAGTGATGCTGGTGGTCGTGACCACCGTCTCCGCGCTCGTCCATCTCTATTCATGGGGCTATATGGATGAAGATCCGGACCAGCCGCGTTTCTTCGCCTATCTGTCGCTGTTCACTTTTGCCATGCTGATGCTGGTGACCGCCAATAATCTGGTCCAGATGTTTTTTGGCTGGGAAGGCGTTGGTCTGGCGTCCTATCTGCTGATCGGTTTCTGGTTCAAGAAGCCCAGCGCCAATGCCGCCGCAATCAAGGCCTTTGTCGTCAACCGCGTTGGTGACCTCGGCTTCATGCTCGGTATCTTCGGTACTTTCCTGGTGTTCGGCACGGTGTCGATCCCCGAAATTCTCGAAGCCGCTCCTGCGATGGCCGGTTCGTCCATCACTTTCGCTGGCATGCGCCTCGATACCATGACCATCCTCTGCTTGCTGCTGTTCATCGGCGCGATGGGCAAGTCGGCGCAGCTCGGCCTGCACACATGGCTGCCGGACGCGATGGAAGGCCCGACACCGGTTTCGGCCTTGATCCACGCCGCCACCATGGTCACCGCAGGCGTGTTCATGGTTTGCCGGCTGTCGCCAATGTTCGAAACCAGCCCCGTCGCCTTGACCGTTGTAACCGTGGTCGGCGCTGCCACCGCGATATTCGCCGCGACCGTCGGTCTGGTCCAGAATGACATCAAACGGGTGATCGCTTATTCGACCTGCTCTCAGCTCGGCTATATGTTCTTCGCTGCTGGTGTTGGCGCATATAATGTTGCGATGTTCCACCTGTTCACCCACGCCTTCTTCAAGGCGCTTTTGTTCCTCGGCGCCGGTTCGGTCATCCACGCCATGCACCACGAGCAGGATATGCGCTATTATGGCGGGCTGCGGAAAGAAATTCCACTGACCTTCTGGGCGATGATGGCCGGTACGCTGGCGATCACCGGGGTCGGTATCTATTGGCTACACGCCGGTTTTGCCGGTTTCCATTCCAAGGATGCGATCATCGAGGCGGCGTTCGCTTCGGGTAGCCAGGTTGGCCAATTTGCCTTCTTCATTGGCGTACTCGCCGCCTTGCTCACCAGCTTCTACAGCTGGCGGCTGATGTTCCTGACCTTCTGGGGCAAGCCGCGCTGGATCCAGTCCGAACATATCCAGCATAGCGTCCACAAGACGCCAGAGCAGGCTGGCGATGACACGACCGGTGGCTATCATCCGCATGAAAGTCCTTTGACGATGCTGGTGCCGCTGGGTCTCTTGTCGATCGGCGCAGTGTTCGCAGGCTTTGTCTTCAGCCACGCGTTCATTGACGACGGCAATTTCTGGAACGGCGCGATCGCTTATGATGCCGGACTGATGCACGCGATGCATGAAGTGCCTTTATGGGTTAAACTGTCGGCTACCGCCGCGATGCTAACCGGTCTCGCAACCGCCTATTTCATGTATTTCCGTGGAACCGACCGTCCGGCGCGTCTCGCCGCGACCTTCAGCCCGCTCTATGCATTTTTCTTCAACAAATGGTATTTCGATGAGCTTTATGACCGGATATTCATCCGCCCCGCATTCTGGTTCGGACGACTGTTCTGGAAGAAGGGTGACGAAGGCACGATTGACCGCTTTGGCCCCAATGGCATTGCAGCGGTTATCGCTAGCGGTTCCGGCGTGATGAAGCGCTTCCAGAGCGGATATCTCTATACTTATGCGCTCGTCATGTTGCTCGGCCTCGCTGCCGCCGCGACGTGGATTATCGTGCAGGGAGCCAGCTAATGAACCAGCTTGATTTCCCGATCCTGTCCCTGATGATGGGGCTGCCCATGCTGGCAGCGATTATCTGTCTGTTCCTCAACGCGCAGGCGGCACGCTGGCTGGCACTAGTTACAACGCTGGTGCTGTTCGTGCTTGGTGTGGTCCTCTGGGCCAATTACGATATCGGTGGTCCGCAGTGGCAATATGTTGAGCGGGCAGAACCGTTCGGTAGTTTTGCCTGGGCACTGGGTATCGACGGCATTTCTATGATGCTGATCATGCTCACCGTCTTCCTGATGCCGATCTGTATCGGTGCCAGCTGGGAAACGATCCAGACGCGGGTCGGCGAATATATGGCGGCCTTCCTGTTCATGGAAGTGCTGATGATCGGCGTGTTTGCAGCGCAGGACATCTTCCTGTTCTACATCCTGTTCGAGGCAGGCCTGATCCCGATGTATCTGATCATCGGTATCTGGGGCGGTGCCAACCGGATTTACGCCAGCTACAAATTCTTCCTCTACACCTTGTTTGGTTCGGTGGTGATGCTGATCGCGATGCTGTGGATGGTGCAGGATGCCGGAACCAGCGACATTCCGACCTTGCTCAACTATGATTTCGCACCCGAGGCGCAAACATGGCTGTGGCTGGCCTTCTTCGCCAGCTTCGCGGTCAAGATGCCGATGTGGCCGGTCCACACCTGGCTGCCGGATGCCCACGTTCAGGCGCCGACCGCCGGTTCGGTGATTCTGGCTGGTGTGCTGCTGAAAATGGGCGGCTACGGCTTCCTGCGTTTCTCTCTGCCGATGTTCCCAGAAGCGTCCGAGCAGTTCATCTGGCTGATCTTCGGCCTGTCGATGGTCGCTGTGGTCTACACATCTCTGGTTGCACTGGTGCAACAGGATATGAAGAAGCTGATCGCATATTCGTCGGTTGCCCATATGGCGATCGTCACGCTTGGACTGTTCGCGTTCAACCGGCAGGGTATCGAGGGCTCGATCATTGTGATGCTGAGCCACGGTCTTGTATCTGCAGCACTCTTCCTCTGTGTTGGCGTCATTTACGACCGCCTGCATACACGGGAAATCAGCCGTTACGGCGGGCTCGCGATCAACATGCCTAAATATGCGATCCTGTTCCTGTTGTTCACCATGGCTTCGATCGGCCTGCCGGGCACCAGCGGTTTCGTCGGCGAATTTCTATCGCTGATCGGCCTCTACGAGGTCAACAGCTGGGTCACGCTTGTAGCGACAACGGGGATCATCCTCGGCGCAGGCTATATGCTCTATCTCTATCGCCGGGTTGCTTTCGGTGAACTTGTTCACGAGGATGTCAAAGCGATGCCGGATCTGTCTGCACGGGAAATGGCGCTGCTTGCGCCGATCGCCGCTGCTGTAATGTGGATGGGTGTCTATCCCGAAAGCTTCATGGCTCCGATCCGCGGTGACGTTGGCGCGCTCGTTGCGCGTATCGACCGCGCGGCTCCTGAAGGCGACGCGCATCTTAAAATGGGCGAGGCCAAGGCCGTCGCCAAAGACCATGCCCAAGGGGAGGCACACTGATGGATATCGGAAATTCCCTTTGGCTGGTTTCGCCGGAAGTCTTTCTCTCGGCTTCCAGTCTGATCCTGCTGATGATTGCCGCATGGGGCGGCGACAAATCGGCTCGTCTGGTCACCATATTGTCGGCAGCCGCGCTTGTCGGCGCGTCAATCCTTTTGATGGTGCTGGCGCACGAGCCTGATTTCAAAGGCGGCGTTTACGCATTCTCTGAACAATATCGCATGGATGCCTTTGGCAGTTCTGCGAAATTCCTTATCTATCTTGCAGCGATTATCTCGCTGATGATTGCACCGCGTTTCTTCCAGGCCGGCGGCAAATATCGCGCTGAATATCCGATCCTGATTCTGTTTGCCTGTATCGGCATGGGGATGATGGTCTCGGCGACCGACATGATGACCCTCTATATCGGTCTGGAGCTGAACAGCCTGTCAGCTTATGTTCTGGCCAGCTTCATCCGCACCGACGTACGCTCTTCGGAAGCCGGTTTGAAATATTTCGTTCTTGGAGCGCTGGCCAGCGGCATGCTGCTGTTCGGTATCTCTCTGGTCTACGGTTTTGCCGGATCGACCAGCTTCGCCGTTATCGGTGATGCTCTGACCGGTGATCTTGCTACCGGCCCGCTGATTGGACTGGTTCTCGTCCTGTCGGGACTGGCGTTCAAGATCAGCGCCGTACCTTTCCATATGTGGACGCCGGATGTTTACGAAGGCGCGCCGACACCGGTCAGTGCTTTCTTCGCCAGTGCCCCGAAAGTGGCCGCCGTGGCTTTGACGACACGGGTGATCATCGATGCCTTTGGTGGCCAGACTTCTGCCTGGCAGCAGATCATCGTGTTCGTTGCTCTGGCTTCGATCATTCTCGGCGCGGTAGCCGCGATCGGTCAACAGAATATCAAGAGGCTGCTCGCTTATAGTTCGATCAACAATGTCGGCTTCCTGCTGATCGGTCTCGCGACCGGCACGGCGCAGGGCATTTCGGCGATGATGTTCTATCTGGTCGTCTATGTCGCGATGACTCTGGGCAGCTTTATCTGCGTACTGGAAATGCGTGACAAGGATGGCAAGCCGCTGGAAAGCCTGTCCAGCCTCGCTGGCCTGTCGCAAACCCGTCCGGGCCTTGCTGCGGCATTTGCGGTCTTCATGTTCTCGCTTGCCGGAATCCCGCCCCTGTTCGGTTTCTGGGGCAAGTTTCTGGTATTTGATGCTGCGGTCGCTGCGGGCATGTTGCCGCTCGCGGTCATCGGTATTGCTGCTTCGGTGATTGGTGCTTTCTACTATATCAAGGTCGTCAAGATCATCTATTTTGATGATCCTGCCAGCGAGATTGTTGCCACCGGCCACAAGACCGAAAATATCCTGATTGCGGTTCTGGCATTGTTCGTCTCGCCGCTGGGCTATCTGGCGATACCGTTCATGGCCCCGATCGCCAACGCAGCCGCGGCGTCGCTTTTCTGACTGTCCGCATAGAAACCGTCAAGCAAACCGCATCCACCAATGCGGACCTGAAGGCGCTTGCTGCACAGGGCAGCGCCATCGAAGGCTATTGGCTGCGGGCAGAGACGCAATCGGGCGGTATCGGACGTCTTGGCCGCAAATGGGAGAGTCCACAGGGCAATCTCTATTGCAGCACTGTAGTCGATATCCGGCCCGGTGATCCGTCGCCGTCATCTCTGTCCTTTGTCGCAGGACTGGCTGTATATACGGTGATACGTTCCTGTCTCCCGGGTACCGAGATGATCCTGAAATGGCCCAATGACATATTGGTCTCGCAAGCGAAAATCTGCGGCATCCTGCTGGAGCGGGTGAAGGATCAGGTAGTAGTCGGCATTGGCGTGAATGTCGCGGTGACGCCGGAAGTGGAAGGCCGGATATTGACCAGCCTGGCGGGCGAGGGCGCTACCATCGACGCCGCCGGATTTCTGGACCGTCTATCCGGTACATTCGCTGCTTTCGTTAAAGACTGGCGCGAGCTGGGAATTCCGCATATCCTGTCGGAATGGCAAAAGCTGGCCCATCCGGTTGGCAGCACCGTCACGACCAGCGATGAACGCGGCGAGAAAACCACCGGGGAATATGCCGGACTCACCGCGGATGGCGCACTCTGCTTGAGAAAAGCCGATGGAACGCTTATCGAAATACGCGCCGGTGATATTTCCATCGGATAGAAAGAAGAGTCGCTCATGCTGTTGGCAATAGATGCCGGAAATACCAATGTAGTGTTCGCCCTTTTTGACGGCGATGACATTCGCGCGCGCTGGCGGATCGCAACCGATGCCCGCCGCACCGCGGATGAATATGTCGTCTGGCTCCGACAGCTGCTGGAACTCGAGGGTCTCGAACTCTCCACCGTCGACGCAGTGATTATTGGCACAGTGGTTCCCCGTGCTCTTCACAATCTGACGGTGCTTTCGGAAAAATATTTCGGTGTAACCCCGCTTGTCGCTGGCCGTGGCGCAGCGGAATGGGGCGTCGCTTTGGATGTCGAGCAGCCCGATACCGTCGGTGCCGACCGCGTCCTCAATGTCATTGCGGCGCATCAGAAATATAAGCAGGATATCGTAATCATCGATTTCGGTACCGCCACCACATTCGACGTCGCCGACTATGAAGGCGCCTATAAGGGCGGTGTCATCGCTCCGGGGATCAACCTTTCGCTTGATGCTCTGGTCGGAAAGACCGCGCAGCTGCCGCGTATCGCATTGGAATCGCCCGAAAGTGACAATGTCATCGGCACCACCACCGAAAGCCAGATGCTGATTGGCATTTTCTGGGGTTATGTTGCGATGATTGAGGGGCTAGTAGCACGGACCAAGGCCCAAATCGGCCGTCCGACCAAAATCATTGCCACCGGCGGCTTAGCCGTACTTTTTGACGAACATACAGACGTATTTGACCATCTAGAATCAGACCTGACTCTTCAGGGCCTGCATTTCCTCTATCAGCGAGCAACACACGCTAAATGACAAAACCTAAAAAAGAACTTCTTTTCCTGGCCCTTGGCGGGTCGGGCGAAATCGGCATGAATGTCAATCTATACGGCTGTGACGGCAAATGGGTGATGGTCGATCTCGGCATGACCTTTGCCGACCCGAGCTATCCGGGGATCGACCTGATTCTCCCCGATCTTGAATTTATCGAGAAGAACCGCAAAGATCTTCTCGGCATAGTGCTGACCCACGGTCATGAAGATCATATCGGCGCGGTCCCCTATTTCGCTGCCGACCTCGATGTTCCGCTGTTCGCGACCCCGTTTACCGCAGGATTGATCCGCCGCAAGCTGGAAGAAGTCGGGCTGGAGCATCAGGTCAAGCTCAACATCATCCCCAACGAGGGCAGTTTTGATCTCGGGCCGTTCGGGTTTCGCTATCTGCCGATCGCGCACTCTATTGCCGAGGGCAATGCGATGCTGATCGACACGCCATATGGCAAGATTTTCCACACCGGTGACTGGAAGCTCGATGACGAACCAGTGCTCGGTGTCCCGTCTTCCCCGGAAACGCTCAAACAGATTGGCGATGACGGCATTTTGGCGATGGTCTGCGATTCAACCAACGTCTTCAATGAAAAGGCATCCGGTTCAGAAGGAGAAGTGCGCCGCAACCTGATGCGGGTGGTCGAGGATATTGACACGCGCATCGTGGTGACGACCTTCGCTTCTAACGCTGCCCGGCTCCAGACGCTTGGCGAAGTTGCTATCCATGCAGGCCGCAAGCTCTGTGTGGCCGGCCGTTCGCTCGACCGGATTATCGAGAATTGCCGCGAGAACGGCTATCTCAAGGATTTTCCGCCGACCGTGGATTTTCAGGAAGCGATGAGCCTGCCGCGCGACAAGGTCATGATCATCGCCACCGGCGGTCAGGGAGAGGCGAGGGCCGCTCTCGGACGGATCGCTGGCGACAGCCACCAGATCAAGCTCTCCGAAGGCGACCATGTGCTCTTTTCGTCAAAGCAGATTCCCGGCAACGAAATCGCGATTGGCCGGATCCAGAACCAGCTCGCGTCCAAGGGCGTGGTCATGATTACCGAGCGTCAGGAGCATATCCATGTTTCCGGTCACCCGGGGCAACCCGAGCTCGCGCAGATGTATGACTGGATCCGACCCGAGATTTTGGTCCCGGTTCACGGCGAAATCCGTCACATGAAAACCCAGAAGCGCTTCGCTCTGGAACATGGCGTTCCGAAAGCGATATTCCAGCAGAATGGCGATGTCGTGCGACTGGCTCCCAATGGTCCGAAAATATTGGGCCAGGAACGCACCGGACGGCTTGTTGTTGATGGCGATGTGATCATCCCGGCTGACGGCAGGACATTGAATGACCGGCGCAAAACCGCTCATAACGGCATGATCTCGGTTGCCATCGGTCTCGACCGCAAGGGCAATATCTTCGGACAACTGGTGCTGAAAATGCACGGCGTGCCGCTCGAGGAAGACGAAGAAGATTTTCTCGACGAAGTGGTCGACAAGATAGTCGCCAAATATTCCAGGCCGGTTGGGGATATAGCCAAGTTCAACGAAGCGATTCGCTTGCTTGTCCGTCGCAGTGCTACCGAGTGGACGGGCAAAAAACCTATCGTTTCGGTGCTCACAGTGGAAGCTTAGCAGGTCATGGAACTCTACTCTATTTTCGCAATCTACGTTCTGTTCTGGGTGACCGCTGCGTTCATCATCCTGCCAATCGGCATCCGCAGCCACCATGAAACCGGCGAGAAAATGGTGGAAGGGCAGTCGGACGGCGCGCCGGTCAATTTCCGGCCCCTGCGGATTTTGTTGCTGACCACGCTGCTGGCGACGGCGATGTTCGGCTTATTCTATCTCAACTATGTCTATGGCTGGATCGGCATAGACAGCATTGATTTCTTCGACAGCCGCGAACGGATGAAAGGCATTCGTTCCTAGCTGCGAAGCCGTTCGATCGCCTGAGCCAGCGCGACATATAATTTGCCGACATCCGAGGACAGCAAGGTTACGCTGATCGCGCTGCCGTCGCGGGTAGCGAGCACGCCGCGGAGCATCGCTTCGAAGTCATGGATGTACCGGTTCACATGCTCGCGGAATTCGTCATTGGCTGAATATTGCGCCAGAACTTCGCGCACTTCCCGATTGTCGAGCAAGCGTACGGCCCGCCGCGTGAAGATACCGCGATCGCCTTTCAGATAGGCTGCCCATTCGGTGTCGGTGACGTCGTTCGACAGAATCTTTCCGACGTCGATCGAGATCGAATTGAGGGATTCTGTCAGCTGCGCCACTCGCCGGGTGAAATTCTCGTCGCTGCTCTGTTCCGACTTTTCTCTGGCAAACAGGATGCGCTGCTCGAGATTGGTCGTCATATCCTCGATTGCCGTCAATTGGTCCGTAAGATGGGCTGCGGTCGACTGGGTTGTCGCAACCGCGCTCGATACCGCTTTCTCCAGCTTTGGTGCGATCGAGCCGATCTTGTCGTCGATGATCCGGTTCAGCGCTTCTTCGCTTACTCTTTCAAAAGCTTCGGTCGAACCGGCAATCGACTTTTCGAGTACTTCCCGCGAATGTTCTGAAGCCTGTTTCGCCGTGTCCTTGACCCGCAACAGAGCGCTGATCAATTTCTCGCCAGCACTTTCGGCCAGAGATTCATTCTGCTGGCGGACTTCTTCGAGCGATTTTGAAATTTCGCTTATCTGGTCAACGATCGACTTGCTGGTAACATCTCCCTCGTCCCGTACTTTGCGCAACAATTGCTGTTGCTGGCTGATCGACTGGTCTGTCTGGGCGATCTGTTGCGCTACTTTGCCAGCGTCTTCCTGCGCCTTGCTGGCGCCGCTGGCGATCTGATCATATAGCGCCAGACTTTCTTTGGATTTTTCGGATACCCGATCGAAAGCAAGGGGCAGGGTCTCGTCCATTTCCCGCGCGCTGCTGTCTAGCGCGACGAGCAATCTCTCCATCCGCTCGATCATCCCGTCGGCGACTCCGTGGCCATTTTCCAGCGACGTCTGCAGAGCGGCACTATTCTGTTCCATCGCATTCAATGCAAAGGCCAGTTTTGCGGTTTTTTCTCCGCTTTCATTATCGAGATTCTTGAGATTCTCCGCGATCTCGGAGATCGTCTGGTTGAGCGTCGTCGCCAGCAATTTCAGACGGATTTCTTCGTCGTCGGCGACTTTTCCAGCGGCGGCCAGACTTGATTCGAGAGCATCCAGATCAGCGCGCATCGCCAATGCCGATTCGGACGTTTCGGTCGCGAGTTCGGATCTTGTTTTGCGGAGCGCTTCGATGGTTTCTTCTGTCGTTCTTTTCAACATGTTCGCCAGCTGGGTCGATCCGGTTCCGGCGTCATCGAGCTGTTTGGTCAAACTGGATTTGATTCTTTCGGCTTCTGCGGCGAGGCTTTCGACCGACAGGACCGATTTATTCGTTAGCTCATCGAGGCTCTTTTTTGCTGCAGAACCAACTTCCCCGATTCTTCTGAGGGTCGAAACCATGGCCGTCATTTCGGTCTGGGCCGTGCGTCCGGAATTGCCGATCTGATTGGTCACATCCTTGGCGGTGTTGATGACCACGGGTAGATGTTTGCGCAATTGCTCGAGATTCTTATAGGCGGCTTCACCGACCTTATCGAGCTTCTCCATTTTCCCAAGACCATCGGTCAAAGATGTCTTGATCATTTCGGCAGCGGTGGTCAGCTTGCTGGAAGACTGGTCTCCGAGGAATTCCAGTTCGCGGCTTTCCTGACTCAGAAATTCGCGTGCCACGCTCAGTTCATTGTTAACGGTCTTCAGCCGCATCTCGAGCATCGTCGATTCCGCGCGTAGCGAAGAGGATACATCGGCAAACCGATTCGCTTCTTTCGTGCTGTTGCGCATGTAGAGCAGATAGGCGATGCCGAGCGTCGCCATTGGCAAACACCATTGGGTCAGCAGGTCAATTCCGGCCTTGGGCGTCGGTATTGCGGTAAAAATGTCGCGATTTGCCCAGACAAAAAAGCCGGTCCATCCGATCACTGAAAGGCCAAGCAAAAACACCGGAATATATCGGGATTTGGACGGTGCACTTGCCACATCTTCCGAATAATGGCTCCAACTTTCCTCCGACAAATTGTCGCTATCAAGCTGACTTTCTTCAGAAAATTCCTGAAAATCCGTGTCTGGATCAGGCGCGTCGCTGTCGACGCCCATGGTTGCCTCTATCTGGTCGTCAACAGGAGTTTCATCCCGATCGCGCCACATCCCGATTATCTTATTATCACCTGCCATGGAGACTATTTAACACAATATTGGATCATAGAAACCATAAGTTAACCATATCAGGTGTAATGGAAGGAAATGTCATTTGATTACGGGGCTTTGGATGCCGCTTTAGCGGCCGCAGTGGGAGACGATCAGTCGCTTATAGCGGAACTGCGTGAGGCGTTTCTGGAAAGTGCAAAACGGCAGGTAGACTTATTGGGTAGAGCACGCTGCGATGCCAATTGGGAATATGCTGCTTGGCGTCTCAAAGGACTGGCCGCCAGCTTTGCAGCTACCAAAATCCTGCAACTGGCTGATGAAGCTGCCCATTCCGCACCCGGCGATCCGGTAATATTGCGGAAACTGGAGCTCGCCGTTTCCGAAGTCGAGGTCCATCGGGACTGACTCGTCGCTTTTGGCGCCCGGACCGCGCCTGCTTCACCAGAATATCGGTTGGCATGTTTGCACGTCACCATCTATGGATAGGAACGACCTCCCCATTCATCGATCAGGACCCCTATATTCGTGAAACTGGCACTGATTTCTCTCGCTAAAGACGATCTCGACGGCAACGGACCGATTGCCTTGCTCCCTTTATTCGATGGCACATTGCTCGATTTGCAGATTCGTGCCGCGCAACGCTTTGGCTGCGAGAAATTCATATTCCTTTGCCCGGTTACCCACGGCGCCCTGTTGCAGAAAATCGATGCGATGAAGCAGGAGGGGCTGGATGCGGAATATGTCCGTAGCCCCAGCGATCTCGTGCAATATGCCAGCGATCAGGATCATCTGATCTATATCGCCGATGGCATCCTCCCGAATGAAGAAATCGTCGATCAGCTGAGCGGGCCGCCGCAGGAATTGCTTTTCACCGTTCTCCATGGCGATGAATATCAGGAATTTGAACGGATTGATCTCAACCAGCGCTGGCTTGGCATCGTTTCGCTCAGCGCCTTTCGTCTGAGCGCAATGATCGATATCCCGGACGAATGGGAAGTCGGCTCCGCCTTGCTGAGGACTGCCGTTCAAGCCGAATGCCCGCGTGCGATTATCTCGGATCGCAGGATGGGTTCGGGAGCGATCGCTCATGTGCAAAGCGAAGTCAGTGCGGAGCAATTTACCCGCCGCCAATTGAAAGGCATGTCCGCGCCAGAGGGCAATTTCCTGAACCGCTTTCTGTTGCAGCCATTGATAAAGCGCAGCCTACCGAGGCTCTGGAAGAAAAAAGCTGCGCCGCAATATCTCGGAATCTTCACGCTAACCGCCGGAATCGCGGCGGTTGTCACGGCAGTACTGAGCTACGCCGTAGCATCGCTGGTTCTGCTTTTCTTCGGCAGCGCAGCGCATTTTGCCCGGGCAGCAATGATGCAGTTTGGCAGCGTGATAAAAATACGCGACTGGATCGGCTCGGCACTGGATTTGCTCGCGGCAGCGGTGGTGGCAATCCTTCTTGTACAGGTGTCTGACGGGACGACATTGGCTCCAAATCTGGTGATTGCGGTGATATTGCTGGCCCATTTGCTAATATTAAAGACAGGAACCTTGGACAGGCGTCTGGCGCTGGTCAAACCGGATATGCGATTGGTTCTGCTGGCCTTGTTTCTTGCAGCCGTATTCGGACAATTTGCCATCGGCCTCTACGGAGCATCGCTTTATTCCGGTCTGATTCTCGTCCTCGATCGCTATTTCACGAAAGATTTGTCGGAAAAGACGATCTTGCAAGACGAATAATGGAACAGCCCGCTTAGCGGCTTGTTAACCACATTAGGTTACGGCCAAGCTATGGCACAGCGAGTTTTTTCGATGAACGAGACGATGAATAACGATATCATCCGGCATGCTTCTGCAATGGCCGGTAAAGCCTCGTTCATTGCCGATGATTTTGCTCAGGCCCTGTTTCCCAAAACCGATGTGCATTTCAACGACCGCATGCGGTCCAATGCGCGGCAATATCTGCGCGCCACGATCGGCCAGATCGAACAGCGCATCTGCCAGATTGCAACACAGGAACTCGGGGTCACGCATGAAACGCTCGTCAAGATCGGGCAGGGTGGAGGAGGCCAGAGCTTTCGCCTGCTCGAGAATAGCGGCCTGCTCAAGACGGTCGAAATCGTCCAGCATCTATTTATCAAAGCGCAGCAAGGCGAACTGGCGGCGCGGCTATTGCAGAAAATTTCGCAGCAAGATCTCGAAGCGACCCTTACCCGCCATCTGGATCATGCTGATCCGGCGGTTGCCGAGGCGGCGATGGGATTGCTGGTTGCCCAATCCAAGGCCACCGGAGCGGTGGGAGAAATATCGGCGAGCCTCGCAGATTTGCCAGCGGAAATTGCATTTGCTCTGGCCTGGCCGGTAACCGCTGCGCTTGCCCGGCTATCCGATTTACCCGGATCGCAATTGCAGCAAGCCACAGAGCGCTTGCTCGCCTCGCACGACGAGAGCGCCAGCGTAGCGCGTAAATCCGACCGTCTGGCCCAGTTGCTCGAGCAGGCCGATATGACAGAAGACCGTATTCCGCATCCGATGAGAGATGGCTTGTCATTGTTCATCGCCCGGCTTGCACGGCAATCCGGTCTGACCAGTGATCAGATCATTGGTTTTACCGCCGAACCCAATATGGTGCGTTTCGTCGTGGCGATGCGCGCAGCCAATTTCCCTACACAAGAAGCATTGTCGGTATTTGCCGCGCTCGATGGGGACGATCATATCCTCACCGCAGCAACCTATGGCGAAGCCGATCAGGACCGGTCAGCGGCTCTGGTATCGAGCTGGGCAGCGCCCAGCGCCTATCAGAATGCCGAACGCATTCTTGCCGACGACAGTTTGAGTGATCGAGCAAAATGACGGCAGCGGGCAAATTGGCCGAACCGGTGCGCGGGCAGGTTAACGCCGACGGCATATTGCTGTCTGCTGATCCGCGGCTGATGCGGCTGCATTTGCGCAGTGGCGGCGCCGAAGGCGGGCCGCTGGCCGTGCCCGAACTGGCAGAATTGTGCCGGCTCAGCCGACGGTTGGGGATGAACCTGTCGCGCCCGGCCCAAGCGTCTGATGACGAGTGCCGGATCGATATGTGGGTCGAGACGCGCTTTGCTTCTCCGGAAAAAGGCGAGCGGCTCAGCCTCGAAATTATCGACTGGAAAGAGCGACCGCATGAGGAGCCGCGCCAGATGGATCCGGCTCGCGCTCGCGATTTTGACCGGTTGGAAGGCCGGGGTGTGATCAGGACCGATGCGGCATTGCGGATCATTGCCCAGCAAATGCCGGGTGACGCCGACCAGGCCAGTGATGCTATCGGCCAGTCTCTGCTTGATATATATGATGTCATTCCGCCCTCGGGTCATGCAAGATTGCTCGAGGCGGTGGCCGAACGGCAACCGATCCGCAATCAGCGGGTGCAGGAAAAATTTGGCAGCCAGCATCTATATGTGCTGCAAGGGCAGCCGCTGATCGACAAGGTCGGCATTTTCGCCGGCTATCGTTTCGCGGCAACGCCGGATATTCCGGAAACTAGCGATAATGACAACAAGCCTGTCGCAACCAAGCTGATCAGCGACAGTCTGTTCGGCTTTCAGCTGGGACCCGCATTGCGCCAGCCGCTTGGCAAGATCATCGCCAATGCCGAAACCATCAGCAGCAAGCTGGAAGGCCCTTTGCGCGGTGATTATGCCAGCTATGCCAAGGATATCGCCTCTGCGGGCCGCCATTTGCTGGAACTGGTCAACGATCTTTCCGATCTCGAGGCAATCGAACGACCGGAATTTACGGTTGCTGCGGATGATATCGACCTTGTCGATCTCGCTCACCGCGCAGCCGGCTTGCTCGCGGTAAAGGCTTCCGATCACCAGATACGGATCGATCTTCCCAAAGAGGGCGAGAAATTACCGGCTCGCGGCGAATTCCGTCGGTCGCTACAGATTATCGTCAATCTGATCGGCAACGCGATCCGCTATTCACCCGATGGTTCGGTGATCAAGCTGCGTGTTTCAACCGATCAGGAATTTGCCCGAATTTCGGTAACCGACCAGGGCGACGGTATTGCTGTGGAAGACCAGGACCGGATTTTCGAGAAATTCGAGCGACTGGGGCGCTCGGGCGATGGCGGCAGCGGACTGGGTCTGTTCATTTCACGTCGGCTCGCAGGTGCAATGGGCGGAAGCCTCACCGTTACGAGTTCAGCCGGCAAAGGCTCGACCTTCACTCTGGCACTTCCCGAACGGGAATAGGCAAAAAAGGGGAGCATGAAGCCCCCCTTTCTCTGAAATCTTTAATGTCTCTAGCGCTTGTCGATCGGGACAAAGTCGCGCTTGGCCGGACCAGTGTAGAGCTGGCGCGGACGGCCGATGCGCTGGCCTGGATCGGAAATCATTTCGTTCCACTGCGCGACCCAGCCGACGGTGCGGGCAAGAGCGAACAACACGGTGAACATAGATGTCGGGAAACCGATCGCCGAGAGGATGATACCCGAGTAGAAATCGACGTTCGGGAAGAGTTTCTTGTCGATGAAATATGGATCGTTGAGCGCCATTTCTTCAAGTTGCAGCGCCACTTCAAAGACTGGATCCTTGACCTTCAGCGTTTCAAACACTTCACGCACCGTTTCCTGCATCACCGATGCACGCGGGTCGTAATTTTTGTAAACGCGGTGACCAAAGCCCATCAGACGGAACGGATCGTCCTTGTCCTTGGCGCGTTTGATATATTCCGGAATGCGGTCGGGATGACCGATTTCCTTGAGCATGTTGAGCGCTGCTTCATTGGCGCCGCCATGGGCAGGGCCCCAGAGGCAAGCAATGCCGGCAGCGATGCAGGCAAACGGGTTGGCGCCGGAAGAACCGGCCAGGCGGACCGTCGAGGTCGACGCGTTCTGCTCGTGATCGGCATGGAGGATGAAGATCCGGTCCATGGCTTTTTCAATCGCCGGGTTCACTTCATATTCTTCAGCCGGAACTCCGAATGTCATGCGCAGGAAATTGCCAGTGTAGGACAATTCATTGTCCGGATAAACGAATGGCTGACCGATCGAATATTTATAGGCCATCGCCGCAATCGTCGGCATTTTCGCGACTAGACGGTGGCTTGCGATCATCCGCTGGGCGGGATCGTTGATGTCGGTGCTGTCATGATAGAAAGCCGACAATGCGCCGACCACACCGCACATGATTGCCATCGGGTGGGCATCGCGACGGAAGCCCTGATAGAAACCGCGCAACTGCTCGTGCACCATGGTGTGACGGGTGATCGTGTTGTTGAAATCGGCATATTCATCCGACGTCGGCAGTTCGCCGCGCAGGAGAAGATGGGCAACTTCCATGAAGCTGCTGTTCTCGGCGAGCTGTTCGATCGGATAGCCGCGGTGCAACAAGACGCCTTCGCCGCCGTCGATGAAGGTCAGCTCGGATTCGCAGCTGGCGGTCGAGGTAAAGCCGGGGTCATAGGTGAAGGCACCGGTCTGGCCGTATAATTTGCGAATATCTACGACATCGGGGCCAATTGTGCCCGTCAGAACCGGATATTCGTGATTTTCGCCGTTGATGCTGAATTTTGCGTTATCGCCCACGATATTGTCCTTTCTGCTCCTGAAAAATCAGGTTTTTTCTATTTGATCTGCAAGACGGCCCAGTGATTCTTCTCTACCAAGAAGTATCAGGACGTCAAAAATTCCGGGTGAACTGGTACTTCCTGTCAAGGCGGCGCGCATAGGTTGTGCGAGCTTCCCCAATCCCAATTCGGCAGACTCCGCGATCGCTTTTATGACTTCTTCCGTTGCCTCGAGTGTCCAGTCTTCCAGATCAGTCAAGCCAAGGTGAATCGATTTAAGCAGCGTCCGTGCATCATCGTCTAGCAGGGTTTCTGCCCGTTCGTCGAGGCCAAGTGGCCTCTTTTTAAACAGAAAAAGACTGGATTCGCTCAATTCTATCAGATTTTTTGCCCGGCTTTTCAAAACCGGCATCGCCTGACCGAGCAATTGCTTGTCCGATGACTCCAGGGATTGGCCCAAATCCTGCTCGATCCAGGGTGTTGCGAGACGAACCAGATCACTATCGGCGGCATCGCGCATATAATGACCGTTCAGATTTTGCAGCTTTTTGGTGTCAAAACGCGAAGGTGATTTGCCGACGCCAGAAAGGTCGAACCATTCGATGGCCTGTTCGCGCGATATAATCTCGTCGTCGCCATGGCCCCAGCCGAGCCGCAACAGATAGTTGAACATCGCGTCGGGCAATATGCCCATGTCGCGATAGGCTTCAACGCCCAGCGCGCCGTGGCGTTTGGACAATTTCGCTCCGTCATTGCCGTGGATCAGCGGGATATGGGCATAGGCCGGTTCGGCCCAGCCCATCGCGCGGATCAGGGCAAGCTGGCGGAAAGCATTGTTGAGATGGTCATCGCCGCGGATAAGGTGGGTGACGCCCATATCATGATCGTCGACCACGACCGCGAGCATATAGGTTGGCGTGCCGTCGGAGCGCAGCAGGATGAAATCGTCAATCTCGCTATTTTGAACCGAAACATCACCTTGCACCATGTCGGCAATGGTCACTTTTCCGGCCATCTCTGTCTTCAGCCGGATCGCATATGGCGCGCCTTCGGGCGCTTCCGATGGGTCGCGGTCACGCCAGCGGCCGTCATAGCGCATCGGCTTTTTCTCGGCCTTTTGCTTTTCGCGCATTTCGGTCAGTTCTTCGGGGGTCGCGAAACATTTATAAGCGTTGCCCGATGCCACCAGTTCATTGGCGACCTCGGCATGACGCGCTGCGCGTTCGGACTGGAAGACGGTTTCGCTGTCCCAGTCGAGCCCGAGCCAGTCGAGGCCTTCGGAAATGGCATCAATCGCTTCCTGGGTCGAGCGGGCCTTGTCGGTGTCCTCGATCCGCAGCAGCGCTTTGCCGCCGTGATGGCGGGCGAACAGCCAGTTGAACATAGCGGTACGAGCGCCGCCGATATGCAGGAACCCGGTCGGGGAGGGCGCAAAACGGGTTACGACCATATTTGTCTGTTTCGGCTGATTAGCATCATTTGAATTCACGCTTGCTTGGCCCCTGTGATAGGTTTGGAAAATGCGGGATGGATTGAGCCCGAATGGTACCATGAGCACCGGTTCCGGTTCGATCAGTCTCGCCCTTAGCATGCTGTTTCATCCGCGACAATTGATTGAATTGCTGCGGCGAGAAAGGCCTCTCGAAAAGCCCGAACGGCTGTTCGAAAAGGAGCGCGACCAATTGCCCTTGTGGTTGCCGGTGGCGCTGGGCTGCGGGATCGCCGCATGGTTCAATCTGGCTTCTCCGTCATGGTGGCTTGCCTTCATCTGCATTTGCGCTTCGGTCGCCATGTTCGCGGTGATGCGGGGACGAGAAAGCCGGACAGCGAGCGCTCTTTTCTGGTTCTGTCTGTTCGCCGCTTTGGGTTGCATTCTCATCTGGTTCCGGTCCTCTCAGGTCGCAGCGCCGGTATTGGAACGGCCCGTCGTCACCAGTTTCAACGCTGAGATCGAACGGGTGGAGCCGGTATTGGCGAGGGACATGGTGCGGCTTGTGCTGGTGACCGGAGAAGATTCACAGCTTCCACCGCGCGTCCGGGTGAATGTCCCGCTCGAACGGGCAACTGCCGAACTGCAAAATGGTGCAGTGATCCAGTTGCGCGCGCGGTTGATGCCACCGGCGATGCCCGCGCTGCCGGGGGCTTATGATTTTTCCGAGAGGGCGTGGTTTCTAGGGCTCGGTGCTACCGGTCAGGCGCTGGGAGATATCCGGATATTGCGTCCAGCCGATCCTCTGTTCGCGCTTTCCCGTTATCGGCAGCAGTTGTCCGCGCATGTCCAGTCGCAAATGCCCGGCGCTGCCGGTGCGATCGGAGCGACATTGGCCACGGGAGATCGCGGGGCGATCGATGAAGCCGATGCCGAAGCGATGCGGCGCAGCGGTCTGGCGCATCTGCTCTCGATCAGCGGGTTGCATGTGACCGCCGTGGTCGGGGCGGTCTATGTGCTGGTGTTGAAGACACTCGCCTTGTCGCCACCTCTGGCGCTCCGGTTCCGGCTGCCGATCGTTGCCGCAGCATGCGCGGCGCTGGCGGCGGTCGGCTATACGCTGATGACCGGCGCACAGGTCCCGACGATCCGCGCCTGTGTCGCTGCCTTGCTGGTTCTGGTTGCCCTGATGATGGGGCGCAGCGCGATCACCTTGCGGATGGTTGCAGCGGGAGCGCTGTTCGTATTGGTCTTCTGGCCCGAATCTCTGGTCGGCCCCAGCTTTCAACTCAGCTTCGCGGCGGTAACCGCGATCATCGCGCTGCACGAACATCCGTGGATCAAGGCACTGGTGATGCTGCGCGAAGAACATTTTATCCGCCGGGTTGGGCGTTTCATCTTCTCGCTCTTCCTGACCGGTCTGGTGGTCGAAGTCGCCCTGATGCCGATTGCATTATATCATTTCCACAAGGCAGGACTTTACGGCGCTTTGGCCAATATCATCGCTATTCCTTTGACAACATTCGTTATCATGCCGCTGGAGGCGCTGGCGTTATGGCTGGATGGCGTCGGACTGGGCGCGCCGGTCTGGTGGCTTTGCGGCAAGGCGCTGGGCAGTCTGATCGCGCTCGCCCATTTCGTGTCCAGTCGTCCCGGCGCGGTGACCATGTTGCCGTCGATGCCGGTGATGGCCTTCGGATTGGTGCTATTTGGAGGGCTGTGGATTTGTCTGTGGCGGGAGCGGTGGCGCTATTGGGGGCTGTTTTCGGTCTTGCTCGGCGCGCTGATGATCACGGCGAACCGCGCGCCGGACATTTATATCACCGGCGACGGACGTCATGTCGGCATCCGCAATGATAGCGGGGAACTGGCGATGTTGCGCACCGGCGGCGGCGATTTCATCCGTGATATCATGCTGGAAAATGCCGGTGTTGAGGGGAAATCTCAGGTGCTAGAAGACTGGCCCGACGCGCAGTGTAATGTCGATTCATGTCTGGTTATCTTGACCGGAAGCGACCGTAAATGGGTGCTGCTGGCCACCCGCAGCTCGCATTATATCTCCGCTCTGGCTTTGTCGGCTGCGTGTCGCCGGGCCGATATCGTGGTCAGCGACCGGCGATTGCCGGCCAGCTGTCAGCCGCGATGGATCAAGGCCGACCGCAATTTGCTATCGCAGGTCGGCGGCATGACGATTGATCTGGAGCAGCAGAAAATCTCGACTGCAGTGGAATGGACCGGCGGGCATATATGGACCCGCTACCGGTCCGCCAAAGAAACCGCCGAGCGCAAGCCGCTCCGTCGCGCCAATCAGTAGCGGCGCAGCAATCCGGCCATCTTGCCCTGGATACGGACTTCGCCTTCGCCATATATTTGTGGTTCATAGGCGGCATTGGCGGGATCGAGACGGATGCTTCTGCCTTCTTTGCGCAGATATTTCAAAGTCGCTTCTTCTTCGTGGATCAAGGCCACAACAATCTCGCCATCGCGCGCCACTTCGGTTTTCTGGATCAGTGCATAATCGCCATCAAGAATACCGGCGTCGATCATCGAATCGCCCGATACTTCCAGCGCATAATGTTCGCCGGGGCCAAGCAAAGCGGCAGGAACGCTGAGCGCCGTCTGGCCTTCCATCGCCTCGATCGGAGCGCCAGCGGCGATCCGTCCGTGCAGCGGAATTTCCAGAACATCATTATTGGCAGGCGCAGGATTGGATACCACTTCGCGGACCGGATTTTCGGGATGCAGGGTGATCACGTTGGATGCTGCGATCGCCGACACGCCACCTTCCGGCAATTTCAGCACTTCCAGTGCCCGCGCCCGGTTGGGCAGGCGGCGAATGAAGTGCCGCTCCTCGAGCGCGCTGATCAGCCGGTGAATGCCGGATTTCGACTTCAGGCCGAGCGCCTCCTTCATTTCCTCGAACGAGGGAGAGACGCCGCTATCCTTGAGCCTGTCATCAATGAAACAGAGGAGTTCATGTTGCTTTTGCGTGAGCATGTCCAGTTTCCTGTTCTGGGAACGAATAAGGAACAATTATGAAACAAAACGGGGGAAGTCAAGCGGGAAGTGGTTAATTTATTGGCAGAACGGTAGCGGTCATGGATCAAATTGATCCGTTGCCCCGATGGCGGCTATTCGCGTTTTTGATCAAAAAGCTCTCGTTCTGGATACGCCTCAGTTGCGGACGTTTGGCCATTTCTCTTGTAAACCTGTTAGCTGACATTATGAAAAGACGCTTAAATACAGGGAAAGGCGGTAACTGAGATGAGACCAAAGCCGCTGCGCAGAATATACTGTCCCATTATGGCGGGCAGTTCCGCCCTTGCGGCGATAGCCCTTGCTCACGCGGCTCCCGCCCTTGCTAACGAAGCGCCAGACATCTCCATTTGCGACGACCTGCCGAGTGATCCGTATATCACGGTCGACCGCGTAGATCCCATCTCCCTGCCAGCCGATTGGGAGGGCGTCGCCACATCTTCGCGCAACTGGATCGCGATATGGACCGAGCATAGCAGGACCTATTGCGTGGAAACCGCATGGATGTTCGAGGCCACCAATCTCGAGCGATTTGGCGAGCGTTTCCTCGGCTTCGACTGGATCGGTCTTGAGGCCTTTGGCTACGTACTGATTGACCGGGCCCGCCAAGGCCGCGAGATCGATACGGGCTCCAGACCGATTTTTTCACCCGACGGCAGCAAATTTGCCACGTTGCAAAGGTCCGATGCAAATTATGGCGGTTTTGAAGGCTTCGCGATCTGGCAAACCCACGGAAACATGCTCGAGCCCTATATTGTCAATGCCGGGCCGCCGCTCTATCCGATGTACGATTGGCGGATAGACCGCTGGGAAGGGGAGCATTGCCTGCATATTTCAGCGGTCCCCTATGACCGTTTTGAAGGCAAGTGGGAAATCCTTCCGGGCGTCACAAGAGACCACTATGTGTCCAGTGCTTCCAATGACTGGCGTATCCTTGAAGGCGTGGAATGTAAAATGGGGAATCGACCTTGAACGCTGCGCTGACGGTTCGCAGCTGGTTCATCGCCAGTGCCGCCGCAGCAGCGCTATCGGGTGGAGCAGTGTCGGCTAGCAAGCCTGCGCCGCTTGACTGGAAAACTGCCACAGCCGGCTTCGCTGAAGGCGAGCAGAGGACTCCGATGGTCTTCAACATGAAGGACGCTGCGCGCTGCAGCGGTCGCTGGATGGTCCACGCGGGGGCGTTGGGTTACGGCACCTTCCCGGAACCCGCTGCGGATGCCTTCACAGAGCAGTTGCAGCTCCCCGCCGCTATGAATGCGGTCGATTTTTTCATCACGGAGGATCGCGACCATCCCGCCTCTCGCGATGGTGCTGACGAGGCCGATCGCCTGCTGGGGCTCGCATTAGCGGGCGATGCGGCGGCAGCGCGGACCTATTTCGACAATCTCGGCCTGTGTTCGACCCGGCCTGAAATGGTGCAAGATGTGACCGCCATGGCGGTAGATGCGGCAGCGACGACCCAGCAGCAGACAGACGCATCGCCAGTCGAGCTTCCATCGGATGATTTCGACGAGCCTGTAAACCAGCAAAGGCTCGCCTTTGTCGAAATGTTTGCGGGGCGATTGCGCGACGGCGCGCCAGTTGCCGACCTGCTGAAGCCACAAATATTCTTCGTCTATCTGGTCGAAAGCGAGTGCTCAGCCGTCACGACCGGGCATGTTGACCTGTTGCCCGCCAGCGATGTCGACTCCGGGTTTCCTTTTGAAGCCACGTACACTTGGGAAAACCCGGATTGCACAGTACCGCCTGAGCTCGATTCAATTGAAGCCTTCAATCTGAGGGCAATAATGTCCCGCTGGAATACAATAAAAATCCAGGTCGAGGACCATAATTTTGATGTTTTCTACTTCAAGGATGAAGGGAGGGACGATTATCTCCTGATCAGCATCGAGCCTCATGGCGATACCTATGCAGTCTCGCAGATCGAATATCGTTTGGAAATGTTCTAAGAGCCGGGATGAGCTCACATTGATAGCGAACGGCACTCAGGAAACTATAGCAAAAGGTCGAAGAATATACGTGTAAGTTGCTGATATAGAGCATCTTCTCGGGATTCTTGATAACTATATCGCAATATAAGGAACCATCTCACCGACATCCGCCGCGTCCGCATTGGCCGGCCGACAGAGCAGCGCATTCGCCGCCGCTAGTACCGAAAGCTTGGCGCTATCCTGGCTGTTGAACGGTGTAATCCCGGTCTGATCGACCTTCGCCCGCAAAAACTGGGCGCGGGGGCCGGTGGCGGGGAGGGCTTCGCTGGTCGGGGCGCTTTGATAATCAGGGAGATAGTGGGCGGCTCCGGCCATGAAGCGGACCAGCGGCAGCAGAAACAGGGTCGCCGAGACAAAGGCGGACGCCGGATTGCCGGGCAGAGCCAAGATCACGGTCGATCCGATCTTGCCCGCCATCACCGGCTTGCCCGGCTGCATCGCGATCTTGTAGAAATCAATCTCCGCGCAGAGCTTGCGAAAGGCCGGTCCGACCAGATCATGGTCGCCGACCGATGCGCCGCCGATAGTGACAATGACGTCACAATCCCGCGCGCTTTCCAGCGCCGCGCACAATGTTTCCATATCGTCGGCGATGCGGCTCAGGCTGCGGGTTTCGGCTGTCATTCCCGATAATAGGCTTGCCACCATGACGTCATTGCTGGCGGGTATCTGGTGGGGTAGACTGTCCTGGCCGGGGGCAACCAGTTCGTCTCCGGTCGAGACCACCGCGACCCTTGGCCGCTTGCCGACCAAAAGCTCGCCATAGCCTGCGATTACCGCCTGGCCCAATGCGGCGGGGTTGAGCAAGCTGCCTGCAGGCAAACCGCGATCGCCGCGTTCGAAATCGCCGCCCTTGTGCCTGACATGACGGCCTCTGCTCGGCGATGGTTCTTCGGTCAGGCGGATGGTCTGGCCGTCGGCCGCGACATTTTCCTGCATGACCACGGTATCGGCGCCCTCGGGCAGCAGGGCTCCAGTGAAGATACGGGCGGTCTCTCCGGGCTGCAACGCGCGGCAGGGCGGGCTTCCGGCCTTGCACTCGCCGACCAATGTCCATGGGCCGTCCCTATCTTCAAAGCGGATCGCATAGCCATCCATCGCCGACATATCGGCCGCCGGCTGGTCGCGCTTGGCAATCAGATTCTCGGCAAGATAGTGATTCCATGCGTTATGCACGGGAAGGCTTTCGGAGGGCAGGCGGGTTGCCAAGGCTATCAGCCGTTTCTGGGCTTCGTCCAGAGGCAACAGGCCGCTCATGGCGCGACCCAGTCTCCCGATTTTCCTCCGCTTTTGGAGATTAGCCGGATATCGCCGATCACCATGTCTTTCTGCATCGCTTTCGACATATCATATATTGTTAGGAGTGCGACAGAACAAGCTGTTAATGCTTCCATTTCAACGCCGGTTTTTCCGGTCAGTCGCGCCATGGATGATATCTTGATGCCGTCATCGAGGAAGGTGAAATCCACCGCCACCTTGGTCAGCGCCAGCGGGTGGCACAAGGGGATCAGATCGCTGGTTTTCTTGGCCGCCATGATCCCGGCGATCCTTGCGGTGGCGAGCACGTCACCCTTCTTGATTGCATTGGTCTTTATCGCTTCCAATGTTTCCGGTGCCAGGGTGATCCGGCCCTCGGCGCGGGCTTCGCGGACGGTGTTGGCCTTACCGCCGACATCGACCATATGGGCTGCGCCATCGCCGTCGATATGGGTCAATTTGCTCATGCTGTTCCCGTCAATAGCTGCCGCGTCGCCGCTTCGACATCATCCTGCCGCATCAGGGATTCACCGACCAGAAACGTGCGCGCGCCGGATCCGGACAGGCGCTGGCAATCCTCGTGGGTGAAGATGCCGCTCTCGGAGACCATGATCCGGTCATCCGGGACCAGCTTGGACAGGCGCTCGGTCTGCTCGATGCTGGTCTCGAATGTCTTCAAATTGCGGTTGTTGATCCCGAGCAATGGCGATTGCAGTTTCAGCGCCCGCTCCAGCTCGATTTCATCATGAACCTCGATCAGCACGTCCATGCCGTGCGATATCGCCTTGGCTTCGATCTCGGCTGCCAGCCCATCGTCCAGCGCCGCCATGATGATCAATATCGCATCGGCACCAAGCGCCCGCGATTCGGCGACCTGCCACGGGTCGACCATGAAATCCTTGCGCAAGCAGGGCAGGTCGACAGCGGCGCGAGCAGAGACGAGATATTCGTCCGCGCCCTGAAAATAGGGAATGTCGGTCAAAACCGACAGGCAGGCTGCGCCACCCGCCTGATAGGCCCGCGCATGGGCCGGGGGATCGAAATCCTCGCGGATCAGCCCCTTGGACGGGCTGGCTTTCTTGATTTCGGCGATCAGTGCAAAGCCATTGGCAGACTTTTCCTTGATAGCGGCAACAAAACCGCGCGGTGGAGTCTGTTGCTGGATGTCGTCGCGCAGTGTCGAGGCCGACACAACGGCTTGCCGCTGCCGGACATGGTCGCGCTTGGCTGCGCAGATTTCGTCGAGCTTGTTCATTGATTGGCTATCCAGCAGTCGAGCATCGCTTTGGCAAGTCCCTTGTCGAGCGCTTCCGCCGCTTCTTCGACACCTTCTTCCCAGCTGTCGACTTCTCCGGCAACCATCAGCGCAGCGGCGCTGTTGAGCAATACCGCATCGCGATAAGCGGATTTTTCACCCAGCAGCAACGCCCGCAAGGCCGCTGCATTATATTGCGCGTCACCGCCCTTGATAGCTTCGGCAGCATGGCGGGGCAGGCCCGCGTCTTCCGGCGTGATGCGGCTCAATGTGACGCTTCCGTTTTCGATCATCGCAACCCGGCTAGGACCGGAAATGCTGAGCTCGTCGAGGCCTTCCTCGCCGGAGACGATCATCGCCTTGTCATAGCCCAGTTGCGCTGCCGCTTCGGCATAGAGTTCCACCAGATCGGGCGATGCAACGCCGATCAGCTGGCGTTTGACCCGCGCCGGATTGCAAAGAGGGCCGAGCAGATTGAAGATCGTCCGCCGTCCGATTGCCTTGCGGATCGGAGCGAGCGGGCCCAGTGCCGGATGGTGGTTGGGGGCAAAGAAAAAGGCGATACCGATCTCGCGCAGGCTTTGTTCGCCATTGGTCGCTGCTTTGGCAAGGTCGAGCCCTAGCGCTTCCAGTGTATCGGCTGCGCCCGACTTGCTGGAGGCGGCGCGATTGCCGTGCTTTGCCATTGGTATGTCGCAGGCGGCAACCACCAGCGCGGTGGCGGTGGAGATATTCAGACTGTGGCTGCCGTCGCCGCCGGTGCCGCAGACATCAATCGCGTTTTCGGGCGCATCAACGCCGATCATCCGGGCGCGCATTTCGCTGGCCGCCGCTGCTATTTCGCTGGCGGTCTCGCCGCGGTCGGCGATGCCAATCAGGAATGTCGTGATCTCTTCCGCCGAACAGCCGCCGTCCAGTATCGCGGCAAATGTCTCTCGGGCAGCTGGTTCGGATAGCGGATGCGCGGGATCGGGCAATCTCATGCCAGTGCCTTTGCTTCGATCCCCGCAATCGCCATGAAATTGGCCAGCAGCGCATGGCCATGTTCGGTAGCGATGCTTTCCGGGTGGAATTGCACCCCGTGGATCGGCAGACTTTGATGACGAAAACCCATGACCGAGCCGTCTTCGGCGGTCGCATTAACGTGCAGGCTATCGGGAATATCGTTGACGATCAGCGAGTGATAGCGGGTCGCGGTATAAGGCGAAGGCAATCCTGCAAACACACCGCTATTGTCGTGGTTCACTGCGGAAGTCTTGCCGTGCATCAATCCGCCGCGAACAACCTTGCCGCCGAAATGCTGGCCGATGCTCTGGTGGCCGAGACACACGCCGAGCAAGGGTTTCTCCGCATCCGCGCAGGCAGCTACGAGATCGAGCGATATGCCCGCTTGATCGGGCGTGCGGGGGCCAGGAGAGATCAGGAAGGCCTGCGCGTTGGTCCTGAGGGCTTCGGTGGCGGTGAGCGCGTCGTTACGCTCCACCCGCACCTCTGCACCCAATTCCATCAGATAATGGACCAGGTTGAAGGTGAAGCTGTCATAATTGTCGATAACGAGGATCATGCAAAGCTGCCTAATCGGAAATTATCGGCAGGCCAAGTGTTTCCGCGAAGGCTTTGACCTACGCGCATGCGGTGATAGAGAAATTGCCAAGCACCTGCCGTTAGCACCGAGCTTGTCCAAGCGCGCCCTCCGTCTATAGGCGTCCTTCGACAGGCTCGGGACTAGCGGCTTTAGTAACATGTCTGTTTGGAGAATCATCATGGGCGAACCGGTCACCGTCAATATTCCGCATAAATTGGGTCTCGCCGAAGCCAAAAGCCGGATCGGTAGCGGCATTCACACCCTGAGCGATATCATCCCGGGCGCCAGCCTGACCGATCATCACTGGGAAGAGGATCATCTCCATTTCACCCTGGAAGCGGTCGGCCAGCGCATCGTCAGCGACATGCACGTCCGCGAAGACGAGGTTTACGCCGTTCTCGAACTGCCGCCAATGCTGGCGATGTTCGCCAACAAGATTAAAGCGAAGCTGCAGAAGGAAGCGCCGAAGATGCTGGAATAAAGTGCCAGCGATCAAAACTTGCTATGGCCTATGACGGGCACTGTCTCTGGAAGTTTTGTGGAAAGGCGCGTTCTAGTCGCGGTTCCGGATCTAGCTGCCCTGATCGTCGACAGCGGAGGCGAGGCGATCCAGCCAGGCCCGTGCCTGTTTCGGTTCGCCTACGGCTTGCGGAGCGACCGGACCGCGTGAGGCGAGAAACTGCTGTTGCAGTTCGAAGGGCGGCATGAAGAGAATTTCCCGTGCCCGGTCTATTTCCTCGCCCAATTCCTGCAGTTCATTGATTGTCGGAGCGATGGCGGCGCGGGTGGCGCGATCACCATTGTGGTCAAACAGGCCCCACTTGCCAGCGGCTGCTGTTCGCAACGCATCGAGAAGCACGGCCTCATAGTCCGTTTCGAGACCGGAACGGCGGGCATCTAGGCGGTCAAGACGATCAGCTTTTGACATTCGCTGGCATTACAGCGCACGGGTCCCGTTGGCAATCCAAGCCGGACACGACATTTTCGCGGCGGAAGCAGACATTCCGGCTTACTGCCCGAACCCCACATCCCGCGCCCGCTTCACGGCCTCTTTCGCTGCCGCCAGCAAAGCACCAGCCTTGGCCCGGCATTCGGCTAACTCATAAGCCGGATCGCTGTCCGCCACGATTCCCGCGCCTGCCTGCACATGCAGAATGCCGTCCTTCACGATCCCGGTTCTCAGCACGATACAGCTGTCCATGCTGCCATCGGGGGAGAAATAGCCGACGCCGCCGGCATAGGCGCCGCGGGTTTCGGGTTCGAGCTCGGCGATGATTTCGCAGGCGCGGACTTTGGGCGCGCCGCTGACGGTGCCGGCGGGGAAACCCGCGAACAGGGCGTCTAGCGCGTCTTTGTCCGGAGCAAGTTTTCCGACTACGTTGGAGACGATATGCATCACGTGGCTGTAAAATTCGACGGTATAGCTGTCGGTGACCTCGACGCTGCTCGCGGCTGCTACCCGGCCAACGTCATTTCTGCCTAGATCGAGCAGCATCAAATGTTCGGCCCGCTCCTTGGGATCGGCGAGCAGGCTTTCCTTATTGGCTTTATCCTCCGCCGCATTGGCTCCACGCGGCCGGGTTCCGGCGATCGGTCGGATGGTGACTTCGCCATCGCGCGCCCGGACCAATATTTCCGGACTGGAGCCGGTCAGGGCAAAGCCTGGCAGATCGAGGAAGAACAGGAAAGGAGACGGATTGATCCGGCGCAATGCGCGATATAATTCTATCGGCGGCAGAGTGAAGGGCGTGGTAAAACGCTGCGCCAGCACCACCTGGAAGATATCACCGGCCTCGATATAATCTTTGGCCCGCAGCACCATCTCGCCATATTTTTCCGCAGAGATTTGTGGCGTAAACTCCGGTCCGTTCGGGCTCAGCTTGTCGAAGTCAGCCTGTGCGTCGTCCGACAACCGTCCTTCAACAAGCTCCGGACGCACGGCGGTGGACAGGCCCCGCTGCGCTTCATCCAGCCGTTCTTCTGCCGAAGCGATCTTCGTTTCGCTATCGCCTTGCGTCTCCGGCCATACCGGTGCCACCAGAAACAGTTCATCGGCGAGCCGGTCAAAGATCAGGATGACCGTCGGCCGGACGAACAGCATGTCGGGCAAATTCAGCTCGGACTGCGGCGCCCGGGGCAACTTCTCGACGAGACCGATTGTCTCATAGCCAAAATAGCCGACCAGACAGGCGAGGGCGCGGGGCAGTTCTTCCGGCACGTCCATCTGGCAGGCCTTGACCAGTCTGCGCAAGGCGGAGAGGCTGTCGCCGCTTTCCGGAGCAAATGTCTCGCGATCCTGCAACCAGCTGCGATTGATCGCTGCCTGCTTGCCATCGGCCCTGAACACCAGATCAGGGGCAAGGCCGATCATGCTGTGGCGACCTCTGGTCTCGCCACCTTCAACCGATTCGAGCAAATAGTCGCCGCGACCTTCTTCCATCAACTTCAAGGCAGCAGACACCGGGGTTTCGGTATCCGCGACCTGCCGTCGCCAGATCAGGGCCGGCTTGCCGCCCTCAAGTGCCGCGCGCGCCGCTTCTGTACCGAAACTGCCCGCCATGGCTGCTTCAGTTACCGCCCAGCAGCTGCTTTTTCAGCGCGGAGAGCGTGTCTTCGTTACGCTTCACACCGATATCGGCCTTCATCGCGTTGATGAACTGTGCGGTATATTCATTGCCGATAACCTGCTTGAATTGGGCCTTTGTCGCTTGCAGCAAATCGTCGCGCTTGGATGCATCGCCGGGATTGAGCTTGTCTAGAACCACCACGAACCAACCTTGGTCGCGCGGGGCTTGCAAGGACTTGGCGGTGCCTTGCGCCATGCTGAACATCAGGCTGAGTGGTGCAGGCACTTGGCCTTGCTGACCTTGCCGGGCGAGATCCGCTCTGGTCGAGCTGATCTGTTGTGGGCGAGGCAGTTGCACACCGGCATCGGCGATCGCTTTGGATAATGAAGAGCCGCCACTGACTGCCTTGGCAATCTTGTCCGCAACGGCCTTGGCTTTTTTCGACCCTTCGCTCAGCATATAATCACGGGTGACCAGTTGCTCGATCTGCGCGAGTGGTGGCGGAGCCGCTAGAACTATTTCGCTCACATCGATCGCGGCATATTTCTCGCCGGGGATGATTTCCACGATCTGGGGATCGGAATCTTCTTCCACCGCAAAGGCGATCGGCAATAGCCGCTGCATCTCTGGGATCGGCTTGTAATTTTGATCGTTGGGATTCTGGCCATTGGCAAGCAGAGCAGGGGTCGCTTCGACCTTTAGCTGTTCCGCCTTGGCAATGTCGGCAAGCGTCGCTCCATCAGCAAATTCATCCTCAAGCCGGATGGTCAGGTCTGCTATTGCTTCGTCGGTTTTGGTGCGGGTCAGTTCGCTGACAATCTCGGCGCGGGCCTGTTCCAATGTGCGGCCGGGGATCTGCTTGATATCCTTGACCATCACTATGTGCCAGCCGAGCGCGCTCTGCGCAGGCCCGGCAACTGCACCCGAATTGGCGGTAAAGGCGGCATTGGCAACAGCCTGCGATGCGCTGTTGACGAAGTCTGCCTTGCTGGTCGGGCCGAGGTCGGCGGCGGACAGGCCAACCGACTGGGCCGCCTGCGCGATGGAAGTGCCGCTGCCGATTTTGTTAGCCAGGGCTTTGGCAGCAGCCTCGGTCGGAACGATGACTTGGCTGAGACTGCGGGTCTCGCTAGCCGAATATCTTTTCTTGTTGAGATTATAAAAGCCCGCGATTTCCTTTTCCGTCGGCTTGATCTTGCCTTCGAACCGTGATTTTTCGAAAATAGCGTAGCGGATCGTCCGGCGCTCGGGGATCGTGTAGCGCGATGCGTTTTTGGCATAAAAGGCCGCGACCGCTGCTTTGGCTGGCTGACTCTTGTCGATGAAGGCAACCGAAGGAATGGTTGCAATCTGGCCTTGGCGTGATTCCAGCAGCAGCGAAGCATAAGGGACTACAAGCTTCTGCGGTACAGCTACGCCGAAACCGGCAGGTGTCAGTAATTGGTCAGCCAGCAGGTTGCGGGTAAAATCGCTGCGCAATTGCGCTTCGTTTATGCCCTGTTGCTGCATGGCGCGCCGGAAATTTTCTTCGCTAAACTGCCCGTCTGCTCCCTGAAAGTTGGGAATACCGGCGATTTCGCCGTCAACCAGCCGCTTGCCGGCAGCCATGCCATATTTGGTGCCGAAATCGGAGATGGCAAAGCTGTTGATCAGCCGTTCTAGCACATCATCGAAACCGCCGCCGTTGATATAGGTTTTAAGGTCAAGCGCGGTATTCTCACGCTGCTCGCCGCGAAAAGCATTGTTTACCGACTGGCTGAGTTCGGAAGTGGAAAGCTTGCTATCACCTACTTTGGCCGCTGTGCCCGAACCGGTAACCCCGCCGAAAGTGCCGCTACTCGAAACGTCGGCCGTAGCAAAAGCTATGGCGATCAACGCGACGAAACTGAAGGTCAGAAAAAGGCCGAGTTTCGACGAAAAAATACGACGGAAAAAACTGATCATAAAAGAGATGTTCCATTGCGGGAGTTGGATTTGCGCTTGCTTTAGGCGGCTTGGCTTTGTGGTTCAAGCAAAAGACTGCGGAAGAAAATTGGCAAGGCGAAGGATATTTGATAGCGGACGGCGATCACAAAAACAAAAAGGCAGAGGGCATCATGGCAAATCGCAAATATATTGTCGGCAATTGGAAAATGAACGGGCTGCGCGCGCAGCTTGCGGATATTGCAGCGATTGCGGCAATCGCTGCCAATCATGAAGGTGCAGACGTAGGCATCTGTCCGCCGGCGACGCTGATCGCTGCCGCTGTCCAGGCCAACCCCGACTTTGCGATTGGCGCACAAGACTGTCATTTTGCCGAAAATGGTGCCCACACCGGCTGCCTGTCGACCGCGATGCTTCAGGAAGCTGGCGCTACTTACTCGATTCTCGGCCACAGCGAACGTCGCGCCGATCAGCAGGAAGGCGATTCCGAAGTGAAGGCCAAGGCGGAGGCGGTTCACGCGGCTGGCATGGGTGCGATTATCTGCGTCGGCGAGACCGAAGAGGAGCGCGATGCCGGTCAGGCGATTGAAATAGTCACGGTCCAACTGGCCCGGTCTTTCCCCGCAGGCGCAAGCCCAGACTGGCTGACTATCGCTTATGAACCGGTTTGGGCCATCGGTACCGGCCGGGTTCCCGAATCCAGCGACGTGGCGGAAATGCATGCAGCGATCCGGGAGAAGCTCGGGGAATTGATGGGGCAGGGCAGCGACGCAGTTCGCATTCTCTATGGCGGTTCGATGAATGGCGGCAACGCAGCGGAATTGCTGGCAATCGCCAATGTCGATGGTGGGCTGGTTGGCGGCGCGAGTCTAACGGCCGCAAAATTCGGACCGATTATCGAGGCCGCTGCCGCTGTGTGAATAACGCCGGAGATTGTCGCCGGACAGGCAGGACGGATCGCTGGATTGGGTCTGTCAAATGTTGGAGACATTGGGAAACAAGATTTCCAACTTTTGTTAGAATCTGTCCGACATTACGCGTTTCCAACCTTCCTGGGCCCTAACTTTGACTAACTTTGGCTATTGAGCGGTGATGGATCATCGCTTGAATGTCGCTCTATCAATCGCTATGTGCGCTGCACGTCGGAGCGCATGCTCGCCTTATTAGTTCGGAAAATCCATGTTTCTATTTCTTACCGTCCTTCAAGCCATTGTAGCCGCCATGCTGGTCGGCATTATTTTGATGCAAAAATCCGAAGGCGGCGGACTGGGTGTTGGCGGATCGCCTTCCGGCATGATGTCGGCGCGCGGCGCTGGCGACTTGCTGACGCGGACTACCGCAACACTGGCCGTGCTTTTTGTCTCCTTGTCGATCACGTTGGCGGTTCTGGCCGCTGCTGAAGGCAAGGTCGAATCAATCGACCAGAGTCTGCAACGCGACACCAGCGCGCCGGTTTCAGCGCCTGCTAATGAAGTGCCGCTGGTCGGAGACGATCCGTTGGCCGCTGCCGCTGCTGCTGCTGGCGAGAGCCCGGCACCTGCTGCCAACTCGGACGGCAATATCCCGCTCGACCAATAGGCTGTTTCCGACCCAATAATCGGTTTTGATGTTGAACGTTTCGACAAGCGTCCGGGCCTGCCCGGACGACAAACCCTTGATGCGCCTGCTCTGACCAAATCAAATTAATATTTATTTCGTTTTTCCGGATTCGCGGGATTGCCATAAGTGGGGTTAACCGCTTAAGCCTCTTCTCCCATGGCGCGATATATTTTCATTACCGGCGGTGTGGTTTCCTCTCTTGGCAAAGGTCTGATGGCTGCGAGCCTTGGTGCTCTTTTGCAAGCCCGCGGATTTTCCGTGCGGATCCGGAAACTCGACCCCTATCTCAACGTTGATCCGGGCACTATGTCGCCCTATCAGCACGGCGAAGTCTATGTCACCGACGATGGTGCGGAGACCGACCTTGATCTTGGCCATTATGAACGGTTCACCGGCGTTCCGTCGCTGCAATCCGACAATGTCACGTCGGGTCGAATCTACCAGTCTATCATCACCAAAGAGCGTCGCGGCGACTATCTCGGCGCCACCGTGCAGGTCATTCCGCATGTCACCGACGCGATCCAGGAATTTGCCGAAGACAAGCTCGACGGCATCGATTTTGTATTGTGCGAAATTGGCGGAACGGTTGGCGATATCGAGAGCCTGCCGTTTATCGAAGCGATTCGGCAGTTGCGCAACAAGGTCGGCCGGGACAATGCAATTTCGGTGCATGTCACTTTGGTGCCTTATATTGCCGCCGCTGGCGAACTGAAGACCAAGCCAACCCAGCATAGCGTCAGGGAATTAACCTCGCTGGGGATCCAGCCGGACATTTTGCTCTGCCGCTGTGAACATCCGCTGCCCGATACGGAGCGGGCCAAAATTGCCCAATTCTGTAATGTCCGCAAAGAATCGGTGATTCCGGCATTGGACGCCAGCAACATCTATAACGTGCCGCTGCAATATCATAATGAAGGTCTCGACACCGAAGTGCTCCGCGCTTTCGGCATCGAGGACGCGCCGGCGCCTGACTTGTCGCGCTGGTATGATGTCATGGAGCGGATCGAAAACCCGGAAGGCGAAGTCATCGTTGGCGTGGTTGGCAAATATGTCGGTCTGCAAGATGCCTATAAATCGCTTCAGGAAGCCCTGTTTCACGGCGGCCTGGCGAATCGGGTCAAGGTGCAGGTCCGTTGGCTGGATGCGGAACTGTTCGAGAATGAAGAAGATCTTGCCGCCAAACTGGAGCCGCTTCACGCTATTTTGGTGCCGGGCGGCTTTGGCGAACGCGGTAGCGAAGGCAAGATCGGCTCAGTCAAATTTGCCCGCGAAAATGATATCCCGTTTTTTGGTATCTGCCTGGGTATGCAAATGGCCTGCGTCGAAGCCGCGCGCAATCTGGCCGGCATTGACACCGCATCGACCACAGAATTTGGCGCAACCGAAGAGCCTGTCGTCGGTCTGATCACCGAATGGATGACCGAAGAAGGCCTGCAAAAGCGCGAAGCTGGCGGGGACATGGGCGGTACCATGCGGCTCGGTGCCTATGATGCCGTGTTGCAGCAGGGATCGAAGATCAGCGAAATCTATGGCAGTCAGGACATCAGCGAACGCCATCGTCACCGCTATGAGGTGAACAAGGGCTATGTAAAAAGACTGGAAGAAACCGGCCTCATATTCTCCGGCATGTCACCGGATGGCGAGCTTCCCGAAACAGTGGAAAGACCCGACCATAGCTGGTTTATCGGCGTGCAATATCACCCCGAACTCAAGAGCAAGCCATTTGACCCGCACCCGCTCTTTGCGTCATTCATTGCCGCAGCTTTGCAGCAAAGTCGTCTCGTCTGAGAGTAAAACTGTTGCAAATCCAATAGTTTTGACCGAATGTCGAATTTATCCAATTCAATTTACAGAATGTGACTATTGTCACACGAATGCCGCACAAGAAAGCTAGCAAAAGCTTCAGAACAGGGTCGAGGGAATAGAGCAGTGAAAGCCGAGGAACTGGCAAATATATTGGCTGAACACAGCCTGTTTGCTGACTGTGACGAAGCCGAGTTGGCTGATTTGATATTGCGCGGGCATTTTGTGCAATATAAAAAGGGGGACGAACTGATCATGCAAGGCGATCCAGGCAACTCGCTCCTGATATTGTTATCGGGCAACGCGCGGACCAGCATGATCGCCAGCAATGGCCATGAAGTCGTTCTCGACTATGCGGAAGCGGGACAAGTTCTCGGAGAAATTGCGCTTTTGGATGGTGGTGAACGGACCGCTAGCGTGACCGCCATCGAGCCAACATCCGCGCTTTCAATCACCCGCGCGGCGTTCGAAGAAATTCTTAGCAAGCACAAGAATATGGCGCTGCGGCTTTTGAAAGTCATGGCGAGCCGGATCCGGATGGCCAACAACATGATCGAAGGCGATCGTGCTTATACTTCAGGCCCTCGTCTGGCGCGCTATTTGCTGCGGCTATCTGTCGTAGGCGCGGAAGAAGGGCGACTGAAACTGGACTTGAGCCAGAGCGAACTCGGAAACTTTGCCGGAATGTCGCGCGAACATATTAATCGGCAACTGTCCTCCTGGTCTGAAAGCCAGATCGTGGCAGTGGAAAGCGGAAAGGTCCGGATATTGGACCATGCGATGCTTTCCCACATCGCCGAAGCAGATTCTTGACGAAAATTGGCCATTTGCGACCCGGGCTAATTATCGTCAAGAGTGACACCAAGCGGGTGTCAGGGGCAGTCGGATCCTCATCCGGCTGCCCCATTTCATTCTATCATTGATCAAAAAAGGCAGCCAGATCGCTCTGGCTGCCCGATTATTTGCGGAAGGGGGCCGGTTTAAGCCGCCTTATCTTCCTTTTTCTGTTTGTGCGCGATTTTGGTAACATTATCGGCCTGATTGATGGTGATCTTCTGTGGCCGCATCGCGTCAGGGATCTCCCGAACCAAATCGATCTCCAGAAGGCCATCCGCAAGCGCTGCATTGTCGACCCTGACAAAGTCAGCGAGCTCGAACCGTCGTTCGAAGCTGCGGTTCGCGATGCCCATATGCAGGAATTGCTTGCCTTCATTCTCTTCGTTATTTTTGTTGCCAGTGACGAGCAGTAGATTCTGCTGGGCGGTGATTTCGATTTCTTCATCCTTGAAACCGGCGACGGCCAGCGTGATCCGGTAATGATCTTCACCGCTGCGTTCGATGTTGAACGGCGGGTAATTCTCGGACTGCTGCGCGCGGGCATTATTTTCAAGAAGGTCGAATAGCCGGTCAAAACCTACGGTTGAACGGCGATAGGGGGTAAAGTCAAAACGGTTCATATCTAAATCCTCTTAAATTGAGCAATGTAAATTTGGACCCGCAAATACGGCATCCGATTCGTTGATGTGAAACCCTATTGGCGTCTCACATAAACAAAGATATGCTCAAGTCAGTAGATTTCAAGAGGTATAAAAAGCGCCAATTACCGATGATCTGGCAATTTTATCGGGACAAAAAAACGCCCGGATGCCAATGAGCACCCGGGCGAAAATGGTGACGAATTAAATCGCCCCCTGTTTTCCCGTCCTATTCAACGCCGCATGTCCCCCAACATTTGACGGAACCGGAAGGGATCCCTGAACCATGACCCGTTAATCGAGATGTTTGATTCTGTTACCATCTCTGATCGACTGACATAAATTTGTCATGATAAATTTGGACTTTTCGACAGATTGACGATCTCTTGTGTCATATAGGCAACAGCAGATAGTAAACCATGCCACTTGCTTGCCCCGACCGGCAACCGTAAAGGCAAAGGAAATCTGATCTAAGGAAGTCGTCGAAAACTATGCTCCTATCCCGTTACGAATGGGTTATCGCAAAGCGCTATTTGTTACCCGGCAAAGGCGAAGGATTTATCTTTCTGGTTGCCAGTATCTCTCTGGTCGCGGTCATGCTGGGCGTGGCCGCTTTGATCGTGGTGATGAGTGTCATGAACGGCTTCCGGGCTGAATTGTTCGACAAGATCGTCGGACTCAATGGCCACGCCGTGATCCAGGGCTATGGCGGCCGTCTGCCTGACTGGAGAGAGCTGCTGGAGGAAACCCGCAAGACCGAAGGCGTTGTCTCTGCTTCGCCATTGATCGAACAGCCATTGCTGACCACGTTCAACGGACGGGTCGAAGCTGTGCTGGTGCGCGGGATGCTGGTTTCGGACATATTGAACAATGAAACGCTGGACGGGAAAACCGTGTCCGGCGATCTGGCGCGTCTCGAGCCGGGGGCAGGGCGTGTCGGTATCGGCAGTCGTCTGGCGATGACGTTAGGCGCGCAGGTGGGGAGCCGGATCACCGTGATCAATCCGCAAGGGCGCTCCACGCCTTTCGGAACCGTACCCCGGGAAATTGCCTATGAAGTGGCCGCGATTTTTGAGGTCGGTGTCTATGATTATGACAAGGCCTTTGTCATCATGCCGATGGAAGATGCCCAGACTCTATTATTGCTTGGCGACCAGATCGGGATGATCGAGATCAAGACCAACGATGCCGATAATGTGAGTAATATTATAGCGCCCCTGATACCAAAGGTTGCCGACCGCGGCGTCATTACCGACTGGCAAACAATGAACGCATCCCTGTTCGAAACGCTGCAAGTCGAACGGGTCGTAATGTTCGTGATCCTGTCGATCATCATCCTGGTCGCCGTGTTCAACATCCTGTCATCGCTGATCATGCTGGTCCGGGCCAAAACCCGGGACATAGCCATATTGCGGACAATGGGAGCTTCGCGCGCGTCGCTGTTGCGGATATTTGTCACTGTCGGCACTTCGATCGGGATGCTCGGCATAGCTGCAGGTATTGGTCTTGGCTTGATTGCAATTTACTTCCGCCAGAATGTGATCAATTTCGTCCAGATGATCACCGGACAGAATCTGTGGGACCCCTCGATCCGCTTTCTGACCGAGCTTCCGGCACGAACCGATCCGATGGAGGTCGTCGGCATCGCCGGACTGGCCCTGTTATTCAGTTTTCTGGCCACGCTCTATCCTGCCTATAAGGCGGCCAGTACCGATCCGGTACAGGTGCTTCGTTATGAATGATTCGATGAACCAGAAAACAGTAGAATTGCGGAATGTCCGGCGTAGCTTTGTGCAGGCGGACGTCAAGATAGAGGTGCTTCGTGGCGTCGATCTCGATATCAACGCTAATGAGATTGTCGCGCTTGTTGGTCCTTCCGGTTCGGGAAAATCCACACTGTTGCAAGCGGTCGGATTGCTCGAAGGCGGATTTGAGGGGTCGATCAAGCTGAACGGCGAAGAAACCGCACAATTGCCGGCCAGCGGCCATACACGGATCCGGCGCGATTTGCTGGGTTTCGTATATCAGTTTCACCATTTATTGCCTGATTTCACCGCCCTGGAAAATGTCGTGATGCCGCAATTGATTGCAGGCGTGGGCCAGAAAGCGGCCGAAGAAAGAGCCGAAACGCTCTTGCGCAGCCTTGGCCTCGGCGACCGGCTCAATCACACGCCGAGCAAATTGTCCGGCGGTGAACAGCAGCGTGTCGCAGTTGCCCGCGCGCTGGCCAACGCACCGAAGTTGGTGCTGGCCGATGAACCGACCGGGAACCTGGACGAAGCCACGGCGGAACTGGTTCTTGCGGAATTTATCAGTCTGGTACGGCAAGAAGGCAGTGCCGCGTTGATAGCGACCCATAACGAGCGACTGGCCGCGAAAATGGACAGGGTTGTCCGGCTCCATGAAGGAGTATTAACCTAGTCTTTTCAATTTGAAACGAGAATGGCTTTGACTTTTCCGGTTCGAGTATCAAACTGAAGGTCAAGCCGAACCAAGAAAATCAAACAATGCGGGGCGCATATGACGGTTACTGAATTTCAGGTAAAACAAGCCGATGGATCTATCCAGGACTTGTCCGCTCACAAGGGCAAAGTGCTCTTGATCGTGAACACTGCCTCGAAATGCGGATTTACGCCGCAATATGAAGGGCTGGAAAAGCTGCATCAGGAATTCAACGATCAGGGCCTCGAAATATTGGCCTTTCCCTGCAATCAATTCGGTAATCAGGAACCTGGTGATGCCGACGAAATCAAGAATTTCTGCTCGCTCAACTATGATGTGAGTTTCCCGTTGATGAACAAGGTCGACGTCAATGGCGAGGACGCCGACCCACTATGGAAATATTTGAAGTCGGAAAAATCAGGCCTGTTGGGTTCCCGGATCAAGTGGAACTTCACCAAATTTCTGGTTGATCGCGAGGGCAATGTCGTCGCCCGATACGGTCCTGCGGTAAAGCCGGAGCAGCTGAAAAGCGAGATTGAAGCGCTTCTGTAAAAGCCGCATTTCGATGTGATCTGCCTAAATAGCTGTGGACAAACGGTCGATAGTTCAGCGTCTCGTCGTCCTCCCCATATGCAAGATCAAATTGCTGCGTTAGTCTGAAGCCATGGCCCTTATCCCTTTCGTCCATCTACGCGCCTTTTCGGCCTATACGATTCTGGACGGCGCTATGGAGCCGACAGCGATCGGTGCGGCGGCCAGAGAGCGCGGATTTCCGGCGGTTGCCTTGTGCGACCGGATTGGTCTGTTCGCCTCAATGGCTTTCGATGACGGTTGCCGTTCCAAAGGCGTCCAGCCGATCACCGGCTGCTTTTTGCGAGTAGCGCGTCCCGGTGGTTCGGAAAAAGACAAGCCGGTGCTCGACTGGCTCGCGCTCTACGCACAGGATGCCGAGGGATATGAAAATCTCTGCAAACTGGTGTCTGCTTCCCACCTCGATCGACCGAGCGAGTTCGACGCCCATGTCGGGATGGATATGCTCGCCAAGCATAGCGCCGGCTTGCTTGCCCTGACCGGCGGTGGCGAAGGCGCGCTCGCCCGCCTGATCGCCGAAGAACAGCAATCCGAAGCCGAAGCCTATCTGACATCGCTACAGACCCATTTTCCGGAGCGGCTCTATATCGAGCTTTCGCGGCGCGAAGATCCAATAGAAATAGCGGCCGAAGCCGGTCTGATCACCATGGCCGTTGATCGCGATATTCCGCTGATTGCTACAAACCCGAGCTGTTATTCCGAACCCGGTTTTCACGAGGCCCACGACGCGATGAAATGCATCGCTCAATCCGCCTATGTCGAAAATGATGATCGCGAGAAACCATCCAAACATCTGTGGATGAAAAGCGCGCTGGTGATGGAGGAAACATTCTCCGATATCCCGGAAGCATTGGAAAACACGTTGGTCGTTGCGCAGCGATGCGCATTTTCTCCGCCCAAAAGAGACCCGATCCTGCCAAGTCTCGCAGGTGATCTCGCTGGCGAAATTGAGCAATTGCGCCGCGATTCCACCGCTGGTCTCGAGCGACGGCTGGCGGTTCTTGACCTCGCCGACGAAGCCGAACGGCAAGGCTATTTCGACCGACTGGATTTCGAGCTGGATGTTATCGTCAAGATGGGATTCCCCGGCTATTTCCTGATCGTTGCCGACTTTATCAAATGGGCGAAGGATCATGATATTCCGGTCGGTCCGGGGCGTGGTTCGGGTGCTGGTTCGGTTGTTGCGTGGGCGCTTACCATTACTGATCTCGATCCGATCAAACTTGGCTTGCTGTTCGAACGTTTCCTTAACCCGGAGCGTGTCTCGATGCCGGATTTCGACATCGATTTCTGCGAAACCCGTCGCGGCGAAGTCATTCGCTATGTTCAGGAAAAATACGGCGACCGGCAGGTCGCCCAGATCATCACTTTCGGGAAGTTGAAAGCCCGCGCTGTGCTGCGTGACGTCGGCAGGGTGCTGCAAATGCCCTATGGGCAAGTCGACCGATTGACCAAATTGGTGCCAAACCATCCTACCGATCCATGGGACTTGAAGCGCTCGCTCAACGGCATCTCGGAACTGGCGCAGGAATATAAACAGGCGGATGTGAAGCGGCTGTTCGATCTGGCAATGCAGCTCGAAGGCCTGCCGCGGCATAGTTCGACCCATGCTGCCGGTGTTGTGATCGGCGATCGTCCGCTCGATCAACTGGTGCCGCTATACCGTGATCCGCGTTCGGACTTGCCAGTGACCCAGTTCGACATGAAATTTGTCGAAAAAGCCGGACTGGTGAAGTTCGACTTTTTGGGACTCAAGACGCTGTCGGTGTTGAAGAAAGCGGTCCAACTGCTCGCCGAGCGGGGCATAGAGGTCGATCTCGATGGCCTCAGCTGGGAAGACAAGAAGGTCTTCGAACTGCTCCAGCGCGGCGATACTGTCGGCGTGTTTCAGCTGGAATCAGAAGGTATGCGGCGCACGCTGGCCGCGGTGAAACCAACGAACTTCGGTGACATTATTGCGCTGGTCTCGCTCTATCGGCCTGGCCCGATGGACAATATCCCGCTCTTCGGCGATCGCAAAAACGGGCGCGCCGAAATCGCATATCCGCATCCTTTGCTGGAGGGGATCCTGAAGGAGACTTACGGGATTTTTGTCTATCAGGAACAGGTGATGCAGGCAGCGCAGATCATCGGTGGCTACTCGCTTGGCGAAGCAGATTTGCTGCGCCGGGCCATGGGTAAGAAGATACAGGCCGAAATGGATGTCCAGCGCAGTAGGTTTGTGTCGGGAGCAGCGGAAAAGGGATTGAACAGCGAACAGGCCAATGAACTGTTCGACTTGATCGATAAATTCGCAGGCTATGGTTTCAACAAAAGTCACGCGGCTGCCTATGCGCTGCTCGCCTATCAAACCGCCTGGCTGAAAGCCCACTATCCGCATGAATTTTATGCGGCTTCCATGTGTTTCGATATGCATCAGTCTGACAAGCTCAGCATTTTTGTCGACGATATGAAGCGGCTGGACGTGGCGGTGTTGCAGCCTGCGATCAACAAAAGCCGACCCAATTTTTCTGTTGAGGAGCAATCGGAAGGCCGGCTCGCCGTCCGATATGCGCTCGCGGGATTGAAGAATGTCGGTGAGAAAGCGATGCAGTCTTTGGTCGCCGAACGCGCCGCAGAAGGTCCGTTTTCGTCGATCGAGGATTTCGCCAATAGGATCGATCCGCACGGACTCAACAAGCGGCAGCTGGAAAGTCTGGCCTCGGCAGGGGGATTTGACGAACTGGAACCCAATCGCGCGGCGGTTTATGACGGCGCGGATATGATCTTGTCGGTCGCCAACAGCGCAGCCGACGCGCGCGAAAGCGGGCAGGGCGGTCTCTTCGGCGAGGGCAGCGCTGGCGGCGATATGCAGGCCATTAGACTGCCGGAGGCTAGCAACTGGTCGCTCAATGAAATCATGGTCCACGAACGGGATGCTTTCGGTTTCTATTTCTCTGCTCACCCGGTCTCCCAATTCCAGGCTGTGACCTCGTCGCTGGGCGCGCTGACCTACGCAGCTTTGTGCAGCGAGGGCCCGATCGGGGAAGGCATACGCAAGCCGGCGGTCATGGCCGCCCTGGTCGAGAAAGTGCGCTGGCGTGACAGCCGCAGAGGAAAACGGTTCGCACTCGCCGACCTGTCCGACAGCAGCGGGCAGTTTTCGGGTAGCTGTTTTGACGAGGACCAGTGCAAGATACTAGCGGAGCTGGCGGATCAAGGTGGTTGTGCTTTGCTCAACGTCGAGCTCGACCAGCAGTCCGAAGATGAGAATCCCCGCGTCGCGATCAGGCGGGCTCAGCCGCTCGAAGGATTGGAAAGAACCACAAGAACGTGCATGGAACTGCAAGTGCATGACATTACGGGATTGCACGAGCTGACAAATCTGGTGGCTCCATTGGTTGGTGGTCATAGCGAATTGGTGGCAACCATGGCCGGTCCTGACGGCGATCCGGTGACGGTCTGTCTCGGCCGATCTTTTCGGTTCGATGCAGAAACCGTGGATATGCTGGAACGGGTCAACGGAATCTCGGGCGTCCGTCTGGGCGCGGCCCGCCCCATGCGGGTGGCGAAACCCAAATTAAGGCTTGTCAGCTAGCGCTAAACATTTCAGGACCCGGCCAAAGATAACTTGTTTGGAGAGACAATATGGCCGGTGCAATGCAAGCTAGCGCACTCAAGATTACCAATCTGATCGATCATGCGGCGAGAGAACATGGCGCTCGCGAGATCGTCAGCTATTGGGCGGATGGAAATATTACGCGCAGCAACTGGGCCGAGGTCGGACTGGATTCGCGCAAATTCTCGCAAGCATTGCAGCGTCTCGGCATGAAAAAAGGCGACCGGATCGCCACCATCGCCATGAACCATGCCCATCATCTGGTCAGCTGGTATGGCTCTGCCGGCATCGGCGGTATCCTCCATACGGTCAATCCGCGGCTGTTCGAGGAACAACTGGTCTATGTCATCAACCATGCCGAAGACCGCGTGTTACTTTTCGACAAAATGTTCGCGCCGATCGTCGAGTTGATCAAGCCACAGCTCAAAACGGTGGAACATTATATCCAGTTTGACGGCGAGAAAGGCGACTATCCGACCTTTCGTGAGCTTGTAGATGCCGAAGACGGTGACTTCGAATGGGTTGATGTCGATGAAAATGACCCTTGCGGCCTTTGCTATACCAGCGGCACCACCGGTAACCCGAAAGGTGTCTTGTACGAGCATCGTTCGAACGTCATTCATGCTATCACCGAGGTGCAGCCGGATGTGATGGATCTAGCCACCCGCTCGGTGATGTTGCCAGTCGTGCCGATGTTCCACGCCAATGCTTGGGGACTGCCCTTCGCTTGTGCGGCGGTCGGTGCAAAAATGGTCTTTTCCGCCAGCAATGAAGCGTCGGTCTTGTGGAAACTGATCCGCGAAGAGGGCGTGACCCACAGCGCTGGTGTCCCGACAGTCTGGCTGTCGATGTTCGCCGATCTGGACGAGAATGGCGGTGACTATGGCAAATTGGGCGTTGTCGTGATTGGCGGCTCTGCTTGTCCGCGGTCGATGATCGAACGCCTGATGAAAAACGGCATTCGCGTCGCCCATGCCTGGGGCATGACAGAGACCTCTCCGATCGGCACCGCCGGTTCGCTTCCGGCCAATTGGGATGAACTGAGCTTTGACGAGCAGGTTGACGTGATCTGCAAGCAGGGCAGGCCGCCATTCGGCGTCGAATTGCGCGTGATCGACGAAGAAGGCAATGTCGCTCCTCGCGATGGCAAAACCAGCGGTACGCTGGAAATCCGGGGGCCGTGGATCGTCAAACGCTATTATCGTGCTGATGAGGATGCCGTCGAGGATGATGGCTGGTTCGACACCGGCGATGTGTCGGTACTCCATCCCGACGGGACGATGCAGATCACCGACCGGGCCAAGGATGTGATCAAGTCGGGCGGCGAGTGGATCAGCTCGATAGAATTGGAAAACGCGGCTGTCGGTTGTCCGGGAGTTGCTGAAGCGGCAGCGGTCGGCGTCTATCATCCCAAGTGGGACGAGCGGCCGTTGCTGCTGGTGGTCCGCAAACCGGGCAGCGATGTTTCGGAAGCGGATGTGATTGAGTATCTCGGCGATAAAGTCGCCAAGTGGTGGCTGCCCGACGAAGTGAAGTTCGTCGCTGAAGTTCCGCACACGGCAACCGGGAAAATCCTGAAACGGTCACTCCGCGAGGAATATAAGGACTATAAGTTGAAGAGCCTGGCGGACGGCTAAAACAGCTCCATCTGGCTGCCCTTGATGATAGGGCGTTGGAACAAATCTGTTCGAAGCTTGATTTTGCTCTTGTTCAACCCGGCTTTGCGTGACGCAATCGCGAGCCGGGTGCGGATGAGGTCCGCCCATGGTCCCTGACCGCGCATCCGGCTGTGGAATTCCGCATCGTTGCGCTTGCCGCCGCGCATTTGCCTGACGATACTCATCACCTTCGATCTGCGGTCCGGATAATATGTTTCGAGCCACTCTTCAAACAACGGGGCCACTTCGTGCGGTAGGCGCATGGCGATGAAAGATACGCTCGTGGCACCGCATTCCGCTGCCGCAGCAACTATTGCCTCTATTTCATGATCGGTGATCCCTGGCACGACCGGTGCGATATTGACATGCACATAGATGCCCGCTTCGCTGAGCTTTCGCACCGCTTCCAGCCGCCGCGGAGGAGAGGGGGCTCTGGGTTCGAGCAAGCGGGCGGTTTTCGGATCAAGAGTGGTTACCGAAATCGTCACGGCAGTAAGCTGTTGAACAGCCAGATTTACGAGCAGGTCAATATCATCAATCACCCGATTGGATTTGGTTGTAATCACCACCGGATGGAGCGTTTCCAGCATAACCTCCAATATCTGCCGTGTGATCCGGTAGCGCTTTTCGATCGGCTGATATGGATCGGTGTTGGTACCGATGGCGAGGCTTGCCGGTTGATAATTGGGCTTTGCCAATGTCTGGCGGAGCAGATCGGCGGCATTGGGTTTGGCGAACAGCTTGCTTTCGAAATCAAGCCCGGGGGACAGATCATGATAAGCGTGGGTCGGCCGGGCATAGCAATAAACGCAGCCATGTTCACAGCCGCGATAGGCGTTGATCGAACGGTCGAACGGCAGATCGGGAGACTTGTTGTAATTGATGATCGATTTGGGGAATTCAGTTGTGACCGTCGTTCTCAGCTTCGAAGCATCGTCTCCGATCTGGTGCTTTTCATCGAGCCAATCGCCGTCAACCTCCCGATGTTGCAGATTGAATCGCCGCGGTACCGCGTTCGATGGCGCCCCTCGGCCCTTCTGGGGCGGCAGAGAGATTCGGTTTTTGTCGTCCATCCCCCCTCATAAGGCGAGAACATATAAAGAACAAATAGTTTGAATGACTATTTTTCAAGCAGCCTCGGGATCAACTCGACAAAATTGCAGGGGCGATGACGATTGTCGAGCTGGCTATCCAAAATGCCATCCCAGCCGTCTTTCACCGCACCATTTGAACCCGGCAGCGCGAATATATAAGTGCCGCGGGCAACCACAGCGCATGCGCGCGATTGCACCGTTGAGGTGCCGATTTTTTCGATACTCAGATATCGGAACAGTTCGCCGAAACCGGGGATATCCTTGTCCTTGACCGAATTCAGCGCCTCTGGTGTGATATCGCGTCCGGTCAGGCCGGTGCCGCCGGTGGTGATGATGACATCTACCTCTTCGTCGTCAATCCATTGGTGGAGTTGAGCCACGAGCACGGATTTGTCATCTTTTCGCACTGTGCGATAGATAAGAATATGGCCTTTTTCCTCAATCCGTTTGGCAAGGATATCGCCCGAGCTGTCGTCTTTCGCCGTTCGCGTGTCCGAAACCGTCAATAAGGCGATGTTGATCGGTTTGAATGTCCTGCTTTCGTCAATCGGCATTGCTGCTCTCCGCATTATTACGGCCCCGACAATAGCTTAGTTTGGGGAGCATTTGTAAGACATAAAGAATAGGGGTTTGCGCAGGTTAACTATCCGTCTAATCGATGGTTCAATGTCTAATGTCCCGGATCTTACTGCTGTAATCTTAGGCCTCATCCTTGCTGCCTGGCTGGGTGCTGCCGCGTGGGCAATCTGGACCGGCCTGGCGATGAAGAACAAGGCCGACGCTACCTTGCGGCAATCTGGCAGACTGGGCCGCTTGCTCGAGACTTCACCGGCTTTGCCATTGCTTGTGCGATCCGACGGAAAATTGGAAGCATCGCAGCGGTTGATGCACTGGCTCGGTTTCGATCATCTGCCCGCACATATTTCGGAATTGCACGAGAGCGACCGCGGAATGAGCCGGCAGGATCTGGAAGATCTGATGCAGGACGTCAATCTTGCCCAGAAAACCGGCAGCAGTTTTGTTCGCGCGATAAGGGTTGCCGGCTCCCAGAAGGCATTGCTGGTCCGCGGCGGATTGGCCGACCAGAAAATATCACCCAATGGCAGCGCCCTTCTGTGGGTTTTCGATGCCACCGACAGCGAAGGGCAGATCGAAAAGCTGCGCGACGAAAACGAGGCGGCACGCGCCGCATTTGATGCTTTATCTGCTCTGATCGAAGCGGCGCCGGTACCGATGTGGCACCGGTCCCCCGACTTGAGCCTGACGCTGGTCAACAGCGCCTATGTCGCGGCGGTCGATGCCGAAGATGGCGCGCGGGTCATTGCCGAGGGCATTGAACTGGTGGAAACTATCGACGGTTTTAGTCCGGTCGATGCTGCCAGGCGGGCAAAAGACCGGGGCGAGCCGCTGGAGCGGATTGTCGCGACGACGATCGGCGGCGAACGGCGCATGACCCAGGTGGTCGACGTGCCACTTGGGAAATCCGGTATCGCTGGCTATGCGATAGATATTCAGGAACTGGAAGACGCGCGGCGGGAACAGCGGCGCTTCGGGGAATCGCAGCGCGACATGCTCGACAAGATTTCCGCCGGCGTGGTCCAGTTCGATGCCGATAAATCGCTGAAATTCTGTAATCTGCCGTTCCAGCGCATTTTCTCCATGCGTCAGCAATGGATAGCGGAGCGTCCGGAGTTTCCCCGCGTATTGGACCGGATGCGTGAAATGAACCGGATTCCGGAAGTCCGTGATTTTCCGGAATGGCGCGAGGAACGGACGGGCTGGTTCCAGTCTACCAACGGGACTGAGGAGAATTGGCTTCTGGCCGATGGCACGCATCTGAGGGTGCTCGCAAACCCGACGCCGGACGGCGGATTGCTGGTGATTTTCGAGGATCGCACCGAACAGGTGCAACTGGCGAGCGCTCGCGACACATTGCTGCGGGTCCGAACCGCGACATTCGACAACCTGTTTGAATCGCTTGCCGTGTTTGCCGCCGATGGAAAGCTCAATATCTGGAACCATCAATTTGCCAATAATTGGGGCCTTGAAGAAGAGGATCTCGGCAAACATCCGCGCGTGGATTCGTTGATGCAAAAAATGGCGCTTCAGTTGAAGCAGCCCGCCCGCATCTCGGAAGTCCGGGAAATGGTCCGCAGTGCGACGACCGATCGCGAACAAAGGGGTGGGCGGATCAACTTTGCGGACGGACGGCGATACGAATTTGCCGCGATCCCGCTACCCGACGGGAATGCACTGTTCACGATGCTGGATATTTCGGACAGCTACCGGATCGAACAGGCACTGCGCGAGCGTAATGAGGCGCTGGTCGAAGCAGACTCGATCAAAGGCAGCTTCCTGTCCAACATGAGCTATGAATTCCGAACGCCGCTCACATCGATCGGCGGATTCGCGGAGCTCCTCGATCAGGGGATTGCCGGGCCGCTGACCGATCAGGGGCATGAATATGTGCGGGCGATCCTTCAGTCCGTCAAACGGCTGGGTACCCAGATCGACAATGTCCTCGACTTGAGTCAAAGCGAAGCCGGCGCGCTGCCGATCGCCAAGGACAAGGTCAATCTCAACAAGTTGATCGAAGATATTGCCGGCCATTTCTCCGATGATGCGAAAGCCAAGAATATAGGCGTGGAACTGCAGCTGGATGCGACACTGGGATCGGCGATGGCCGACAAGAAGCGGCTCAGCCAGGCAATCTCCCAGATCGTCGACAATGCGATCAAATATACCAATGAGGACGGCCGTGTGCTGATCCATGGTTCCGGAAATGTAAAACATGCCGTGATCCATATTTCCGATGATGGTCCGGGGATGACCGCAGGCCAGCAATCAAAGGCGTTTGACAGTTTCGCCCGCTCGCGCGATCAAAAAGCAAATGACAAAGTGGGTGGTCTTGGCTTGCCATTGGCGCGCCAACTGATCCTGGCGCACGGCGGCGATCTGAACCTGACGTCGGAACCGGGGCAGGGGACATTGGTAACCTTGCGCCTGCCGAGGCAGTAAAAAAATGTTGGTTCTAAAAGACGAGAACGCGACTCTGGATGTCGGACGAAAAATCGGCGCTTTGCTGCGTCAGGGGGATAAGCTCGCCTTGAGCGGGACACTCGGCGCCGGCAAGACCACATTGGCGAGAGGGATATTGGAAGGACTGGGCTATGGCGAAGAAGTGCCGAGCCCGACATTCGCCATAGTCCAGCAATATGAGCCCCCGGAGACCAGAATTCCCGTCGCCCATGTCGACCTGTACCGGATCGAGGATCCGGAAGAAATTCCCGAACTTGGGCTCGATGACATATTGGATGTGGGCGCGATGATCGTCGAATGGCCCGACCGGATGCCCGACAGCTTTTGGAGTGATGCGCTTAGAATCGAACTGGAAATTACCGGGGATGACAATCGCCGGTTGACTTGGACTGCAGGGAACGCTTGGAAAGATCGATGGCCACTGACATGAAACCGCCGGTAGCAGCGGCAGAATTTTTGACCCAAAATGGGTGGGACAATGCCCTGATTTCCCCGGTCGCAGGGGATGCGTCGTTCCGTCGCTATTTCCGTGTCGAGGCAGGAGGCCGCAAAGCGATTCTGATGGACGCACCTCCACCGCATGAAGACCCGAAACCGTTTATCGCGATTGCCGAATATCTGACCGGTTCAGGATTTGCGGCGCCCGAAATTTTTGCGCGCGACCTGACGCAGGGCCTCGTTCTTCTGGAGGACTTCGGTGATCAGCGGATGCGCGAACATCTCGACCACAAGCCGGAAGACGAAGAGCCGATCTATCGTCAGGTCATCGATCTGCTGCAGGGATTGCATCGGGTACCGGCTGCGGAACTACCCGCCTATGACGAGCAGCAATATTTGCGGGAAGTGAATTTGCTGACCGAATGGTATTGTCCCGCTCAGCAACTGGACGTCGATACAGAGGGTTTCGAAGCAATCTGGCGAGAAATTCTTGCACCTGTCATCGCGGCGCAAAACTCGCCGGTCACGGTGATGCGCGATTATCATGCCGAGAATATCATGCTGCTTGACGACGGTCGTCTCGGTCTGCTGGATTTTCAGGACGCGCTGGTCGGTCATCGCGCTTATGATCTTGTCTCGATGCTGCAGGATGCTCGCCGCGATGTGTCGGACGAGCTGGAAGCAACCATGCTCACATATTATCTGACTGATTACCAAGACGAAGCGGCCGCCGAATTCCGCAGTCACTATGCCATTTTGGGCGCGCAGCGGAACACCAAGATCATCGGTATTTTTACCCGTCTTTGCATGCGGGACGGCAAACAGCGCTATCTCGATTTCCTGCCCAGAATGTGGCGGCTGCTGGAGAAAGACCTGCAGCATCCCGCGCTTGAACCGATGAAGAAGTGGTTTGACCAGAATATTCCTGCGGAAGTCCGGCGCAAGCCGATGCCGATGGCGGAAGCAAACAAATGACCAGGGTCGACACCGCGATGATCATGGCGGCAGGACTGGGCAAACGCATGCGTCCGCTGACCGAAAGCCGTCCGAAACCGCTGGTTGAAGTCGCCGGCAAGGCGATGATCGACCATTGTTTTGAGAAGCTGGTCGAAGCGGGAATAGGCAAGGCTGTGGTCAACGTGCATTATCTTGCCGATATGATGGAAGCGCATCTTGCGGCTTTGCCGTATCCGATTGAAATCCGGGTCTCCGACGAACGGTCTGAGTTGCTGGAGACCGGAGGCGGACTGGTGCAAGCAGAGCCGTTGATCGACGAGGACAATTTTTTCTGCATCAACAGCGATAACCTGTGGACCGACGGATCGACAAACAGCCTTCATCAGCTTGCGCAAACCTGGAACGAAGACAAGATGGATGCGCTGCTCCTTCTGGTTCCGCGAAGCTCGGCACATAATTATCAGGGTACGGGGGATTTTCATCTTGAGGAACAGAACCGGATTTCCCGCAAGCTTCCGGATCAACAGGCACCTTTGATCTTCTCCGGTATCCAGCTGATTTCCAAACGGCTGTTGCGCGATGCGCCTACCGGTCCTTTCTCGACCAATATCTTCTGGGAGCGGGCGATTGGCGAAGGCCGCCTGTTCGGTGCCGTTCATGCGGGCAAATGGTTCGAGGTCGGATCACCGCAAGCAATAGCGCCGACAGAAGCCGCGCTGGCGAATGCCTAAACGCCGCCGGCCATCCATTTATAATATTGCCGCGCATGGCGGCTTTGCAGATGCGCTCGCTCAGGGACTGATCGACCGTTTTGCCAAGGATGCGTTTGGACTGGCCCGCGGTCTAGTCATATTGCCCAATAACCGCGCTCGCAGCGCTCTACAGGAAGCCTTTGTCCGCTTGAGCGAAGACGGATTGTTGCTGCCGCAAATGGCAGTAATCGGAGACCTTGAGCTGGACGAGTCGATCGGCGTGGCGCTTGATTCCGGCGAATTGGCGCTCGACATCCCGGCAGCGGTCGATTCTATGGATCGCCTGCTCACGCTCGCCCAGATGATCCAGAAGGAAATCGGGCTGCGCGAAGATGCCATTCTGGCGAAAGACGCGCTGCGGCTGGCCCGCGAATTTGCCAGAACCCTAGACCAGTTGAACATCGAAGAAATTTCGCTGGCCGATCTCAAGAAAACCGAACCGGAAAGTCTCGACCTGTCGAGCCACTGGCAGGATTCTTATCGTTTCTTCCTGATCATCGCAGAGAAGTGGCAAGAGCAGCTGGCGCAATGGGAGCGGGTTGATCAGGCGGTTCGCCGCAATCTGCTGTTCGACCATATCGCGAAAAGCTGGAAAGAGACGCATCCCGCCCATTTCGTCGTCGCAGCAGGTGTAACCACATCCGCGCCCGCCATAGCGCGCTTTCTGGAGACCATAGCTTTCCTGCCGGTAGGTCTTGTTGTTCTCCCCGATCTCGACCTGATCATGCCGGACGAGGAATGGGATTTGCTCGGGCCGTTCGAGCCCGACCCGGACAGCGGCTATGCGACACGTGCCCAGGAAACCCATCCGCAATATCATATGAAATTGCTGCTCGACCGGATGTCGATCGCGCGCGGGGAGGTCTTGCGCTGGCCGCGAACCGGCGAAAGCGGCGCGGTAGCGCAACGGAGTCGGGCGTTGAGCCATGCTTTTGCGATTCCCAAACTGACCGTGCGCTGGCAAAATCTGGAAAGCAGTGAGCGCAGTCTGGCAGGCGTGCAAACCATCGAGGCGCGCAACAGCGCCGAAGAAGCGCAAGCCATCGCTCTTCTGGCTCGAGAGGCTCTGGAAGACCCAAAGCAACGGGTAGCGATTGTCACGCCAGACCGGTCATTGGCGACCCGTATCTCATCCCATTTGAAACGCTGGGACATTCAGGTCGACGACACCGCCGGTCAGGCTCTGGCGAAACTGCCCGAAGGCATTTTCTTTTTGAACCTGCTCGCCGCGGTAGCCAACGGATTCCCTCCGGCCGAATTTCTTGCCTTGCTCAAACATCCTCTGGTGCAGCGAGGCGAAGGGCGGCTTGCCTGGCTCGACCAGGTGCGCAAGCTCGACCTGCTGTTGCGCGGGCCTCGGCCTGCACCGGGACTGGCCGGTATCGACGCGCTGCTAAAGGGCGACAATCGCCGGACTAAAAAACTCCGCGAATCAATCACTCCGTGGTGGCAATCGGTTCGCGTGATGTTCGAGCCGATGGAGAAGCTGTTCGCACCTCCTTTGGATTGGGCGCGCCTGTTGGACCAGCTGCGGCTATTGGCCGAACAATTGACAGATGGTGCGATCTGGGCCGGACCAGCTGGCCGGGAACTGGCCGAACTATTGGCGAAACTGCAGGTGCGCGCCGAGATGGGGCCGATCCGGATTTCGGTGAATGAGCTGGCCGGCTATTTCGAGATCATGATGTCCGATATTTCGGTGCGGCCGGCCTATGGCGGCCATCCCCGGATCGCGCTTTACGGGTTGCTGGAGGCGCGCTTGCAGCAGTCCGACCTCGTGATCTGCTGCGGCCTCAACGAGGGCAGTTGGCCGCAAGCGATCACGCCCGATCCTTGGCTCGCGCCGATGATCCGCAAATCGCTCGGCCTGCCGGCGCAGGAACGGCAAATCGGTCTGTCTGCGCACGATCTGGTCGGCGCGATGGGCGCCAAGAAGGTCATTCTCGCCCGGGCGGTTCGGGATGATTCCGGACCAGCGATTGCGTCGCGCTTCCTGCTGCGTTTGAAGGGCATGTGCGGAGACAATTTGAAAGAACACCCCGAGGTCCGCGCATGGATGGCTTCCATCGACGAACCCGAGGCGATCTCGGAATCCTATGCCCGTCCCGCTCCATTGCCAAGCGCAGAGCAGCGCCATATTTCGATTTCAGTGACGCAGGTCGACCGTCTGATTGCCGATCCTTACGCCTTTTATGCGAACAAGATCATGGGCTTTGCATCGCTAGACATGATTGACGCAGACCCGAGCGCCGCCTGGCGCGGGACGATCATTCACGACATTCTCGATCAATGGGCCAAGCAGGACAATTATGCGCCCGGAGCGTTGAGAGAAAGAGCCAATGCATTTCTCAATGATCCGACGCTGCACCCGTTGATGCGCAGTCTCTGGGCGCCCCGTCTGATCGAGGGGCTGGAATGGATTGCGGAAACGGTGACCCAGAACCGCAAGGCGGGACGGGAACCCGTCGCATCGGAAATATACGGCAAAGCCGAGATTGCCGGTGTCGAGCTGTCCGGTATCGCCGATCGTATCGACCGGATGCCGGATGGAGGACTAGCGGTTGTCGATTACAAGACCGGCGGCGCACCGACCAACAAGGCGGTGGTCGAAGGCTATAATCTTCAGCTCGGCCTGCTCGCTGCAATCGCCGAACTCGGCGGGTTCCCAGATATCGCCGGAGAGGCCACCGGCTTTGAATATTGGTCGCTCGCGAAAACCGCCGGATCGGATAATTTCGGCTATGTCCGCTCTCCTACAAAGGGGCGTGGTGACAATGTCGTTCCGGCCGATGCAATGGTCGACCATGCTGTCGCCCGGTTCAACAAGGCGGTGGACCAATATTTATTGGGCTCGGAACCGATGACTGCCAAGCTGCATCCGGAATATGCTCCCTATGCCGATTTTGACCAGTTGATGCGGCTCGAAGAATGGTACGGGCGCTCGCCTGTGGAAACGGTGGACGATGAGTAGCGGCAAGCCAAAAATCTTTCCGTTGATGGATCGCCAAATTGATGCGGTCGAGCCCGAGACCAATATCTGGCTCAGCGCCTCTGCGGGTACCGGAAAGACGCAAGTTCTCACGGCGCGGGTTTTCCGCTTGCTACTGACGGAGAAGGTCGATCCCGAACATATTCTCTGCCTGACCTTTACCAAGGCCGGTGCCGCAGAAATGGCGGAAAGGATCAACCGCCAACTGGCCGCATGGGTGCGGATGGACGATACCAAGCTGGCGAGCGATCTGGCCGCTATTGGCGCGTCGACGGGGCCGGAAACAAGGAACCGCGCACGAACCCTGTTTGCCCGCGTCCTCGATGCGCAGGGCGGTGGTTTGCGCATCATGACGATCCACGGCTTCTGCCAGTCCTTGCTCGCTTCCTTTCCGGAAGAAGCGGGCATTGCCTCGATGTTCAAGCCGATCGAGGCGCGCGACCAGAAGATATTGGCACGTGACGCACTGGGTGATCTGCTGCTTGATGAAGAGCGGTCCGGGCGTCCGGGGATCATTCAATCGATCCAGCGGCTCAGCGTGCGGATGGGCGAAGAGGCGACCGAGCAGTTTCTGATGGCCTGCGCGGCCAAGGCCGATGCGATGGAAGAGCTGCCGCCCGGCGTGTTGCCGTTTGCCCGGGGATTGTTGGGACTTCCGATCGAAGGCGATGCTAACTCCTGGCTAGCCGAACGCTGCACCGATGAAGCGATCGATATTCGCTCAATGACATTGCTGCGCGACGCGATGGCGGAATCTGGCGGCAAGAAGGAGCAGGAACGTCAATTGGCGATCCGTCTATGGCTAACGCTCAATCCAGAAGAGCGCGCAGCTGCTTTGCCGGATGTTCACCTGGGATGGGCCACCAAGACAACCGGAGCATCGCCGAAACCCACCAAGGGGCTGTTGAAAGCCTTGCCGGATTACGATTTTATCGCCGGATCTCTGCTGGAATGGAGCAGCGGCCTGCTCGAAAAAGCAGTCCTGTTCGAATATGCCGACCTGTTCGCAGGCGCGCTGGATGCGGGCCGCGCCTTCTATCACCGCTATGCAGCGGCAAAGAAACTGCACGGTGTGGTCGACTTTGACGACATGATCCGGATGACTGCCCGGCTTTTGCAGAAAAGCGATATGGCCGCATGGATTCGCTACAAGCTCGATCAGCGCACCGATCACATATTGATCGACGAAGCGCAGGACACCAATCTCGCGCAATGGGATATCGTAGGCGCGCTGGCAGGCGAGTTTTTTGCCGGCATGGGCGTTGATCCGGAGCGGCACCGGACCCTGTTCACGGTTGGCGATTTCAAGCAGGCGATCTTCGGTTTTCAGGGCACCAGTCCGCATAATTATGCCAACGCGAGAACCGAGTTTTTCGGCCTTGCGGAGGCATCGGAACAGCCATTCGGAGATCTGTCGCTCGACCGTAGTTTCCGTTCGACACCGCCGGTTCTGCACGTAGTCGATGCGACGCTGGAACAGCTTAGCCACGAGCAACTGGGGCTCGATCACAGGGTTCCCGAACATCGCAGTAACTATCAGGACGCCAGCGGAAGCGTGACACTGTGGAAACCGATTGCCAATAATAGCGATGCCGATGACGAAGATGAGGAATCATGGGCCAGTGAAGAGAAACGGGTCTTTGCCCAGCAACTGGCGGTACAGATCAAACAATGGCTGTCCCCGGATAATCCGCTTTGGCTGGACAGGGAAAAGCGGCCGCTGCAACCCAAAGACATATTGATATTGGTGAGCAAGCGTGACGAGCTCAGCGCGCTGATCGTCGCCCGCTTGTTCGCCGAAAAAGTGCCGGTAGCCGGCATCGACCGTATCCGCCTGAACCAGCCATTGGTGGTGCAGGATCTGCTGGCGGCCATACGCTTTGTCTTGCAACCGAATGACGATCTTAACCTTGCCAGCTTGCTGGTTTCGCCGCTGCTCGGCTGGACCCAAGAGGATCTGCTGGCGCGCGGCTATCGCGGGCCGAAACAGGCGGAGAAAAGCCTGTGGGAATTTTTGCGAAGACAGGATGGGCTGGGAGAGCTGATCAAACCGCTGATGCAGTTGCTGGCGATGGCAGATTTCAACACGCCCTACCAGTTTCTGGAAACCATATTATCTGGTCCGATGCAGGGCAGGCGCAAATTGCTCACGCGTCTCAGCCACGCAGCGGTGGATCCGCTCGACGAATTGCTGGCGACTGCGCTTTCCTTTGAACGGGATCATATCCCGACCTTGCAGGGGTTTCTCGACTGGTTCGACCGCGGCGATGTTGAAATCAAGCGCGAGCAGGTCGAAGGCGGTAACGAAGTCCGCCTGATGACCGTGCACGGCGCGAAGGGCCTTCAAGCGCCGTTGGTGATTCTCGCCAATGCGACCTTTGATCCAGCGAGCAAGAAAAGCGGCGGCTTTGCGATAAAGCTGGGCGAGGGGTCTCGCAAAGAGCTCGAATATCCGGTTGTGCCGGTCCGCAAGGCCGAGCGAGTCGGCATATTGGCTGAACATGCCGCCCATGCCGATAAGATCGCGATGGAAGAACATTGGCGACTTTTATATGTCGCAATGACGCGGGCGGAAGAGCATCTTGTGGTCGCTGGTGTTCTCGGGCCGAGGGCCAAAGGCGAGATACCGGAACTAAGTTGGTTTGGCGCGATTGAACGCGGCCTGATTGCGTTGGATTGTGACTGGCGGGATGATCCTGACTGGTCTTCTGTCCGGGAATATCGGATTGAAAACCCGAACCAGCCCTCGGCATCGTCTGCCACAGGCAGTGGAATGGATCAGACTGATGAGCAACCATCGCCGCCGGACTGGCTTTTTCAGGCAGCGCCGGAAGAAGCACGGCCGCCGCGACCATTGACGCCTTCGCATCTCGGTACCGATGATGCCAGCAACCCACCGCCAGACCTGACGATGCGCGATGCCGCGGAGCGCGGAATCCTGCTGCACAGCCTGTTTCAGCGATTACCAAATATTGCCCGGGAACGGCGCGTGGACGTCGCCGATCAGTGGCTCGCAAAACAAAAGCGGATCGTCGATCCGGCTAGACGTGCGGACATTGTCGAGACGGTATTGGCGGTGATGGACAATCCGGCATGGTCGGCCTTGTTCGGCGCGGAGAGTCTGGCGGAAGCGCCGATCGCGGCAGTGGTCGGTGAGCATGTTATATCCGGTACGGTCGACCGGTTGCTGATCACCGATGATCAGATCTATGTCGTCGATTTCAAAACCGGTCGCCGGGTTCCGGATGATGCCGAGCAAGCGCCCGTCGCCTATCTGAGGCAGATGGCTGCTTATGTAGCAGCGCTGGAGAAAATATTCCCCGGACGCCCGATCAGGGCAGGGCTTCTCTACTCGCATGGCCCGGAAATGCTGGAAATTTCCGCCAGTCTCATTAACCGGCACAAGCCCGGCTTTGAGCCGATATGAAAATCCTTTCCGCCACAGCGCTTGAGCGGGGCACCGACCATACCTAAATAGAGTTTGAACAATTGGAGATTCGTTATGGCTACCAAAGCAATTACCGACGCAAGTTTTGAAAGCGATGTCCTGAACGCTGACGGTCCCGTGCTTGTCGATTTCTGGGCAGAATGGTGTGGCCCCTGCAAGATGATCGGCCCCGCGCTGGAAGAAATCAGCGATGAACTGCTAGGAAAGGTGACCATCGCCAAGCTCAACATCGATGACAGCCCCGATGCGCCTGCAAAATACGGGGTGCGCGGCATCCCAACCATGATCCTGTTTAACAACGGTGCTCCGGTTGAAACCAAGGTTGGCGCGGCTCCGAAAAGCCAGCTTAAATCCTGGCTCGAATCCAGCCTGCCGGCTTAAGTTCTGAAAATATCCCCAAGCCGCTCGGCTGCTTCGTCCCAGAGTTTCGGTGACGAAGCGCCGAGTAGTCCCTTCCTGCGGTCCGCGGGACGATAGTCCGAACCATCCCAGCGCGCGCATTTCCCACCGGCTTCGTTGAGAAACAATACCCCCGACGCATGGTCCCAGGGCAGGGTGCGCTGAAACACCGAAATATGGTTGGTTCCCTGCACCAGTCGCGGATATTGCTCGGCGGCGCAGCGCGGGATATCGACAATCTCGTAATGAGGTTCGGCGGCCGCCAGCAAATTGTCTCGCTCCTCCGGCTCCATGAATCCGGTCGCCAATGCGGCCACCGGCTTCTCCGGATGCTCCGGCGGCACCGTGACCCGATTCCCGTTGATAAAAGCTCCGCCATTTTTATCGGCATGGCAGATTCGCGCGGTTAGCGGGTCATAAAGCCATCCTGCCACGGTTTCATTCTGCTCGACCAGCGCAATCATTATCCCGAAAGGGGGACGCCCGGCGGCATAATTTCCGGTGCCGTCGATCGGGTCGATGATCCAGACCATACCATCGGCCAGTTGATCTACAACGGATTCATCGATGGCATAGGCTTCTTCGCCTACGATTTTCGCTTCCGGCAGCAGCGCGGCCAGCGCCCCGGCAATATATTCCTCGCTCAGTTTGTCGGCGACGGTAACCAGATCACCGGGCGTCTTCTCGTCGATCTGGTGCGATTTCAGGTTCTGGTAATATGGCATCACAATATCGCGCGACGCGTTTCCGATTAAGTCGAGAACGGGCTGATAAAGTGGGTGCACAGGTTTAGCTCCTATAGTCGGCGTTGATATCAATATAACCGTGGGTCAGATCACAGGTCCAGACAGTTGCGTTGCCCTTTCCAAGGCCGATGTCGACAGCGATGTCGATTTCTTTACCTTTGAGATGCTCCGCCACCGGTGCTTCGTCATAATCCGGCACGACCAGACCGTCGCGGGCCACGGTGACGCCGCCAAAGCTGATCGCCAGCCTGTCGCGATCCGCAGGTTCGCCAGCCTTGCCGACAGCCATTACCACCCGGCCCCAATTGGCGTCTTCACCGGCGATGGCGGTTTTGACGAGAGGAGAATTGGCGATCGAAAGCGCGATGCGTTTTGCGCTGTCGTCGCTGTCAGCTCCGGTCACCGCGATCTCGATAAATTTGCTCGCGCCTTCGCCGTCGCGTACCACGAGATGCGCCATCTGCAGGCAAAGGTCGCTGAGTGCGGCCTGAAACGCGTCTGCGCCGTCATCATCAAAGGACGTAAGGGCGGGAGCCTTGTTCTGGCCCGTCGCGAAGGCAAGTACGGTATCGCTGGTCGATGTATCGCTATCCACGGTGATGCAGTTGAAACTTTTGCTGGTAGCTGCGCTCAGCATTTCCTGCAGAAAACCAGCTTCTACGGTCGCGTCGGTAAAAATATAGCCGAGCATCGTCGCCATGTCCGGCGCGATCATCCCCGATCCTTTGATAATCCCGTTGAGATGGACCGTCTGACCGCCAATAATCGCGCTCGTGGTCGCCATTTTGGGGAACGTGTCGGTGGTCATGATCGTCGCAGCGGCCGCTTCCCAGTCGCAAGGTTGTGCTTCGAACACCGCTCTCAGTCCAGATTCCGCTTTGTCCTGAGGCAAAGGCACACCGATTACGCCGGTCGAAGAAACGAATATCTCGTCTTCCGGACAGCCAAGATGAGCCGATGCGAGCGACAATATTTTTTGCACCGCCGCCATGCCGCGCGCGCCGGTAAAGGCGTTGGCATTGCCGGCATTGACCACCAGGCCGCGCGCCTTGCCTTGCTTGAGGGCTTGGCGGCAATATTCGACTTCGGGGGAGGGGCATTTGCTTCGCGTCAGGACGCCGGCAACCGATGTTCCTGCTGCCAATTCGACAAAGGTCAGGTCGCAGCGGTCCCAGTCCTTATACCGCGCGCGGGCTATACGGCAGGTAACGCCCGCAATATCGGGCAACGCGGGAGATTGTGCTGGGGCCAGAGGCGAAAGATTGTCCGACACTTAACTTGCCTTTATACATTGTTTTGATAGAACGCGCTGATATTGACGGGGCCTTGTCCATGAACGCATATATTGCAAGTTTTATGTTGCTGCTATTCAACGCTGTCGGCTTGGCCGTGCCTGCGTCTGTAGCAGCCGAAGCGCGCATGATACCGGAATTGGGAAGCGCCGCCAACTTGTCGGAAAGCTCAGCCGCCGATCAATGTTCTGTTGTCGAATCGACACGGGTGCTGTCATCGAGTCATCTATCCTGTGAACTGTTGGAAATCTGGGCGTCCGCTCCACTTTCCGTGGACGAGATCGCCAGCAGAAAAGAAATCTGGGCCGTCGTTGCGATGCGCTCTGAACCCGGCGACAAGCTGGAACATGAAGAAGGTGCGCCCTAGCGCCATTCTCTGACCGGCCACCATCAAATGGCTGGAAATTCTCTCTAAATTCATCCTGTTCCCGGCTTTTATCGGCTGGAAAAATCTACAAATTGGAAAACATCATGCTCGGCGGTATTGCCAAATCCATTTTCGGTTCAGCGAATGACCGATACGTAAAATCGATGCAAAAAGTGGTCGACGCGGTAAACGCGTTCGAGCCATCAATCGAGCCACTTTCTGACGAAGAACTCGCAGCGAAGACTGTATCTTTCAAAGAACGGGCCGCTGGCGGTGAATCGCTTGACGATATCATGCCGGAAGCCTTCGCGGTGGTTCGGGAAGCGGCAAAGCGGACGCTGGGACAGCGCCATTATGATGTGCAGCTGATCGGCGGTATCGTTCTGCATCGCGGTGAAATCGCCGAAATGCGCACCGGTGAGGGTAAGACCCTGGTCGCGACGCTTGCCTGCTATCTTAATGCCATTGGCGGCAAGGGCGTTCACGTTGTTACCGTCAACGACTATCTCGCCCGCCGCGATGCGGAATGGATGAGCCAGGTCTATAATTTCCTGGGGCTGGAAGTCGGCATAATCGTGCCAAATCTGGGCGAAGAAAAGCGCCGTGCCGCTTACGCAGCCGATATCACCTATGGTACCAATAACGAATTCGGCTTCGACTATTTGCGCGACAATATGAAGCATGAGCGGGCCCAGATGGTCCAGCGGCCCTTCAACTTCGCGATTGTCGACGAGGTTGACTCGATCCTGATCGACGAAGCCCGGACACCGCTGATCATTTCCGGACCGACCGATGACAAGTCCGATCTTTATTTGTCGGTCAACGCGGTGGTTCAGGGTCTCACCGAAGAGGATTATGAAAAAGACGAGAAATCGCGCAATCTTTCGCTGACCGAAGAAGGCACCGAAAAGGCTGAACGTCTGCTTGAAGACGCTGGCCTTCTGACCGGTAGCAACCTCTATGACTATGAGAATACCCAGGTCGTCCACCATTTGAACCAGGCGTTGATGGCCAATGTCATGCGCAAGCGCGACACCGATTATATCGTCAAGGATGGCAAGATCATCATCATCGATGAATTTACGGGCCGAATGATGGACGGACGGCGCTGGTCCAATGGCCTTCACCAGGCTGTAGAAGCCAAGGAAGGCGTCCAGATCGAGCCTGAAAACCAGACCATGGCTTCAATTACATTCCAGAATTTTTTCCGCATGTATCCAAAGCTGTCGGGCATGACTGGCACCGCGGAAACGGAAGCGGCAGAATTCTACGAAATCTACAAGATGAATGTCGTCACCATTCCGACCAACAAACCGGTTTTGCGGATTGACGAGAATGACGAGTTCTACAAGAATACCCTCGATAAATTTGCGGCGATTGCAAAGACTGTCAAGGAGCATAGCGAAAAGGGCCAACCGGTTCTGGTCGGAACGGTTTCGATCGAAAAATCCGAGCTTCTATCCGATTTCCTGAACAAGGAAAATGTTGAGCATAGTGTCCTGAATGCCCGCTTCCACGAGCAGGAAGCGCTCATCGTGGCGCAGGCCGGCTCTCCCGGTGCCGTCACTATCGCCACCAATATGGCTGGTCGGGGTACCGATATCCAGCTGGGCGGCAATATCGATTTCCGAATCGAAGCAGAACTTGGCGACATGGAAGACGGTCCTGAAAAGGACAAGGCTATCGCCAAGATCGAGGAAGAAGTCCGGGCGTTGCGCGCGACCGTGAGAGAAGCGGGTGGTCTGTTTGTACTCGGTACCGAACGTCACGAAAGCCGCCGGATCGATAACCAGCTGCGCGGCCGCTCCGGCCGTCAGGGTGATCCGGGACTGAGCCGCTTCTATCTCTGTCTTGAAGACGATTTGCTGCGGATTTTTGGCACCGAAACCATGTTCGCCAAGATGATGAATAAAAATCTTGAAGATGGTGAGGCGATTGGCGGCAAATGGCTGTCCAAGGCAATTGAAACGGCTCAGAAAAAGGTCGAGGCGCGAAACTATGAAGCGCGTAAACAGGTTGTCGAATATGATGACGTGATGAACGATCAACGCAAGGTGATCTATGAGCAACGCTCTGAAATCATGGATGCGGATACGGTTGGCGATGTCGTCGAGGATATGCGGCACGAGACGGTCAACGCGATGGTTGCCGATGCCTGCCCGCCGGGTACCTATCCCGAACAATGGGATATTGAAGGCTTGAAGACCCGCGTCCAGGAAGTGCTCAACCTCACGCCCGATTTTGACAGTTGGATGCAGGAAGACGCCCTTGAGCCGGAAATCATCGAAACTCGTATCTCCGATATGGCCGATGCCGATTTCGAAGCGAAAATGGCCCAGGTCGAAAGTGAAAAGCCTGGCGTATGGGCGCAAATCGAGAAATCGATCCTGCTCGAATTGCTCGACCATCACTGGAAGGAGCATCTGGCCACTCTCGATGCCTTGCGTCAGGTCGTTTTCCTGCGCGCTTATGCCCAGAAAAAGCCGCTCGACGAATATAAGCAGGAAGCCTTCGGCCTGTTCGAACGGATGCTGGAAATCATTCGCGAAGGTGTGACCAAGACGATCGCGATCAGCCAGTTCCAACAGGAGGACGAGCTTGTGGTGCCGGACCTGCCGGAATTGCCAGACTTCCTGACCACGCATATCGATCCACTGACCGGTGAAGACAACAGCAATGACATCGACGGCGGTACGCTCGGCACTGTGTCATCATCCTTGCCTCCGCGCCAATCAGGCCAGTTGAACAATCCGCAGGATGGTCTGGAGGGCAGCACAGTAAGCCGCAATGCTCCATGTCCGTGTGGTTCGGGACGCAAATATAAACATTGTCACGGGAAGTTTTGATCTGATTTCCCGGCGGCAGTACGGAGGCTGAGGTGGCGGTCGGGATATTCGGACTGGCCATCCTGTTTGCGCTGACCGCCGCGCTATATGCCAGCGTCGGATTTGGCGGCGGGTCTACTTATATAGCCCTGCTGGCGCTAGCTGAGCTTGATTATCGGGCGCTGCCGGTCGTTGCGCTGCTGTGCAATATCATCGTCGTGACGGGTGGAACGATCAGGTTTCAGTCACGGGGCCTTATCGACTGGCCCAGGATCTGGCCGATCCTGCTGCTGTCCGTGCCAGCGGCATGGCTCGGCGGGCGTATGGTCCTCGCGCAGGACAGCTTCATGTTGCTGCTCGGCCTGTCGCTGGCCGCAGCGGGCATCTTGCTGATCATCGAGCCGTTTATCAAGCGGGCACGCAAGCACTCCGGAAACGGACAATGGAGCGGCCACCGGCTGTTCGCCCCTATTATCGGCACCGGTATCGGCTTTCTGTCCGGCATGGTCGGCATCGGCGGCGGCATCTTCCTCGCCCCGATCCTGCTGCTCACCCGCTGGTCCGACAGCCGCCGCATCGCCGCAACCGCCAGCGTGTTCATTCTGGTCAACTCAATCGCCGGTCTGGCCGGGCAGCTGATGAAATCGGGCTTGAGTCTCGGGGGTGAGACGATCCTTGCCTATTGGCCCCTTTTCCTCGGCGTCCTGCTCGGCGGCCAGATAGGCAGCATATTGGCCAGCAAGGCCCTGCCGGAGATATGGATCAGGCGGCTGACGGCGCTGCTGATACTCTATGTGGCGGTCAGGATATTGTGGGTTTGAGGCCGTGAACCTCAAGAATATCGAGTTGTTATTTGCACAAACATTGGAATTCCCCAGCCAGGAATAATATTTCGTAATCGAGATATATTGTCCGATTGCCTCACCCTGAGCGCCTGCCAAGGCCGAGCTTCATAATTGGCAACGAAACTTGTCTCGAAATGACGGCGAAGGCTTGACCTGAGAGGGCTGTCCTGCCTCTATGCCGATCAGATATCTAACTTGGGTCAGGGGTCTCGTCATGACATTATCACGCATTGGTTTTTCTTTGTGTCTCGGGGCCGTAAGTCTGAGTCTGATACCTCCGGCCCTTGCCCAGGAAGCCGCAGCTGAAACGACATTTGCGGCTGAAGCGGGGCCATTGGATGCAAGGTTGCGCGCGCTCTACGAAGCCGAGACCAAATGGCGGCACCAGGAATTTCATCTGGTCCAGGATGATCAGCGCTGGGTACAGGGAGATCACTTCCCCAGTGAAACTGCCGAAACACAGGCTAAACGACTGGCCTATTGGCAGAATGTGCTGCGCCAGCTGGATGACATTCCAGTCGATCAGCTTTCGCAAGAGGAACAGGTGAACGCCGCCGTTTTCCGCCAGTCGATCTGGGAACAGGTCAACAGCCTGGGGTATAAAACCTATGAGGCGCCGTTTAACAGCGACACGTTTTTCTGGGGCGGTTTGAACCCGCGAACAGGTTTTTCCAAGGCCGCTGCCTATAGGGATTATTTGGGGCGGATGCAGGATATCTCCCGCTATTTTGACGAGAATATTGCCAACATGCGGGCCGGACTGGCGCGCGGCTATACGGTGCCGCGGGTCGGTATAGAGGGTCGCGACGCGACCATCGAAGCTTACACCGTGACCGGCGATGCAAATCCGTTTTACGATGCGTTTCGCGATATGCCCGATTCCATTCCGGAAAAGGAACAGGTGGCAATGCGCAGCGAGGCGTTAAAGCTCATCGAGACTGTGGTCGCTCCGGCTTATGGTTCGCTGCTCCGGTTCATGCGTGAGGACTATATGCCGCGCGCGCGGACGTCCATTGATGCCTATGCGTTGCCGGACGGCAAACGCTTCTATCAGGACCAGATACGTCTCTACACCACGCTTGATCTGACCGCTGACGAGATTCACCGGATCGGTCTGGAGGAAGTGGCCCGGATCGATGCCGACATGAAGGCGACGATGAAAGAGACCGGCTTTTCCGGCACATTTCCGGAATTTCTGACGTTCATGCGGACCGACCCGCAATTTTACGCGAAGACCCCGCGCGAACTCTTGTCCTATGCAGCCTATGTTACCAAGAAGATGGACGGAAAACTGAAGGAAAGTTTCAACCTCCTGCCTCGTTACCGCTTCACCATCCGGCCAGTGCCCGACGCTATCGCGCCGGTTTACACATCGGGGCGGGGCGGTCTGGAGAGTTGCCTGTTCAATACCTATGATCTGCCGTCGCGGCCGCTGTATAATCTCACGGCACTGGCCCTCCATGAATGTATCCCGGGTCACAGTTTCCAGGCTGCGGTGGCGCTGGAAGCACCTGACCGGCCGGAATTTCGCAAGGATATCTACTTCTCCGGCTATGGCGAAGGCTGGGGGCTGTACACCGAATGGCTAGGCACCAAGCTTGGCATGTATGAAACCCATTACGAGGAATTTGGACGCCAAACCTTTGAAATGTGGCGGGCAGTGAGACTGGTGATCGATACTGGCATTCATACCAAAGGCTGGACTCGGCAGAGGGCGATTGACTATCTCGCGAGCCATACCGCGCTGGCGCAGCGCGATGTTGAAACCGAAGTGGACCGCTATATCTCCTGGCCCGCGCAGGCTCTTGCCTACAAGCTTGGCGAGATGAGCATTCGCAAGCTTCGCGCCAGGGCCGAGGCGGAACTGGGCACCGCTTTTGATCAGAGATTATTTCACGATACGTATCTTGCGCTTGGCGCAGTGCCGTTACCGGTGATGGTATCACAGATGGAAGAATTTATCGCAGCCGAAAAGGCAAAATTGGCAACTAGCGGGAAAGTTCCGAAATAGGCGGAACCTGTCCACTACCGGCTTTCCTACAGATGCCTGCTTCTGATAAACCGGTGCCATGATCATGTCGCACCATGTTTCTGCACTCCTGCGCAGTTTTTCCGTACGGCCGTTTTTCTTATATAGTCCGGTCTGTTCGACGGCTTGCCTATTGATTCCGGCGAGCCTTTCAGTCTGTAAATCGCTCTGTCGCTACCCGCTGGCTGGGCCAACGAAAATTTCTCTTTAACCGTGTAAAGTGTGTAAAGTTTATCAGGAAAAAGGAGAATTATCTGAACAAATATTTTTCGCATGGCAGAGCACGCAGTCGCGCACTCTTAATGTGAGATGCTGCAAAGCCGATGGCATGGGATAATGGTCAGTGAAAAATGGCTCCCCGAGTAGGATTCGAACCTACGACATTTCGATTAACAGTCGAACGCTCTACCGCTGAGCTATCGGGGAACAAGCTCGATTCTGTACCGAGATCGTCGTTGTGAAGCGCGCCTATAACAATGTCATTTGGGTCCCGCAAGCCATCAAACGACAAATTGTTCCATAGCGATGCGATCATCCAGTGCATGTTCGGGATCAAACAGCATCGTCAGCGACTGAGCCCGGTCAATCGCGACCTTCACGCGGCTGACATCGCGGACTTCCTGCTGGTCCCCAACGGCGCTAACTGGCCGTTTTTCCGGATTGAGCACGCGGATGCTGATTTCCATCTTGTCCGGAAGGATTGCCCCTTTCCAGCGTCTGGGCCGAAAGGGACTGATCGGTGTCAGGGCCAAAAGATTACAGGTCAATGGCAAGATCGGACCATTGGCGGAAAGATTATAGGCGGTGGAGCCGGCTGGCGTAGCGATAAGCACGCCGTCGCAGACTAGTTCCTCCATCATGATCCGACCGTTGATTTCGATCTCGAGCTTGGCGGTCTGCCGGGTTTCGCGCAGCAGCGACACTTCGTTAATCGCAGGCAGGGTGAATTTGGCACCGGAAATGGTTTCTACTTCCATTTTGAGCGGTTTGACCTTGAAAGCCCGGGCTTTGCGCAATCGCTCGCTTAGGTCTTCCATGTGCCAGTTGTTCATCAGGAAGCCCACAGTGCCCAAATTCATGCCATATACCGGCATGATATTGCGGCGATTGAGCATCTGGTGCAGCGTTTGCAGCATGAAACCGTCGCCGCCCAGCACAACAGCCTTGTCGGCCTCTTCGACCGGAACCCAGTCGATTAGTGATTTCAGTTTTTCAGCGGCTTCCTGTGCCGGCTGGGTAGGCGACACGATCAGTGCCCATTTTTTTTCGCTCATCCGCCCGTGACGTTCATATGACGCTCCAATATCTCTGCGGACCCCTCCAGCTGAGCATTGAAATCATGCCGCAGCGGTTTGAGCCTTAGAGCCTGTTGGAGCAATTGGTCAACGCTAGCGATACCGTCTTTGCGAACGGCTGCCCGCAGGTCGACATTGGCATTGTGACCAAGGCACATATAAATCTTGCCGTCGGTGGTGAGGCGTAGCCGGTTGCAATCATCGCAGAAATTATTGCTGAGCGGTGTGATCAAGCCCAGCCGCAAGCCGATCGGTTCGACCGAAACATAGCGGGCCGGCCCGGCGCTGCGATGAGTAATTGGAGTGATTCTATAGTGATTGGCCAAAGGAGCCAGGAATTCATCGGCGGAGATATGCGCAAGTTTTCTGTCCGCACCGACGTCACCCAGAGGCATGCTCTCGATGATCGTCAGGTCGTGGCCATTCTCCGCGCAATATTCAGCCATCGGCAGAAGGTCCGCTTCGTTAAAGTCGCGAACCGCAACCATATTGATTTTGACGTGGATACCGGCGGATTTGGAGGCCTTAATGCCATCGAGAACGACATTTACGTCGGCACCACGGGTGATCTCCGAAAAGCGGTCAGGATCGAGCGTGTCCATGCTGACATTGATCCTCCGCATTCCGTGGGCCGCGAGATGATCTGCATATTCGGTCAGCAGCGACCCGTTGGTGGTGAGGGTCAATTCTTCCAGTTCACCGGACGCCACTTTTCTACCGAGCCGCTGGATAACATCTTTCATATCCCGTCTGACCAGAGGCTCGCCGCCGGTCAGCCGGATCTTGCGAATGCCGTGACCGATGAACCGTTCGGCGATAAGGGTGATTTCTTCCAACGTCAGAAGCTCTGACTTTGGCATGAAAGTCATTTTTTCGGACATGCAATATTGGCAGCGGAAATTGCATCGGTCAGTGACCGATATTCGCAGATAGTCAATTTTGCGTCCGAAACCGTCTTGCATAGGGCGCCTCAAGTTGATTGAATGGTGTAGGGCTAGCGTTTTACGAATGCGCAGGCAACGCCCTATAAAGGTTTTGCTGTTACGGAAAAAGAAAGTCGCTCGCCTGAAATCCGGCGTTTCGGCATCCAGTTGAAGGAGTTTCGAGGTCCACGATTTATCCATCTTGCCAACGCATCCGGTAGAATTCAGAAATCTGTTTCTGCTTTCCTTCCAAGAGCGCGACCCTCTGGCCTCCCAAATCACGTCATTGGGGTGGCGGGTTCATTCTGCCCGGAGATCGGACAATCTGAGCGGTCGGTTTTTCTCAGCGGGAGCGATGATCGCGGTGATCGATGTTCGCGGAGCCGAAAATGATGGTTTGAGGGCGATTGCAGAATTGGCCTCGACCGCCACTGAAGGCGGGATCGCCATATTGGCGTTGGTCAACAGCAGCCAGAGTCCCCAGATCGTCGAGCAATGCTTTGACTCGGGGGCAACCCATTATCTGGATTATACCGACACCGGGGCGGACCTCGCACAGTCAATTAAATATGCCTATCGCTACGCCGAGAATTTTCGTGGAGGAGCGGAACGCACGAGCCACGAACAGTCGATGCTGACATCTGCGGATCTGCAATGGTCCATGTCCTTCAGTCCCGTCAGTGAATATTGGATCAGCGACAGTTTGCGCGCAGCGGCCAGCGAGATTGATTTTGGCAGATATCCCGCAACGGGCATTTACCGCAATCTATCGAGCGAAGAACGGAAACGCGTGCGGGGAGCTATGGGACGTCTGCGTGATGGGGCAAGACAGGCTGCGGTTCCGCACCGATTTAAAGGTCGTTCGGTGATCCATCATTTGCACGAAGCAGATGGCAGAATTTTTGGTAGAATCGAGTATCTCGCGAATAACGAAGAAGTTGATGACTGGACCGGACGGGATCTGCTTTCCGGGTTACGGAATACAGCCGCTGCCCGCACGTGGGTAAGGCAGAAGCTGGAAGCCGGGAACCAGTTAACGCTGATCACGATCGGCCTCAAAAACTTCCGCATGATCAATGCCGCTTTTGGACGAAATGTCGGCGATCAACTGCTGCGGATTGTCGGACATAGGTTGATGGATCAGACGCAGCGACTATATGCCGGCTCGCAGATTGTTGCGCGTCTGGATGGTCAGAATTTCCTGATCGCCTTGGCAGATATGCAGAGCAGCGAGATTTCGGCTTTTTCGGTTGATTTGTTCGATAGCGTTTTTTCCGATCTGCAATGGGAGGGGCGACCAATCCACCTCGTCGCTCGGGCCGGAGTCGCGATTGGGAATCAAGATTCGAGCGAAAAAACACTGATCAGAAAAGCAATTTTGGCGCTTGCCGAAGCGACAGCGGCGGATGCTCTGCCGATAAAATTCAGCTCCGTTTCCGAAGCGGATGTGCATCTTGAAGAGCTGCTGGAAGATCAATTGGCCGGAGCTATGGGGCGCGGAGAAATCGTGATCGCGTTTCAGCCGCAATTGAGAGTGGCCACCGGGCAACTCACCGGCGCGGAGGCTCTGGCGCGCTGGGAGCATCCTGAATATGGACTGCTGGGCGCTTCGACCCTTTTCTCGGTCGCCGAGCGGGCCGGGGTGATGGAATCCCTGTCCACGCAAATCCACAAACAAGCTTTGACGCTGGCTGCCAACTGGCCCGAGAGCCTCGGTTTCTTAAGTCTTTCGCTAAACGTGACGGCCGGCGATTTGGCTGCAGCGACCTTTGATAGCGATATTCTACAACAGGTCGACAAGGCGGGGTTTGAAGCGACGCGCCTGACTCTTGAAATAACAGAATCCGAACTGATCGGAAACCTGTCGGCTTCGGCCGACACTTTGCAGCGACTTAGGACGGCCGGTGTTCGAATCGCGATTGATGATTTCGGTACTGGATACAGCAGCCTGTCGTATCTTAAGCAATTGCCGGTCGACTATCTGAAGATCGACAGCGGGCTGACCAGTGATATCAGTGGCTCGCCCAAAGGCCAGGTGGTGGTGCGATCGATAATCGACATGGCCCATAGTCTGCATCTCAGTGTGATCGCTGAGGGCGTGGAAACCGAATCCCAGCTCGGGATTCTGGCCGAACAGGGTTGTGAATATTTCCAAGGTTTCTTGCGCTCTGGCCCACTATCACCGGACGAATTTGAAGCGTTCGCCTTGCGTAGCAACTAAGCGGAAACGCGTTGCGCCAGTTTCGACAGTCCCGTTGTCAGTTGCGTCAATCCATGGAGGCGGGACTTGGGATCGCGCCATTTCCGCTCAATGAACAGTTTGTGGTCTGGACGGATTCTGGCCGTCCCCTTGAGCCTTTCGACATAGTCGAGCAGACCCGGAACATTAGGGAATCTGTCTTTGTGAAAACTGACCAACGCGCCGCGCGGTCCCATTTCGATTTTTGTGATCTGCGCGTTCACGCAATTCATCTTGATGTGCATTAGCTTCAACAAATTGTCAGTTTGTATCGGTAGATCACCGAATCGGTCGATCATCTCTGCGGCAAAAGATTCTATTTCCGGAAGCGTTTTGAGGCCGTTCATTCGGCGATAAAGCCCCATGCGAAGTGACAGGTCTGGAACGTAGGCCTCGGGTATCAGGATGGGAGCATCCACCGTGATCTGCGGAGAGAAGCTGTCGGTTTGGACCTGGAGGCCAGAGCCCTTTGCTTTCGCTTCCAGAATCGCATCTTCAAGCATCGATTGATAAAGCTCGAAGCCAACTTCCTTGATATGCCCTGATTGTTCGTCACCCAGCAGATTGCCGGCACCACGAATATCAAGATCATGGCTGGCGAGTTCAAAACCGGCACCCAAGCTATCGAGATCGCCAAGAATCTTCAGGCGTTTCTCTGCCTTCTCGGTGATGACTCGGTCTTTAGGCGTAACCATATAAGCATAAGCGCGGGTTTTTGAACGCCCGACGCGGCCTCTGAGTTGATACAGCTGGGCAAGGCCGAAACGATCCGCGCGGTGAATGATCAGCGTGTTGGCACTAGGGATATCCAGGCCGCTTTCGACAATTGTCGTTGCCAGCAGCACATCATAATTGCGGTCGTAAAAGGCCGACATCCGTTCTTCGACCGTCGCCGGAGCCATTTGGCCGTGCGCGACAACATAGGTCAACTCCTGCGCATGCTTCTTGAAGAAATCTTCGATATCGGGAAGGTCAGCGATCCGTGGGACGACAACAAATGACTGGCCTCCGCGATAATGTTCTCGCAGCAACGCCTCGCGTAGCGGAACCGGATCCCACGGCATTACATAGGTGCGAACGGCAAGTCGGTCTACCGGTGGCGTCTGAATGACGGACAGTTCGCGCATGCCGGTCATTGCCATTTGCAATGTACGGGGAATAGGCGTGGCGGTGAGCGTTAGCACATGCACATCCGACTTCATCGCCTTGAGTCGTTCCTTGTGGGTTACGCCGAACCGCTGTTCCTCATCGATGATGATCAGGCCGAGTCGCTGGAATTCGATAGATTTGGCAAGCAGTGCGTGGGTGCCGATAACGATGTCGACCTCGCCGCTGGTTAGGCCTTCCTTGGTTTTCTTGGTCTCCGCCGGTGGAACCAGCCGTGATAGCCTGCCGATTTTAATCGGGAAGGGCCGGAAGCGCTCTTCGAAATTGTTGAAATGCTGGCGGGCGAGCAGGGTCGTCGGCGCGATGATCGCTACCTGCATCCCGGCCATCGCAGCGGCAAAGGCCGCGCGCATCGCGACCTCGGTTTTGCCAAAGCCGACATCACCGCAGACCAGACGGTCCATCGCCTTGCCGGACGCCATGTCGGCCAGTACTTCTTCGATCGCTTGCTGCTGGTCGTCTGTTTCCTGATAGGGGAAGCGATCCACAAACCCGGCCATTTCGCTGGCGTCTACCCGGGCTGGAGTTGCTGGTTGCAGAGCGCGTGCTGCCGCGGTTCTGAGCAATTCATGGGCAATTGCCCGGATACGTTCCTTCAGTTTGGATTTGCGCCGCTGCCAGGCCTCTCCGCCGAGCCGGTCGAGCACAACACTGTCACCGCCTTCGCCATAGCGACTGAGGACATCGATATTCTCGACCGGAACGTAAAGCTTGTCACCACCGGCATATTTTAAATGGACGCAATCGTGGGGGCTCTCGCCAACCGGAATCGAGACTATGCCCTCGTACAAGCCAATCCCGTGTTCGAGATGGACAACCAGATCGCCCTGACTGAGCGCGGAGAGCTCTTCGATGAAGGCATCGCTGCTTTTGCGCCGCTTGGATTTGCGGACCAGCCGGTCTCCGAAAATATCCTGCTCGGTAAGCAATGTCAGGCCTTCTTTGCGGAAGCCGGAAGACAGTGGCAATATCGTCAGGGCCACCGAAGCGCCGATGGTAAGGCAGGATTCCCAGTCGTCGCAAATTACCGGCGTCTTGACGTCATGACCTTTGAGTAGGTCCAATATGCGTGCGCGCGATCCCTTGCTATAGCTCGCGATAATCGCGGTGGTTCCGGATTTGGTCAGATTGTTGAGATGGGTGCTCAAGGCCTGATAAATATTCTCGTTGCGCGCCCGCTCTGGCGCAAAATCGCGGGGCGAGGATGCCGACATCGAAATCACGGTTTCAGATTCGGGTTCGTCAAATTCGCTGAGAACATGGACTGGCGCATCTTGCTCGCGTGACCGCCATTCTTCAGGCGTGAGATAAAGCGATGATGGCTCTAGTGGGCGGTAGCTCGACAGATTTGCCTTGTCGGCTTCAACACGGTTTTTGTGATAATCTGCAATCGCGGCAAATTGCGATTCTGCTGCCGCTGAGCCGGCGGCATCCTGAAGGATGATGCAATCATCTCCAAGATAATCGAAAATAGTAGTCAACCGTTCTTCGAGAAGAGGCAGCCAATGTTCCATCCCGGCTAAGCGCCGACCTTCCGAAATCGATTGATAGAGAGCATCACTAGTTGAGACGGCACCGAAAAGATCACGATAGCGGGTACGGAAGCGCGTGATGCTGTCCGGGTCCAGCAGAAACTCTGATACCGGAAGTAGATCCAACGCATCGATATTACCGACCGTACGCTGGTCGGCCGGATCGAATTGCCGCAAGGTTTCGATCTCGTCGCCAAAAAGGTCGATGCGGATCGGCATTTCGGCGCCCGGCGGGAACAGATCGATCAGACCGCCACGGGCGGCAAATTCGCCGCTATCGGCCACGGTGTCGACCCGGACAAAACCGTTGGCATAGAGAAATGCGATCAGCTTTTCCTGTTCGACAATCGTGCCAGGCGCAAGATGGGTTACAAATTCCCTGATCCGTGAAGGAGTCAGGACACGCTGGGTTATGGCATTTACCGTGGTGACAACCAGTTGCCCTCCCGTGCTGGGAAGGGCCAACTTCGCCAAAGCAGCAAGCCTGTCTGACGTCGTATGGAGTGCAGGAGAGGCGCGGTCGTAGGGCAGGCAGTCCCAGGCCGGAAATTCGATGACTTCCAAAGTGGGCTCAAAAAAGCGGGCCGCTTCGGCTACCGCGCTCATTGCTGCGTCATCGGTCGCGACGAACATTGTCCGTTGTCCCGAATTGGTCGCAATTTCTGACAGAAACAGCGGGCGATAACCAGCGGGGATGCCGGCCAATGTCATGCCTTTTTCCGCGGATGATAATCTATCTAGATAAGACATGTTCAATGGGCTTTTGGAAAAGGAGGACGGGAATTATTTTGTTGCGTCAATATAGTCGAGTCGCTGCATAGCGTCCATTTGCGGGCCGCTAAAAGTTTCCGGAACGGGTAATGTTCCGATCGCCCAGGCCATGACATCTACATCATCTTCGACGAGCAGGTTTTCAAACCAGTCGATTTCATTTTCCGACCAGTCTTGACTATAGCGATCAAAAAAACCACCGATCAAAAAATCGGCTTCCCGGGTTCCGCGATGCCATGCGCGAAATTGAAGCCGTTTCAGCTTTGTTTCGCGGTCCATAATTGCTGCTCCAACTTGGCTGGTATAATGTACCAGCGACGGTATAAAGGCGGATAGACATGCGGCCCGAGATACTCAATCCATTATTTGGTGAAACCCAGTCGCTCAAGGGCGTCGGCAAGGCATTGGCCAAGCCGCTCGAGAAGTTGCGGCTGACGCGGATCAAGGATTTGCTCTATCATCAGCCGAGCTACTGGATGCAGCGGAAACGGGTCGATGAACTGGATGAAATCGATGTCGGCGAGACCATCATTGTTCAGGTAACTCCGGTCGACTATCGCAGCGGCGGTCCGCGCAGCCCGCTGCGGGTGCACGCAACGGATCAGGCTGGAAATTATATCAGCCTGACCTTTTTCGGTCGGAACCCGGGCTGGCCAAAAAAATTATTGCCGCTTGGCGAACCAAAAGTCATTTCGGGCAAGCTCGAGCGCTATGGTGACGAACTGCAAATCGTCCACCCCGATCAGATTCTCGAACCGGAACAGGCCAACAGCATTGCGCTGTTGGAGCCGATTTATCCCCTGTCAGACGGACTCGGGAATGTCCGGATGCGGCAACTGACTGCACAGGCGCTCGCGCTCGCGCCGGAATTGCCTGAATGGGTGGAACCAAGCCAGCTTGCGGCCAGGGGCTGGAAGAGTTGGAAGGATAGTATCACTGCCCTTCATAGCGCTAAAGGCGAGAGCGCCAATGATCGTCTGGCCTATGACGAGGTCTTCGCCAACCAACTGGCGTTCATGCTGGTCCGTGCCAGCAACCGCAGCAAAAAGGGTATCCCCATCCAGGGTGACGGACGCCTGCGTGACACGCTGACGCTGCCTTTTGAACTGACCAATGCCCAGAAACGCTGCATCGCCGAGATAGAAGGCGATCTAGCGCAAACCGCTCCGATGCTAAGACTGCTTCAGGGCGATGTTGGCTCGGGCAAGACCCTGGTCGCCCTGATGGCTCTGCTATCTGCGGTTGAAGCGGGATATCAGGGGGCCTTGCTGGCCCCGACAGAAATTCTGGCGCGTCAGCATTATGAAGGATTGCAGAAATTATTGACCGGCTTGCCGGTCAATCTCGCGATCCTGACCAGGCGTGACAAGGGTAAGGTTCGCGAAGCGACTCTGATGGGGTTGATGGATGGTTCGATCGATATATTGATCGGAACCCACGCGATTTTTCAGGAGCATGTCCGGTATAAAAACCTCGCCGTCGCGGTTATCGACGAGCAGCATAAATTCGGGGTTTCCCAAAGGCTGATGCTGACGCAAAAAGCCGAACGGACGCCGCATCTTCTGGCGATGACCGCGACGCCCATACCGCGGACACTCACGCTCAGCCAGTATGGGGAAATGGATGTTTCCCGTATCGATGAACTACCTCCGGGGCGGCAATCCATTGATACTAGCGTCGTTTCCGGCGCGCGTATGCCGGACATCGTCGACGGTCTTGCCCGCCACATCGCCGCAGGCGGTCAGGCTTATTGGGTCTGTCCTTTGGTGGAAGAAAGCGAGAAGAGCGATCTGGCGGCAGCGGAGGAACGGGCAGCTAGTCTACAAGCGCGTTTTGGCGATCAGGTTGGCTTGGTCCACGGCCGGATGAAGGGGCCCGAGAAAGACCTCGTGATGGGGCGGTTTCAGCGAGATGAAATTAAGGTTCTTGTCGCCACCACGGTCATCGAAGTCGGAGTCGATGTCCCCAACGCCAGCCTGATGATCATCGAAGCGGCGGATCGCTTCGGTCTCGCCCAATTACACCAGCTGCGCGGCCGGGTTGGTCGCGGGAGCGTAAAATCGAACTGCCTGTTGATTCGGGGCGATACGCTGAGCGAAACGGCCCGTGCCCGTCTTTCGCTGATGCGTGAAACGAATGACGGCTTTCGTATTGCGGAGGAGGATCTCCGATTGCGCGGGGCAGGGGAATTGCTGGGAACCCGGCAATCTGGCGATGCTGGCTTTCGGGTTGCGACGCCCACCCAGGTCAATGAACTGATCGGACCGGCGACTGACGATGCCCGTTTACTCCTAGACCGCGATGGTGGACTGGATAGCGAAAGAGGGCAGGCGGCGCGGATAGCGCTTTATCTGTTTGAACGGGATTGGGGTGTCAGCTTGTTGCGCAGCGGATGAAAGCTAGCGCTAGATTTTAGAGATTGTTGATCTTGTCGATCATCGCCACGAAATCGGGCTCGCGGATCACTCTTTCAAATTCGAAGCCGCAGCGCCCCTGATGGGACCAGACCAGATAGGCCTCGATCCGTCCGGCTACTGGCAAGCGGACAATCACTCTGTCGCCTTTTTCCATTTCCAGAATTTCGCCGACCATCAGGCCATGCGCGGAAATATTGGTAATCCTGATCAGCTTCTCCTGATCAGGGTGAAATTCGCAAATGGTTTCAAAATCGACCGGAAAGCGAGTGGCGCGGCGCGGATCTGGCGATGTGTGATTCTGTACGCTAGTCATGTCGTGCGAGCTCCCAAAAAGGCTTGAACGCGACAATAACCAATGATTAAGAATAAAAGGTAAATGCTGGTAAATTGTGGCGGGAAGGCTTCAAATCAGGGCTTTCGCAACAGGCCATGTTTTTTCTTGCCCGCCGAGAGTTTTACATCTTGATCAGAGATAGAAATCATATGTCCTGCATCTTTGATGGGCTCATCGTTTACCCGGGCACCACCGCCTGCGATGAGCCTTTTTGCTTCACCTTTGGATGCGCAAAAACCGATTTCAACGAGAGCATCGAGTAAGGATATTTCACTCGATTCCACGATGTGTACAGGTAGGTCGCCACCGGCACCGCCTTGCTCGAATGTCTTTTGAGCAGTTTCTGCGGCTTCACTCGCCGCTTTTTCTCCATGCGCCATAGCGGTGGCGGCATCTGCGAGGACCTTCTTTGCTTCGTTGATTTCGGATCCTTGCAGCGACTCCAGGCGAGCAATTTCGTCCAAATCCAGGTCGGTAAACAGGCGCATGAACTTGCCGACGTCCCGGTCATCGGTATTGCGCCAGAATTGCCAGTAGTCATATGGCGATAGTCGAGCAGCATTCAACCAGATGGCGCCATCCACAGATTTGCCCATTTTGGAGCCATCGGCCTTGGTTATTAACGGGGTGGTGACACCAAATAGCTCAGCACCGTCGATCCGGCGACCGAGTTCAATTCCGTTGACGATATTGCCCCATTGGTCAGAGCCGCCGAGTTGCAACTTGCATTTATACTGGCGCGATAATTCTACAAAGTCATAGGCCTGCAGAATCATATAGTTGAATTCGAGGAAGGTCAGCGGTTGTTCGCGTTCCAGCCTGAGTTTGACAGAATCAAATGTCAGCATGCGATTAATTGTGAAGTGGCGACCGACATCGCGCAAAAACGGAATATATTCGAGTTTACTGAGCCAGTCGTCATTATTGACCATGATCGCATCGGTGGGACCATCGCCAAAGGTCAGAAAATTCTCGAAACTGTCGCGGATTTTGGCAAAGTTTGACGCAATTCCTTCGTCGTCGAGCAATTTGCGCATCTCGTCTTTACCGGAAGGATCGCCGACTTTGGTGGTGCCGCCGCCCATCACAACAATCGGCTTGTGTCCTGCCTGCTGAAGGCGACGAAGCAGCATGATCTGAACCAAATTTCCGACGTGAAGGGAATCTGCCGTGACATCAAATCCGATATAGCCGGGAATGATGCTCTTGCTGGCAAGCGAATCCAATGCCTTGGCATCGGTTAACTGGTGGATATAGCCGCGATCATTTAGTAGACGCAGGAGATCAGATTGATAATTGGTCATGGATTGGTGCGTTACATGGGGACAACGAAAGTCGCAATATGCGTTTGAACTTGCAATGCCATCCGACAACCCCGGTATCCGCCATCGACGACATTACGCTCGAATGGTCGATGTCCGACAGCGGAACAATATGGCTAAGATATCATGCCTCCGGGAATGTCGGCGAAGTCAAACTGCCAGATCATCAGGATACGCCCCTACGGATGGATAATTTGTGGGAAAATACCTGTTTTGAACTATTCCTCAGCGAGCCGGAGACAGAGCGCTACTGCGAATTTAATTTCTCTCCATCGGGAAACTGGGCTGCCTATAGCTTTCCGCGTTATCGCGACGCAATGGAGCCGCTTTCCCTGGTCCAGACACCCGAGATATTCATGGATTTCAGTGACTCGCATATTGCTCTCGAGGTAACCTTGGAATTACCCGTTATATGGGTACAGAACGAACTCAATGCGGGTCTGTCGGCGGTGATTGAAACGCAAAATGGCGAGAAATCATTCTGGGCATTGGCTCATCCCGCCGCTAAGCCGGATTTCCACCACCGAGAAGGTTTTACGCTCAAAATGGAGGCCGCGGAACGTTGATGAAATTTGGAATAGACAGGCTGATTGAAGACGCGGATCTGCGGCGGCCATTGGCTGGAAAGCGGGTTGCGTTGCTGGCCCACCCCGCTTCGGTGACACGCGATCTAGTGCACAGTCTCGACGCATTGTCGGCGATCGACGGAATTAACGTAACAGCGGCGTTTGGCCCGCAACACGGTCTGCGCGGTGACAAGCAGGACAATATGATCGAATCACCAGATTATAATGATCCGGTTCACGATATTCCGGTGTTCAGTCTTTACGGGGAAGTGCGCCGCCCTACAGGCCAGTCGATGGGAACATTTGATGTTGTCCTGATCGATCTTCAGGATCTGGGTTGCCGCATTTATACGTTCATTACTACCCTGCGCTATATGCTGGAGGCAGCTGCGGAGCACGGCAAGACGGTCTGGGTGCTGGACAGGCCAAATCCGGCGGGCAGACCCATTGAGGGCACGCTCCTCGAAGAAGGATGGGAAAGTTTTGTCGGGGCAGGGCCGATGCCGATGCGGCACGGTCTCACGATGGGCGAAATGGGACGTTGGATGGTGAGCCATTTTGACCTCGATGTCGATTACAAGGTCATCGAAATGCAAGGGTGGCAGCCGGAAGGCCCGGGATTTGGCTGGCCGACAGATCGTATCTGGATTAATCCAAGCCCCAATGCTCCGAACGTCAATATGGCGCGGGCTTATGCCGGCACTGTGATGCTTGAAGGTACTATGCTGTCTGAAGGGCGGGGGACGACACGCCCGTTGGAGCTATTTGGTGCTCCGGATATCGATGCGCGAGCGGTGATTGCTGAAATGCAGCGGAAGGCGCCGCAATGGCTAAAGGGTTGTGCGCTTCGGGAAATATGGTTCGAGCCTACCTTCCACAAGCATCAGGCACAGCTCTGCAACGGCATCCAGATTCACGCTGAGGGTCCTGTGTATGATCACCATGCATTCCGACCGTGGCGACTGCAAGCGCTGGCGTTGAAGGCCATCAGCAAGCTGTATTTCGGTTACGAATTGTGGCGGGATTTCCCTTATGAATATGAGGAAGGCCGATTGGCATTTGACGTGATCAACGGCGGGCCGTCGTTGCGAGAGTGGATCGAGAACCCGTCCGCAATCGCCAATGACCTGGAGGCTATCGCCGCACCGGACGAACGGTTGTGGGGGCAGATGCTGAGGGATTTCTTGCTTTATTGATTATGCTGCACTGCAACATAATTATTGCAATGGTCCGAAAATCTGCTAATCTGCAGCCATGTTACCGAGCAAAGAATTTTTCGAAGGCGTTGCACTGAAAAAATGTGTGGCCGCGACCTATAATAATACGTCGTTCAAGCTGGCGCCGCATATTCTCTATACGCGGCACGATGAAATGTATGTCGATGCCGTGCCGCTTGAAAAAGACGGCCAGCCGCCGAAAGAAATCAAGCTCGGAACGTTCAAGCTTTCCGGCTTGAAAGATGTTCGCGTCGAAGATCTGCATTTTGAAAAATCCGAAATTTTCGAACCGGCAGCCGAAAAATATGACGGAACAACATTATTGGCTGTTGAAGCCTGACATTTAGCCCTGCTTGCGGGTCAGTTCTTTCATCGCATCGCTCAGGCCGTCTACGGTCAGCGGGTACATCCGGTCACTCATCAGTTCGCGGATGATCTTGACGCTCTGCGAATAGCCCCATTGCTTTTCCGGTACCGGATTTAGCCAGGCCGCTGCGGGATAAGTATTGGTCAGCCGTTGCATCCAGGTTACCCCGGCTTCCTCATTGAAATGTTCGACTGAACCACCCGGATGGGTGATCTCGTAAGGACTCATCGACGCGTCGCCAACAAAGATCAGCTTATAGTCATGGCCATATTTGTGCAGGATATCCCACGTATTGCTCCGCTCTGAAAAGCGTCGCCGGTTGTCTTTCCATAGACCTTCATAGGGACAGTTGTGGAAATAGAAAAATTCGAGATTTTTAAACTCGCCGGTGGCCGCGCTGAACAATTCTTCACAGATTTTGATGAATGGATCCATCGACCCGCCGACATCAAGGAACAGCAGCAGTTTTACCGCATTATGACGCTCGGCCCGCATATGAATGTCGAGCCAGCCCTGCTTGGCGGTGCCGTCAATTGTCCGGTTGATATCGAGCTCGTCTTGCGCGCCTTCACGGGCAAATTTACGCAGCCGGCGTAACGCGACCTTGATATTGCGTGTTCCCAGCAGCTTGGTGTTGTCGAGATTTTGAAACTCGCGCTTGTCCCAGACCTTGATCGCTTTTTTCTGGCCGCCTTCGCCGCCAATCCGGACGCCTTCCGGGTTGTAGCCCGAATTGCCGTAAGGTGAGGTGCCGCCGGTGCCGACCCACTTGCTGCCGCCTTCATGACGCTTTTCCTGCTCGGCAAGACGCTCTTTCAGCGTCTCCATGATCTCGTCCCAGCTGCCGAGCGACTTGATCTTTTCCATTTCCTCTTCGGAGAGATATTTCTCTGCGACCGCTTTCAGCCAGTCGAGCGGTATCTCTTCTTCTTCAGTGCCGTAGGAGGTTTCTATGCCTTTGAAGACCTTCGAAAAAACCTGATCGAAGCGGTCCAGCAAGCCTTCATCTTTCACAAACGTCGCCCGCGAAAGATAATAAAATTCCTCCGGACTGCGCTGGATTACATCCTTGTCGAGCGCCTCGAGCAGAACCAGATGCTCTTTGAGTGAAGCCGAAATTCCGGCTGCTCTAAGTTCGTCCATGAAGTTAAAGAACATTGCTTATGCCTCTGCTTAGCGCGCTTCGCGTTTCGCCATGAACGCCAGACGTTCAAACAGCATCACGTCCTGCTCGTTCTTGAGCAGCGCACCGTGCAATGGCGGGATAGCTTTACTTGCATCCTTCGACTGTAAAACTTCCAGCGGCATGTCTTCGTTGAGGATCAGTTTCAGCCAATCAAGCAATTCGCTCGTGCTCGGTTTTTTCTTGAGGCCAGGAACGTCTCTGACTTCGTAGAAAATATCCATCGCCTTTTTGACCAAAATGCCTTGAATGTCAGGAAAGTGGACGTTGATAATTTCCTGCATCGTCTGGCGATCCGGGAATTTGATATAGTGGAAGAAGCAGCGGCGCAGGAATGCGTCGGGCAGTTCCTTCTCGTTGTTGGAGGTGATGATCACGATCGGCCGTTCGGCGGCCTTGATAGTTTCCTTGGTCTCGTAAACATGGAATTCCATGCGGTCGAGCTCCTGCAGAAGATCATTTGGAAATTCGATATCCGCTTTGTCGATTTCGTCGATCAGAAGGACAGGGAGTTCGGGAGCGGTGAACGCTTCCCAGAGTTTCCCCTTGCGGATGTAGTTGGAAATATCATGAACCCGTTCATCGCCCAACTGGCCGTCACGCAAACGCGCAACCGCATCATATTCATAGAGGCCCTGATGCGCTTTTGTGGTGGATTTGACGTTCCATTCGATCAGCGGCGTGCCCATCGCTTTGGCGATTTCATAGGCCAGAACCGTTTTGCCGGTGCCGGGCTCGCCCTTGACGAGGAGAGGGCGCCGGAGAGTCATGGCAGCGTTGACAGCAACCTTCAGATCATCGGTTGCAACATAGTCTTTGGTACCGTCAAAACGCATGATTTTCTATTCCTTGCCGTGATAGTCAAAGCAAAGGCGATAGGGAAAATCCCCGGTGCAGGCAAGTTAATCATTTAGTTAAATAAGACGGGAATCGATGCAGAATTTATTGGGACTGGCGGGTATTGCGACGTGCTTCGAGAAGTTGCCAAAGCCCGCGATGCTGGTTGAGCAACTGTTCTGCTCCAAAGTTCAAAGCTCGCTCGAGGGCGGCTGTCTGCGACAATTCATCCTTGAGCGCAGCCGTTGCCGCATCATTTGGTAGGATAGAGGAGCGGGCTTCTACGCCAACCCGGAGGGCGATCGGCTCGAGGATTTTTCTGACCGCGTGCCAGTCGGAAACCAATGCGATAGCGGCACCGATGGCGCAGCCGTTGCGATCCGATTGAGACAGCATTTCCAGCGCCTTGCGCTGGCCATGGACCGCCGCATTGCTCTGGTCAGCCGCGCTGACGCCGGAAACCGGTCCGGCGGCCACTGTCAACTTGGTCAGAAAGGCGCGTTCGGCAGCAAAGCCATCGGTCGCCTGGACCAGCCATTCGCGGGCTGCGTCATCGGTGGTTCGGGTTGCGGCATTGTCGGTTACGCCGGGATGACGACCGTGTAAAATGCACAGAAAATGCGCAATATCAGCGATGTCCGCACCTGACAGAACTGAAAAATCTGCGGCGATGAGCTGGACATAGGGCGCCATGTCGCTGCCATGGGTGCCGACGTGTTCAGCAAAGCCATGCTGTGTCGTCGATTGTGCATTTTGTCCAAGCATCGCGTTTCCGATATCCCGAGAATTGTCGCGAAAATGCAAAACGGCATCTTCGTCCAATCCAAGGTATACAGGTGATTCCTAAAGAGCCGGTTTACCGGCCGTTAGCTATTTGCAAACCATGATGCTCGGCGGAAGAAGCGTGGGCTATTGATCCAGGAAACTGCGCATTTTACGGCTGCGGCTCGGATGTTTCAGTTTTCTCAGCGCCTTGGCCTCGATCTGCCGGATCCGTTCGCGGGTAACGCTGAACTGTTGTCCGACTTCTTCCAGCGTGTGATCGGTGTTCATGCCGATGCCGAAGCGCATGCGAAGCACCCGTTCTTCGCGCGGAGTGAGGCTGGCTAGGACGCGAGTCACGGTTTCTTTCAGGTTAGCCTGAATTGCCGCATCGACTGGGATGATCGCATTTTTATCTTCGATGAAATCACCGAGATGCGAATCTTCTTCATCACCAATCGGCGTTTCTAGCGAAATCGGTTCCTTGGCGATTTTCATCACCTTGCGGACTTTTTCCAACGGCATGGAGAGACGTTCGGCCATTTCTTCCGGAGTCGGCTCGCGGCCTTGCTCGTGGAGGAACTGACGGGACGTTCTGACCAGTTTGTTGATCGTTTCGATCATGTGAACCGGAATACGAATGGTCCGCGCCTGATCGGCAATCGATCGGGTAATCGCCTGACGAATCCACCAGGTTGCATAGGTGCTGAACTTGTAGCCGCGACGATATTCGAATTTATCGACCGCTTTCATCAGGCCGATATTACCTTCCTGGATAAGGTCGAGGAACTGCAGGCCGCGGTTGGTATATTTTTTGGCGATCGAAATCACGAGGCGGAGATTGGCCTCGACCATTTCCTTCTTGGCGATCCGCGCTTCGCGCTCGCCCTTCTGCACCATGTTCACAATGCGGCGGAATTCCACCAGAGAGGTGCCGGTTGCATTGGCGATATCGGAAATTTCTGCGCGGATGCGGTCAACCGCTTCTGCCTCGTTTTCGACAAAGGCCGCCCATTTCTTGTCGGCTTTGGCCATGCTGGGAAGCCAGCCATCGTCTAGTTCGTTGCCGACATAGCTTTCCAGGAACGCACGGCGCGGAACCTTGTGCCGCTCGGCCAGACGAAGCATTTGTCCGCCGAGCGTCGTGAGCCGGCGATTGAACGAGTAAAGCTGGTCGACCAGAAATTCGATCTTGTTGGCGTGAAATTGTACGCTTTCGACCAATGCGGTCAATTCTTCGCGCAAATCATGATATTTTTTCTCGGAAGCTGCCGGGAAATCCTTGCCTGCGGCCAGCGATTCCAGTCTGGTCGTCTGCAATTTCGAGAATTTCTTGAACACCGATGTGATTGTCGCGAATTTTTCCAAAGCGTCGGGTTTCAGAGCTTCTTCCATCTGCGCGAGCGAGAGGGTGTTGTCTTCTTCTTCCTCTTCGACCACGCGCTTGGTGCGGCGTTCGGTCAGTTCCGCTTCTTCGTCATCTTCGCCGTCGGCCGATTCCTCGTCCTCGACTTCGTCATCATCCTTGAACGACGGGCCAGCGGTTTTTTCGCTGATTTCGCCGTCATCATCATCTTCTTCGTCGAGATTTTCCGGGACAGGGTCCTTGGAAAGCATGGCGTCGAGATCGAGGATTTCGCGCAACTGCATTTCGCCGTCGTTGAGCGCCGTCGACCATTCGATGATCGCGTTAAAAGTGGTCGGGCTCTCGCAAAGGCCCCAGATCATGGTGTCGCGGCCAGCTTCGATGCGCTTGGCGATCGCGATCTCGCCTTCGCGGCTGAGCAATTCGACCGCGCCCATTTCGCGGAGATACATGCGGACCGGATCGTCGGTGCGATCGGCTGCGGCCTTTTTGGGAACGGCAGCGGTGGTCTTTTTCTCTTTGTCCTTGCCGTCGATCGATTCGACTTCGTCGCCGCCCAGTTCCTCGGCAACCTCTTCGTCATTCTCGACAATCCGGACACCCATTTCGGAGATTGCGGACATAACGTCCTCGATCTGCTCGTTCTGGTCCTGGGGCAGGGCCTCGTTCAGCTCGTCAATCGTCAGATAGCCGCGCTTTTTCCCTTTGGCGATCAACTTCTTGATCGCGCTATCGTTGAGATCAATCAACGGTTCGTCTTCGGCTTTGGAATTTTTCGCTTTACTTGCCAATGGCTGAGGCCCCTAATTTGAAACTATATAGTGTCGTCGATCTGGGTCAGGTCGACCAACCGCTCGTGAAATAACTGCTTCGCTTCTCTGAGGCGCTGCTGCTCGGCTTGGCTCTCTTCCGTGAGTTCATCCATATACCGCCGCGTTGCCTCTGCCAGAGCCGCTTCCAGTCCGGGGCGCGCTGTCACCACTTTTATCGCTTCTGCCAAATCCTTATGCGCCCGTTCGATCGAAAGCGAAGGGGCATCGTCTGGCATTTTGCGGTTGAAAGTGAAATTCAGCGCGTCGGCCCGTAACAGCCCTTTTGCGACATTATAACAATCTGTCTTCTCCAATATGGTAAGAAGGCCCTGCATATCAAGCGTTTCTTTGCTCATCGCGACATTGATCAATTCACCCAGCAATATCTGCAACTGCGAATCGGCCAGTTTGATCGCGTTGAGTTCCTCGAAATGGCTGGAAATCCGGCTCGGATGGCGGATCAGGCCGCCCAATATGGCCTTGGCGATTTGCAGGTCATAGCCCTCGATCAAAAAGCTCTTGGTTTCATCCAGCGGTTTGTATGAGACAAATTTGGACGGGAATTTGCGTCCTTTGTTCGGCGTAAACCGCCCGTCGGGCCGATTGTCCTTCTGGGCAAAAAAGGCGGCTTGATAGCGGTCATTAAATTCCTGGCGATAATGTTGAGCGATATCCTGATCGGCAATGTCGCGAACATGGTCGGACAGGCGCTTTTTTAGGCCCGCCTTGGTTTCCGGGGTATTGAGCGGTTCCGCATCAAACTCCACCTGCCAGATTTTATCGTCCAATGTCTGAGGCTTGGCGATCAAGGCGGCGAAGGCATGGGAGCCGTCGGAGCGGATCAGGTCATCAGGGTCTTGCCCGGCGGGTAGGGAAATGAAGTGCAGGCTGTGCGAAGGCCGTAATATCGGCAAAGCGCGTAAGGCCGCGCGCATCGACGCCTTTTGACCGGCATTGTCGCCGTCGAAGCAGAGGATCGGTGCCTCGACCATCTTCCAGATTCGTTCGATCTGATGCTCGGTCAGCGCGGTGCCGAGCGGGGCGACAACATCGGCAAAACCGGCCTGAGCCAGCGCAATGGCGTCCATATAGCCCTCGACCACCAATATCCGTCCGGTCTGGCGGGAAGCAGGCGAAGCCTTGTCGAGATTATAGAGCGTGCGACCCTTGTCGAACAGGGGCGTGTCGGGACTGTTGAGATATTTCGGCTCGCCATCGCCCAATATCCGGCCGCCAAAAGCTATTACCCGGCCGCGTGGGTCGCGGATCGGGATCATCAGCCGGCCACGGAACCGGTCATAAGGATCCTTGTCATCGACCTTGATCAGCAGGCCTGCCTCGATCAGCTGGTCCATGCCATGGGTCGCTAGCGCTTGTTTGAGCCGACCGCGCGAATCGGGTGCAAAACCAAAGCCGAACTCGCGGATGGTGCTTTCGGATATGCCGCGGTTCTTCAGATATTCGCGCGCCTCAGCGCCCTCGGGCCCGTTGAATTGCGCGACAAACCAGTCCTGCGCTGCCGCCATGACGTCATGCAGGGAAGCGCGGGTTTCCTGTCGTTGCGCCGCACGCGGGTCGGGGGCTGGGACGTCCATCTGCGCTTCCGCCGCGAGGTCCTTGACCGCGTCCATGAAGCCAAGGCCGCGCTGGTCGGTCATCCAACTGATCGCGTCACCATGCGCCCCGCAACCAAAACAGTGGTAGAAGCCTTTTTCGTCGTTGATCGTGAAGCTCGGCGTATTCTCGTTATGAAACGGGCAGCAGGCCTTATATTCGCGTCCCGCCTTCTGGACCTTCACCGTCCGACCGATGAGGGTCGATAGGGTGACCCGCGATCGCAGTTGTTCCAGCCATTGCGGGGAGAGGGTCATTCTGTAGCCCCGGTGTCTCGACTTCGCTCGACACGAACGGACTGAGGTGGTTCGACACAAACGGTTTCTGGAGCGCTGTTCTCACCGTTCGTCTCGAGCGAAGTCGAGAGACGTTCTTGCGGAGGCTTTGCAAAATAGGACAATTTTTTCCAG
>NZ_JBALUT010000001.1:48452-109546 GCF_036963705.1 Parasphingorhabdus sp. | reverse complement strand
GGCGCAGGAAATTATCAAATTCGCCAAGGAACATGGCACGATGGTGATGCTCGTCGGCCATGTCACCAAGGATGGCAGTATCGCCGGTCCACGCGTGCTGGAGCATATGGTCGACACGGTGATGAGCTTCGAGGGCGAGCGCAGCCATCAATATCGAATTTTGCGGGCGATCAAGAATCGCTTTGGTGGAACCGACGAAATCGGCGTGTTTGCGATGGAAGAAGCGGGACTTACGGAAGTGACCAACCCCTCCGCGTTATTTCTGACCGACCGCAGCGAGGAAGTCACCGGAGCGACGGTATTTCCGGCGATGGAAGGCACTAGGCCGGTGCTGGTGGAAATCCAGGCGCTCACGGTCAGGCTTGCGAGTGGCGCAACTCCCCGTCGATCCGTGGTCGGATGGGATAGTTCGCGGCTGGCGATGATATTGGCGGTATTGGAAGCGCGGTGCGGGCTCAGTTTCTCCGGTGCAGAAGTTTATCTAAATGTCGCAGGCGGTTACCGGCTCACGGATCCCGCTGCCGATCTGGCCGTAGCAGCGGCACTGATTTCGGCTCATGCTGAAAGACCGATGCCCAGCGATGCCGTTATATTCGGTGAAATTGCCCTGTCTGGCGAAATCCGGCCGGTCTCGCGCACTCCGCTTCGCCTGAAAGAAGCATCCAAACTCGGCTTTGACCGCGCGCTTATACCGGCTTCCGGCGAAAAAAGCAGCGATGGTATGAAGAAGCTGCATTTTGCCAAACTCGCCAATCTCGTTGACCATATGCTTGGTCGTGACTAGCTAGGCCTCATGACGGGTTTAGATATTTTTGTGCTCATTTTAATGGGCGGTGCTGCGGTCCTCGGCTTCCTTAGAGGCTTCGTTCAGGAGGCGCTTTCTCTGGGCGCCTGGATATTGGTCGTTATCGGTGTTCGGACGCTGCATACGCCGATTAGTGATCGCCTGATCGAGCCGGTTGGCAGCGAGAGTGGCGCATCGGTACTCGCTTTCGCCTCGATAGCAATTGTGACCTATGCGCTGGGCCGTTGGATTGCCAGATCCATCGGAGCGAGATCGCGCAAATCCATGCTCGGTCCGATCGACAGGGTGCTCGGATTCGGCTTTGGTATGGTCAAGGGATTGATCGGCGCGACCTTGCTCTATCTGATGGTGGTTCTGGTCTATGACAGCATCTATGGTGCCGAAACGCCAAGACCGGAATGGCTGGCGGAATCACGCACCTATCCGCTGCTCAACGCCAGCGGAAATGCGATGGTCGATTTCGTCAAAGATCCGGGGATATCGGAGGACGAGGCTGCGGAGACGGGCGAATGAGCGAGGCCTTGTACACGCGTGACATTTTGCGTCTCGCGGTCTCGATTCCGCACCAGCAGCGGCTTGAAAGCCCGGACGGAAGCGCCGAGCAGCGATCCCGCACCTGCGGAAGCATGGTAATAGCCGATGTGATTGTCTCAGATGATGAAACGCTTGAGCAATTGGGTTTAACGATAAATGCTTGTGCGCTCGGTCAGGCTTCGGCAGCCATATTGGGCGCTGAAGCAATAGGCCGGACGGTGACCGACATCGCCCGAACTCGCTCCGGACTGATTGATTTTTTTGCCGGCAAAGCGGATTCTCCGGGAGAATGGCAAAATATGGATAAGCTGATCGTTGCCAAAGACCATCAGGGCCGTCATGGCGCTATCCTGCTCCCCTATGATGCGCTGATCGCGGCCTTTGCCGATGCCGCCAAACGAAAGGCTGCCTGATCATGGAAACAGAAACCCATATGGCCGACTTGTTGCTGGGCGGCTTCGTCATGCTTGGCGCCGCGCTGGTCATGGTGCTGGTGTTTCGGCGCTTTGGCATCGGCGCGGTTCTCGGCTATCTGATCGCCGGAGTATTGATCGGCCCGCAGGGTTTCCAGTTGATCAGCAACGCGGGGACTATCTTGGAATTTTCCGAAATCGGGATCATCCTGCTGCTTTTCATTGTCGGACTGGAACTCGCCCCTGCGCGTCTTATGCGCTTGCGCCAGGCAATTTTCGGGCTGGGCATGAGTCAGGTCGTGTTGTGCGGGATCGCGCTGTTCCTGCTGATCATGGCGACAACCAATTTCACGCTTGCGGCATCGATCGCTATCGGCCTGCCGCTGGCGCTTTCCTCGACCGCTCAGGTCTTGCCGATGCTGCAATCCTCGGGCCGGCTCAACACCCCGACCGGTGAAAAAGCCTTTTCGATCCTGCTGTTTCAGGATCTGTCGATCATTCCACTGCTGACGATAATTGCAGCGCTGTCGCGCGCCCCGCAGGACGAAGGCGGGCCATCGGGATGGCTGACCGCCATCTATGCCATTCTCGCAATTGGCGGTCTCATCGCCACCGGCAGATATCTGCTGCAACCGTTGCTGAAAGTGATTGGCAGAATCGCCGAGCGCGAGCTGTTCATCGTGGCCGGTCTAGTGGCCGTTTTCGGCGGGGCAGCGCTAATGGAATTTATCGGGCTTTCTCCCGCTCTGGGCGCTTTCATTGCCGGGGTCATGCTCGCTAACTCACCCTATCGTCACGAACTTGAAGCAGACATTGATCCGTTCCGGTCGCTATTGCTCGGCTTCTTCTTTCTTGCTGTCGGTATGATGCTCGATCTCAATGTAGTAATCGAAAATCCCGGCTTCGTAATCGGTGCGGCTGTCGCGTTGGTAACGGTCAAGATCGCGATCATTTTCGGACTCGGCAAATTGTTCGGTATGGACACCAATCCGGCGCTGGCGATGGGCATGCTGCTCAGCCAAGGTGGAGAATTCGGCTTTGTACTGTTTTCCGAGGCTGAAAAAGCGCTTTTGATCGAACCTGAGGCGAGCAGTCTTTTCGGAGCGATCATTACAATTTCAATGGCAACCACCCCCTTTCTGATGCTGCTCGCGCGGCGGTTTGGCAACGCGCCGAGCAAATCTTCAGCGAACCTCGAGGACCCGGGCAATGCTGACCGGGCGTCAGTCATTGTTGTCGGGCAGGGGCGTTTTGGACAGACGGTATCGCAAGTGCTGATGGCGGCAAAAATCCCGCTGACGCTGATAGATATCAAACCTGACCAGATTGACGTGCACCAGCAATTCGGAGCCAAGGTCTTCTATGGTGATGGCACCCGCGTCGATCTGCTTCGCCGTGCCGGAGCGCATGAAGCGGATGCCATTGTGTTCTGCATGGACGATCCGGACTTCGGCCCCGAACAAGTGCGCCCGATCATTCAATCCTTTCCGGAAACCAAGATGTTTGTCAGGGTTTACGACCGCCGTCAGCTGATCGCGCTTAAGGGGCTGGGCATTGTCGGGATGAAACGGGAGATGTTTGAATCAGCGATCCATCTCGCGCGGCAGACGATGTTCGCGATTGATCTAGACAGCAGCCTGATCGAAGAGATTGACGAAGAATTCCGTCAGCGCGATTGCGACCGGCTGGAAGCGCAAATGAAATCCGGCGGTGACATGCTAGCCGGTGCGGAGCTCAGGTTCGAAAATAATCCGGTCAAGAAATTCTGATCGGCGATTTGCCGAAGTGGGTTAGTCCGTTTCGTCCAGAAACGCCGCGACATCTTCCAGATCCACGTCCTGCGCCAGAAATGACTTGCCGATGCCGTTGGCGAGCAGAAAGGGCAGGGTACCGCCGCTCATTTTCTTGTCGTGCATCATGTGGCCGACCAGTCGCTTGCCCGATGCCTGAACCGACGCAGTTGAGAGGTTGTAAGGCAGGCCCACAGACTTCAGATGCGCGGCGACTCGTTCCGCATCCGCAGCGTCGCAATGGTCGCGCCGGACCGAATATGCGAATGCAAGCGCCATGCCCGCTGCGACCGCTTCACCGTGGACCAGCTTGTTCGAAAAGCCGGTTTCTGCCTCTAATGCGTGACCGAAAGTATGGCCGAGATTGAGGAGAGCGCGGCGACCGCTGAGCTCTTTCTCGTCTTCCGCGACGATCAGGGCTTTGGCTCGGACGCTGTGGGTGATCGCTTCGCTAAGAGCCTCCGGATCGCGGCGCAGTAGTTTGCTGCTATTGGCTTTGCACCAGGCGAAGAAATTGGCATCGTTGATCAATCCATATTTGACGACTTCGGCGTAACCTGCCCGCAATTCTCTATCCGGCAAGCTGTTCAGCACCAGGGGGTCGATCAGCACGAACCGGGGCTGATAGAAATGCCCGATCAGATTCTTTCCCGCAGCGCTATTGATCGCCGTCTTGCCACCGACGCTGCTATCGACTTGCGCAAGCAGGCTGGTCGGTATCTGGGCAAATCCGCACCCACGCTTGACGATAGACGCGGCAAATCCGGTAAGGTCTCCTATGACGCCGCCACCAAGCGCCACTAGCGTATCGGACCGCTCGACGCCTTCGGACAGAAGCCAGTCGGTTACCAGTTCCAGCTGACGCCAACTTTTGCTCGCTTCTCCTGCAGGGAGGCTTCTGACGACAAGTTCAATTCCGCTGCCGTCAAAGGCTTGTTCCAGTTTCGGCAATATTTGTGGGCCGACATTCTCATCGCTCAGAACGAATAGCCGGCGGTTATTGGCGAATTTCTCGAGATGTGTAGCGGCCAGTTCCAGAGCACCGGGCTGAACCAATATCGGGTAGCTATGATCGTTTAATTCAACAGTGATTTGGGTCAACGCTGCAATGCCTCAATGATCTTGTCTACGGTTGTCTCATGGGGCGAATCATTGCCCATGACATGAATATGTGCGGTGGCATAAACCGGATTTCGCTTCGCGGCCAGATCGGCCAGAATCTTCGCCGGATCACCGGATTTGAGCAACGGCCTGGTGTTGCGCCGCGAAACACGTTTTACCAAAGTGTCGATATCCGCGTCCAGCCAGATCGCAATTGCCTTTTCAAGAATTAACGCGCGGGTTTCTTCGTTCATAAATGCGCCGCCGCCAGTGGCAATAACCTGACGTTTTCCTTCGATCAGGCGGGCTATGACGCGCCGCTCTCCATCGCGAAAATAGTCTTCGTCGAAGCGGTCGAAAATTTCTTCGACTGTAAGGCCCGCTGCCCGTTCGATTTCCTCATCGGCGTCCACAAAGCCAAGACCCAGCTGTTTTGCCAGGCGGCGACCCACTGTGGTTTTGCCCACACCCATCAATCCGACAAGCACAATCGACTGGTCCGCCACGGAATCAGGTCTTTCACCGGAATTTCCTGCTGAATTGTCGAAAGAGGCTTTAATGTTTTTGTCCATTGGGGCAAAGGCTATACAGCGGTTAGCTACGGGTGCAATTTCCAATGCTGATTATGCTAGTTTTTTAACCGTTCGAAAGATTGAACCACATCAATGCCGCGTCAGTTAGTATATTTAATTCTGTTTGTCGTGATCTTGATCGGCGCGGCTTTCTTTTTTGCGTCGATGGACGTCGAACAGCCGCTGCAACCGGTTGAAAAGCCCGTAATTGGTGATGATCTGCAATAAGATGCGAATGCGTATCAAGCATATTTCTTTCGCCGCTGTGAGCCTTGGTGCGCTTCTTGTCGCGCTTCCGGTATTGGGACAGAACTCGCCAGAGTCTTTGCTTCCTCCAGGTTTTGGCGATCCTGCTCCTACTCCTAGCCCCGCACCGGTGGTAGCACCGACACCAGCGCCGGGGCCGGTTTCAGCACGGCCCGCCCCTCCTCAATCGGGCGATTCGCCGGGCAGGACTGTTGAAGATCGGACTGTTGCGGAAATCGACTCAAATTTGCCGGCGCTTAAGCTCGACGAAAATGGAGAACTTGATCTGAATGCGCTGGATGACGCACTCCAGCCCCAATATCGTCTATCCGCAGGAGAGCGGCGGTCGATGTTAGAAATCGGCGTGCTGACGCCACAAACCAATGGCCTGCCGACTGGTGCCTTTGGCGATGAAGGTGGTCAATATCTGACCAACTTGATCAAAAATTTGAATGGGCCGATCATTTCTCGCTGGGGTTCAATACTGCTCCGTCGCGCGTTGCTCAGCAAGGTTACCAGCCCCGAGAATGTTAATCCGGCGGATTGGACTGCCGAACGGGCTTGGCGGTTGCTGTTGATGGGCGAAGCCGATGCCGCTCGCTCGCTGGTTTTGAAAGTCGACGGTGATAATTTTACTCCACGTCTTTATGAAGTAGCCATGCAGGCTCATTTGGCGACCGCGGATCCGGCCGGTATCTGTCCGCTTGTCGATGGTGGTGCGCGCGTTAGCGAGGCGCCGACATGGGTAATGTTCCGACCCATTTGTGCATCTCTTTCGGGCGAGCAAAGCAGGGCGAGCAGCTTGCTGCGGCAAGCGAGACGCGACAAAGCGGCTACAGGAATCGACTATTTGCTAGCGGAAAAGACGATTGGCGCCGGTTTCGAGGGTCGCGGCGCTGTTTCAATCCTCTGGGATGATATCGAATTTTTCAATAACTGGCGCTTTGGTTTGGGCGCGGCTACCGGCGTTGAAGCACCGGATCGTCTCTATGCCCAAGCTGGCCGCCACGTACAGGGTTGGCGTGCACGGGCACCTATGCTTTCGATGGATTCGCGGATGAAAGCCGCAGATACCGCAGCCGCCATGGGCGTATTTTCCAGTCAGGCGATGGTTGATCTCTACTCGGCAGCATATGATGATCCCGAAGCCAGCGCCGACCGGAAGGCTTTGGCGTCGACGTTGCGTCAAGCCTATACCAACGATAATGCGAAAACCCGCATTGCAGCGATGCGCGATTTATGGGGCCGGTCCAAAGGTGCGCTAACGCGATATTCGGCAAAGATATTGACCGCTCGCGCAGCTGCAAAAATTCGCCCCTCTACTGAGCTTGACGAACAAAGTGCAGACCTTATCGCTTCAATGCTTTCCGCCGGCCTCGATCGCAGTGCCGTCAGATGGGCGGAAATTGTCGATGAGGGAAGTGACAGTTGGGCTCTGTTAGCCGTGGCTTCGCCGAGCAGGAATATTCCGGTCTCATATGACGCGCTCGGTGACTTTAGCAGCAATGACGTTAGTGAAGAGCAGCTCCGCAGCAAATTTTTACTGGCGGCGATTGCTGGCTTGGGACGAGCCGATCAAGAGACAGTTGACGATTTTGCCAATGATCTGGAGGTTGACTTCAACCGCTCGACCAGATGGACGCGAGCAATCCAGTCGGCCGCTCGCCGTGGCCAGCAAGGTACCGTGGCGTTACTTGTTGCAGTCGGTATGCAAGGCCGGGACTGGCGCGCAATGTCGCCGTTGCACCTATTTCACATCATGCAAAGTTTGAAACGCGTCGGTCTGGAGCCAGAAGCGCGCATGATTGCTGCAGAAGCCTTGTCACGGACATAAGCTTTGCATCGCAGGCTGTGAGGGCTATTCTTGAGCGCTATGAGTGATGATGCCAATCTGATTGAACGCTTCCTTGAAATGCTCGTCGCTGAGACCGGCGCCTCTCGGCACACGTTATCGGCTTATCGGACGGATCTGGAACAAGCGTCGGCGATAATGGGCGGTAGCCTGTCCTGTGCAGACCGGGAGCTGATCAAAAAACTGCCATCTCGTTGGCGTCATTTGCAGAATAGCACGGTTGCTCGCAAAACATCGAGCCTGAGGCGTTTTTTCGGATTTCTCGTGGAAGAAGGATTTCGGGAGAATGATCCGTCCAATGCGCTACCCCGCCCAGGTGTCGTCCGTTCATTGCCCAAGACCCTGTCCCATGCCGAAATAGGAAATCTTTTCCGGTTGATTGCCGAGGGATTGGATTGCGATCCAGTTAAACCTCCCGCCCTCCGGCTTTCGGCGATCATGGAACTGCTTTACGGCTCCGGTCTCCGGGCAAGTGAACTGGTAAGCTTGCAACGTTCGTCACTTTCTGGCGACAAGCCTTTTCTTATCATCAAGGGAAAAGGAGGAAAGGAACGACTGGTCCCTATTTCGCAACAGGCCCGTGTTGCTGTGCGTCGATGGATGGAATTTGTTGAGCCCAAGGAAGTCTGGCTGTTTCCTTCGCGAAAGAGCCACATAAGTCGGATCAGGCTATATCAGATTATCAAGGAACTTGCGGTCAAGGCCGGGATTAACCCTGCAAATATTAGCCCGCACGTTTTGCGTCATGCTTTTGCGACCCATCTCTTGGAAGGAGGGGCTGATCTACGGGCATTGCAGACCCTGTTGGGCCATAGTGACATCAGCACGACGCAAATCTACACGCATATCGACAGCGCGCGTCTGGTTGAGCTGGTAAATAATCGCCATCCCTTGAGCCAACGCAATCTCGCGCGTTGACGTTTCGGCTGTCCGGTTCTAACTCTTTTTCATGACATCATATCTCGATTTTGAAAAACCAATTGCGGCCCTCGAATCCCGTATTCTTGAACTGAAAGACACGGCGAGCGAAGGCTCGCTGGATATTGAAGCGGAGATTGAAAAGCTTCAGAACAAGTCAGCCAAAATGCTGGCCGATACCTATGCCAAGTTGACTCCCTGGCAAAAAACGCAGGTCGCTCGGCATCCGGAACGCCCGCATTTCAAAGATTTTGTAGTCGGCCTGTTCGACGAGTTTTTGCCGCTCGGCGGTGATCGGAATTTTGGCGACGACCAGGCCATTATTGGCGGATTTGCTCGCATGGGTGACCGGCGAATGGTTGTTATCGGCCATGAAAAGGGTGATGATACACAAAGCCGTTTGCGGCACAATTTCGGGATGGGAAAGCCGGAAGGTTATCGGAAGGCCATTCGCCTGATGGACATGGCTGATCGGTTTTCGCTTCCAGTATTGACCTTGGTTGACACATCGGGAGCCTTTCCGGGCGTATCGGCAGAGGAACGGGGGCAGGCCGAAGCAATTGCTCGGTCGACTGAAAAATGCCTTTCGCTTGGTGTCCCGATGATCGCAATTATTGTGGGAGAGGGCGGCTCGGGTGGCGCCGTCGCTTTAGCTGCGGCGGAACGCGTGTTAATGTTTGAGCATGCCGTCTACTCGGTTATCTCACCTGAAGGCTGTGCTTCGATTCTCTGGCGCACGGGCGACAAGGCCGATATTGCTGCGGATGCAATGCAAATTACCGCTCAGAATCTGGAGAAACTCGGTGTCATCGACCGGATCGTGATGGAGCCCGTCGGCGGCGCGCACCGTGACCAGAAATTGGCGATTGCAACACTGAGTAAGGTTATTGAAGAAGAATTTGCGGAGCTCGAGAAGTTCGATCGCGAAGCGTTGCGCAGATTGCGTCGTGAAAAATTCCTGCAAATTGGCGCGCTTTGATCCAGACGATCTAGAATTTGCGTTGGCTGACGCGGTTGAAACGTCATTTTACAGGTGGAACCCTTTACCCGTTGATCCGTTCTTATACACTGCGACTATGAGGAGCTTGATATGAGACAATTTTCGACACGATTGACGACACGATTTATGAGTGCAGCTGGAGTCATCGCTTTAGTGGCGTGCACCGGAAGCGGCGCGGGGGCTGGTGCGGTAGATTCTGCGGGAAGTCAGTCGGGCGAAGCTCGGTCGATATCGGCAGCGGAAAAGCAGAAAGGTGCAGAGGCCCATCCACAGCTGCTGGAGGAATTTGGCGGTGCATACACCGGTCCTCAGGTTGCCTATGTCGTGGAAGTCGGACAAAATATTGCTGTGCAATCGGGCTTGGGCAACGCGCGCAGTGACTTTACCGTAACGCTGCTTAACAGCCCGGCGAACAACGCTTTTGCCATTCCAGGAGGCTATGTCTATCTCACGCGCCAATTGATGGCGTTGATGAATGATGAGGCCGAGATGGCTGGAGTTCTGGGCCATGAAGTCGGTCATGTTGCTGCGCGACACAGCGAAAAGCGGCAAAAGGCTGCGACGCGCAACAGTATTTTGGGCATTTTGGGTCAAATCGGATCCCAGGTTTTGTTGGGCGATTCTGCTATCGGACGGCTTGGGCAGGAAGTTTTCGGAACCGGCAGCCAGCTGCTGACCCTTAAATATTCTCGCAAACAGGAATATGAAGCAGACGACTTGGGGATTCGCTATCTCGGTTCGGCGGGCTATGACCCGCAGGCTCTTTCAACAATGTTATACTCATTGGCTGCGCAATCGGCGATTGACGTGCGAGCAGCGGGCCGTGATGCCCGCAGTGCTCCGGAGTGGGCGAGCACCCACCCCGATCCCGCGCGCCGCGTATCGCGGGCGGCAACAAATGCCAGCAAATTGACCGGTGCAGGCGGGCTTCGCAACCGGGACCGGTTTCTGCAAAAACTCGATGGAATCTTGTACGGAGACGATCCGAAGCAAGGCGTGATCGAAGGGAATAGCTTTCTGCATCCGGATTTGAAGCTCAAATTTACCATTCCAAGTGGTTTCTCGATGCAAAATGGCGCTCGTGCAGTCTCGATTAGCGGATCAAGTGGGCAGGGACAGTTTACGACCGCTGCATATAATGGAAATATGACGACCTATATTGATGCCGCCTTTAGTAAACTAGCGGGCGAAGGAAAATCCATTTCTCGCAGCGCCATCCAGCAAACAACTGTGAACGGGTTACCGGCTTCCTATGCGACCGCGCGGGTTGATAGCAACAATGGTCAGGTTGACGTGACTGTTTTTGCTTATGAATTCTCGAAAAACAGCGCGTTTCATTTCACAACCATTGCGCCGGCCGGGAATGCTTCGGTTTTTTCGTCAATGTATCAAAGTATTGCGAGGCTTTCTGCAACTCAAGCCGCCGCGATCAAACCGCGTAAGGTCGATGTCGTTACCGTGAAAAGTGGCGACACAATTTCGAGCCTGTCATCGCGGATGGCCTATTCGGATCTTCAGCAGGATCGGTTCCTGGTGCTCAATCAACTGCGGGCGACCGACGGATTGCGGGCCGGACAAAAGGTCAAAATCATAACTTACTGATCGTTGTCGATTGGTCGGCGCATAAAAAAAGACGGCAGCCCTTTCAGGCTGCCGTCCATTTTTTGCTCCGAAAAGCTTAACCGGTTTTAGGCACCAGCGTTGTTGTTGCCTTTGGTCATTTCGGTGTCAACTTTGTTGAACGTGTTCTTCAAAGTGTTACCCAATTGACCCATTGCAACAATAGCTGCAACAGCGATGAGAGCTGCAATCAGGCCATATTCAATGGCGGTCGCGCCTTCTTCATTCTTGAACAATTTACGTACGATTTTCATGTCTGGTCTCCTAGATTTGACAAACTTCACTTACCCAATTGAACATGTTTTATGTCCAATATTCAACAGACTAGAGTAGAAACCTTACCAAAAGATTAAGTGCGGCCGCGTTTTATGAAACTAGCGTTACCTCACTGGCAACATCGCTCCACATATTTGTGGTCGATTTAGCAACACCGGAAATCGCAATTAGCGCGGACAACGCGATGAGAGCTACTATCAAACCATATTCAACAGCCGTCGCACCCGATTCAGAAAGAGATAATTTTTTAAAAAGATTAGTCATGTTTCTCTCTCCGCGGATAAAGTTCTGCTAAGTCGTGAACAACACCGGTTTCACAGAAATGGATTAACAAAATCCTTACATCGCATAAAAAATTGGAAAAAAATCCGACATATCTGTTTGTCACTGCCGCTGCTCTTATCGATCAGAAGGGCAGAATTCTGGTGCAGAAGCGGCCGGAAGGTAAGCCAATGGCTGGCCTCTGGGAGTTTCCTGGAGGCAAGGTTGAGGTCGGGGAAATTCCTGAAGTCGCGTTGATTCGCGAGCTGAACGAAGAACTGAGTATCATTGTCGAAGCGCAGGATCTCGAACCGCTTGCCTTCGCCAGCGAGCCTTTAGCGGAGAAACATTTGATCCTGCTTCTATATATATGTCGCAAGTGGGTAGGGCATGTTGAAAGCCCCGACTCGCTGGATCTGCAATGGCTACCGGTAGCAGAGATCCATGATCTTCCGATGCCGCCGGCAGACGGCCCATTGGTCCAAATGCTGTCAAACAGCCTTCGGGACCCCGTTTAGTCGTCGGTATGGTTTTTGTCGGCCCGGGAGAGAGTTGTTGTCAGGGACGCTTGCCCACTACCGCGCCGCGCGGGTTTCGGTTGGTCAGGGTGAGGTGCCCACGCGCAGAGATACAATATCGTCACGGTTTCGGAGAATTTCCCGTGCGGTTCGGCTTGCGTGGCAAACAAGGTTCGAATGCGGTTGTAGACATTCCTACCGATGGCGGAGTGGTTGTTGGTCATGATATTACTGCCCCCGACATCCCTGATATCGGAGATCAGACGCCCGAGGCTTGAATAGTTCAGGCGCAAGTTGTCGCTGTCTGCCACTGGCAAGGTCAGCCCGACACGCGTCAAGAGATCGCCCGCTGTCCGGACATCGATTTGGGGATGAATATGTGCCGATACCCGGTCGCCCTCGGCTTCCATGATCACGGATTTGAGTGAGGGAAAGCTTTCTGCACTGATCAAGGCTGCCAATAATAACCCATCGGGAACCAATATTCTCCGGCATAAAACAAGCGCGCCCGGCAGGTCATTGACGGTGTCGAGGGAGCCTATGTTTATAATCAGGTCAAAACTGTGATCGGCGAAGGGCAATCGATCATCGTCGCAAATTACGCCGCCGAGTGATTTGGCAACTCGGGCGCTGGAATCCGCGAATACCGCTTTAATGCCGCGCGTTTGTAATTCTCTTCCAAGCTTGCTTGCCGGGAGCCCGATTATCAGCGCTCGCCGGAATGTGCGTTTGACCACATCAAGGCGTTCGAGAATTTCCTCGACCATGATCTGTGAAAAAAAATCGTCACCATTTTCCCGTGCAAAGGCGCGATCACGGACGATGCGTCTTTTATTGCGGTTAAAAACTTCAGGAATATTGACTGTATCGGTCATGTGTCTTGCGGCTTTAGGAGTGCTCGACAAAAAGATCAAATGCCGTTGCCGCCCATATTCAAGCCCTTGATCGATTTTGCCTTGCCGCCAAGATGTCCAGTGTGCGGGGTCACAGTGGAAGCGGATAACCGTTTCTGCCTGTCATGCTGGCAGCAACTGGATTTTCTGGTCAAGCCGTGGTGCGCAGCTTGCGGTTTGCCGCTGGCCTTCGATGGTCCTGAAGTCAGTCTTTGCGTAAAATGCCTGATTGAGCCGCCGGTGCACGATGGGGTCCGGTCGGTGGTACGCTACAATGACCTGAGCTCGCTCATCGCGATGCGCCTGAAATATGGTACCCGCCTGGGGCTCGCGAAGCTGATTGCCGAGCACCTGCAAAAGTTCGTCAGGGAATCTTCCGATAATGCAATCATCGTTCCGGTGCCTCTCCACCGGTCACGTTTGTGGCGCAGGGGATTCAACCAGTCGGTTCTGATCGGCCGAGAGCTCTCTCGAAGCTCCGGTATCGGGATGAATTACAATGTCATTTGCCGCCGCAAGGCTACCCCTCCATTAAGAGGCATGACTGGCAAGCAGAGGCGGAGGACCGTCGAGGCGGCATTTACCTTAGGAGACAACCTGGGTGCAGCGATATCTGGCAAGTCGGTCTTGTTGGTTGATGATGTTTACACGAGCGGATCGACAAGCAGTGCCTGTGCTCGGCTGCTCAAAAAAGCCGGGGCGAAACAAGTTCTCGTTTTCTGCTGGGCCCGGGTTATAAGCGAAGCCGAAAATGGCTAGTTTCTAGTGCAGTTTGGGATTGCTTGAATTCCATCCACCGGCAGCCCATTTCGAGACTAATGGTAGAAAGAACGAAATATGCCGAAAATTGAAATATATACAAAATTCACCTGCGGTTTCTGTTTCCGGGCCAAGGCTCTGCTGAAAAATAAGGATGTGGGCTTCGAGGAAACCGACATCACCATGGGCGGTGCCAAGCGCGAGGAAATGATCCAGCGATCTGGCGGCCGTACCACAGTCCCCCAGATATTCATCAATGACCAACATATCGGGGGGTCGGACGATCTTGCAGCTTTGGACCAATCCGGTGAACTCGATGTGCTTTTGGCGGGCTGATCAATCTTGAAAATCGCGGTAGCCCAGATGTGCAGCGGGATTGACCCGCATGAGAATGGTCGGCAGCTCGCTTCGCTTATCGCAGAAGCTGCTGCTGGCGGTGCCGCGATAATTTTTACGCCAGAAATGACCGGATTGTTGGACAGGGATCGGTCGCGAGCCGCGAATGTGATCCGGAATGAAGCAGATGATGTCGTTCTGTTGGCAGCCCGGTCACAAGCCAAAAAGGCGAGGATATGGGTGCAGCTTGGCTCGCTTGCCATGAAGGTTTCCGACAGGCCGGGAGAGAAATGGGTCAATCGGTCCTATCTGATCAGTCCCGATGGTGAAATTTCCGCCCGATATGACAAGATCCATTTGTTTGATGTCGACATTAGCCCTGACGAATCTTTAAGGGAATCCTCCGCTTATGCCGGCGGGAAAAATGCGGTCGTGGCTGCGATCCCGGGAGCAACGCTGGGCTTGTCGATTTGCTATGATGTCCGGTTTTCGGGCTTGTACGAAGCTTTGACCAACGCCGGTGCCGACTTATTGTCCATTCCGGCAGCATTTACGGTACCGACCGGAACAGCCCATTGGGAAATATTGCTGCGCGCCCGCGCGATTGAGGCCGGTGCCTTTGTCGTCGCGGCGGCCCAATCTGGCAGGCATGAAGACGGCCGCTCGACCTATGGACACTCGATGGTGGTCGATCCCTGGGGCGAAGTTTTGCTCGATATGAGTGAGACGACCGGGCTGGATTTCTGTGAATTGGACTTTAGGAAAGTGCAGGAGGTGCGTTCCCGCGTTCCTGCTGTGGCCAATCGCAAAAAATTCGAGCTGCCGGCAAAATTGACATGATCGTCTTCGACTTGATCTGCGCTGATGAAGAGCACCGTTTCGAGGGCTGGTTCGGGTCCTCAAAGGATTATGAAGATCAACAGAATAGAGGATTGCTGGATTGTCCGCTGTGCGGTTGCACAAATATCACGAAAGCAGCCATGGCCCCCAACCTCGGCCGAAAAGGCAATCAGCAGCCTGCAGTTGCCAAACCGGCCGCGGACCAATCTGAGGGCAATGCTGCCAAGCCAGTGAGCAACAAACCAGTTGTGCCTGCAGAATATCGGGAAATCATTGGCAAGCTGGCCAAGGCGCAGGAGAAGCTTCTCGCCAGTTCGGAATGGGTCGGCGACAAATTCGCCAGTCGGGCCCGCGATATCCATTATGGCGACGCGGACGAGAAACCCATACACGGGACCGCATCACAGGATGAGGTTGCCGAATTGGTAGAAGAGGGTATCGCAGCGCTAGCGCTGCCTTTGCCTGTGTTACCTCCCGAATCCAAAAATTGATTCTGGCGTGCTCCGATCAATGTGGCTAAACCCGCAATCACAATGCGCCCGTAGCTCAGTCGGATAGAGCATCAGATTCCTAATCTGGGGGCCATGGGTTCGAATCCCGTCGGGCGCACCAATCTTTTCAATGAGTTAGATGGAAATTTGTGAAATCTCGATTGGGTTAGGCTCGGTATAGGCTCTATATAATTCGTGCCTTGCGGTTACATTTTTTGGGGTTTATCAAAAAAAAAGGGACAGCTAACGCGTCCCTTTAGAAATTCTCACAATACTTGGTTCGAATCCAATTACGTTCCCTCGCAGCAAACCCATCCCAACGAAACCATCATAGGCCTGTCTAGGATTCCTTCTTTTTGGTTTATTACCTTCTTCGTAAGGATTTTCTAACAAGACCAAGGCTTCGCATTGTCGGACAAGGCCATGCCATTGGATGTAGGGAAATGCCAGAACCGCTTGAGCAACGGTGCCATCAGCCATTACGACGTCTTCGATTTGACTAGAAATCTGCCACTTTAAAGCTAATGCTAACTCCATTGGCGCCAGCAACTCGACATTTACACCGGTATCGATCATAAATGGCGTGGTTGATTCTGAACCCGCAATCGTTAAGATTGGGACGATTGGTTGGTTTAGATCACTGTAGTAACCTATTAGCTCTTCCGCCATAAGTTGGAACTCCTATCACTGCGTTCCAACTAGGAATACTGTTGTCGAATTTTCTCGACCATTGCTGATGAATTTCAAGTCGATCGTCCCCCATTAGGTATTCGCCTGTATTGACGTTTATTCTTATACACCTGCCCTGATTTTCATCTATCAGGTTGGCAGGAAGATTTTTATAGAACTGTTTCCCTCGGTTAGCAATTTCTAGAGCATGATTTTGAAGCTCTGTAATATTTGCAATGTTAATCTCGGCCATAGACTGTGCTTCCTTTTCAGAAACAACTGCGAACTGGCCTCCATCAAGAGAACCATTTCGAGTTCTCTCAACTGTTGATTGTTCATTTGATTGGATTGATTTTCCAGCAGATAGATTGGTACTATCAGATACAGAAAAGCCAAATCCTTTGAGTACTTTAGCACAAATTTGATCAAATATTGCAGACGACATCTGGCGGCGCTGTATTTCTAAATCTGCCGTGATAATACCTAATTCTTGCTGCCGAAGGTTCAATTCACGCCGTAGCTCTATTTCCAATTCCTGATCCCAAAAATTCCAATCAATAAATGGGAAAATAAAAAATGGTACGAGAAGAATAAGATATGTGAAATCATAAAATACTAACGCCAGACAAACGCACATTAACGCTGCAACCGTTTTTCCAGCTAGTATCTTTAGAACTGCACGAATAGCTCGTTTGTCATTCTCCGTTCTGCCATTCATTGGTTTGCGCACTGCTATTGCTGCAAGCCGAAAAACTGACCGGGTGGGAAGTTGGGTGAGTATTGAAGACGCTTTTCCGGCAAGTTTCATCTTGACAGATTCAGGCCAAAACAGTGCTGTTGAAATAATTGTCGACAATGTACTTTTTGCAGTTGTTAAAGGATAATCTTTGTCTAACAGAATCTTCCAACAGGTCAATCTGTCTCCCAAGGAAATCGGACAGATCGTTCGATAGAGTTTTTCTTAACTGACGAAGAAAATGCCACAAGTTTGTGTCGCTTATCGGGGCATCTGGTCTGGGGCGCTCATCTTGGCGATTGCGCTTTAGTTCACATCACTAAGGAGTAAATTTTTTACGGTCAGTATTGCTAAATTTTTCAGTTCGATGAACTTTCTGATTTCAGCAACCCCTTCGTGGGTGATCGAACTAATTCGATCTTCAATCCGAGATGGGTCACCATTGTGAACAGACTTTTTGTCTGCACGTTCCGTCTGAAATATGGCTTAAAACAAGACTGCTAGATTCAGCTGAGGGCTAATTTGGGAGGCAATTTCGTAAACCCTTGAGGGGAATCGAACTTTGAATATGGCTACAAGGTAACCTTTTTAAGGATTGACAATTTTTCATAAAATGATTTGATTCAATCAGTTCCTTGAAACGTAGTGGTCATAGCCAATAGCTCCCGAAGATCGGTAGTTATTGGCTATGACTGCTCACCGATAATGGTCGAGAGTTCGCTGGCGGTAACAAGTTCAATCTGAACCCGTTACATTCAATGAAAGGAACCCGTCATGACTCAGTCTGACAAGTTCGTTATGTCTCCTGGAGACGTCTATCATCTCGATAAAGCTTTTTTGAAGGCCGGCTATAAACCAGCTGACATCACTGCTCTTCGGAAGGGTACGATGGCGACAGCCGTTTTAGAAGTTTTGCGAGGTAAAGCAAAAATTGAAGCTACTGAGCATGTGATTGATTGTTCGAAAGTACCTAAAGTTCCAGAAGCCTACGAGTGGGAACCTGCCTTGAGTACCTTCGTGACCAATCGTGTCGTTTGGAACGCGTCCGATGTCTGTCTGAAAACTACAGGTCCGAATCAAAAAACCTTAGATCACGTTAGTGGTCATTTATCCAAACTCCCGGTTACATTTTTGCCCGTGAATGTTATGGAATATCTTTTAGATAACCAAGAGCTGATTCCAGCTGAGTGGAACGGTAAGTGTGTTTTCTTTTTTGATGTTGCTTATGTCAGTCACCAAGCTGAACACCGGAATCAAACTCTCTATCGTTGCATGTACCAGATCCTGCGCAAAGGATTCTGGACTGATGGTCGACGGTTTCTTTCGGACGAATGGGATCATGACAGAGATCGGGTTGCTTTGATTAAACTCTAGTCCCACTGTACTTAGTGCTCACCCTGCTGCTCACGCGGCAGGGTTTTTCTTTACGCAATTTTTAAGGCTCATGTCTTTTAAGAAGCATATCAAACTGTCCTGTACTTTTGGAAAAGTTCGATCTCTGCTCCGACAAGGGTCACCAGAGGGGGTGGAGGCGAGATTTCGCACCTCCAACAGCCAATTCTGTGGCTCTAAATATACGTTTTTTCCAATCACGACGCGGTTCGATGTGGTGATTTCGACGATTCTTTGTTTTTGTCCTCGATCTGCCATTTCGTGGCTCTTTTGCAGGCTTTTTGTCAGTTCGATGATACTCCGTAGGTGTGCGGCTTTAGCGGCGTAGTTTGCGGCTGAAGCTTGTTCTTGTTGCAACGTTTCTGTTTCCAGCAACAATCCTTGTTTGCGTTCATTGAACGTATCCTTGTCGATCATGCCATCAACCAACGCGTCAGTGAGACGATGCTGTCTGGCTGCAAGATTATCCTTTCGTAATTTCAAACCAGTATCTTCGTCACTGTGCTGGGCTTTTTCCACCCAGCGCTCAATCGCTGCGATCGCGTCTTTGGCATTAACCTCGGTCAGTTCTGCTTGAGCTAAACAGGCCTCGATGGCAGCGACGAGAACATCCTCGCGCACCGTCTTGGTGTCGCAGTCACGTACCGGGCAACGATAATAGACAAACTGCTTTTGCTTCTCGGGCACCATTGGTCCAGCACACAGTCCGCACCGAAACAGCCCTTGGTAGGTGTGATTGTGTTTGGTGACCTTCGGTCCCGCTTTACCGGATTTTATCTCCTGCACCCGCTCATAGAGGGCTGGGCTAATCAATCGTTCGTGGACACCGGGAAAAGATTTGCCAGTGCGCTTAATGCGGATCACGCCAACATAGAAAGGATTGTCGAGGAGGGTTTCAAGACCGTGCAGCGATAGTCTCCCACCAACGCGATTGGTGAGGCCCATTGCTTGCAGTTTCGGTAATAGGGTCTTCATTGAATATTGTCTGGTGGCATAGAATTCGAATGCCTGCCGCACGAGTGGCGCTCGTACTGGATCAGGTGTCTTGGCTTGCCCTCGACCAGTATCAACATAACCAATCGGTGCTCGAAACGGATACAGTCCCTGTTTCAAACGTCCGTTCATACCCTTTAAGGTTTCTTCGCGCAGGTTGCGGACATAATCAGCGGCGATCACGGCTTGTATCTCAGCAGTGAGGCGACCACCACGTGAACGGAAATCAAGACTGTCGACGGCGGTGTGAACATCGACCCCGGCATCAATCAATTCGCCAATCTTGGCGTACTCGGTCAGGTTTCTGGTCAGCCGATCCAGCTTATGAATTATCAAGGCATCAGCTCGACCTTGCCTGAGTTCCTTGACCATGCGGGTGAAGATCGGACGGCCACATTTGGCGGCAGTTTCCTTTTCTTCAAACCAATGGGTGATGCTGAGATTCTGACGACTCGCAAAATCAGTGATAGCTTCTCGTTGCGCCTCCAGACTGACACCTTCACCTTGGCGGAGTGTGGAGACGCGAATGTATGCATAACACCGCTTCATAGCTGATCTTGGTTAGTGGACTCCGAATCTATCACATTCTCGGGATTCGTCGAATCGACCGGCCACGGCCAAGTGCCTTCTCGCACCCGGCGTTCGTAGATTTCTCGACATATTTCTAAGTATGCAATCAGGCGTTCGTCCATCCCTTAATGGTATGTGACGGACAGCGCCTGTCTAGTCCGCCCAATATACCCCAAGTCGATATTTATCCCCGGCGTTGTGGTCTAATTTTATCGGGCTGTCTGAACGGACAAGCAAGCGCACTAGCGAAATGGAATATTCTGTATTCGAATAATAAGCGGTCTAGACAAGCCTGCTATTTTCCTGAGAGAATTCTATTCAGACAAACTCCAGCAACCGCGACCGTAACTGACCACCTGACGCGCTATGACTCGACCAGAAGGGCGTTAGTCCTTCTGGACTCAAGTGGCTTCTAGCGGGTCGGGTGTGGCCAGCGAATAGAGGTCGCGGTTGCTGACATACTCCGAACTTCAAATTTTTCTGTCTTGATAGATAGGGTAACCGGTTTGAAAATGGGGATAACTGCCGCCCGGCGGGCGGGCTTCAGAATATTCTTCTTTTTAACAAAAGCATATTCTGAAGTCGCGGAACGGATGCTAGCAATTTGGCTCGACTATGAGTGGGTATGTGTCGCTGTGTATGGGGATTGGTATTGCCGGTTTATGGGGATAGAGGAATCACACTTCGTATCCCCATCGGAGATCACGAATGTTTGCCACGTAGATTTTGAGGGATGCTCTATTCATTTGATATCAACTGGCTCCCAACCAAGCGATCTCGCTTTATTATATGAAAGCCTATTTATCTCATGCCAGTGTTCAAACAACACTTGCTCTCGCGGTGGCATTCTTGTGCCAGGCGGATATTTTCTTTCGAAGTCTCGTTCCAGTATCATTGCTGCCGCTGACGCTTGCTTGGCAAAAGTAAATCCATCTTTTGGATAATTTTCCAGAATAGCTTCCGAAACTCTGATAGCCTCACGGTACTGTCCGGTATCCATCAAATATTGAACAACCGTCGCCGCCATATGAGCTATGCTTTCACGCTTTGTGAGCGTCCGCAGATACAAGCCGCGCTCGATTGCCTGATCACTGATGGGAAGTTTTTGACGGTACCAAATGTCTCGCGCTGGATACCCGCCGCTAGTAGGCTCGATGTTGATACTACGACCGGTGGTGGAGTTGGTGTAGCGAATGAACATATGCAGTGGCGCGGTGGAAAGATGAACATTTAATCCAAGCCTTTCTGCCAAAATTAGATGCAAAACGGGCATGGAAACGCAATTACCACGCCGTGTTTGTAAATAGGTTGAAAGTAATTTGTTTTCGACCTTCAATCCGAACGGATCGTCATGATCGTATGAGAAAGGTATGTTGTCGTTCCATTTGCCAGCGTCATAGATGACTTGACGCACTGCTTTCAGCTTATCGATGTCACTTGGATTTGGTCCGGCTACTACCCACGCTTCGGCAGTCATAAGCTTGAGTTGGGACTCAATTTTCTCGACATCGACGGACGGATTTACAATTTTGTCATACCCATACTGAGCATTTTGATAGCTGAGTTTATCATCAGGCGTGGAGAGCACAACTCTTACTGCATCAGCTGGATTAACTGCTGCAATGACTGCAACTGGCACGAACGCGATCAAAACGCAGCAGAAGAAAGCGAACAGTATCAGTCGATGAGACATCAATTAAGTTTTTGAATTAGTGCTTCACAAGCTTTTTGAAAGTCGCTTAGATAGAATGCATCATATTCTTTTTTTTCTTCCAGTTTGTGTTTGAGCGCCTCTGGTTGCCAAAGTTTTTCGGTGTCGATTGATGGCAAATGATCGGTATCTGAATTGATTGCAATGAAAGGTAGGATGTATTTTCTTTCCACCGGATGTCCCTCAGTTTGCCAGCGATTGAAAATTGCCAATGACAAATCAACTGGACTTGCACATTCCTTTAGGCCTTCAAGCACCAAAGACTTGAGTGATAATTTAGCATGTTCCTTACTCATTGATTTTTTGGGACCTTTTGGAACTCGTTCACGATAGACTTCGGATCATAGACTTTGCCAGTTTTTACATTTTTCACAGCGTGGACAGAAACACTCAAACCATCTCCAACCTTTTGTGCATCGCTGGACACTTTTACATAGTCGCCCGATCTACCACCAAACTGCTTTGCATATGCCTCTCCGCCTTTGAAACCGACGCTAGAGCTCCCACCTGCAATAACTTCACCGCCACCTGAAGCTACCTGTTTTAATCCACTTTCAGAAGCTAGCTGTTTCTGTAAGCCTAACTTAGAGGCAGAGCTGGTAGCTGGACTAGCGGTTCTCGATGCTACCGCAGCAGCCCCCCCGTCTGGAGTGGGCCCATTTGCAATATCAACTGCGATGGCTACAACGGTCGCAAATATACCTGCTTCCGTGGCGGCTTCACTTCCAATTTCTGACAAAATTTGCTCTTCAGACTTACCTTGCGCGCGTTTGTCAGCGATCTGAGCTTGCAGTTGCATATCCTGCACAGTTTGTTTGCCGTCAGGATCTGTGTTCGTTACCGGGTTATTGTGGACATAAGCATATAGATTGTATTGGTCTTCATATCCAATCGGGTCGGTTTGAAGATAGCGAGCCTGCGCCGATCCAATGCAGGAAATAGCCATGACGAGCACGATAATATAATGTATAAATTTCAAAGCATTCTCCAATCAACGGACTGACAAAGATGCAACCATGCTTTTATTATTATGCAGTTGCTGCCATCAATTAGGCTGAATTGCAATCTCAAATACAAACGTTCGAATGTTCATGTCGGTCTGTGCGATGAAAGTTGGAAAAGATCAGCCTTAACAATCCAAACAGACTGTCATTCCTTTGGGTCAAGAATGTCTTCATCAGATCGCTAGTCGCTACGCTATCCCTCTATATGACGTTCAAACATCCTCACCGCGTTTCTCATCTCATCCAGATAACTATGCCGATTATATATCGCCGCCACGCCACTGATGGTTCCCGAAACATGATTGAGTAGCTTTTCAGTGACATGAATTGGCGTACCAAGCTGCGCCAACGTCGAACTGTATGTTCTGCGCAAGTCATGCAGCACATATGGCTCGACACCGTCCAAGGTTGCGTCAAATCCTCGCTTGTTCTTGCTCCAGCTATTGAAGTGATTGGCTCCCGGCTTGCGACCCGGAAACACAAAGTCGCTACCAACATGCTCCGGTAGATTATTCAAAATGTCCGCCACTTGCTCACCATAAGGCAGTACATGCAAACGACGATTCTTGGTGAAATCAGCCGGAAAAGAAATCAGACGCTTATCTTGATCAATCCATGACCACCGCAATCCACCGATCTCACCTCGGCGTTGTCCGGTGAGTATGAGTAGCTGGACAATGGGGCCGTAGGGCCAAGGATAGGCACTGGCCTTTTGAAATATCTCCGCCAGTTCTTCCGGTTGCAACACGCGTTCGCGGGATCGTTGTCTTGAGGGCGGTTGCATCGAGATGATGGGATTGCTGGATAGATACTCTTCGCGCACCGCCCAATTTAAAAATACCTTCATCGCCACAAAGGCATGACGTTGTTCTGACGGAGTATCTTTCAGTCGGTTCAATTTTGTCTGGATGTCGGCGCGAGTAATTTCATTCAATCGCTTTCGACCAAAGGCAAAGTGAGTGGTGAGCATACGACGATACTCGGACACGGTGCCAGGACGATTTTTGACGGAGCTGGCTTCTAGGTATAGCGCCAGCGCCTCCAGATACGGCGGAGACGGACGTTTATCGATTAAGCCTAGTGTGAGACCAGCTTGCAGTTCTTTCGCTTTATCTCGGGCTTGTTTGAGCGTGATGGCTGGATAGCGACCGATGGTGAAGCGGCGGCGCTCGACGCCGTGCACTACCACAAAGGTCTTGGTGCCACCTTGCGATACCCGCACCCCGAACCCTGTCTGACCAACGTCCCAATAGGTGGTTTGTCCCTTGGGCGGGCTGGGTAAAGCCCTGATGGAAATATCGGTGAGAGCGTGGCTAGGCATCTTAGGCTCTCTATAGGCTCTTTGATTATGTGGGTAGGGGTGAAAATCAGTGTTCACCTAAATTCAGTTTATCTATTTGAAATTTAATATATAAAAGTGCTGTATGAGATTGTCTGAAAAGCTATGTTTACTTGCTACAGCAAATTCCTAATCTGGGGGCCACAGGTTCGAATCCTGTCGGGCGCACCACCGCAGATTTTTATGGGGAAACCGCCATTCTCACGCAAGGCGGCCAAAGCTGCGCGCCGATTGGGCAGCATCGAACCCGCGAGTGCAATTTCTACTGCCATGCCGATCGCGGAAAGACTGTTCTTGGAAAACTATCGGTGGCAAGCGGACCTCGAGCGGTTGCTCGCCGCGATAGCTGGTTCGGACGCATTCTCGGAGATTCACTGGTTTCGCTCCGTTAAAGGCGAGACCGGAACGATTTCACAATCCTATTTCTCGGTATAATCGCCCAAACCCGTCCGCAGTAAAGTTGCACATATTTTCTGAATAGGCACCGGCCGCTGGAAACGGCTTACGATAGAGTTTGTCGAAAATGATATTCTCGGCCGCAAAGCTTCATTATCCGTCAATCACCACCCAACATTATTTCATCCACAGTCCCGGTCGTGACAGCATGATAGCCGCCCCGCGTCTGTTCATAAATGCGCTTCGCGATGGGTTTGCCCCAGCGCCCTTGCTCGACCAGCGTTTCAAATAAAGGCGAGACAAATTTGCGGCGTCCGACCGTTCCCAAAAACTTTTCCGCAAGCGGCACCGCGGGCTCGTAACGGTTTTGCAGCGCCAGTTTGAGCCAGGCGAACAGAATCTCGTTATTGCCTGATGCCGACAGGCCAAAGTCGCTATCCAGCCTGGCCAGTTCATCATCCGGCAACTCCTGTGGCAGCTTGCTCAGCAGGCGCAGGCGCTCGGCGCTGGTCCAGTTCTTCCATAGGCCGTTATCGACACGCCGACTAGCGGCATAGGCTTCTGCCGCCTTGTCTACCTCTGCAAAAGCGGCTGGATCGGGGCGCAGCGCGTTGGCAGGCAGTCCGGGCTGGTAGACCCACTCGTCCAGCAACAGTGCCGCTTCCAGCTCTTTGTCACCCTTCACGAGATTCTCCCGCATATCGGCGAGGAACATTGCCGATGTAGCTGGCTCGAATGCGTGCCGGTCAAACCAGCTGGTCAGCCAGATATCAAATTTTTCTCGTCCGGCGATCGCTTCGACGGTGTGCAGAAAGGCCGCCCCCTTGTCATATATGACACCGCTCGCTCCGCCTTCCGGGCTGGCGTCATCGCCGGTCAGATGGAGCGCCGTAATCGCTGCGTCCGAGCCTTTTTCCGCAATAGTTTCTTCCATCCCTGCAAAGTTCAGCGCGCGTTCCTGGCTCGCTCGCTTCTTACCGTATAATGATTCGATTATCCGGTTCTCGAAATAGCTGGTGGTGCCTTCGTTCAGCCAGCTGTCCGACCAGTTCGCGTTTGTGACCAGATTGCCCGACCAGCTATGCGCCAACTCGTGTGCGACCAGGCCGGTCAGGCTGCGGTCTCCGGCGATAAAAGTCGGTGTGAGGAACGTCATCACCGGATTTTCCATCCCGCCATAAGGGAAGCTGGGAGGTAATACGATCATATCGTACCGGCCCCAGCGATACTCCCCGTAAAGGGCTTCTGCTGCGTCGATCATCTTTTCGGTGTCGACCAGTTCTGCTGCAGCTTTTTCGAGCATCACCGACTCGGTCCACACGCCCGAGCGGGGACCGAGTTCTTGAAATATGATATCACCGGCCGCAATCGCGATCAGATAAGGAGCCACCGGTTTGTCCATGGAAAAACTGAAAGCACGGCGGCCTTTGCCTGCGCTCACCGGATCGCCGCCTGAAAGGCCGGACATTACCACGGCCAAAGGTTCCGGAGCCGTAATCGTGGCTTCCCATGTCTGGCGGATACCGGGGCTGTCTTGCGTAGGTATCCAGGTCCGGTTCAACGTCGGCTGGCCCTGGCTGAGCAAATAGGGATGCTTGCCGCCCGCAGTCTGTTCGGGTGAGAGCCATTGCAGCGCCTTGGCATCCGGACCAGACTTGTAAGCAATCACAATATGTCGCTTGTCTCCGATCGTCACCCGCAACGGCGCGCCCATACCGTCCTTTTCCGCTCCCAGTTCGAACGGCAGATCTTGGTTCTCGCCATCGGTGACCGAAGATATTTCCAGACCCATCGTATCGAGAATCAGCGTGTCCGCATCGTCGGCTGCCAGTATATCCAACTCGGCAGTGCCGCTGATATTTTCGTTTTCGAAATCGAGGGCCAAATCCAACGCCACATGTGTCACCCGCGCAACTTCAGGCTGGGCATAGCTATATGGGTCTTTTGCATCCGCGCTTGTGAGCAGCGGTGAGACCATCGGTGCTTCTTTGGTTGCCTGAGTATCGCCGGACATGGAACAAGCAGCAAGCGCAAAGGCACCAAGGACCGGGGACAGGATAGCGAACAGACGCATTAAAGTTCTCCGAAAATAGAATATTCTTTCACCATGACTATGATTTCGATGCAGTGGTTGCAAATGATTACGCAATCTGTGGGCGTATCATTTTATGTCGGAGCAGGCCCCCGGTCTGGCAGCATTCCGGGTTGATAGCATTGCAGAAGGACGGGGATGCGTCAGAATCAGGCACGGGTGGTTGGAAGAATCGAACCGGGCACTCAGCGGGTTCGGACGATTTTGAGCGTTGTTTACGCCATCAGGAGCTTTTTACGCTCATGTAGTGCGTGGTGAGCGGGCCAGGCCGTTCACCACATTGATCCCACGGGAGAGGAGGGTCAAAACTGTCCGCGGAGTGTCACTCCAAAGGTTCTTGGCTGCAAAAGGAAGAACGCTCCCAGAGAGACGGTGAAATTGAGCAGCAAGACGTTTGACATAGGACAGGCTTTAATAAATGACAGGGCAGAGCTCGTAGTTTACACAATCTTATATTTGTATAGTAGCTATACAAGGTGGCGTTATTATCAAGTAGGAAATGAAGCGATGGTGAGGAACGCATACCGATGAAGAAATCTGCGCAAACAATATCTTTGCAACGCGTTTCGGATGATGTGATCTTTGATGCTGTCCGTCGCAGCATAGATGCCCATGGCGCAACCAAATTCACCATGACCCACGTTGCCCAGTTCGCAAAACTGACAAGGGTTCAGTTATACAACCGGTTCGGATCTCGCGACGCCTTGATATTGGCCTTGCTGGTAGACCATGTGATTTCGTTCAAAAGAAATGTGACGCATGACATATTGGCAGCTGATGATCTGGTTCTCGGAATCCGTGAGGCGCTGATTGATGGCATCAATCTCGTTAAGGAAGATCCATATTTCACGATGCTGATCATGCCAGCGGTTACCGGGCAAACCCAGGTCGATGGCTCGTCTAAAGCGATTATGAAACTAGGGCGCGAACAATGGGTCCCGATTGCGAAACGTGCGATCGACGATGATATTTTCAAACCGGACCTGGTGCCGGAGGATATCGCGGACTGGCTTACCTTTAACGAGATTACCCTGCTTAACGCCGCGAAAACTTATGGTAAATCGCTTGATCAATGCAGGGTCTATATCGACAATTATATATTGCCGTCGCTGCTGTCCTCGAAGGCAATCGACAAATCTTGATTCATAGGCACACGGTAAAGCCCGTTGGCCCGGTGTCTCGCAGAACTGACAATCAACGTTAATACAACAAGGATATACGATGGAAATATTGGAATTGGCGAAACGCTTTATCGATTGTTTGGGCGAAGGCGATGTCGAGGGCGCACGGAACTGTTTTCACGAAGATGCGGAAATCTGGCATGATTTTGATGGCAAAACCCAGACGCGTGAAGAAAATCTGGCGACCTTGGTCTTCATGATGTCCAGAACGAAAAAGCGGGAATATGAAATCTTGCGGTTGGAGGAAATCCAGGGCGGTTATCTTCAGCGCCACACCCTGCACGTCACGTCACAATCGGACGAGACATATAGCGCCGAAGCGCTGGTCATCGTCACGGTGAAAGATGACAAGATTGCACGGATTGAAGAATTTCTGAATCCTGCTCCATTGCTGCCCGCTTTGCGCGCAGCCTAAGGCTGAAACCATCAGGAGGGGGCCATAATACTGGCCCCCTCAAAATTCCAAATCGATGGGTCGTATAACGGTTCAGGCCGTCTGGACTGATGGCGAAAGCTCATCAGCATTGGCCCAAACTGCATGGGTTCCGCTGCAAATCCGGTGCGGCAAAATGATCTGACAGACTGGACCCGCCTCGATATTCTTCGCATCCAGTAAAACGCATTCCGAGCGATCCAGATTCATATCCGTGATGAACGTAACCAGATAGCCGTCATCTTCAGACGTCGCATTCTTGCGCGCAATGAAGGGCGCTTCCGAACCATAGCGTCCTTCGCCAAATTCAAATTGCTGGGTTGCGCCAGTTTCCAGGTCATGTTTGATCATCCCGGTAAACAGAAAATAGCCGTCCTCGCCGGTGACGCTATAGACATAACGATGCTTTTGCCCTGCGTAGGCCTGATTGATTGTGCCGAACTCCACAATCTCTTCGTCATATAGCCGCTCTTCGATTGTCTGTCCGGTTGCGAGGTTGAAGCGCCAGCGGTGCAAGTGGGTTTTCAAAGAGTGCAGATCTAGATTGGACGCCATCGCCTGATATTCGTCTGCCACCGACTTGAGCGGCGCCGGACGCGGATCTTCCTGGAAATAGCCATCCATGACCAGCTCGTCACCTTCCTCGTAGGCGTTCATGAAATGGAGGACATAGGTCGATTCTGCTTCAAACCATTTAATGTCTTCGGGCTTGCCATAGCGCGGTATGACCGCAAATCGCGACGGCATATTTTTATCGAAAACCGGAATGTAGAAACCAGCATCCAGCGCCGCCTGTGGCCAGAACATCGGGAAATCATTGAGGATCGAATAATTGGGCGAAAAACACATGTCATGCGGCAGCCGCGGTCCAGGCAGCTCGACCGGAATATGATGCTTCAGCTTATTGTCCGGTCCGACCACACCATAATGCATATAGGGCGCATGGGTAGAATAGTTGAAAAACAGCAATTCGCCGGTGGCCGGATCGACCTTTGGATGGGCGGAAATACCATCCAGCGGAACCCAGCCATCAATGCCAAGCGTATCCAAGGTTTGCGGATCGAGGCGATAGCCTTCGCCGCATTGCCAGAATGTCGACAGGATATTGCCCGCGTGCACAACCACATCGGTCGAGCTGCTATCCTTGATATGGCTGTGCGCCCCCCAACCGTGCCGTTCTGATTTCTTCGGATTGCCCATGCAGCCGATCCACAGAGAGCGACCGGCTTCTTGTTCCGCTTCAAAGCCGCGCGTCCGGACGAATCGGTTTTTATACTCCGCCTTGCCCTCTGAAAAGCGTATCATGTGCAGCATGCCGTCGCCGTCAAAGGGGTGATAGCGACCGATCGCATCATGCACAGGATTTTCGGTATTGCGGACGTAAATACCGTCAATATCGTCAGGAATTTTACCGATCACCTGCATATCATCCGCATCATATTCATCAAAATTGGGTGTCCACGCACCGGTTAGATAGGGGTGATCATTGTCCGAGAGAGTGGCCGGTATTCTATTGATGAGATGAGGCATATGCGAGCTTCCTAATCAGTGCTAATTCTGACCTCGACTATACAAAAATAACAATTTGTCAAATGACGATTCCCAGTGCCGAGCAATGAGTTGGGAGCAATGAAAATCTGCCACTCTAACAGCTGAAAGCAATTGGACAGGTATCACGCAAACGCTCACGGAAACCCGAAGAATTCGCGGCCAAGGTGGCTGCAGATTGTGCCCTGCTACGCGGTGACTCCTATAACCGAAGTCAGCGAGAGAATCCGTCAAAATTTGCACTCGCAATTCAGATGAACCCAAATTTCCCAATAAGCTGAGTGCCCATCATGATTATGTCGGGCGCACTATTGTGCGGTTATTCATTTGTCGTGGATCTGGCCGGGTGCACGACAGAAGCTCGCCGCGCCTGCACCCGGTATCGAAGCCTGCTTGGCCAGCCTCCATATGTTGGACGGAAGAACGTCCGATGGCAGGGCCTTATGCGCGTTACTCAACCGGCTTGTAGCCGCTGACGCTCGGTATAGAGGCCGTAGGATGCGATGACTACATAACAGACCACTGGAACCAGCAGCGCCGCCGTCAAGCTGGTGATGTCCGCGACAAGGCCATAGCAGGCTGGCAATATCGCCCCGCCGACAATCGCGGTTGCCAATATTCCGGAAGCTTGCGCAGCCTTGTCCGATTTCATACCCTCGGTTGCGAGGCTGAATATGGTTGGAAACATAATCGAGTTGAACAACCCGACGAGTGTCAATGTCCAACCTGAAATTGATCCGCTGCTGAAGGCCGATATCGCGATCAGCCCGATGGCAACGGCGGCGAAGGTCATCAATACCTTGCCGGGTTTGAATATCCGCAGCAGAAAGGCGCCAACGAACCGGCCAACCAGCGCGCCGCCCCAATAATAGCCGAGCAGCGCGGCAGCCGATTCATGGGTGAGGTTCATCACCCGTTCCTGGCCGAGATAGGCGACCAAATTGCTGCCGATGGTGACTTCGGCACCGACATAGAGAAAGATGCACAACGCACCGAATTGTAGGCGTTTGTCATTGACGAACAGGCTCCACGTGCCTTCGACTTTCACCTTTTCGGCTTCTGTCTTGTCCATGACTTTGCGGAACAGGAAGAAGAAGGCAGCAATTGCGATCATTGCGATGGCTACCGCGATATAAATGTCGGTGATGACGCTGGCTTCTGAAACGCGAAAAGCTTCCAGTGCGGGTTCCGAAAGGGTGGTTGGATCAACGTCGGATTTCTCGCCCAATATATAGCGTGCGCCAAAGCTTACGATCAGGAATGCGCCGAGCGAATTGAACATCTGGGCAAAGGTCAGGCGGCTATGCGAGGTTTCCGGGGGGCCGAGTGTTGTCACCAGTGGGTTCATCGCCACCTGCAGCAAGGTAATCCCGCCGCCGATCATGAACAACGCTCCCAGAAAGTTGAGATATACGCCGCTGTTGGCCGCAGGAATGAAGAGCAGGGATGCCGCCGCGATGATCAGGAATCCAAGGATGAATCCTCGAATAAAACCAATTTTTCGCAATAACATACCGGAAGGAATGGAGAAAAGAGCGTAGCTCATGAAGAAGGCGAATTGCACCAGATTTGCTTCAAAATTGGAAAGCTGGAACATGGCTTTGAACTTCGCGACCAGCGCGTCGTTGATGTTGGTAACGCCAGCCAGGAGGAAGAAGACGGCGAACACTAATAATAGCACTAAAGTGGTCTTGCCGCCGGCGCTGATATAATTGCCAGATGCCTGTGTATCCGACGCATTAGGAATTGGTGTTGCCAATGTCTCTCTCCCGATTTTATTTTTTAAAAACATATCCTGACAAGGTTGTCATTGCAATCTTATTCGCCGCCTATTCTTCAAAAACATCTCGCCTTTGCTGAAAACGGCAGTCTCAGAGGCAGCGGATGCTGTTGGCGAGCGATGCGAACGAATCTCAAGTCTAGCCTGGTCCGAAGAGGTGATGTGGGGGTCGGGATCGGTTCCGCTGGTTAAATATACCGAAGGCATCGATATGCCCCGCGCCTGCATCGGCCTGAGTCGAACAGCCAACAATCATTGTACCTGTGGGGACTGCCAATATTATGTTATGACAAGCTTGTCTGCCATGGTCTAGCGGTTGACATGCGGCATAATAACTGGGCTATGGGCTACCGGATAAGTTGGAGGGAAATAAATGACGCAAACATCACGCCGATCGACGATGGTTGATGTTGCGCGCGAAGCCGGCGTTTCCCTGAAAACTGTCTCCCGGGTTCTGAACGAAGAAATTTACGTGCGTGAGGAAACCCGACTTGCAGTTCTCGAAGCTGCCGAGAAACTCAACTATAAGCTTAACCAGGCGGCGCGAACCTTGCGCGCCGGATCGGCACAGATTGTTGCGCTGCTGGTGAACAACCCCAGTCCCAGCTATCTCGAGAATGTTCATCTCGGCGCGCTCAAGCAATGTCACGATCTTTCGATGCAACTGGTGGTCGATGAATGTCCGGACGGCATCGAAGGTGTAAAACGGATATTGAAGAATCTGACTCCGGTCGGTCTGATAATCACGCCGCCGCTGTGCGACGATCCGGAAGTCATAGCTCTGCTGGAATCGCAGCATGTCAGCTATGTGCTGATTGCGCCGAATGACCCGCATGCGGTCCGGTTGTCGGTGAATATCGATGATGTCGCCGCGGCGCGGGAAATTACCGAATATCTTTTGAACCTTGGCCATCGCCGGATCGGCTATATCCGCGGTCACCCCGATCACGGGGCTTCCGGCAAACGCTATCAGGGATATTGCGAGGCTTTGGCCAAGTTCGGTCTCGAACCGGATGAGGATTTAATCCGTCAGGGCTTCTTCGATTATTCGACCGGATTGCAGTGTGCAGAGTCGCTGCTCGATATGGAAAAGCCGCCAACCGCTATTTTTGCCAGCAATGATGATATGGCTGCTGCCACGATTGCGGCAGCCTATCGCAGGCATATCGATGTGCCGGGGCAATTGTCTATCGTCGGCTTTGATGACACTTCAATCGCGGCGATCATCAGCCCGCAACTCACCACCGTGCGTCAGCCGATATCCGAACTCGCTGCTCGCGCTGTCAGCCTGTTGTCTGACAATAGTTCGCGTCGGTTGAGCGGAGACAAATCTGAAGATATCGTGTTCCTTGACCATTCGGTGATCGAACGGGATTCTGCCGCGGCGCCGCCAGCGCAATAGCTCTATCTCCGACATTCTCGTCAGTGAAGCTCTATCGAAACCCTGCGAGTATTGCTGGAAACCAGACATCACCACACCCTCAGGCTGGGAGCTTCAACTAGGCAAATCCGATACCGCGGATTTTGAGTGGGATGCGCAGCAATTTGTCGCTTGCTGTCATGTAGAGTGTTCGCCCATCGTTTCCAAAGGTACAATTGGCGCAGGCCTTTCCCGTATTGATCCGTCCGAGAAGCCGCCCGCTTGGCGAAAGGATCAGCACACCACCAGGCCCGGTCGCGAAAACATGACCGGTCACCGCCACGCACATCCCGTCCGGCAATCCTGGTGCTTCATCGCCAGCCAGGCTTTGCGCATCGAAGAATACCCCTTTGTCGATGATGCTTCCATCTCTTCCAATCACATAAGATTTCAAAATCTGACGGGCCGGATCAGACTGAGCGACATATAATATGCTCTGGTCTGGCGACAGGGCAATCCCGTTGGGTCGCGTCAGGCTCGCGTCGATCAGACTGATCGACCCGTCCTTGGCCAGTCGATAGACGCCGTTTTGAGACTGCTGCTTTAGCACCGACTGGTCGCCATCCTTGAGGCCGTAAGGGGGGTCGGTGAAATAGATATTGCCGTGACGATCTTCGACCACATCATTCGGGCTGTTCAGCGGCTTGCCCTGATACTGGTCGGCCAGAACCGTCTCGACCTTGCTGTCGATATCGATGGACGTAACCGCGCGCTTGCCGTGGCTGGCCGCGATCAGCTGTCCGTCCTTGCCGATCCACATACCGTTGATCCCGGCGCTGTCAAACGGGGCAGGGTCCTCGCCATCCGGCAATCCCGAGGGCTTGAGGAAAATTTCCAAATCCGCTTCTTCGCTCCACATGAAGACAGTATTTTGCGGCACGTCGGAAAAGTATAGCCGATTACGCATTTGATCCCATACCGGACCCTCGGACCAGGAGAACCCGGTGGCGAGCGTTTCCAATTGGCCTGCAGGATCAATAATCGCGGCAAGTTCGGGAGAGAAAGATTCTACCGTTGGAGATGCCGTCGATTTGCTGTCTGCTGCACCATCACGGGGCACGCAGCTAGCGATTGTGACTGCGGCGATGCCGCCGACAAATTCCCGTCTCCGTAATCTCATTTGACCGCTACCTTGGTTGCAATTGCCGACGCCGGAACCTTGCTTTCGACAGTCTCGGTCAATTCGAACTCGCTGGTTAGCACGATGTTTTCGGCGGAGCTTCCCACCATGGCATCGAACGCTCCCGCCTCGCTGCGCCATTTCCCGTCGGGCGCGTAGAAAGCGAGCTGGTCGCTGGTCAGGGTGAAGCTGACTGTCCTTTTCTCCTTTGGTTTCAAGCTGAGACGCTTGAACCCGCGGAGCATTTTCTGTGGCTGGGCGATGCTGGCGACGCGATCGCGCAGATAAAGCTGAACCGTCTCGTCGCCGGCGATTTTGCCGTTGTTGATGAGAGTGACGGAGATAGTGAGTGGTGTGGAGCTATCCACTGTTTGTGCGCTCAGCACAAGATTACTGATCTTGATATCCCCGTAGCTCAGGCCATGGCCGAAGGGGTAGAGCGGCGTGATCGGCAGATCGCTATAGCGGTTGGTGTCCTTGGTCGGGTCGGGATCGGCCGGACGGCCGGAAGGATATTCGCTGTAGGAATAGGGTACTTGTCCGGTAGTGTGGGGGAAACTGATCGGCAGCTTGCCACCCGGAGCGGACTTGCCGAAAAGCACATCGGCCAGTGCCGAACCGGCTTCGTTGCCCAAAAACCACGTCATCAAGATTGCGTCGGCTTTCTCAGCGATATTGGATATTGCCAGAGGGCGACCACCGGTCAGTGCGACGATCACCGGCCTATCAACCGCCAATATCGCATCTGTCAATATTTGCTGCTCTTGCGGAAGTGAAACATCCGACCGGCTGCGTGCTTCGCCGCTCAGGTCATAATCTTCACCGGTTACCAGGACGATGATGTCGCTGTTTCTCGCAAGCTCTACTGCCTCTTGCAACGCATTGGGATTGTCCGGGTCAATGCCAGCGGCATAGTCGACGACTGCGCCTTTACCTGCCCCTGACTTGATTCCGTCCAGCAAGGAGACAACTTCGGCTTTATCACCTCGAGCACGCCACGAACCCAACTGGCTTTGCGTGTCGGTCGCGAGAGATCCGATAACTGAAATCCGCTTCGCTTTGCCGCCAAGCGGCAGAATGGCATTGTCGTTTTTGAGCATTACGATCGAGCGGACCGCCACCTGACGGGCGGCATCGAGATGGTCTTGCGCGCGCAAGGTGACCGCTTCTTTCGCTGCATCATGATAGATGAAAGGATTGTCGAACAGTCCCAGCTTCTGTTTGGCTTTCAGCACATTGCGAACTGCATTGTCGAGATGCGTCAACAGGGCAGGATCCCTGGTCACAGCTGCGGACAGATCGTCAGCATAAACCAGACTCATCATGTCCATATCGATGCCCGCTGAAATCGCTAGCGCGCCGGCATCGCTGCGGGTTCTTGCAATGCCGTGGTTCATCAGCTCCGCGATCGCGTTCCAGTCGCTGACGATCATGCCGTCAAAGCCCCATGTGCCTCGGAGAGTGCCGTTGATCAAATCTGCGTTGGCGGTGGTCGGCCGACCGGCAATATCGTTAAACGCCGTCATATAGCCGCCGGTTCCGGCCGCCATTGCTGCATAAAATGGCGGTAGATATGTCTCGTGAAGGCTGCGTTGGGAAATGTCTGCTGAGCCATAATCACGGCCGCCAATCGGCGCGCCATATGCGCCGAAATGCTTGGTTGTCGCCATGACGGTATCACCCGCAGCCAGGTCCTGGCCTTGGTAGCCGTGGACTTGTGCTGCAGCCATGATGCTGCCGAGATAGGGATCTTCACCCGATCCTTCGACAACCCGCCCCCACCGCGGATCGCGGGTGATATCCACCATGGGGGCGAAGGTCCAGTGAAGGCCGCTTGATGCAGCCTCACGGGCGGAAATCCGAGCAGTGGTTTCCCATTGTTCCGGCTCCCAACTGGCAGCGATTGCCAGTGGAACCGGGAATATCGTCCGGTAACCGTGGACCACATCCATCGCGAAAAGCAGCGGGATTCTCAGCCGGCTTTCTTCTACCGCGATGCGCTGCAATTCCCGCAAAGGCTCCGCTCCGGCAACGTGCAGATAGGAGCCAACGCCGCCGGCCCGGACTCGGTCATATTCTTCCGGGGTAAGTTTGGAATTGAGGTTTTTGGAACGGCCGCCCGCGGCCTGATTCAGCTGTCCGACTTTTTCTGCCAAGGTCATTTGGAGAAGCAATGATTCAACAAGGTCGCCTTGCTCTGCCGACAGCGAAGTCTGCTCTTCAGCCCTCGTATCACCAACTGAAACCATCAGGCCACCGAACAACAGACTCCCGAGGGCAAGCATGGCTTTGATCATTGTTCTCTCTCCGTTGGCCTATCATCGGTCATTTATGACAACCTTGTCAATAGTTGTTGTATATGATGACGATTACCGTTTATGCGACCTGCCATGGCGAGGCATTCGACAACTGAGGACGCTCGGATCGCTGACGAGGGAATGATCATCGTGATCATGGGGGTTGCCGCGTCAGGGAAATCCCTCATCGCCGAAACACTGGCGAGGCAAACGGGTTGGGCGATGGTCGAGAGCGATATCTATCATCCTCAGGCCAACCGGAAGAAAATGGAGCGTGGAACGCCATTGACCAACGCCGATCGCATGCCGTGGATTGATGCATTGGGGAAGGCGATAGTTTCGGGCGATCACGGTCCGGTTATCGTAGCTTGCTCGGCGTTGAACCACGAGGTCAGGTCGCGTCTGGAAACTGCTGTGAACGGGCCGTGCCAATGGGTGTTACTCGAAGTGCCGGTAGAAATCCTGGCCGAAAGAATCGCGGCGAGAAAAGACCATTTCATGCCAGCCTCACTTTTGTCGTCACAACTGGCAGCGCTGGAGTTGCCGGACAATCCGATATGCGTCGACGGTACGCGAACGCCGCAGGAAATCTGCCGCGCGATATTGCAGGCGCTAAACGAACGGCGAGAGCAATAAGGCGACGAGAAAGCCGGTGACACCGGTCAGGCTGGAGCTGATCGTCCAGCATAGCAAAGTTTCCGATGTTGTCAGCCCGAAATAGCGGTTTATCAGCCAGAATCCGCTATCATTGACATGGCTGAAGGCGGTAGCTCCACCAGCAATCGCCACCGCTACAAGCGCCAGTTGCGGTTGCGACAGATCGGCGGCCAACGCAATCGGGTAGGTCAAGCTCGCGGCGGTAATCATCGCGGCGGTCGCCGATCCTTGTGCAATCCGCAGCAGCAGCGCAATCAGAAATCCGCATAGGATCGGTGTAATGCCAAATGAAAGCGTGGCATCGGCCAGAGCTTGGCCCGCCCCGGTGTCAACGAGCACCTGTTTGAAAGCACCCCCTGCGCCGGTCACCAACAAAACCACGCCGACCGGCTCGAGTGACTTCTCGATTGCCTGCCTCAGCGCAGTGCGCTTTTCCGGATTGGCTGGTCGCATAGCCAGAAAGGCAGCCCCGCAAGAGATTAGGAGCGCGATGACAGGTTCGCCGAGTGCTACGATAATAGTTCGGGACAAACCCTCTGGCACGCCAATAACATCGACCAGCGCGCCACAGATTATCAGCGTCAATGGCAGCAGGACAAGCGCTAGCGCGGTTTTGCCGAGACCGCTGTCAAACTCCGTTGATGGTTCATCGCTCTGCATCAAATCCAGAGCGTTGCCCTCGGGAAGCCATCCGCTCTTGAGCGCGAAGCGTACATAAACCGGGCCGCCGATAATCGCCGCCGGCACGCAGGCGATGACGCCGAACAGCATCACCCAGCCGAGATCGACTCCTAGTTGCTCTGCTACTGCGACAGGGCCGGGGGTCGGAGGAATGAATGCATGCGCGCCAGCCAGGCCAGCGAGAAGCGGGAGGCCGAACGCCAATGGAGGCAGCCCAAATCTCCGCGAGAATGCGAGGACCAAGGGGAATAAAATGATGAAAGCTACATCGAAGAAAACCGGGATTGCGACGATCACGCCGACAAGACCCAGCATCCAGCGGGTGAGTCGAGGACCGCTGCTGCGGGTAACAAAATGGGCGAGGGCGGTGATACCGCCGCCATGTTCGACCAATATGCCGAACATCGCGCCGAGACCTATCACTGCTGCGATCGCACCAAGCGTGCCGCCCATTCCCTTCGCCACTGCCGCGATAGCCTCCGGGGGTGCGAGACCTGCGCCAAGGGCCGCAGCAATCCCGGCAATCAGCAGCGCTGGAAACGGATGCATCCTTCCGCGCATGATCAGGGCAAGCAGCGCGATGATGCTGAACAGCATTGCGATCAACGGTCGGTTTTGCGTAATCCACTCCATATAGTTTCCCCGCCCACTCCGTTTGATTATCAATTTATGACAACGTTGTTATACACGCTGATAACTTGCATCTGGTGTGATGGCAATATGTCGGCGGTCGCGCTGATTTTGAGTGTTGGTTTGTGGTGAAGGAAGTGACAGGGGCCTCGCCGCAGACCGATCAAGCCGAGCCTGTAATATTATAGCCAGACCGCGCGCAGGGCCATTGAGAACGATTGCTGCATGGCTGGATCAGATGCTTGGTCCGTTCGACTGAAGCCAGAATCAATTTTATCGCGAAAATACACCTACGCGATTGCCTTTTCCTGACAACGCTGTCATTAGGTGTCACGAAAGGGACGGTAACATCCGTCTTGATAGCAAAACAGGGACCCATTGTTAGAAAATGAACAGTTCGGCTACGCTATTGCTTTTCGGGGCAACCGGAGATTTATCAAAGCGGATGCTTTTTCCGTCGCTATATGCGCTGCATGAAGATGAGTTGATTGCAGCCGATGTGAGGATTGTCGGCACCGCGCGGAGTGAGTTGGACGATCAAGAATTTAGGGACATGGCTGCGTCGGCGCTGGAACTATATTTGCCGGAAGATCGCCAAAGTAAGGATATGATATCCAGTTTTTTAAAGCGTCTATCCTATCAGCAACTGGACGCTTCATCGACCGAAGGCTTTAGTGACCTGGCTAATAAAATTGGCGATATTTCTGGCGGTCTCGCGATCTTCCTTTCGACCGCACCGTCTCTATTCGAAGCGACAATCGCGGGTTTGAAGTCCGCCGGATTGACCGGCGAAAATGTCCGTATCGGTCTTGAAAAGCCGCTCGGCAACGATCTGCAATCTTCCAATGCGATCAACAACGCCGTGGCAGAAGCGTTTCCAGAGGATCGCATCTTCCGGATCGACCATTATCTCGGCAAGGAAACCGTCCAGAACCTGATGGCCTTGCGTTTTGCCAATATGATGTTCGAGCCGCTGTGGAATTCCAACGGTATCGATCACATCGAGATTACGGTTTCCGAAACCGTCGGTCTGGAAGGGCGTCACGGCTTTTATGAAAAAACCGGCGCACTACGCGACATGGTGCAAAATCATATTCTGCAGCTTGTCGGTTTGATCGCAATGGAGCCGCCGGCGAATCTCGATGCTACCTCGGTTCGCGACGAGAAGGTCAAAGTATTGCGCTCCTTGCGGCCGGTGATTGCCGAAAACGTGGTGCGCGGGCAATATGGCGATGGCGCGGTCAAAGGCGAGGCGGTTTCGTCTTATCAGGAAAATCTGGGAGAAAGCTCGGAAACGGAAACCTTCGTCGCGCTGAAGGTGTTCGTAGACAATTGGCGCTGGCAGGGCGTGCCATTCTACGTCCGGACCGGCAAGCGGCTCGCGGAACGACGCAGCGAAATTGTCGTGCAGTTCAAAAGTGTGCCGCATAATATTTTTGCCGGTGGCGGCACCAAGCTGAACGCCAATCGGCTTGTTATCCGGTTGCAACCGGAGGAATATGTGCGGCTTCAGGTAATGGCGAAAGAGCCGGGGCTCGACCGCGACGGTATCGTGTTGCGTGAAGTGCCGCTTGATCTGTCGCTGACCCAGGCATTCTCAAAAACCCGCAAACGCATCGCCTATGAAAGGCTGTTGATCGATCTGATCGAGGGCGATCCGACATTGTTCGTCCGGCGGGATGAGGTCGAGGCGCAATGGCATTGGATCGATGCCATCCGGGACGTGTGGGAAAAGAATGATATCGGCGTCAAATCATATGGTTCGGGCAGCTGGGGTCCATCTGCTGCGATCGCGTTGACCGAGCGGGATGGAGTGAGCTGGAATGACTGATATGCAAACGGCAATATCTTCTTCCGTCTCGATCAGTTGGGCCGTCAAGACCGATGCGCAGAGCGTGGCGGACCATGTCGCCAAGGTCGTCGAACAACCGGGCAAGCATCGTATCGCGGTGCCCGGCGGCAATACGCCAATCGCGATTTTCGATATCCTCTCCCGCCAGACCTTGCCTTGGGGAACGGTGACAATCACCTTGACCGATGACCGGATCGTCCCGGTCAGGCATGCTGCTAGCAATCAGGCCAAGCTCGCGAGAGCCTTCGACGCAACCGCTGCGCATGTCGAACCACTGGTTCGCGGAGAGCAAGTCGCGCCGTTTGATCTGGTCTGGCTGGGCATGGGCGCCGATGGCCATATTGCTTCGCTATTTCCCAATATGACCTGCGACGAGGAGGAGACACCGGCGGTCATCCACACTGTTCCTGACCCGTTGCCGATTGAAGCGCCCTTCGAACGCCTGAGCCTGAATATGGCCGCGCTGTCGGCAACAAAGGAAATCATTCTGGTGGTTCGCGGCTGCGACAAGAAAAATATTCTTGAAGCAGCCATTGCTGGCGATACCGATGTACCGGTGGCGCGACTTTTCCGGCGAGCGAACTGTCCTATTACGATATTCTGGAGTCGCTCATGACGCTGAACACGACAGTCGAAAAAGTTACCAACAGGATCATCGAGCGGTCGCGATCGTCGCGCAGCGCCTATCTCGACCTGATTGACAAGCAGCGCGAAGTCGGGGTGCATCGACCCACTTTATCCTGCGGAAATCTTGCTCATGGGTTCGCCGCCAGCGGCGACGACAAGGCCGCCATTCGCGGCGGCAAGGCGATGAATATCGGTGTGGTCACCGCCTATAATGACATGCTTTCGGCCCACCAGCCTTACGGCCGCTATCCGGAGCAGATCAAGATTTTCGCCCGCGAGAAAGGAGCGACCGCTCAGATTGCCGGCGGCGTTCCGGCGATGTGCGACGGGGTGACCCAGGGTCAGGACAGTATGGAGCTGTCGCTGTTCAGCCGCGACGTGATCGCGATGAGCACCGCGATTGCGCTCAGCCACGGGATGTTCGAAGGCGCGCTGCTGCTCGGTATTTGCGACAAGATCGTACCGGGATTGCTGATCGGTGCGCTGCGTTTTGGTCATCTGCCGACGATTTTGGTTCCGGCCGGACCGATGCCTTCCGGTCTTGCCAATAAAGAAAAAATCCGCGTCCGACAGCTGTTTGCCGAAGGCAAGATAGGCGAAGAGGAACTGCTTGATGCCGAGAGCGCCAGCTATCACGGTGCCGGAACCTGCACCTTTTTCGGCACTGCCAACTCCAACCAGATGATGATGGAGATGATGGGGCTGCATATTCCGGGCAGCAGTTTTGTGAATCCTGGCAATAAACTCCGTCAGGAACTGACCCGCGCGGCGGTGCATCGGGTGACCCAAATCGGATGGGGTGTTGGCGAGGATGCTGCTGCGGACTACCGGCCGCTAGGCCATTGCATCGACGAAAAGGCGATCGTCAACGCGGTCGTGGGCCTGCTCGCGACTGGCGGTTCAACCAACCATGTGCTGCATCTTCCAGCCATTGCCAGAGCGGCGGGTATCATCCTGGACTGGGATGATATGGACGAGCTGTCCAAGGCAGTGCCGCTGATCGTGGCGATTTATCCCAATGGTGCTGGCGATGTGAATTATTTCGCGGCGGCGGGCGGAATGCCCTTTGTCATCCGCGAACTGGTCGATGCCGGACTGGCGCACGGCGATATCAAAACCGTCTATGGCGCTTCCCTCAGAGAGGGCGCCCAGGAACCCTATATCGATGATGGCCGGCTGACGTTCAAAGACGCACCGGCGAACAGCCTGGACGAAACTATCCTGAAGACCGTGGCTGACCCGTTCAAGCCCGACGGGGGTTTGCGCTTGCTGAAAGGCAATCTTGGTCGAGCGACTATGAAAACCAGCGCGGTGGATGAATCCCGCTGGACCATAGAAGCGCCAGCACGGGTTTTTGACGATCAGAATGATGTCATGGCCGCTTTCAAGGCGGGTGATCTGGAAGGGGATATGGTGGTTGTCGTCCGCTTTCAGGGCCCTGCAGCAAACGGAATGCCGGAACTTCACAAATTGAGCTCTCCATTGGGGGTCTTGCAAGACAAGGGTTTCAAGGTTGCTTTCGTAACGGATGGGCGGATGTCCGGAGCCAGCGGCAAAATCCCGTCGGCAATTCACGTGTCTCCGGAAGCCTATAAAGGCGGACCGTTGAGCAAATTACGGGATGGTGATTTGATAAGAGTTTGTGCGCAAGAGGGAGTCCTCGAGATACTGATTGATGAGGCAGAGTGGAAAAGTCGCCCCAAGGCAACGCCGCCACCGCGGCCACTAGGCACCGGGCGAGAGCTTTTTGCGATGCTGCGACATCATAGCGATGAGGCCGAAAAGGGTGGTTCTGCGATGTTGAGCGAGGCAGGACTGTAATGGTGCAGGAAATCGTCGTTGCCGATATTGGCGGAACCCATGCCCGTTTCGCCATTGCAGTCATCGAAGACAATCATATCGCGCGCCTCGATAACCAAATCACCATGAACAGTGCAGATCACGCGACTCTGCAAATCGCATGGGAGGCTTATGGTTTCGAAGTTGGCCGCAAGCTGCCTTCCGATGGCGCGATAGCGGTTGCTGGGCCGGTTGGCGGCGATGTGCTGCATCTGACCAATAACAGCTGGATGATCCGCCCCCATTTGATCCAGGAAAAGCTGAAGCTGGAGCGTTACAGCCTGGTCAATGATTTTGGTGCCGTAGGCCACGCCGTCGCGTTGCTGGAAGATCGACATTTTGAACATATTTGCGGACCGGATATTCCGCTCAGTGCCGAGGGATTGATAACGGTTCTTGGTCCCGGAACCGGTCTCGGCGTTGCTCATGTTATGCGGCAGGCCAGGGATTACCAAGTGACCGAAACCGAAGGCGGACATATCGACTTTTCACCGCATGATGAGGTTGAAGACCGGTTACTAAGGCATTTGCGCAAAGAACATAGCCGCGTTTCTGTTGAACGGGTGGTCGCGGGACCGGGCCTGCAGACCATTTACCATGTGCTCGCCGAAATTGAGGGTCAAGCGTCCAAACGCATGGACGACAAGGCTCTCTGGCAACTGGCTCTCTCCGGCGAAGATAGTCTGGCATCGGCCGCGTTTGACAGATTCTGCCTGTGTCTCGGCGCATTCGCCGGTGATATAACTCTGGCGCAAGGTGCGCGGTCGGTGGTGATTGCAGGGGGGCTTGGTAGCAGGATTGCACATAGATTGCCCTCATCAGGATTTCGCGAACGGTTCAAAGCAAAGGGACGCTTTCAGTCATTGATGGAGCAGATTCCGGTCAAGCAACTACTCCATGAACAACCCGGCCTATTCGGCGCCGCCGGTGCCTTCATCAAGGAACATCAATGAAACCGATCGAACGGATCATGCGGACGGCACCGGTCATACCGGTGCTGGTGATCAATAAGGTAGCGGATGCTATCCCGATTGCCTGGGCTCTGGTCGATGGCGGTCTCAATGTTCTGGAAGTCACTTTGCGGACTGATGCCGCTTTGGAGGCGATTGCGGAAATGACGCAGGTAGAAGGCGCTATCGTCGGCGCCGGTACGGTAACCAATCCGGCCCAGCTGGACGCTGTGTTGTCCGCAGGTGCCCAATTCATCGTATCGCCAGGCCTGACGGAAAGCCTCGGTCAAGCCGCAATTGCAGCGGACGTGCCGTTTCTCCCCGGCATTGCCAATGCGGGCGACATCATGCGCGGGATGGATCTCGGGCTTGAGCATTTCAAGTTTTTCCCGGCGGTAGCTGCGGGCGGCATCCCATCGCTGAAAGCGCTTGCCGGTCCCTTTGGCGGATGCAAATTCTGCCCGACCGGCGGTATTACCCAAGCATCAATGGCCGATTGGCTCGCGCTATCGCAGGTTCTTTGCGTCGGAGGAAGCTGGATCGTGCCTTCAGGGCCGATAGATAGTGATTTGATAAGAGCGAATGCCAAGGCTGTCACGCGAGCCAACCGACCTATTTGACCCGCAGCAGTTCCATTGGTCTGCTTGCTAGGTCAGTGCCACGATGCTCGCCAGAATCAGGCGCACAAGATCGGCCTGACCGCGCGTGCCGGTCTTGGCATATATCCGCTTCGAATAGAGCCTTGTGGTTTCATGGGTCAGGCCAAGCAGAATTGCGGCTTCCCTGATAGTCACGCCGTGGCTGATATGCAGGGCAAGCCGGGCTTCCTGAATGGTAAGGCCGAAAAGATTGGCCAGATGGTCGCTGCGCTCGGCGCTGTTGGATCGCTCGCCATGGACAAAGGCGATGGCAACCGGCTGAATCGCACCCGCCAGGTCTGCCGGTGGATTGGTGAGCAGCATATCCAGCCATGGTTCGTCCGACAGATGCACGGTCCGCACCACGCTTTCCCCGGCCTGACGCATTTTTAGAAACTGGCGCAAGACTCCTTGGGCATCGGCGCGCTCGGCGATCAGCCGCCCGTCGGGCGATTTCCGCAGGGTTTGCCCTTCTTGAACAAAGGCTTCCGCCTGTTCGCTCATGTCAATGATCCGGCCGGAGCCGTCGAGCATGAACCAGCCGAAATTGAGCCGCATGATTGCATCGGCGGATATTCCTGCCTTCAATCTTTGGCGCTCGAGTTCGGAATGGGTGCCGGCGGCAATTGCCAGATGATTGGCGAGGGCGCCCAGCAGCGCGCCGTCGCTGGCAGAGAAATTGCTGTCCTTGCGTCCGAGAGAAATCCAGATTTGCCCGCCATTGGGTTCTGCTACCCGCATGATGCGGGCAAAGCGAACATCGGGGTCCCGCAGGAACAGCGCCTTGAACCTGCTTTGACGCGGGTCATCGGGGTCGAGAAACTCGTCGAGGGAATAGACGCGGTTAAGCCGCATGGCATAATGCGGCAGCGCTGCGACCTTCCCGAAGTCCTTCTGATATATTTCATTTATATCGCCGGAACCCTGCTTGGTGACCGGAATTTGGACTGATTGCAGCCAGTCATGGTCACCCTGAAAAAACAGATTGGCATAGTCGGCTGCTGTTCTGCGCTTGAGCTGCGCGAGAAAATTCTCCCATGGCGGCGCGCCCAGCGTACCGCGGTGCAGCGCCGCGATCAGATCATGTTCTTCGCTCAATATCACCGACATTCGCGGTCTATATCCCATATGGGAACTGTATGCGAATCAAAAGCGCCTATTACACGTTCAAACAAATAGAACTGGACCCCCAAGTGACCCGTATTTTGACCCATTTAGAGCGGCTTGAAGCCGAAGCCATTCATATCATGCGTGAAGTCGTCGCCGAGGCGCAAAAGCCGGTGATGATGTATAGCGTCGGCAAGGATAGCGCGGTTCTGCTGCATCTCGCCAAGAAAGCTTTCTATCCATCTCCTCCGCCGTTCCCGCTGCTCCATGTCGATACGACCTGGAAATTCAAGGATATGTACGCGCTGCGCGAAAAGGCCGCGCTAGATGCAGGGATGGAATTGATCGTCCATCACAATGCGGAAGCGAAGGAACGCGGCATCAACCCGTTTGATCACGGTCCGCTCCATACCGACATGTGGAAAACCGAAGGGCTGAAGCAGGCGCTCGACCTTTATGGTTTTGATGTTGCCTTTGGTGGCGCGCGGCGTGACGAGGAAAAAAGCCGCGCGAAAGAGCGCGTATTCTCGTTCCGCACCGCTAGCCACGGCTGGGACCCCAAGAACCAGCGTCCCGAATTGTGGAATCTCTACAACGCCAAGAAAGCCAAGGGAGAAAGCATCCGCGTTTTCCCGATCAGCAACTGGACCGAGCTGGATATCTGGCAATATATCATGGCGGAAAATATCGAGATCGTGCCACTCTATTTCGCCGCGATGCGCCCGACCTATATGCACGAGGGCAGCCTGTTCATGGCCGATGATATCGACCGTCTGGGAAAGGTGATGGGACATAAGCCCGAAATCACCAACCGGTCCGTCCGGTTCCGCACATTGGGGTGTTTCCCGCTGACCGGCGCGGTCGAAAGCACCGCATCGACCCTCGCTGAAGTGGTGCAGGAAATGCTCCTCACCACCACCAGCGAACGGCAGGGCCGGGTGATCGACAAGGATGAAGGTGGCGCCGGCATGGAGAAGAAGAAGCAGGAGGGCTATTTCTGATGACCGATGGAACCGGAAATGACTCGATCTACAAGACCGACGCGCTGATCGGCGAGGATATTGACGCCTATCTCGCCCAGCATCAGAACAAGGAACTGCTCCGCTTCATCACCTGCGGCAGCGTCGATGACGGCAAGAGCACGCTGATCGGCCGTTTGCTCTACGACAGCAAGATGATCTTCGAGGACCAGCTGGCGGCGCTGGAAGCGGATAGCAAGAAGTCGGGCACCCAAGGCCAGGAGATTGATTTTGCGCTGCTGGTGGATGGTCTCGCTGCTGAACGCGAGCAGGGCATCACCATCGATGTCGCCTACCGGTTTTTTGCGACCGAGAAACGCAAGTTCATCGTCGCCGATACACCGGGCCATGAACAATATACCCGCAATATGGTGACCGGTGCGTCGACCGCCGATGCCGCGGTTATATTGATCGATGCGCGCAAAGGCGTGCTGGTCCAGACCCGGCGCCATTCCTATCTCGCTCATTTGCTCGGGATCAAGAATCTGGTTCTCGCGGTGAACAAAATGGACCTGGTGGATTATGACCAGGACATTTTTGACAGTATCGTCAAGGAATATGGCGAATTTGCAACAGAGATCGGCATAGAAAGCTTCACTGCGATCCCGATCTCGGGCTTCAAAGGCGACAATATAACCGACGCGCCATCGACAAATATGCCTTGGTACGACGGGCGGGCGCTGATCGCCCATCTCGAGAATATCGAGATAGCGACCAATGCTGCGCAGGAAAAACCGTTTCGCATGCCGGTGCAATGGGTCAACCGTCCAAACCTTGATTTCCGGGGATTCTCCGGACTGATTTCTTCCGGTATCGTGAAGAAGGGTGATCCGGTCCGGATCGTTCCGTCGGGCAAGAACAGCGTCGTCAAAAGCATCGTCACTCTGGATGGCGAGCTCGATGAAGCGGTTGCCGGCCAATCGGTGACCATTCTCCTCGATGACGAAGTCGACTGCTCGCGCGGTGACGTAATCGCTTCCGCTGGCGATCCGCCCGAAATTTCCGATCAATTCGAATCCACCATAGTCTGGATGAGTGACGAAGCACTCAAGCCCGGCCGTGGCTATTGGCTCAAACTGGCCACGCAGACGGTCAGCGTATCGGTGCAGGAACCGAAATATGAAATCAATATCAACACGATGGAACGGCTTGCTGCCAAGACGCTGGAGCTCAACGCCATTGGTGTTGCCGAAGTGCATACCGATAAGCCGATCGTGTTCGAACCCTATGCCGATAGCCGCGCGCTCGGTGGCTTCATTCTGATCGACAAGATCACCAATGCGACGGTTGCGGCCGGCATGCTGCATTTCAGCCTGCGCCGCGCCGCCAACGTCCACTGGCAGGCGACGACAATCACGCGGGAAGAGCATGGGTTGCTGAAAAACCAGACGCCGCGCGTCTTGTGGTTTACCGGCCTCTCGGGCTCGGGCAAATCGACCATCGCCAACGAGGTGGAGAAGAGCCTCAATCTGATGAACCGCCATACGTTCCTGCTCGACGGGGATAATGTACGCCATGGTCTCAACAAGGATCTCGGTTTTACCGAAGCGGACCGGATCGAGAATATCCGCCGGGTTGGTGAAGTGGCGAAGCTGATGACCGATGCCGGTTTGATCGTGCTGACCGCCTTCATCAGTCCGTTCCGCGCGGAACGGAAGATGGTGCGGGAAATGTTGCCCGAGGCAGAATTTATCGAAATTTTCGTCGATACGCCGCTGGCTGTTGCTGAAGAACGCGACGTGAAGGGCCTCTACAAGAAAGCCCGTAGCGGTCAGCTGAAAAACTTCACTGGTATCGACAGTCCGTATGAGCCGCCGGAAAATCCTGAAATCGTAGTGAATACGGTTGAGATGACGCCCGCAGAAGCGGCCGAATATATCATCCGCCAGATCATGCCGTTGAAATGAGTGATATTATGACCGACACCGATCTCGCCGCCGATCTGGCGCTATCAGCCGGCCGGATTTTGTTGGACCTGCGCGAAAGTGGCAAGTTCGAGGGCAAAGCCCTTGGCAAAGCCGGGGACGAGGCGGCCAACGCTTTTCTGGTCCGGGCCTTGCGTGAACAACGACCCGACGACGGCCTGCTTTCCGAAGAAAGCAAGGACACCGCAGAGCGGCTAGGCAAATCGCGTGTCTGGATCGTCGATCCGGTCGATGGCACGCGCGAATATGGGGAAGGGCGATCGGATTGGGCTGTCCATGTCGCCCTGGCCATTGATGGTGTTGCGTCGATCGGCGCCGTCGCGTTACCGGGGCTTGACGGTGGGCTTGTCCTCCGCACCGATAAAATTGACGAATTTCCGGGCTATGATGGCCCGCCACGTCTGGTTGTCAGTCGTACCCGTCCTGCCGCGGAAGCGGTATCGGTGGCTGAGCGTCTGGGCGGAGAATTGGTTCCAATGGGATCGGCAGGTGCAAAAGCAATGGCCGTGGTGCGGGGAGAGGCTGAAATATATCTTCATTCCGGCGGTCAGTTCGAATGGGATAGCTGCGCGCCGGTGGCGGTTGCATCAGCTTATGGCCTACACTGTTCGCGCATCGACGGCTCGCCGCTCGTCTACAACCAGCAAGATACGTATATGCCTGATCTATTGATTTGCAGGACGGAATGGGCGGACAAGGTTTTTGCGTTGCTCAAAAGCTGAGCGAACGCGCGATCACATATTGCCGCCGGCACGTCCTTCTTCCAGCAAAGAACCAGCGACGAAGAGCAAATATTCAGGATCAAACGGCTTTTTTACATAGGCATCCGCTCCGGCATAGGCCGCAAGACTGATATCCTTTTCGCTTTGCCTTCCGGTCAGCATCAATACCGGCATATTATACAACGCTTGGTCCAGCCGCATTCGCTCCAGCACTTGTATCCCTGAAAGTTCGGGCATCGAACAATCGAGAATTACAAGATCCGGGCTTTTGAAAGCGATCGCTTGCAAAGCAGATTTACCATCAGCCACAACGCCCACGATGTGGCCATCCTTGGCCAATGTGCTGCGCACAATTTCACCCATAAGCTCATCGTCTTCTGCATAGATAATTCGGGCCATAGCTTCGTTTAACCTTTCACGCCGCGGCCAGAAAACGCTCGACCGCGAGCTTCGTTTTCCTTGGTCGATCGGCTATTTTCCACTGTTTCAGCCCATCTTCGATAAGTTTTGCGTGATTGCCCAAATTCGCTTCACCAAACATCGCAGCGGTTCCGGCAAGCTTATGCATCTGATCGGATACTTCGCGGATCTCCATTCCCGTAAAAGTGCCCTTTCTCAGGAGGCTGGCTACACTGTTGATGGCTTCCTCCTTGCGCAGGCGATAGCGGCGGATCAAGTCGTCGGACATACAGCTTTGCGGTTCGCTGGACGGCTGCCAACTTTCTTCCACTTGCTTGGGCTTTACCCATTGTTGTAATATGGAATCGAGATTGGAAATGTCGATTGGTTTTGCAATATGGGCCTGCATGCCTGCCGCCAGACAATTTCTTATGTCATCGCCAAAGGCGTTCGCAGTGAGCGCAATAATCGGGAGCATTTCTTCTGAGATCCCACTCGCCCGGATCATCCGTGTGGCTTCGTAGCCATCCATTAAGGGCATCTGGATATCCATAAGCACGAGATCGAATGGATTTTCCTGAGCTATCGACTGGTCCACCCGTTCGACTGCTTCGATACCGTCTGCGGCCATTTCGGAGTCATATCCCAATCGCTTGGTCATAGCCTCGATAAGAATCTGGTTCACATCGTGATCTTCGACTAATAACAGGCGGGCCTTGGTCCTGGGTGAAGTTTGGGCTGTGGTCTGGTCCGAAAGCGCACTGCGTCCAGGCGTTTGGTTAAATCTGTCTATTCTGCTCATGCTTATTCCCCATCTCTGGCACTCGCTATCTGGGTTCTCGTTTCAAACCGGACTTCACTTGGGCCGTAATGAATGACGGTGATTTGGGAGTTTGGTTAAGAAAAAATGTGCTCGCGATCAACGGTAGCAGATTTGGCAACGCCGCCGCGTTTGATACTCCCAAAGCAAAATCATGCTTTGCGACGTCGGAGAAACCAGAGCGTTTGCTGACTCCATTTGTCTAAACATGGCTCGGGAATTTCGTCGAATTTCAAGCGAAGTGGCTATTATTGCCAATCTGACTGTGAATAAGACGGTTAATTTACCGCAGCTCTACCCGTTATAACTTCAAGGCGCGGAGACGATCGGTTCTGCGAGAATAGACATATCTATTTGGTCATACCGCCATTGGCTAGAAACTCGAACACAAAGGAACTTGAAGTGGCGAATATCTTGTTTGCGGATGATGATGCTTTGCTCGGAGACTTGGTTTTTCACAAGCTCGAGTCTTGCGGCCATCAAGTGACAGTCGTGGACAATGGATATAGCGTGTTGTCAGCGGCACTGCGAGTTTCCCCGGATATTGTCATCTTGGATAACCTTATGCCCGGCTTGACCGGACCGGAGGTAATGCACAATCTCAAAAGGGATGCCAGAACTGCAGAAATCCCGGTGCTGGTTCTGACCAGCCAGACGGGTAAAAACGACATGGCAGATGCTTATCGATCAGGCGCATCGGACTATATGGAGAAGCCATTTTCTCCGCATGATCTGGCTAACCGGGTGGCCACATTGTTGGGTGCGCAGCAATTCTTGCAACAAGTTGGCCTATGATATTGGAAGATTTGCCTGAACATACAGATTCTACAGGAAAAATTCTTGGGCTATTTATACTGGACCGGACTTCGGCGATCACGTTATTACTTGGAATGGTCGTGCTGCTTGGCCTTACAATCTTTTCATGGAATTCGACCAAAACCGCGACATATGAGAGAAATCTGGCGGCCTTCAAGACCATATCCAAGGATAGCGAGCAGGCACTCACCCACAGGATTGAATCATACAAGCAATCGCTGGACAGCGGGGCTGCGTTATTCGCAGCGTCTGACCGCGTCACGGTAAGAGATTGGAAGACCTTCGTCGGTATTTTGAAGATTGAGGAAACGTTGCCAGGGATTAACGGGATCGGTTTTATCGAGCCAATATTGAGATCGCAGCAACGAGAATATCTGGCGGATCTTTCAGCTCGCGGTGTCAGTGGCGTCACAGTCCACCCGCGAACCGAATGGGCCGAAATTTTGTCGATCTCCTACATCGAACCAATATCTTCGAACAAAGAAGCTGTAGGACTTGATATCGGTTTTGAGAATAACCGGCGTTCGGCTGCCTATCGGGCAAGAGACACCGGCGAGGCGACAATTACCAAACGGATATTCTTGGTGCAGGACAAAACAAAAAGTGCCGGCTTCCTGCTGCTTCGACCAATATACGACACGGGGCGTTCTTTAACTTCCGTTTCGCAGCGACGTGCTGCCTTTCGTGGTTGGATATACGCGCCATTTGTCGCTGTCCGCTTCATGCAGGATCTAACCGCAAGCCAAGGCAAAAATTTTGATATTACAGTCCATGATGGCAATTCCACGGATCCAGACCAATTGATTTTTACGAGCAACGAGATATCCCAAAAATCCCGGACGCCGCAATATTCGGTGACCGAGACATTGCCGATCATGGGGCAGAAATGGACCGTCACCTGGCGCAGCACGCCTGAATTTGAGAGCAGTGTGGGGACACAAGAGCCTATGTTCGTCCTGATTGGTGGACTGGCTCTAATGCTAGCTTTCTCGACGCTGGTGATTTTTTACGCCCGCCGCGAGGCCTATGTAAAAGACGAGGTTGAAAGCAAAACCCAAATACTCGTTGATAAAGAAAAACAGATTGTGAGCGCGTTGAATGTTGCCGAAGCTGCGACAGGCGCGAAGTCAAAATTTCTTGCCAATATGAGTCATGAAATCCGTACGCCGATGAATGGTGTCATCGGCTTTACCCAATTGCTGGACGACGGGACGTTAAATGATACCCAGCAGAAATATGTTCGGCTGATATCCGATTCCGGCTCTTCGATGATGACTTTGCTCAATGACATTCTGGATATTTCCAAAGTAGATTCAGGCACGATGGCAATCACACCGGAACCGTCCGATGTGCGTCATTTATTGAATAGCTGTGTGAAGCTATTCTCTCCGAATGCGGAAGAAAAGCATCTGACAATGTTGGTGGATCTGGATGAGAACCTCCCGCATTGGATAAAGGTGGATGGGTTCCGGCTACGTCAGGTTGTGATGAATCTATTGGCAAATGCGATCAAATTTACCGATTCCGGTTATATCACGATATCGGCAAAAATTACGAACGCTGATCAGTTGGAGGGTGGTTGTTCAGAACTGCATGTTTCGGTCGCCGATACCGGAACAGGCATCGCTCCTGATCGCCAAGCTGTTATTTTTGAACCGTTCATCCAGGAGGATGATTCAACTGCAAGAAAATATGGTGGCAGCGGCTTGGGTTTGACGATTAGCAAGCAGCTTATCGAATTAATGGGCGGTTCGATTAAAATGAAAAGTCAACTGGGCCGGGGCTCAGAATTCACCGTCACAATACCTGTGGAAAGGTTCGATGAGGAAGCGCCCGGAAACCTAATCAAGCTCCCATCCAATTCTGAGGTTCGGCATGCGGAAACAGCGATTGTGAAACGTATTCTGGTCGCGGAAGACCATGATGTTAACCAGCTGCTGATCGGAGAAATGCTCACAAAACTGGGATATGAATACGAGCTCGCCGTCGATGGCGCCGAAGCTGTTGCGATGATCCGCAGGGCGGATATGGCCAGAAATCAATATGACTTGGTTCTGATGGATTTGCAGATGCCATTTGTCGATGGTTTCAAGGCGACAAATATGGTTCGAAGCCACGGAATCGACGCGAACGCGCTGCCCATTGTAGCATTAACCGCAAACGCGTTTGATCAGGATGTTGACCGCTGCATAGAATCCGGAATGCAGGCACATTTAGCGAAGCCGCTGGCGATCGACGATTTGCGCAACGCAGTGCTAGATTGGGCAGCCTGACGGCATCTCATATGCGCTTAATCGGCCCGATTGACAGCGGAAGTCGCAGCCATGTTGAATCCCGTACATTTTCTTGTCTTTCGGAGGGCCGGCATCAAGATCTTCAAGCATGCGAGATTTTTCCGGACGAGGACTAAATTCGATCGGAATTTGACCGTTCATACGAATATCATTGGCTGGCGTGATGTTGGTCAGGCGTCCTGATGTCTCGACGACCTTCCGTACAGGACGGTTTCGAACATTATGGGCAAAGGAGATATTCCATGAGCATTTTCGCAGCCGTTCTATTTCCTATCTATTTTGCAACATCGGCAGTCTCTGTTGGCGACAGCAGAAACGATCGGCCCGATCTGACCGAAATTATCGAGAGTCGGCCTATATCGGAATGTTCCGAGACAGAGCTAAGATTTGTGATTGGCGGCATTCCGGGTCAAACCGAGAGTGAATATTGTAGCTCGCAAAACACCGTTGATGACCAATCCGGATCATAGATGCCTCCAAGTCTTCCAGTAACACATAAGTTTCCATCAGTGCAGGCCTGAGCGTCGCCAGCCGTGCGCTGCTTGTCCGACTGAAGAAGACAGTGGCGGATTGGCAAGATTGTAAGGCTCATGGTCAGGTCAATGGCCAAGAGACAAATGGGCATTAATTCAAAAGGTCTTTTGCAAAGCCAACGCCAGCTTCTGAATTTACCCTGGCCTTGCGGATAAAAGTCGACTGAATCGGTGGCGTGGAAGACTTTGAGCTATTCGCAGGATTGGGATTCTGGGCGGATTTCCGATCAATACCGCCAAGCAGTCATACCAACACCGAGATTGGTAGAGAGTGTTTGTCCGGCAACTTTCAGCGTCAGCGGTCAGCAGATAAGTCGGGTGCATTGCTGGAACCAAGAGCCTCCAAAGCTTCGACTATCTTCAATGCCGGCAGAAAAAGTTGTTGCTCGTCAAGTTCGGTCAATATCTCTTCAAGTGTGCCGATGACCGCAATTCTTTGGCGTTTTTCTTTTTTGTCGGTCAAGTTGAAAACTCCTCGGTGGTTTCACATCATCAATAATTGCCCGATCGTCTCAATGAGATCAGCAATTCTTGGTTAACGGAATAATGGGTTCAAACTTAATCCTGCTCTCCCGAACCGACCTCCTCCCGCACGCATTGTGTTAGTTGCGTTCGCTGCATGGCAAAGCTATGGTAAACAAGTTATTCATGGGGCACTAATTTTGGAAGATATCGCGCTAGAATCATCGCGTGTGGCAAAACTGACGGAGAAGCAGCGAGAATGCCTGCATCTCGTTGTGCTGCGAAAATCCTCGAAGGAAATTGCCCGGATATTGGAGATTTCGAAGCCGGCCGTTGATCAACGCTTGGTCAGCGCCCGCAGAGTGCTGTGTGCAGCTACGCGCGATGAGGCCGCTTTAATATATGCCCGGGCATCCGGGACCTATGATCGGATACTATACGATCCGGTAGGTGTTCCCTCCGATGATGTTTTCGGCTCACAAGGTTCTCAGGACGAGCGATCAACTTCTGTCATGCTCGAAGAAGTATCAACCACTTATGACGTCGATATTTCGAGTGACACAAATTTTTGGTCGCAAATCCAGAAGGAACCGGGTCGCGCATTGGGAACGGGTCAAAGAATTGCTATCATAGTCGTGTTGACTATCGGAATTTTGGCAATTGTATTGATCGGTTTGTCAGTCTCCCAGTCTCTTTCTAGTCTGTTGGCGGCCTAAGCAGCCACTGGGCTCTCGCTTTTTTAAACAACATGAGTCCGCGATTTGCGGGAAGGAAAAACTATGTCTTATCAAATCAAGATTGCCACCGATCAGATCAAGCAAGATGTTCCCCTGACAGAAGCCTCCATAGATGAAGCGCTAATCTCAGTGTCCAACCTGATGTCGACATTGATACGGGCTCGCCTGGAAACAGGTGTTCCAGCGGCGACGGGGCAAGGTGCTGTTCGCAGGTTAGCAAAAGCGCAGATGGCTCTGGTTGAGGCTAGCAGCGACGTTTTGAGAGTGCACGGTGAATTGCTGAAAGTTGGACGGGAATATGCAGGCATGGATGTGCACGAAACCTGCCCGCCTGCTCAAGCGACTGCTGGCGAAGGAAAATTGTTTTCTGTGGCCGCTTGAGCGATCAAAGGTTGACTGAAATGCTCGAGGATGTTCCACCTAAGCAATGCGAACTCTCGTTTTCCTCCTCTTCCTCGGTGCGATTTGCGTATATGCGCTGTATCGAGGAGGGGGACCAGAACGTTGGGTCGCCGGCATCATTGTCGGCATGGTTGCTTTGGATCCCGCAGTTCACATCTTTACTCCGCTTGAATATGCCAAACTGGATCCCGGGCACCTGGTCATCGATTTGGCGGCGTGGATTGCTTTGCTCGCGATCGCACTTCGCGCAAACAGGTTTTGGCCGCTATGCGTAGTTTCGCTTCAAACGATTGCGCTGGTAGCTCATACGGCAAAGATGCTCGACGTGACCATACATCCAAAAGCTTATATGATCATGCAAATAGCTTCTTCTTATCCGTTGCTGGTCGTGCTGTTCATCGGAACATTATACCACCGGAAGAGATTGAGAGCCATCGGGACGGACATGTCCTGGCGCAGCTCATAGCCGTTGTTGCGCCTGGCGAAGCCGCCAGACTTTCGAACGAGCTGCTAAATGAATTTGGTTCGATTGGCCGTGTTATGGGTGAATCGGAAGCAGCACTTCTCAGAGTTCTTGGTGCCAATCAGGCGGTGATGCGTCTGCTCAAGGCAACCGAAAAATTCATGTTTGCCAATCTGCAGAACGAATTACCCCGTAAGTTGTTTTCGGCCACCGATCAAAGACTTGTGAAATATCTTCAGGCGAGGATGGGCTCGCGCACCACAGAGATAATGCGTGTGATGTTTCTGGATAGTTCGAACCATCTACTGTTCGATCAGGAATTTGGCGCAGGTTCTCCCCAGCGAATGTTTGTCCAGCCGCGATGCATATTGAAACGCGCATTGGAGCTTGATGCCAGCGGTATTATTTTAGCCCATAATCACCCAGGCGGAAATGTCACACCCAGCAAATCGGATATAGAATTTACCCGATCTATCAAAACATTGTGCCTGGAACTCGAAATCCGATTGCATGACCATATTATTATCACAAACGATGGCTGGACCAGCTTTAGAAAGTTAAAAATAATATGACTCTAGAGCTGGAAACAAAATATACTGAACGAGCGAGAGCCGAGCTACGGAAGCAGCGACAACGGAACATATATTTCTTGAATTCCCATATTTTTGGAGATCCGGCTTGGGAGCTTGTGCTTGAAGCCTATATTGCAGCAAGCGAAAGCAGATGTGTTATCCTGTCGGACCTGGTTAGCAACTTGCGCAGACCAGTTGCAATCATCACCAGATTGGCGTTGATTTTGGAATCAGAAGGATATGTTGAACGTTGCCGCTCGCACGACAACGGGGATTTACGGTGTGTCCAGTTGACCGTGGATGCGCTTTCGTGGTGTGAACAATGTTTGGACTTGAAGTCTGATGACGGCGAATTTCAGAATAACTGATTGTCACGAAGCTTTTGCTGACCCAATATGAAATTTTGATGTTCGGATACGAACATCCCGCTCAGCTTCGGGAATGACAATGGAATTTACGTATAAAGAAATTCAGGAAATTTTGACGCGTAAGCATCATATTGCCGATGCCAACAGGACTGCTTTCCGCGGTAGAATTCAGCATATGCAACGGCTCGGTTTCCCCACCGGTGTCAATACAGGCAAGGGCAAGCGGGTCTCATATACCTGGCGGGAGTTATTGCTTCTGGCCCTCGCTTTTGAATATCTGGAAATAGGATCAACCCCAGATCGCTCGATTGCGGAAATCATCAAGATTGAAGATATGCTGTTGGCGGGGCTATCGAAAGTAATTCTGGCCGCCGAGAACGCTGATGGCTCCGAGCAAAGCAACCATTTCCTCTTTGCGGAATTGTCGGCCCTATTGACGCTCAAGGCGGAAGACAGCTGGCACCAACAGTGCAAAATATTGTCATTTGGAGATATTAAGCAGATTCTGTCATCCGAAGGGGATGACGCATATCGTTCCCCTTATGCCATAATCGATCTGAGGCAGTTCCTAGGTGGAATTTTTACGGGTGTTCTGGATGTCTGTGGATTGAATAATCAGATCATAGCAACGGACATCAAGGCCTGGGCTTCGAGACAATTGTCTGACGCGCTTTAGAAAGCTTGCTTTCTAGCCACTGATAATCACCCAAAACCAGCGATTACGGGAACAACAAAATTTGAAATGACGGGTTAGGAACGCAGTGTTTCGACCGTCAATAACTCTGAGATTCTGATTTTATGTCAATCCCAGAGGAGTTGGTCGTCATCGTACAATATTTTGGATCGCATGCGCTTTTTCCTGCACTCAGATTGTCGGTGATTTCTTCGCTCTCGCTGGCGATTTGCTTGTACGGTCCAGGTAGTCGGACTGAAGCAGCCGGAGCGACCAGTGGCGCTTCCACTAGTGTCGAAGCCAAAGCCGTCATCCATCGTCGTGTGGAACTCCGGCAAGATGGTTCTGTGATATCTGACTCTCTGGATGGAAATCGACAGATGCAGGTCGATGCGCACGAATGCGATCCCGAGATCCGCAGCAGAGACGCGGATTGTGTTTTTCTGATTTATGAAATTCAATAGTGCCGCGAGCAATCGGTTTTTAGCGAAGGGTAAGCAGCAGACGCTGTGGGTCAACGCAACTTGATCAGTCGCGTTTAGTTGTCTCTGAATCACCCAACTCTATCTGTTTCAAAGCGTTGATCGCTTCTTCGACTTTTATGGCAGGAACCGCCAAATCATTCTCATCGAGAAAACTCAATACATCTTTCAGTTTCTCAATCAGCGCACGCACATCTATTTTTCCACTATTCATGTCAGCTGACATTGCGTGTTTGGAACAATATTGAGCGATCTCATGCTATAACGTCTCGATTTTGAAAGCCAAATATTTAGCTGATCGGATAATTGACGGTCAGGCATTACGTTTAAGCGGTTACAAATACAACTTAAACTATCTAATTATATTGTTTTTCTGAAGCCTCATTCATGTTGTTCCAAAGTGACACATGCATATTATCAGATCTTGTCGAGGTACTAAATGGAGAATTTCCGAGCAGAATCAAATTCCGGGCACCCGTCAAATTAAAATTACAATGCTGGATTGTTTTAAGATTTCTTCGCTTCACCGTTAACCACAGCGTGAAGGGAACACAGCATGGCTAAATATGACTATGATTTTGTGGTAATTGGAGGAGGACCGGCTGGTCGCCGGGCCGCAATCCAAGCGTCAAAGCTCGGGAAATCGGTAGCCGTGGTTGACGATCAAAAACTGATTGGCGGCGTCTCGGTTCACACAGGCACCTTGCCGTCAAAAACGATCCGGGAATCGGTGCTATCGGTTACCGGATGGCGGGACCAGCATTTCAAATCACGGCAACCTCGCAATGGGGTCCACATGATGCAAGATTCCATCAATTCTAGACTTTCGACAACGCTAGGAGATGAAGTCGAGGTAATCGACAATCAGCTTGCCCGAAACAATGTGGCGATCCTCAAGGGCAAAGCGAAGTTTACAGATACCCACAAGCTGGCAATTCAGCAGAATTCACAAGGCCAGAGGACAAATTTTTCGGTTACCGCCGATAAATTTCTGATCGCGGTGGGTACCAAGCCATTTCGGCCGAAAAGCATTCCCTTCAACGGAACTACCGTGATCGACAGTGATAGTGTGGCAGCCAACTTGCCGATGCCCAAGAGCATAACGGTGGTTGGTGGCGGTGTCATCGGCTTGGAATATGCCACAATTTTTTCAACCTTAGACATCCCGGTAACGGTCGTGGAAGCCCGCGAACAGATATTGGAGTTTATCGATCGCGACGTTGTCGCAAATTTTGTCCATCAGCTCACGGAACGTGGGATCAGTCTTCGTTTGGGTCGAAAAATTGAAAAGATAACGCTGGATGATCAAGATCGCCCCAACATTATACTGGACGACGGTCGCCAGCTGCGGTCTGAAATGCTTTTGTTTACTGCCGGCCGCGTAGGCGCGGTGGATAGTCTTGGGCTCGAAAAAGTGGGAATCAAATGCGATAGTCGTGGTCGGCTGGTGGTCGACAAAGAGACTTTGCAAACCAGTCAGCCGAATATTTACGCGGCCGGCGACATCATCGGTTTTCCAGCGTTGGCTTCCACGTCGATGGAGCAGGGGCGCCAGGCGGCATGCCATGCTTTCGGTGTGCCCCTGACCAATGGAGGAAATAGTTTTCCATTGGGTATATATTCAATTCCGGAAATCGCCAGCATCGGTCTGTCGGAGGAAGATGCCCGAACGCAGGGCTACCAGGTGGAAATCGGCATTGCGCGTTTCCAGGAGACGTCTCGCGGACATATTCTGGGCAATTGCAAAGGCATGCTCAAATGCATTTTTGATCTCAATGACCGCAAGCTGCTTGGCGTCCACATCGTCGGAGAGGGTGCTACAGAGCTCATCCATATCGGACAAGCGGTCATCAACCTAAACGGCGGGATTGATTATCTGTCGGATAATGTCTTCAATTTTCCGACGCTCGCCGAAGCGTATAAAGTAGCTGCCTTGGATGCCTACAATCGGCTTCCGAAGCCCAGACTGAGGGCATGATGTGAAACTCGATATCAAAAATCTACTGGAAACCTATTTACGCGACAAGCGTGAAGTGGAGACTTGTCCGGTCTGTAAAGACCAGACAAGCGAATATTACCCTCTGGCCAAGATCGCTAGTTTTCTTGCTCAACATAAGCTGTCATTGAACGCCAAGAATTTTGAACTGGCGTGGGAATATGTCTGCGGTAACAAAAAAGAGCTGAAGGCCGAGCTGGATAAGGCTGCATCGGCATCCCTCCTAAATGATCAATCGGCACTTGAACTGCATGAAAAATATTTCAACTCATCTATCGATGAGCAGATTGAGAGAATATTTCTGCAAGCGGTCGAGCAAATTCGCAATACGACCAAGATGCTGAATACCGGCAGCGAAAATGCGATCCGGCACGAAAGCCAGTTGATCGAACAAGCCGACAATATCCGAGGCGGAAAAGGTAGCCTCGATAACGCCATTCAAAAGATGCTGGACCTTTCGACCTTGATGGTTGAATCCACTCGTGAAAACCAGAAGCAAATATCGCATACCAATGAAAGACTTGAAGCGCTTCAGCAGGAACTGGAAGTTGCGAGAAGCGAAGCTGATCATGACAAGCTGACGCGGCTTCCAAATCGCCGGAAATTCGACCGGGATCTCGATATCGCCTTCGAAAGGCTGCACGATGAAGAGCGGCCGTTTGTTTTGGCATTTGTTGATGTCGATCATTTTAAGCGGATAAATGACACTTTCGGGCATGACTGCGGCGATCGCGTATTGCGCTTGATCGCAGATCAACTGTCTCTTCTGTCGAACAGTCGTTGCAATATCTCCCGCTACGGCGGTGAAGAATTTGCGATAATATTTGAAGATGACGAGATAGATTGTGTCTACGAGCAGATTGATGATTGCCGGCTTGGGTTGTCGAAAAAATCCCTGGTAGACGTGGGATCCGGGAAGCCTATCGGAAGAGTGACTTTCTCCGTAGGCATGGCCCAATGTTTGCCATGTGATACGAAGCAAACCCTTTTGAGAAAGGCTGATGGCGCGCTGTACAATGCGAAATCAGAAGGCCGGAACATGGTGCGAAAATATTCTAATGACTTCGAGAATCGCAGAATTTCCGACAAATAATATTTACATGGCGATACTCACTGTAAAGTGTGAACTTCCGCTTACCATCCGGCGGATATCCGTCGGTGTGCTTGTTCTCTCCGATATAATGGCGGTATCTGTCGAGGCGAGAGAGTAGCAATTCTTTACGATCGTGCCCCGCTGGTACCAGATCAACAGTCTTAGAGTGCGCAAGGGGCCTCCGTCATGGATGGTCCCTTTGTCGCTGTAACAAACAAAAATGCTATGATGGGAATTTCCGGCAATTGGATTTCCGGTCCCCCAAATTCAATTGGGTAGGACGATGAATCGTCCTACCCAATCCTGAAGAGCGCATACCAGGTGCACTGCATTCACCAAAACTGTGGCCTGCGGGGGCTGAACAGCTTGGTAGAAAGTTTTCAAGCTTTCTGACATCGCGTATCCGAACCAAAGCCCTTTAGATCAATTGG
>NZ_JBALUT010000001.1:0-48353 GCF_036963705.1 Parasphingorhabdus sp. | reverse complement strand
TTACTTGCGTTTCATTGTGATTGAAATGCGCCGGTTGCGGTCATCCATGCGATCTGCCGGATTATATGGCTCGGTGTCAGCTACCCCTTCGATACGCGCCATGCGGCCCTTGCCGATCCCTTGAAGAACCATTTCCTTTCGGGTCGCTTCTGCTCTGGCGGATGACAGCAGCCAGTTGTTCATATTCTTCCCGCTTGCATAAGGCAGGCTGTCGGTATGGCCCCGGATGACCAGGAGATTGTCGACGGTGTCGATGATTTTGGATACCTCACCGATCAATATCTTGGCTTGTGGGTTAAGACTGTCGGTGGCCAGCGCAAACATGCTGAAATTGGCTTCGTCAATCAGATCGATCCGTAGGCCTTCTATAGTGTCGGTAAACCGTATGTTTTTGAGCAAAGCCAGTTTCTCTGGATCTTTTTTCAGCTGTTCGCGAAGTTTCTTTTCAAATTCCTTGGCGTCCATTTTCTTGTCGTTGGTGCTGCTCTTGCCCTTGTCATTCGCGGTGCCTGTCGCATCGCGCGGAATGGTCATCGATTGGGTGCCGGTTTGAGTCGCTCCGTGAGGATAATTATCTTGAGCGGTCAGTGAATCTCCACCAAATATTCCGTCTGAACCCGCGCTCTCCTGCCGCATCTGGACAAGTGTTGGAGCGAAATAGTCCGCCAGTCCCTTGCGCTGTTTCTCGTCGGTGGCACCAAGCAGCCACATAAGCAGAAAGAACGCCATCATCGCTGTGACGAAATCGGCATAGGCCACTTTCCAGGCACCGCCATGATGGCCGGCATGCTGCTCCATGATAATTTTTTTAACAATGATCGGCGGTTGATTTGAACCCGCATCAGCTTTCTTTGCCATTGATCAACGTGCCCTTATCGCATCAAAAACATCGGCAAAGCTTGGCTGGTTGGCATGCTGCAAACTGGTGCGAGCTGCTTCGATGATCAACGGTTGCGGATGGCCATGCAGGCTGGCGATGATGATCTGCTTTGCCACTTGATAGATGGTACCGTCACTTTCGATGACCGAACGCGCGCGAAGGGCCATTGGCCCGACAAAACCATAAGCCAGCAGAACGCCCAAAAAGGTCCCGACCAAAGCGGAGCCGATCATCCCGCCCAGAATAGCCGGCGGCTGGTCGATGGCACCCATGGTTTTGACGACGCCGAGAACGGCTGCAACAATCCCGAGAGCCGGCAAAGCATCGGCAAGGTTTTGCAGATTATCAGCAGGCCCGATGGCCTCGTGATGATGGGTTTTTATGCTTTGATCCATCACGTCTTCGACGGCATATGGATCGAGAGTTCCGGAAGACACCACGACGAGGCGCAGGCTATCCGCGATAAGGTGGACCAGCGTCTGGTCTTTGAGCAGTTTCGGATATTCGCTGAAGATCGGCGAAGACTGAGGATCCTCGATATGTGGCTCCAGTGCTACCGGGCCTTCGCTCTTGAGAATTTTGGTCAGCTTGGAAGTTAGAAGGATACAATCCATGAAGTCCTGCTTGACGTAGGTCGGACCTTTGAAAACTTTGCCGAAGCCACCCATGAGTGCTTTTAACTGTGCACCTGAGTTGCCGATGATCAGTGCGCCAACGGCGGACCCGCCAATGATGCCCATTTCGATTGGTAGAGCGTGCAAAACCACACCCATATCTCCGCCCGACAACGTGAATACGCCAAAAACCATGACGAGCAGAACAACTATACCAATTGCGGCAAACATATATCAATTCCCCATCATCGTACCCGGATCGTGAGGCCTGCTCTTTTCCCAGCCGATGGAAGGAGCAAACATTGTTATGGTGAACGGAAGAAATGGCGTTTGGTTAAGTGCCAAATAACTCTAAACCGTCCGCTTTAGCCGATCAGTCGGATCAGAGACGTGCTGTTGGATTGAGCATAGAGTCTTTGCGCTGCTTCCAGGTTGACCAACAGTGATTGGAACCGTGAAATTGCTTCTGTGACATCGGTGTTTTCAAGCACTGATCGCCGTTCGGTCGACGTGAGCTGTGATTTTTGCAGTCGGTCTTCTTGTTGATCGAGGCGATTGACCAGCAACCCCTGATTAGCGATCAAGTTCGAGAAATGGTTGACCAATGAATCGGTGCGACCGAGCTGGGTGGCTCTGTCCGCGGTGGTGCCGGTCCGCACCGCGTTGATCATGTCATCCATTATTGTATCAAGGTCACTGGTGCCACCATCGACGTCAATTGACAGCGCAACGGACTGGAGATTGGGTGACGGCGTCACCAAAACATTGGCGTCGACCCTCATTTTAATAGGATCACCGGTGTGGAATAGGTCACCCCCATAGCTATCTTTCGCTTGTACAAGCTGTTTAAACTGGTCGCGAAGGCTTTCGAGTTCGAGCGCTATCACATCACGGTCGGTTGCAGAAAGAGTGCTGTTATTGGCCAGGATCACCAGCTCCTTGGCGCGGATGGCGCCGCTGGCAATCGTGTCGAGTGAGGATTCCGCTTGCTGTGCCATAATGGCGGCTCGACCGATATTGTTGAGCCAAGAATCTTCGATGGCGGCCTTGCGACCCAGGCTGGAGATTTCCAGCCAACTGGAAGGCGCCTCTGACGGCCGTGAAAAGCTTTTGCCGCTTGCTATGGATTCTTGTGTCTTGCCGATAAGCGTCGACAGTTCTGATTGCTTTTGAATGCCATCATTGGGCCTGTTCCGGTTTATCGATTCCATGTTTTTTCCTCTGCGACGATCAACTAGAAGATCGCCAATACGGATTGCATCGTTTCCCGAGCGACTTGAATGACGCGCGCGGCAGCTTCGTAAGATTGTTGCAGACGGATAAGGTCCGCTGCTTCGCGATCAAGATCCACGACCGAAATATTGTCACGCGCTTCGCGGGTGGCCCGGTCGAATGCGGTCGCAGCTTTGCTTTCGCTGCGAGCGGTCAGCAAAGATTGCGCTTGACCGATTGCCAGTTTTTCATAACCTTGTTCGGTACCGGTCGCCGTACGCAAGTCTACGAACGCGAGAATATTACCATTTGCCACACCTGCCGGGGAGGCCAAAGCAAGAGCGTCTGCTGACAGCCCTGTAGCCGACAGGCTCGCTGCGGTACCACTGTGGGCAACGATCGCTGCGCCAGCCACCCCAGCATCGGTCCGCCCATTGGCTTGCCATCCGTTGATTTCATTCGCAAATTGCACCGCCAAGCTGTCCAGATCATTGCTAACGTTGACCAGCTTCGATTGTGCACGATGTAGCCCGCCCAGCGTTCCATTGCTCGGGGCGGCCTGAACCGTTCCGCCAATTTCGATATCAAAGCTTCCACCCGCATTGGCGACAAAGGTCACCGGGCTTACTGCATTGAACGTTAGCAGACTGGTTCCGTTGCGGGTAATATCTGCGGTACCATTATTGCCAAAATTTATCTGAACGTCGAGCTTTTCGGTTATAACCGCCAAAGCAGCATCCCGGCTGTCGAGCAAAGCAGCGTGCTGACCCGTACCCGTTTGCATCGGACGCAACTTTTGGTTTACCGCGGCGAGTTGGTTCAACGCGTCGTTCAGCTCTTCCGCTTCTTGGGAAGCAGCGCCGTTGATCAGTGTAATCGTCGAAGTTAGATTGAGCGAAGTCTGGTTGAATCGTTGAACGGTAGCTTCGACATCACCAATGAATTGACTCCGTAACGCCGGTTCAAACGGTACTGCGGAGAGTTCTTCGGCCGTACCGAATAGTTGAGTCAATTGAGCTCCAATGTCGAGATCATTGTTGGAAAGCGCAATTTCTCCCTGATTGAGCCATTGTACGAGAACTTCCCCACTCACACGGCTTGCGCCGGTTTGTCGAGTTGCCGCTTCGAGGAACTGATCGCTGGAACGGGACATGCTATTGACCTCGACGCCGCCGAGACCGGTTTGGTTTTTGTAAAGTGGACTGATGGCGCTATAGCCTGCCGTGTCCCCGACGTTGAGGGTCTTCCGGACATAATCGGGATTCTCTGCATTGGCGACGTTCGCTCCAACGACCTCCAATGCTCTGGCGTTCACTTTTAATGCGGCTCGTCCAATGTTCAGAAGGTCAGTCATCCTGGTTCTCCACGTGGCGAGCGAGCAGCTGGGCTATGCCGAACACTCCCTTTTGCGCCATCGATTCGGCGACTTTTGCGTCTTGCATATCGCGAAACTGCTCGGTTCCCTGGCCGTCGAACAGACCTTCTCCAAGAGAGGATGTCCGCATTGTTTTCAGCATTTGTCGAACAAATATCGCTTCAAAATCAGCGGCCATGGATTTGATTTCATCCTGTCGTTTATCGGCGGCAGGACTGGTCGAACCCAAAGATGTGGGTGCGACATGTGAAGGGGATAAAATAACGGTCATATGATGATCAATTCTGCTGACAATGCGCCGGCTTGTTTCAAACCCTCCAATATTGCTGTTAAGTCAGACGGTGGAACTCCCAAAGAATTAATAGTCTCGACAATTTCCGCGAGCGATGCACGCCGTCCAATTTCGAAAGCCCGGTTGCTCGGTTCATCGACGGTGATATCGCTATTTTGTTCTACGGCGGTCTGTCCGCGGCTCAACGGTGCGGGTTGCACAACGGTCGGATTTTCTTCTACGCGAACGGTGAGCTTTCCGTGACTTACCGCTGCTGGCCCAATCCGAACCGCGCCGTTGATGACGACCGTTCCGGTTCGCGCATTGACGATGATCCGGGCCGGCGCATCAGCAGGTTTGACGATCAGGTTTTCAATCTTGCCCATCAATATCACGCGTTCCTGTGCGCCAAGCGGTGCGGCGATCCGGACCGTTACGGCATCAGCGGCAATTGCCTGCTGCGACTGCAACGCTTCGTTGATAGCGTCGGCGACGCGCAAGGAAGTGGTTAGATCGGCATCGGTCAGGTTGAAGCTGAGAAATGGTTCGCTTTCAAATCCGGTTGCAACGGTTCTTTCTATCGAAGCACCGCCGGGGATGCGCCCTACCGAAGGAACATTAACGGTGAGTTTTGAACCATCCGCAGCGGATACGCCCAAGCCACCAACCGCGAGGTTGCCCTGAGCCATGGCATAAATCTGTTGATCGGCACCAAAGAGCGGCATCAAAATCAACGTACCGCCGCGTAACGACTTGGCTTTACCGATCGCCGATACGGTAATGTCCAGGCGTTGGCCGGGCTTTGCGAATGCTGGCATTTCTGCCGTGACCAACACCGCTGCGGCATTTTTGGAAGCCGGATTGACTCCAGGGGGCAGGGTCAGGCCAAATCGGTTCGCTACACCTTTCAGGCCAACTGTTGCATATTCCAGACTGTCGTCGCCGGTTCCGGCGAGCCCCACAACGACCCCGTAGCCAACCAGCTGGTTGGTTCGCAGGCCGGCGAAGGTCCCGATGTCTTTGATGCGTTCAGCCTGCACCGGCTGGGTGACAACCACAGCCGCCGACACCAGTGCGAAAAATGTCGCTAGCCATTTTATTGACCGGAGAATTCTTGATGATTGGGTCATGTGATCTTTTATCCCTGGGGCTAAAATGGCGAGATGAAGGAGAAGAATTTCTGCAGCCAACCCTGTTTGCTCGCCGAAGCGATTTCGCCGGTTCCGCCATAAATGATCCGTGCATCCGCCACCTTCGTGGACGGAATAGTATTGTCGGCGGACACATCGATGGCACGAATTAATCCGCTAAACTGGGTGTGTTCGTCGCCCCGGTTTAACGACGTCAGTTTCTGACCGCGGACCAGCATAGTCCCGTTAGGATAGCTTTCCGCCACGGTAACGCTGATCTGTCCCTGCAGGCTGTTTGACTGGTCGGCGCTGCCGGTACCGGAAAAATTCTGGGATCCGCCCGTCGCTACATCGCTGGACGAAAATAGCGAGAAAAGGCCGGTTGTCGGCGGTGATAGAGAAAACCCGCCATCACGGTCTTTGGATGCACTATTGGATTTTGAAGCGCGGGTTTTCTCAACGAGCAATATGCTGATTATATCGCCCTTCCGGCTTGCTCGCGATCCGTTTGTCAGGGCCGAATAGCCAGAGGCTACTTGAAATATCGCTCCGTTGGCGGCTGCGGGCTCGGGCCGCGGTGCGGCCGTGACGGGCGCAAATTCTTGCGCCGAGATGCTGGAAGTCGAGCCCATGCAACCGACGAGCAGAAATGGTGCCACGCCGATCAGCAGGCTTCTATTTGAAAACGCTCTATATGTCATGATTGATGGGCTTCTTTCTTGCGTTAGAATTAGAGTTGCTGGTTCACGAATTGCAGCATGTCATCGGTCGCCGAGATCATTTTTGAGTTGACCTCGTAAGCGCGCTGCGTCTCGATCATGTTGACCAGTTCTTCGACAATATTGACGTTCGAGCCTTCGAGTGCGCCTTGGCGTATATTACCAAGACCCTCTTGGCCGCCTTGCCCCACTTGTGGGGCGCCGCTTGCCGCCGTCTCGGTCAGAATGTTATTGCCAACCGAAAGTAGACCTGCCGGATTGGTAAAATTCGCGAGTTCAATCTGTCCGAGCTCGCTGGCCTCGGTCTGCCCCGGCACCGTCGCGGAAACGGTACCGTTGGTGCCTATGGTTACTGCTGTGGCACCTTGCGGGACCTGGATCGCGGGTACCAGCGGCAGACCATCGCTCGTGACCATATTGCCTTCGGCGGTCAGGCTGAAATTGCCGGCCCTCGTGTAGCCGGTTGTTCCATCCGGCCTTTCGACCTGGAAATAACCAGCGCCTTCGATCGCCAGATCCATGGCATTTTCGGTATTTTGCAAAGTGCCCTGGGTGTCGATCTTGCCGATGCCTGAAAGCCTGACGCCGGTTCCCAATTGAATTCCGCTAGCATAGCGATTCTGTGCATCCGAAGGCGCGCCGGGGGTTACGACATTCTGATATGCAAGAGTTGCAAAATCTGCCCGATCCCGTTTGAATCCGGTTGTGTTTACGTTCGCCAGATTGTTGGCGATCACGCGCATCTTGGTATTTTGCGCGTCCAGTCCGGTGCGCGCAACTTGTAGGGCGGCATTAGTCATCTTTTCTTCTCCTGCATCCGGTTATCATTGCGGCAGCGACATTATTCCTGCGCCGCTATCATCAAGATCTTCTGCGGTTTTGAGCAACTTTGCCTGGGTTTCCCAAGCGCGGCTTGTCTCGATCATGTCGACCAGAGCGCTGGTCATATTGACGTTCGAACCTTCCAGAGCTCCCGAAATGACCTTTGCGTTGTCATCAACCGGCAAAGTGCCATCGTCAGCTACGTGGAAGAGTGTATCTGCACCCTTTGATATTTGACTGCCGGTAACACTGACCAATTTCAGCTTACCGAGTTGCAGCGGCTGGGTTGGGTCTCCACCGACCGGCACATATGAAATCGTACCGTCCGAGCCGATGTCTACACGCTCAGAGGGGGGTAGGGTGACCGGGCCACTGTCGCCAAGGACTGGGAAGCCATCGCCGGTAAGCAGCGTACCCGACGGGTTGATTTTCAGATCTCCCCGCTTGGTATATGCTTCTTTGCCATCGGCATCCTGCACCGCGAGCATTGCATCGCCCTCTAGGGCAATGTCGAGGGGACGATCGGTTTTTGTAATCGCCCCCCCGTTCATATCTGCCTGCATATCCCGGTCGACAGACATTGCGCGACTGTTGTGGCCCGGACCATTCAAATATTGGGCCTTTGCCGAGACCATGTCGGATTTGAACCCGACAGTCTCCGAGTTGGCCATATTATTCGCGATGGCGGTTTGCCGGTGCATCAGCGATTTCATCGCGTTGACCGTTGTATATGCAAGCTTATCCATGGTTCATTCCTTCAGCTGATCAGAAATTAGATCTGAAGATTTATGATCGTCTGGGTAAGGGTATTGGATGTTTCGATAGCTTGCGCATTGGCCTGGAAATTGCGCTGTGCGGAAATCAGCGAGACCAGCTCTTCAGTGATATCGACGTTTGCCAGTTCCAGAGAGCCCGAGCGGACTTGTCCCAGAGGACCATTAGCTGCCTGGTTAATCTGTGCCGGACCGGAATCGCCGGTCGACTGCCAATGGGCGTCGCCTACCGGACGAAGGCCTTCCATGGCTGAGAAACTTGCCATTGCAAGGGCGCCAACATTCATCTGGTTGCCATTGGAAAATGTCGCCGAAACAACGCCTTCGTTATTGATCGATATGTTAGCCAGAAGCGCTGCCGGATCGGAGGGGTCTGAAGCTGGCAGAACAAAGTCGAACATGTCGGCGGCAGTAGTGCTAGTGGCCACACCATTGGCATCGACTGGCAGCAATTGTACTTTCGAGCCAATGGTATCAATGACTTCGCGATTGTTGTTTACCGAAAATGCGCCGTTACGGGTAAAAGTCGTATCCTGGCGTGGCGGCTGGCCTTTCACGGCGAAAAAACCGTCGCCGGCGATGGCCAAATCCAATGTTTTGTCGGTTGACTGCAATGTACCCTGCGTAAATTGCTGCGTTATTCCATTCAGTCGCGTGCCTTGGCCCGCAACGGATTTTGTTTGCTGGGTAGGAGCGGCGGCGAAAAGGTCACCAAATTGAGCTCGGCTTTTCTTGAAGCCGGTAGAATTGGTGTTGGCGACATTATTCGAAATAACATTCAGATCAGTCTGGGCCGCTTTCAGGCCGCTTAGTGAGGTAAAGAATGACATAAAATCTTCTCCGGTTGTGAATTGGTGTTCGGAAGGCGAGAATTAACCGATTTTGAGCGCCTCGGCGGGGAACACGTTGCCGATGGGTGTGACAAGAATGGGAGGTCCGTTGCCTTCGGTTGTTTTTACCGAAGCTACAGGCACCCAAGTTGCCAGGTTAGTCACCGATCCGCCGTTGACTCGAACGCGCAGGCGTCCCTGATCAAGCGGCTTGCCGGCTTCATCCTGGCTGTCGAAGTTAAACTCCACCGGACCGGCTTCCTGCTTGCCAAGTTCGACAAACATCACGATTTCACCGGCTTCGTTAAGCAAGTCGATCGAGAGATTTTCGGTCGCCTGGTTCAGTTCGAATTCACCGGCATATTGACCGTCTTTGCCTGCGACCGAAATATTCCCGGCAACGAGGACCGAATGGCCAATCCATTCCTTGGCGTCTGAGAGACGATTATTGCCCAAGATAGAGGCGATATCCGAAAGAGACTGTTTCATCTCGGAGATGCCGGCAACGCTCGAAAATTGTGCCAGTTGTGCCACCATCGCCTGGTTGTCGAGCGGGTCGAACGGGTCCTGGAATTTCAACTGGGTCGTCATCAGGCGCAGAAAGGAATCTTGATCGAGGCTATTGTCACCTTTTGCGTTTTCCGGCTGTGCTTGAGAGAGGCCGGTGATATTTGTGACCGGTTTCTGGAAAATTTCTGGTGCAATGTTCATTATTGATTCCTCACTGTTTCAAGAATTAAAGATTTTGCGGTTTGTAAAACCTGCACATTATTTTGGTAATTTCGGGCTGTTTCGAGCATGTCGATCAGCTCGGCTGTTTCATCGACGGCGGCCTCCCAGACATAACCTTGTTCATCCGCAATCGGATTTGTCGGATCGTGCCGTCGCTGTGGTGCAGCATCGGTTTGAACGATGCGCTCGACGTCGACTGTGGCGAGATTATCCTCGACCACTGAACGAAAAACCGGGCGCATAGCGCGATAGGCTTCATTCTCGCTGGCGTAGTCCGTGCGGGCATTGGCCAGATTGGACGCGGTGGTGTTTAACCGGACCATCTGCGCAGACATTGCTCTGCCGGCTACATCAAAGACGTTCATGCTACCCATGTTCATTCCCCTTTCAAGGCGCGCCGAATTGAAGACACTTGCCCCTGTAGGAAAGACAGTGTCGTGCGATATTGAATGGCATTTTCAGCAAAGAGTGTTTGTTCTACGGAAAGTTCCACTGTGTTGCCGTCCGCTGATGGTTGCAGCGGAACCCGGTAACCGGTGTGATCACTCATGGCCTGATTGAGCGAACCGCCATTTTGCGCCTGCTTCATCGCCAGGTCAAAATCGAGGTCCTTCGCCTTATATCCAGGCGTCGAAGCATTTGCGATATTTGACGCCAGCATATTGAGGCGCTGAGAGCGGAGCTGTAACGCACCGCCGTTCAAAGCAAATATCTGATCCAAACTAGGCATCTTGTCTAATCCCGTATTAAGAAACTGGTCCGATGACCGTTCTTGTTCATGAGATACACCGCTATTGGCGTACTCGAGGATGACGATGCAAAGGGTGTGCCAACTTACTCGGGTGGCTCCGAAACTGCCGGTTTTCATGGGTTGTCCCCAATATTTGCAGGCGGGTTATCTTGGGTTTTGCCTGACCGGCAAAATTCTGCCGCTGACCGGCAATTTTTTGCCGGTTAATTCAGGATTGGGAACTATGGACATTCTATTGACGAACATCTGGCGGTTTTTCGATCCAGTATTATTCAGCGTAGTTCTTGGCTGCGTCCTAGCGATGGCTTGGGTGCAAAGTGGCCGTCATTCCATAGTCAGGGCTTTCGCGGCACTTGCCAATTGCGGTAGAAATCCGTTCGAGGAAAGCGGAGAAAATGCGACCTATATGTGTCGGAGAATAGATTTTACCCTAAGAGAGCAGGGGCTTGCAGGATTGGAAATCGTGCGTAGCCAGGATCCATTTGTGCTCCGTATTCTCGGTTATCTCGTCAATGCAAAAGATTCGAAAGATTTCGAAGAATGGGTCCGCCTGGAGGAACATTCTGCGCAAACCAAAGAGAATATGTCCGCTAGCTTTTGGCTTTCAGCGGCGGAAATAGCACCGGCAATCGGCCTCATCGGAACCATTACAGGTCTGATTCAGCTATTTGCCACCGGCATCGATCCATTGAAGATGGGGCCGGCGATGAGCTTTACATTGCTTACCAGTCTATATGGTCTCTTTATTTCCCATATAATAGCCTTCCCGATCCATGTGCGTCTGCATACTAGAGCAGAAATACTGAATACCTATCGATCCAAGGTGGTTCAGCATACGATCGACATCGCGATACGGGAGCTTTCCGCCGTTGCGCCTGTGCATTTTGTGCCGGCGAACCCAACAAAGAGGGTCGCCTGATCGATGAACTCCGGTCGCACCACTTTGTCCTTTCTTGACCTGGCGCTTATGTTGCTCAGCGCTTTTGCCTATACGCATTTTGTAAATATTGCGGATACTGAAACCCAAAGAAAGCTGGCCGCAGCAAATGCATCGACCAATCTAGTGCTCGGTTCGTACGATTATGCGGAGGCGGATTTTTTTGGTGACAGCAATGCGATGCTTTCGGATTTTGCCAAAACAGAGATCGCGAGAATTCTCGTCGATCAGCCAAAGCAATTGCTGATCATCGAAGTCGCTGCAGCTCCAGAAATCCAAAACGGTTCTCGCCTCCGTCAGTGGGAAACAGTTTCTGCGCGATCAGCAGCTATCGCAGATGCGTTTGAAACGGCAGGCCAGAACGGCATGGAGATTATTTTGAAGGTCCCCGATAAACTTGTGTCCAAGCCTGCCGAGAAACAAGGCGTGAAATTGACTTTTCTCTCGCGCGAAGCGGATTGATTGGGCTCGCTCAAGGTTAAATGCGAAACTGGTATGATATCTGCATGGTTCGTTCGATTATAGAATAGGAACCAATTAGATGCCCCATTATCATTTTCTACTGCCGATAGTTTCCATCTTGTCCATGGGTGCGGCTGCACCGTTTGAAGATACCACATTGCTGGATCGACAGGTCGCGGCGCATTTGGGGGCAAATGTGGGCGATGCAGGCGGCGCCCATGCAGCGATAGATTCCAGGCTTAAACTCAAACGATGTGCAAATGCAGTAGAGATATCCGAGACGAACCGGAATGCGTTGCAGGTCAGTTGCCGCAATCTCGGGTGGAGGATTTTTGTTCCGATCCGGCTTGGCGGCAATAGCAGTAGCCAAGACGGTGCCGGTTCTACAGAACCATTGATAAAACGCAATCAGCCGGTCACGCTAGTTATTCGGCGCTCGAACTTTAGCATCAGCTATGGTGTTATCGCGCAAGAGAGCGGTGCGATGGGAGACTATATTCCTGTCCGGTCCGATCGGAAATCCAAGGAATTAATGGCCAGGGTTTCGGGTGCGGGTGAAGTGGAAATGACGCCTTGAAAAAATAATTGGGAAAGAACTTAATTTTTCCCCAACAGGCCGTAAATCAATATGAAAGAAGTTAGAAGTGCCACCGGACATGATACGGAAACTTCAAATTTGCTAATGTGGCGCAGTAAGGATGTAGTGATATGAAACCTGTTGATAGCTATTCAGCGATTAATACGCGATTGGATCGTCCGGCTTTGAACGAAGCTGCGGTAAAATCTCTGGCGGGCCCTACAGACCCCGGTAAAGAGCCTGTACCGAGCGCGATCTCGACAACGGCTTCAAAGTTGGCGGCCGAAAAACCACCATTTGATGCGCAGAAGGTCTCCGATATTAAACAGCAGATCACCTCGGGCGGCTATAAGGTTGATACCGACGCTTTGGCCGCAAAGATGCTTGATGCAGGCGTGCTCGGCGTGGAAGCAAAAAAATGAACCAGAAAGTAGAAGCTTTTCGAAATTCGCAAAATAGTCTGGTGTCCGCACTGGATGGACATGACAGCGATGCTATTTTTCAAGCCAGCAAAGAACTCGGCAGGGCAGTTTCGGCGCTGGGTACATTGGAACGGACTGATGTCGATCGATATCTACGGCCGCTGATGGCTGAAGTTGACGAATTGATGCAGGCATCAATTTACCGTCTGCGTTTCTTGAGAGACCATAGCTCGTCTAGGTTGCAGCTATTGTCGGGGTGGCGTGCCAATCAGGCAGACACCTATTCAAATGCAGTAAAGGGGCGCTAAACGCGACCGAACCGGATATTAATTCGGTAAACATCCACAGAATCTGACTGTTGGCATGATCATTGCTTTTCTCTTTGGAAGGAGAATTCGAGCAAGACATGTCAAACCTATCCATCATTCAAAGCCAAGACCGGCGCAGTTTGCCGAACGTGATTGCGCAATCAGCGCAGCGCACGGGCGTTGATTTCAAATATCTGATGGCGCAGGCGCAGCTCGAAAGCGGGATGCGCCCCGATGCTAAGGCAAGCACATCTTCCGCAACCGGCCTATACCAGTTTGTTGAACAAACTTGGCTCGGTCTCGTCGAGGAAAAAGGCGATGAATATGGCCTGGGATGGGCACAAGATGCAATTTCCCGAAACCGGAATGGCAAGTATGTCATTGCTGACGAATCCCAGAAATCAAACATTCTTGCATTAAGAAATGATCCCGCACTTTCGGCCAATCTGGCCGGAGAGTTCGCCCGAGACAATAGTGCCTATCTGGCGAAACGGATTGGACGGGAACCTGCGCCGGTAGACTTGTATCTCGCGCACTTCCTCGGCCCAGCAGGCGCTGGCAAATTCTTGAACTCGTTGGACGCAAATCCCCACGCACCGGCAGCACCGTCTTTTGCGAATGCCGCTCAATCCAATCGTTCGATATTCTATAACCAATCGGGCGGCGCCCGGAGCTTTCAGGATATCAGGAACCTCTTTGCCAAAAAGCTCGAAGATGCATCTGCGTCGGCAGGAAACGGCAAAAGTTTTCCGACGGGTGGAAATAATTTGCCGCAGTCGCAAAAGCCGATGCCGATGGTTCAACCAGCGGATTATCTCCGGATCGCAAAAAACCACATCAATGATCAGAGCAATTCAGAAAAGTCCAAGCCATTCGATGAACAGGCTCGGGTCGCTTATCTGATGCTCGCCTCACTGGGATTATAATAGAACATGATACAAAATATTTTCGCTCTGGACAAAATTGCAGGCCATCTGAAATCGGGACTGCTCCCGATGGCAACGCTTTTGCTGGTCATCTTCATGGTGCTACCGCTGCCGACCATTTTGTTGGATATCGGATTTATCACCAATATCATGCTCTCGCTGGCGATCCTGATGGTTGCGCTCAACGCAACCAAGCCACTCGATTTCTCAAGCTTCCCTACGGTGCTGCTCTTCGCCACGCTTTTGCGATTGGGGTTGAATGTTGCCTCGACCCGGGTGGTGCTCATGGAAGGCCATTCGGGCGGCGATTCCGCGGGGCAGATTATCGAGGCCTTTGGCGGATTGTTGCTCGGCGGCAATTATGTGGTCGGTATATTTGTGTTCTGTATCGTGATGATCATCAATTTGATCGTTATCACCAAAGGTGCAGGACGGGTTTCCGAAGTTTCCGCGCGTTTCACACTCGATGCCTTGCCTGGCAAACAGATGGCGATTGACGCTGACTTGAACGCCGGCCTTATCGCCCCCGAAGAAGCAAAGGAACGACGGTCCGAAGTCGCGACCGAAGCGGATTTTTACGGTTCGATGGATGGTGCTTCGAAATTCGTAAAAGGCGATGCCGTTGCCGGGGTCCTTATCCTCGCGGTCAACATCATCGGTGGTATCGTATTGGGTTTGACGACCCATGGACTTTCCTTTGGTGAAGCGGCAAGCACCTACTCGATGCTCGCGATCGGCGATGCTCTGGTTGCACAGGTGCCGGCCCTGATCCTTTCGATCGCTGCCGCAGCCATTGTCACACGGGTTTCCTCGGCTCAGAATCTAGCCGACCAGGTCACCGGCCAATTCAGTTCGGGAGCGGCGTGGGTTCCCGTTGCTGTCATATTGACGATCCTCGGCATTCTCCCGGGTATGCCCCACGTTATCGTTCTGTCGGCAGCGGCGGTTGCGGGCGGACTTGCTTTCTATCTGATCCGCAAACCCAAGCCGGTGGTCACGGTCGTTGAACCCGTCAAAGAGAAAAACCCAGAGCAGATTGACTGGGAGGATGTTTCCGAAAAGGCACGCCTCGGTATCGAAATTGGATATGGTCTTGTTCCGCTGGTTGAAGACCGCAAGGGCGCGCCGTTAATGAAACGGATTACCGGTATCCGTCGCCAGATCTCCAAAGAGCTGGGTTTTGTTATTCCGCTTGTCCGGATCAAAGACGATCTGTCACTGGAACCCAATGGCTATCGGATAATGATGGGTGGCATGGTTCTTGGTGAAGACACCGTCTGGCCCAATGATTTTATCGCGCTTGATGACGGTCATGTGGATTCGGTGATCGAAGGACGGCCTTGCAAAGATCCGACGTTCGGGATGGATGCAATCTGGATCAGCGCCGACAAAAAATCTCAGGCAATTGCTGAAGGCTATACCGTTGTAGATGCCCCGACCGTGATCGCGACCCATCTCAACGACGTTGTCCGGCGCAATGCGGCGCAGCTATTCGGTATGGATGAAGCGCAGAAGCTGCTCGACTTCCTCAAGGAATCTTCGCCGCAGCTGGTTGACAGTCTCACACCGCAACCCTTGTCGCTATATGCCATCACTGCAATATGTCGTGACCTGCTTGCCGACAAAGTGCCGGTCAAAGACTTCCAGCAGATCTGTCTCGCCATGCTGGAAGCCTCCAGCATGCATAGTGAAACGCCAAAGATGGTTGATGCGATCCGGCAAAAAATTGGCAATCTGATCGTGCAAACGATGGTCCCGATCAGTCTCCCGCTTCCAGTTGTGACTTTGGATGCTGAACTCGAAAACTTGTTGGTCAAGGCTTTGAAGGTGGGCGAAGATGCCAACTATCCGATCGAACCACAGCTGGCGCAGAAAATAATCGAAGCGGTGGATGAAGCTGCACGTATCTTGCCGCTCGAAGCGCGCAACGTAGCGCTAATCACTTCGCCCATCGTGCGACGGCCGCTCGGCGCGCTGCTCAAACAGCGGTTCCCGGACTTGACCGTACTTTCATACCAAGAACTACCGGACGATAAATCCATCGAAGTGCTGACCAAAATCGGGGTTCCGCAATCCAGCCAGACAATGGCTGTCACAGATGCAAACCATAACTGAAAATGATCGGGAATAGGATATGTTGAAAACAAAAAACCGCGCATCACAAGCCTATAGCGCGATGAAAATAAATGAAACCAGGTTGATCGAGGAGAATCAGTCTCTGGTCACGAAGATTGCCTGGCAGGTCAAATCATTCGCGCCTGATCAAATGGAGATCGAAGACCTCATCCAGGTCGGGCTTGTGGCAATGGTTGAGGCGGCCAAGAAATATGTCGACCAGGGGCATAGTTTTAGCACTTATCTTTATGTGCGTGTGCGCGGGGCAATGATCGATGATTTGAGGTCAACCTGCAACCTTCGCCGAACATCGGTAGACTGGCACAAGAAAGTACGCCGGTATCGAGATAAGCTGGTGCAGGAACTGGGGAGAGAACCCAATGAGTCAGAACTGGCCGTTGCAATGGATATGGATCCCGCTGATTTTCGCAAAAATACCGATCGGGCGATCGATGTCCACCTGGGCTCACTGGATGAAGTCTATTGCGATTCCAGCAGCTGGTTCACAGATCAGGAAGATGATCAGCATCAGATATTGGAAAAGTCGCAGATGGCAGAATTGCTATCTTCCAAATTGAAGCAGTTGAACGAGCGCGAGCAACTTGTGCTCAATTGCTACTTCGTGGAGGAAATGCAGCTCGATGAGATCGGTGCGATCCTTGACGTATCTTCCGTGCGGATTTGTCAGATCAAAAAGCGTGCACTGGAGAAATTGCAATTTGCAATGACCGAGAAATAAACTCTTTCGATACATCTATTTGCGAGAAGATATTCGGTTTTGACAAACAGAAAAAGCCTCCTCCCGAAGGAAGAGGCTTTCTCATGCTGGTCTAATCAGATTTTATCGGATCAGGCTTAGTACAGACTGCTGAGACTGGTTAGCCTGCGCTAACATCGCCGTGGAAGCCTGGCTCAGGATCTGGTTTTTAGCCAGCTGAGTGGTTTCCGCCGAGAAGTCGACGTCCATGATGCGCGATCGTGCTTCTGTGATGTTGGCAACTCGATCGGACAGGTTGGACACCGTGGTTTGCAAGCGGTTCTGCGAAGCACCCAGCGTAGCTTGGGCGGTCGTGATCGTATCCAGTGCACTATCCAGCGCGGTCAATGCGGCGGTTGCGCCGGTGTCCGTGCTAATGTCGAGTGCATTAACGCCCAGTGCCGTTGCGCCCACATTGGTCAATCCGATGGACACCGTTTGACTTGCATCGCTGCCGGTCTGGATGGCGATCGAGGCGTTGGTACCATCAAGCAGTTTTACGTCGTTGAAAGTCGTTCGCGATGCAACATCACCGATCTGTGCAATCAGAGCGGTAACTTCGGTCTGAAGGTTGGTACGGTCACCAGAGGAGAGCGTGCCGTTGGCAGATTGGACAGACAGTTCACGCATACGTTGCAGCATGTTGGTGATTTCGTTCATTCCGCCTTCTGCGGTTTGGGCCGCCGAAATGCCGTCATTGGAGTTACGGATAGCCATGTTCAGGCCACGAACTTCCGACGTCATACGTGTGGCAATCGAATTACCAGCAGCATCATCAGCAGCAGAGTTTACGCGTTTGCCGGTTGAAAGGCGTTCGATAGATTTAGCAAGGCCCATTTCAGCTTGGTTTGCAGCATAGCTTGTACGGAGGGCCGAAACGTTTGTTCCTATTACAGTCATGGTGTCGTCCTTTTCACAGTTAACCTAAATTCGGTTCATCTATTGGGTCACCTCGTTAGATGAAGCGGCCTCGAAGGAGTTAACGGCGGACCGTAATTTTAATTAAGCGAGAAAAGTGTCGGGTTTCCGACAAGTCGCTCTGAGAGTGTCCACTTTCCGACACCGATGACGAATTTCCGACAGTTTAAGATGAGGACGATCGGCAGTTTTTTGCCGTTCCTGAAACTGGCACGGCCATTGCAAAGTAGTTGGCGAGCGCTTGGAATTAGATCGAGTGCTTGATTTACTAACGTGAGGGAATGGCCATGATCAATGATAAACTGAACCCTAGCCTGGTCTCTAGGTTTCCAGAACTTGTCGATTTGCTAGCGAGTGTTGATACGATTCACTCGGCCTCCGATCATTCACCGACTGCAGCGCAATTACCCCACACTACTCGCGAAGCATCCAAAGGTGAATGTCGAGGAGCAAAAGATCCGGTCGTGGTTTACCGCGATGGGCCATTCCACTTCGTTCCGGCTAACCTCAGCCATCCACTGCGTATTGAATTCGGCAATGCGGACAGAGAATTTGGTCTGTCCTTGATTGTTGAATCGATGCGCGGTGGCAAGGGGCCAGCTTTTGCCGACCCTAACTCTATAGCCTTATATAGATATGCCGCCCGTGTGGCGCGCAGCGATGCCAATGTCATGATTACCGGCGAGACCGGTACCGGCAAAGAAGGCATGGCTCGATTCATTCACGAAAATAGTGAGCGGGCGAACAAACCGTTTGTCACCGTAAACTGTGCCGCAATTACCGAGTCCATGATCGAGTCCATTTTGTTTGGACATAAGAAGGGAGCCTTCACCGGCGCTTATAACAGCGCGGTAGGCCTCTTCAAAGAAGCCGACGGCGGCACAATTTTCCTCGACGAGATTACCGAGATGCCGCTTGAGAGCCAATCCAAGCTGCTCCGCGTACTCCAGGAAGGAGAAATCCTCCCTGTCGGTGCCTCGCGTCACGAAAAAATCGATGTCCGCGTATTTTGCGCAGCCAACCGTGATTTTGCCTTGGAAGTCGGGGCAGGGCGTTTCCGGGAAGATCTCTACTGGCGGCTGAACGTTATGCCGGTCGAGCTCACCCCTCTCGCCAGCCGGCCTGCAGACATCGTCGCCATCGCTGCGTTCATGATGATCGGTTTCCAAAAGCGGAGCAAAAAATTCATCTCGCTTTCCCGAGGCTGTATCCAACGCCTCAAAGAACATAAATGGCCGGGCAATGTACGGGAACTGTCCAATGTCCTGCAGCGCGCGATTGTAATGTGTGACGGCGAACGGATCGAGGCCGATGATCTTATCTTTTCAGGGGCGCGGCTGACCGCGACGCCGAAGCAGGATGACGTTTCAACAAGGCCATCCTCGCGTTTCATCCGTGGCCGTGATTTGCACTCGATTTCGAAAAATGTCGAATATGAAGCAATCAACGAAACCCTAGAGAAAACAAACGGCAATCGTCGCGATGCTGCAAAAGAGCTCGGTATCTCGGAACGCACATTGCGTTATCGGATGGCCGACATGCGCGCGCTCGCGGCATAGAAAGGAGATAGAAAATGTCTTCCGTCAATATGAACAGCCTGATGGCCGCTCGGAATGCCATCCTTAACCAGAACAACGCGCTGCAAGATATTGCGAAGAACGCGGGTATCGGCGGGCCGGGGCAAACCAATGCTCCGAAAGAAACAACGGGTCCCAACAGCTTCTCGACCCAACTCACCAGTGCGCTTCAAGAAGTCAATAAACTTCAAACGACCGCAGATGAGGAAACGAAAGCTTATCAGATGGGCGAAAGCAATGACGTCGCAGCCGTAATGATGGCGAAGCATAAGGCCTCCCTCGGCTTTGAATCGACTTTGCAGGTCCGCAATAAACTATTGTCGGCTTACAAAGACATTATGAATATGTCGGTATAATAGATGGCCGAGCAATCATCTTCTGGCCAGGCGTTGACGCCCGCGAACCCCAATGGAATGCTATCGCCTAATGGTAGCAATGACAATTCCGGTGGGCCGTTCGGCGCATTGCTGGCCATATTCAAACAGCCCGCTATCGCACGAGCTATGCCGCTCATAATGTTGTCGGCCGTCGTATTGGCCGCGATATCAGTATGGCTGGTTCTGCGCGAGCCAGCACAACGAGATCTGTTCCGCGGTTTGCCCGACAATGACAAATCAGCGGTGATGCAAGCGCTGCAGGTCGCCAATATTGCTTATGGTGTAGATGATGATACCGGAACGCTTACGGTCAGCCGTGAAGATTATCATTCCGCCAAGATCGAATTAGCGGGGCAGGGGTTGCCAAGATCAGCCCCGAGCGGCGACACTATTATGTCGACCATGCCAATGGGGGCAAGCCGGGCAGTTGAATCAGAAAAACTGCGCAATGCCCGGGAAATGGATCTGGCGCGATCGATCGAAGCGATCGATAGCGTCTTGTCGGCTCGGGTTCATTTGGCTGTCGAGCAACCCAGCATATTCTTACGCGATCGGAATGAGCCTTCCGCCTCGGTGATTTTGCATCTTGCGAGCTCAGCGAGACTGGATGAAAAAGAAACACAAGCGATCCTGAACCTGGTTGCTAGCTCGGTTCCCGGGCTTTCGGCGTCGAACGTATCTGTGATCGATCAGAACGGCAGACTCCTGTCAAGCAGTGGCGACGATGCTTCTCCGGGAAGTGATGCACAACTTAAAGTGAAGGCGGCAATCGAAGACCGTTATCGCCAGTCGCTGGCCAGCTTGCTTACGCCGCTCGTAGGCCCAGGGAATTTTGTTGCAGAAGTTACCGCAGACGTAAATTTTGATGAAAAACAGGCGACAAGTGAAACCTATCCTATCGATGGTTCGGTACTGCGTTCTGAACAGGGCCAAAAGTCGAACGAGTTTGGTGGAGCCGGCGGCCGTGCAGGCGGTATTCCTGGCGCACTCTCTAATCGGCCGGCTGAAGCTGCAGAGTTTGCGGATCAACCCGATGGCGGTGTTGAGCAAGCTGCCGGGGCCACCGAAGCAACAAGCACCAGTGAAGAATATCGCCGGAACTTTGAGCTGGCCCGAGAAGTAGCAGTCACCAATCAAGCGACGGGGCAGGTGTCACGGCTGTCTGTCGCAGTTGCAATTGACGAACGGGCGTTGAAAAACAAAAAATCTCCTAAGGAAATCCAGGAGATTGAGAAACTCATCAAAGGCACTGTTGGCTATAGTCTCGACAGGGGGGACCAGATTGCGGTCACCGCGCGTCGGTTTAATGCAGTCGCAGACGCTCCGCTTACAGAGATCTGGTATGAAACTTCCTGGTTCAGTATGCTTATGAGGAATCTCTCAGCGCTCGTTGTCGCCCTGTTGATCATATTCGGCATTGGCCGTCCTATCCTGAAACGTTGGCAGGCTTCCGAGAAAGCCCGGCTCCCCAATCCAGGTCAGACAGCCGCTTTGGAAAATCCCGACGCCGCTGCAATCTATACTCCAAGCGGCGCTGTTGACGGTGGACCATTGGAGAATCAAACCGCTGGCGCGCTAGGTCCGCCGGTGACCATCGACATGATCACTTCGGCAAAAAGCTACCAAGAACGTGCAATCCTTACCCAAAACTTCGTCAAGCAAAACCCGGATCATGCGGCTCTGGTTGTGAAAGAATTGCTCAAAGAATCAGATGCATTGGAGGACGCAAATGGCTGATGCCAACGAAAAAGATGATATCGATTCTACTGAACAAAGCGGACAGCTGGAGCTTATCACTGGCCGCCAGACCGCAGCTATATTGATGCTATTGTTTAACGACGAGGAAGCTGCGCAAATCTTGGAACGGCTGGAGCCCGACGAAGTTGAAGCGCTCGGTGAAGCGATGTTCAGCGTCGCTAATGTCGATGCGACGCAAATTGACGGCTCCTTGGATCGGTTTCTTGTGCTGACGATGAACCAGTCGATGCTATCCTATAAGTCCGATGAAAAGGTGAGCCGCGTTTTCCGGCGGGCGCTGGGTACCTCCCGTGCAGAAACAATCATGAATCGTTTCGCGCCGAAACGGCCCAGCAATATCGCCGAGAAACTGAAGTGGATTCCGGCGAAGGACCTCGCCTTATTGATGACGGAAGAACCGCCACAGGTTGCTGCCGTGCTCATGTCGTTTCTGACGCCAGAAATTGCTGCGGTGATATTGGAATTATTGCCATCAGATATGCAGTCAGATTTGATCTACCGGGTAGCTACGCTTGGTCCGGTCAGCGCTAAGGCACTTGCTCATATCAATGGGCTTTTGGAAAACACCACACCATCGGAAGAAGAGGTCGTCCCGCCGATGCAAGTTGGCGGTGTCCTCGACAGTGCAACGATTATCAACAATCTTTCCAAGGAACGCGGCCGGTCGCTGCTGAAAGAATTGATGAAGCGCGACAAGGTAACAGCGAAATTGATCGAGGATGAATTGTTTGTCTTCGGTGATCTCATGAACCTGTCCAAGAAAGACATCGGTTCCGTGGTGAGGAAAGTGGACTCCAGCATATTAGTTCCTGCGCTGAGAGGAGCATCGGCTGAGCTCAAGGCCAAAATCTTTGGAGCAATGTCCAAACGCGCCGCAGAAACCATCCAGGATGATATGGCCGAGGCACCCCCACAACCGATGGATGCCGTCGTGGCTGCACAGAAAGCCGTTATTGCAGTTGCCAAGGCCATGCTCGACAGCGGCGAAATAAACATGGCTGGTGCCGGTGCTGATTATGTCTGAGTATAGCCCAGCCAATGGTGAAGTGGTCCCGTTGTGGCCGACGACGAGCGCACAAAGACAATTCTCTTCCTGGACGAGTGGGCTAGGAGCCGATGCTGGCGCAGGTGATGGTTTTTCGGGCCTGACCGGTCGCGACCTGCCTGAAAATCTGGTTCCTTCTGACGATCAGGATGCTGATATATTCAGCGTCGCTTACAAGAAGGGATGGGAAGACGGTCAGGCAGCATTCGGGGATGAACATGCTACGACCGGCCAACAAACCGATGCCCTGGCAGAAGCAATACAGCATCTCAATGATCTGTCTTCACGAGGCAGCTATAAGTTTATTTTATCTGCAGTGGAATCGTTGTTCAGGCGTTGCGCCGAACTGGCGATCCCCGATCCGGACTTGTTACAGGCCTGGGCGCTGCAATTATCAGAGCTGGTTGACCAGGATCAAAGAGGAGTTACGCTTCTCCTGCACCCTGATGACGTCGGTCTGATCGATGGCAATATATGCAAATTGGCGCTGCGCGGCGATCCGTCCATGCTGCGAGGGAATATCAAACTCAGTCATTCCGGCGGCTGGATTGAGAAGGGTTCCGAAGTCGTGCTGGACGAACTCCGAACTCTGATCGACGAGTTTAGCGATACCACATCGGTGACTGATCATGACTGATGCCGCTGTAACCGGTGCGGAAACATCCGGATCTCCGTCAGCCGTCTGCGATGTGTTGACGCGGCTTGATGATATCGGAAGCGAGCCGCGATATGTCGGGAAATTATCGGCGCATGACAATGGTATGCTGGAGGTTACCGGTTTTGCGTATCCGCTTGGCTATTCGGGGCGGGTAATCGCAACCGATGGCCGCGAAATCAGCGCCGAAGTTGTGGGATTCAAGGGAGCCAGAACGCTGATGATCCCGATGGTGCAAGATGCGCCGTTGCGCAGCGGGAGCCGTGTATTGCCTTATTCGAAATCCAATCAGGCGGCGGTCGGGGAAGCTCTTTTCGGCCGGGTGATCGGACCAATGGGCGAACCGATCGACGGCAAGGGACCCATTCTCACCACTGAAACTGTTCCCCTGGCAGGGCAGGAAGGGAATGTCCTACGCCGGGCCAGCGTTTCCAAACCGCTCGACATTGGTATTCGCGCTCTAAACGGCCTGCTCACCATCGGGCAGGGCCAACGCATCGCCATCATTGCAGGTTCGGGCGTCGGCAAGTCGATGTTGATAAATCAGATACTTGATGGCGTTGTCGCGGACGTAGTAGTTGTCGGCCTGATTGGCGAACGCGGCCGCGAAGTGAATGATTTCGTCACGCGCCGCCGCGAAAAAAAGGATGCCGTGCCAACGGTAACCATCGCCGTGCCTGCCGACCATTCGCCATCTTCGCGATTGAAAGCGGCTTATCGGGCAACGGCAATAGCGGAACATTTCAGATCCAAAGGGCTGTCGGTGGTTCTGGTTATCGATAGTCTAACCCGCGTGGCGCACGCGCAGCGTGAGATTGGTCTTGCCGCCGGAGAACCTCCGACCATGAAAGGTTATCCACCATCCGCGCTCTCCTTGATCCCGCGATTGGTTGAGCGAGCGGGCAACGACAGTGAAACCGGTGGATCGATAACGGCGATTTACACCGTGCTGGCCGATGGCGATGACATGGATGATCCCGTGGTTGATAGCGCCCGCGCGATCGCTGACGGTCACATTATATTGTCCCGCTCGCTGGCAGAACAGGGGATATTTCCGGCAATCGATGTCGGAAAGTCAATCAGCCGCGTCGCTGTCGACATCATCGAACCGGAACACCTGGAGGTCCAGCTGCACTTCCGGCGCCTTTGGTCCGTTTACGAGGAAAACCGGGATTTGGTCCTGATGGGCGCCTATCAAGCCGGCAATGATCCGAATATCGATGAGGCCCTGGCAAACTGGCCGCGACTTATCGAATATATAAAGCAGAAACCAAGGGAACTTGTCGATCTTCGGACGAGCGTGGCTCAGCTTTCTGACCTGTTTGCGCCATGAGGCGGCGGGTCCGAGGATTACGACGCGTGTTGAAGGTCCGCGACACGCAGAAGCGGTTGAAGGAGCGCGCGCTGATTCAGGCCGGGAGCCATTATGCGCTTTTAGAGAATAACGCCCAGAGAATCAGGAGCCTCCATTCTGAAACACACCAAAGTGAGGTAGCGGTAACGGCCGGCCTCCTTGCTTCCAAAATGGAATTGTCAGACCGATTATTGGACGCTTCGCACGTTGTCGATGTCTCCGTTCAGGCGGCAATGCAAAGTCTTGCCGCGGCAGAGCGGCAAAATTTTGCCGCTCAGGCAATCCACGATGGCACCGAGAAATTGTTGAACGCAAAGATTTCTCTCCTCCGCAAAGCAGATGCCCGGCAGCAGGATGTTTCAAGTAACATATTGTATAATATAGATAATCATAGAAAGAAGGAACGTTGTGATGATTGGTAAAATCATGTCTGAAGCGGCTCACTCCATAATTGGCATGTTTTCTGCAAAGCCATTAGGCATGGAAAACAACGTTTCACATTCTGATTTTGGATCATTTTTGCGGTCACCCGAGGAACAGCCCGAATCCGGGTTTGGTGCCGAGGCAATCGACCGCCTGGATGACGAAAATCTTGGCATCGAGGAAAACAACCCTGTTGCTGCGCATTGGGATACGAACAATGTTCTCCCGTTCATCAATCAGAGTTTTGGTGGCAAATTATTCAACCAGGATCTCATTTCTCAAAAAGTCGAACAGGATAGTTCGACAGTAGATCCCGACAAATCTTTGTTGTCGCCGCAAGCCAATGTCATTCTTGGCAATAATTCACAATTCAACATGGCGCCGGGTCTTGCCGCGCCAGATGTTGCTGATGGCCGATTGGCCAACCAGAAAATTCTTGGTGAGCAACCAGCAGAAGTGACCGTAGCAAAAGAACTTCGGAATCAGCAGGCACTAAAAATAGAAGGCATCCAACTGCAGTCGCAGGTTGATGAAAGTTCAGTCTCTGCCGAGCTGTTTCCAAGCAGCGAAAAGGGGCTTCTAAAGCTGCAAAGCCAACAAGGACAGTTGCGCAACGAGCTGGGTGAGCACGCGACGGAATTGTCTCCTCTCATTACGAAAGGCTCAGAACATAAAGATGCGCGGACCGAGTTAGGCCAACTGGCATTGCATTCTTCGCCACGGGGTAATTCGCAAGACGCACCGACCAATTTGAAAGATTCTGTTGTTTCAGACAGTGAATTTGCCGAACCGGTCAAGTTGGAATCACAGCCCGCAAACAAAAGCCTCGACAAATTGATCGAGCAACAACCGATCACCAATTCTTCTGCCCAATTGGCGGTACGCGAAACGCTGCAGAAACCCATCGCGTTTGATATGTCTTCACCTCAGATTGCCGAGCGCCTTGCGTCTGAAATTGTGGATCTTTCGGTCAGCGGCGGACCAAAGAAATTTGAGCTCAATCCCCGTAATCTCGGCCGGATGGAAATTACTTTTGCTACCCGCGGCGGAATAGAAGTCATCGAAATCCAAACAGAACATCGTGCGGCCAAAGATATGATTATTCAGCATAGTCAGTTGTTGCAGGACATATTGAAATCCCAGGGACGCGATGACCTGACTCTCCGCGTTGACGTGAAAGAGAATATGTCCGCGTCGACAAAAAGCGAAAGCGGTAATCTTGCCCAGCAAGAAAATCGCGACGCAAGGGAACAGCCTGCAAGGCCGTCACAGCGTCGCCAAATGGCTTCGCCATTCGATAGCAGCGCCGAAAACGATCCTGCATCCGACAATAGCCGATACGCCTAAACGCGATTTTCCCATCCACAAATTCAATTAAACCAGAGGTCAAAATGTCAGAGACTAAATCAGATGACGAAAATCCAAAAGCCAAGAAAAAGGGTAAACTAAAACCCATAATTTTGGGCACGGTATTGATTTTGGTGCTTGGAGGTGGCGGCGCGGCCGGTGGTTTTTACGCGGCTGGAATGATTGGCGGTGCTCATGAAGAGCCTGAAGACCCTAACAAGCCAAAGATCATCATGAAAGACGGCACTGCCGTTAGCGATAAAGAAGCAAATCAGGCAACGCCGAAACAGGCGAGCAGCGCTTTCAAGGTCACTTACCACCAGATTGAACAGCCATTTACATCGAACCTTTCGAATTCGCAAAGCTTCGCACAAATGTCCCTGGCCGTGTCGACCTATTATGACGAGCGGGTTTTCGAAAATGTCACCAATCACGAGATTGCTATTCGATCGGCAATCCTCATGGAACTGGGACAACAGGATGCGCTTGAGCTGGAGGCGCCGGAAGGCAAGGTCAAGCTGAAGAAAAAGCTGCGAGATATTATCAATGAAACGCTGAAAGAAAAAACCGGTTTTGGCGGAATTGAGGATGTCTACTTTACCAACTTGGTTGTTCAGTAAGACGCTTCGGAAAGTTGCAAGATCATGACAAATTCCAATTCATCAGCACTCGATTCCGGAACTGCAGCGACAGAGAATATTGCTGGCCCTGCAAATCACAGCCTACTGAAAAAGGGTGGCCCGGACGACATTTTGCTGCTGGCCTATAAAAAGGTCGAGAAAAAACTCGAAGCTGCTCTGAAAACCCATCTTTCAAACATTGTCGATTGTGACATGAAAGTGGAAGTTGCAGATAGTGAAAAGCTGAAGTTCCAAGATTGGATTTCCGGTCAGGAAAGTGTCTCGGTCTATCTCGAATTTCAACTGGGCGCTTTGGATAATCCGATATTGGTCCGGATCGCCAGGACATTTCTGACCGCATCGGTGGACTGCTTCTTTGGCGGACAATTTGATGGCGAAACGCACAGCACCGGCGCTCTCAAAAAGTCTGAAATTGCGATGATCGAACGCTTGGGCGGGGCGATTGCCAACGGATTGAGCGTGTCTTGGTCAACGCTTCTTGAAACGACAGTTCGGTACAATTGCTGCTATTACGCCAAAGAGGATATCGAATTGGAACTGGAAGACGAAAATATTCTGGTTTCCGCTACGTCAGTTCATCTCTCTGGGCATCGGATAGCCGCAATTGATGTCGTCCAGACATTGGATGGGCTGATCGCTATCGAACCGCAGTTAAATCGCCCCCATCTCCACAAGGTGAACGAGATCGATCCGATCTGGAAAGAGAACCTCAAAGATTCCGTCGAACAGATTTACTTGCCTGTCCGTTCCGTTCTCGCCCGCCCAACCATGCTGCTATCGGAACTTTCCCGGCTTGCCGTTGGAGATATCTTGCCCGTCGCACCAACCGACAATGTTCCACTTATCGTCGGCGACCGGGTGTTCGCGCACGGCAGTATCGGTGAGCAAAGCGGCGGCGTCGCCTTCAAAATCAAAAATTTTTTATAGGACCAGATGATGAATGATATGACTCATGATAGCGAACTGCTGGACGCCGCGACCCGCGCCGATATCGACGGCGCATCATCCCAGGACCATTATCGCTTTTTGTCCGATATTAAGGTCAGGCTTTCGGTTGAAGTCGGCAATGTGTCGATGACGATATCCGAAATCATGGACTTGCAAGAAGGTTCTGTTGTCGAACTCGACAGACAGGTTGACCAATTGATTGACATCAATGTGAACGGAACGCTCGTCGCTCGCGGAGAGGTGGTTCCGGTCAAGAATAAATTTGGCGTGCGTATCGCGGAGATCGTGTCAAACGGCATGACGCGCGCGCGGGTGGAAAGGCGCAACTGATGACCTTCTATATTATCAAATTGTTCATCATGCTGCCGCTGATGGGGCTGCTCATTTACGGGTGCCTGTGGCTTTATCGCAAATATCAGCCGCAGATGATCACCGGCCAGAATTCAAATGTCCTGAACGTGGTCGAAACACTGCCTCTCGGTGTCCAGAGTAAACTGGCGGTGGTCGATTTTGGTGGTCGCAAGATTTTGCTGGCCGTGACTCGCAACGGCATCCAGAAGATCGATACGCATCATGCGGAATAGCCTCAAAATTGCTCTGGCTATCGGCCTGTTTTGCGCATCGGCATGTGCGGTAGACCCCGCGTTCGCTCAAGATGCAGCGCCAGGAGCGTCCGTTGCCCTGGAACGGGCATTGGACGATATTTCGGGAGATGGCCAGCCGTTAAGCACCACGTTGCAGATTTTGATCGTCATGGGTTTGATGACGGTTCTGCCGTCAATCATATTGATGATGACCAGCTTTACCCGGATCATCATTGTCCTGTCGATCCTGCGTCATGCGCTAGGATTGCAGCAATCACCGCCCAACCAGGTTCTGCTGGGTCTGGCATTATTCCTATCTATGTTCGTTATGGCACCGCAGATCGAGCAGATCAACGAGCAGGCAATCGCACCTTATTCTGCTGACGAGATCGGGCTCACTGAAGCCATCGAAAAATCCGGTACAATCATGCACGGCTTCATGGCCAAGCAGACCCGGCAGAGCGATCTGAAGCTCTTCATGGAACTTTCGAACAAGAAGGGTTTTGCATCCGCTGAAGAAATTCCGTTTTCGATCATGCTGCCTGCTTTCGTAACCAGCGAGCTGAAGACAGCCTTCCAGATCGGATTTCTCGTTTTCCTGCCGTTTCTCATCATCGATCTGGTCGTGGCAGCTGTATTGATGTCCCTGGGTATGATGATGCTATCACCGGTGATTATTTCCATGCCCTTCAAGCTGCTTTTGTTCGTGATGATTGATGGATGGGCACTGACGATGGGTTCTCTTGCTGGCTCTTTTGCGCGCTAGATCATGACAGATAATCCAGATTTCTTCATTGGCATTGCACAGCAAGCCCTGTGGATCACCGCTCTCGCAGCGGCCCCGTTTCTGATACCCGCACTGCTGGTCGGTCTTTTGCTGGGCATGGTGCAGGCCGCGACGTCGATCAACGAACAAACCTTGACCTTCGTTCCCAAACTGATCGTTGTTGCTGGTGTGGTTGGCGTTTTTGGTGGATCCATTCTGTTGCTGATCGCCGACTTCACTCGCGAAATTTACGCCCGTATTCCGGACCTCTTGCTATGATCGCTCCTGGGTTCGCAGACTTTGAAGCCCAAATGTGGATGTGGTTGATGGCGATGATCCGGCCGAGCGCCGCGATGGTTGTCGCTCCGATCTTCGGTGCGGCCAACGTTCCGGTACAAGTCCGAATCCTGCTCGCGTTCATGATCGGGATGGTTGCTACGAGCAGCGTCAGCTTTGAATTGCCTACCGAAACTGCGATTACCTTGGGTAACAGCTTGTTCGTGATGGGCGAGGTCATCACCGGCCTGGCGATTGGTTTCGCTCTGCAGCTCGGTTATTCCAGCGTATTGATCGCGGGTGAAACGATCAGCAACGCAATGGGCCTCGGTTTTGCCAGCATGTCAGATCCCCAAACAGGACAATCTACGCCGGTAATCGGACAGTTTTTGACAATTTTTGCGACGCTATTGTTGCTCGCTATTGACGGGCACCTGATGTTGATTGCGATCATCGTCAAAAGCTATGCCGCGCTTCCTCCCGGCTTCGCGATGATGGGGCCGGAAATGCTTTACAGCATGGTGCAATTTGGCGGGACCTTGTTCTCCATGGGCCTGCTTATCGCTCTGCCAGTGGGGGGCGCACTCATCCTCGTCCAGGTGATGATGGGCTTCCTCGCGCGAACAGCGCCGGCACTCAACCTGTTTGCGGTTGGGATACCGGTCACCATTACCTTTGGTCTGGTTGCTTTGGCAGCCACAGCCCCGATCCTTGCCGATGCCGTGATCGTAGCACTGGGCATGGGCCTTGACCAGGCGACGCTCGTCGCTGGAGGTGTCTAGTGGCTGAGGAATCCCCCGGTGGCGGTGAAAAAACCGAAGCACCAACCCCTAAAAAACTGGCCGACAGTTCCAAAAAAGGTGATGTTCTCCAATCTCGCGATCTCGGCGGTGCGATGGTCATCTTTGTCGGAACAATTGGTTTTGTGATGTTCGGCGGCGTACTTTTCGGCGCGTTGGCCGATATGGTCGCTGACGCGCTAGTCATCAATCCGCAGGATATCGAGGATTTCGATGTCGGTGGGCGCAGCGTGGACATGGTCACCAGTATCGTACCGGCATTTATGAGTCTGTTTGCCTTGTTGATAGTCGCCGCGATTGCGACCCCGGCAGTTCTTGGATCGTTGGGGTTCCGTTGGTCGGCGATGAAACCGAAGCCGTCAAAACTGGATCCGATAAAGGGATTGAAACGAATTTTCGGTTCCAACGGGGTGATGGAACTCGGCAAGTCATTGATGAAAGTGGTTCTGATCGGTGCTGTGGGCGGATCGATAATATATTTGCATCTCGATGATCTCGCCCAGCTGGCGGCGCAAGATATCAATAATGCAATTGCGAGCTATGCATCCTTATTCCTGAAGCTTCTGCTTGGAATCTGCGTTTGCTTGGTACTGATTGCGATGATTGACGTTCCGATCCAGCTATTTCAACGCGGCAAGCGGTTGAAAATGACGAAGCAGGAAATCAAGGATGAGAATAAGGAAAGCGAGGGCTCTCCTGACGTCCGCGCTCTGCAGCGTCAGCGCCGCGCTGAAATGCTCAATGATTCCACCCGCAAAGCTGTTGCGGATGCCACGGTAATTCTGGTCAATCCAACCCACTTTGCTGTGGCTCTGCGATATGACCGTGAAAAGGACAGTGCTCCCGTTGTGCTCGGCAAGGGATCCGATGCCATTGCGCTGGCGATGCGCGAAATGGCCGGCGAAGTAGGCACACCGGTTATGGAATACCCGGAGCTCACCCGGTCGATATATTATACTTCTGAAGTAGGGCAGTTGATTGATGATCGTCTCTATGCCGCTGTCGCAATGCTGCTCAGTTTCCTGATCCAGCTTGATGCCAAACTGGTCAGTCCAATTCACAAGCCCAAAATATCGCTTCCGGATGACGTCAAATATAGCGTCGATGGCGAGCGGCTGGCCTGATTTCAATTTATATCAAACCATTAAGTTACATCCAGTCGAGCCGTAGAATACCCAAAGGAAGATTTGTTTATGTTCGGAAATATCGCAAATAGCCTCGGGGTTGGCTCCGGAATCAATACCTCGCAGCTAGTTACCGACCTGTTGGCTGCTTCCCAAAGTGCTAAGCTGGGCCAGCTTAATCAGCGTGCCCAGCTCAATTCCTCACAAATTTCTGCAACGGCCGCAACCAAGTCCGCTATTACTACCTTCTCTGCTGCAGTGAAGGAGACATTGAACGGGCAGGGCTTTGTCGGTGAACTGGTGTCCGGGCGTCAGGATCTGGCAACCGCCTCGGCCGTCAAAGGTGCTCGTCCAGAAGGTCTGCCTGCCTCGGTTGAGGTCGTCCAAATCGCCGTTGCCCAACGCGAAATATCGGATGTTTTTGCCACCGCCTCCACGGCAGTAGGCGAACGAACGCTCACCATTAACAACAACGGCGGCAGTTTTGATATTGTCATCGACAGTAGCAATAACAGTCTGAACGGAATGCGCGACGCGATCAATGCTAGCAACAGCGGCGTGACCGCGATGATATTGACGGACAAGACAGGATCCCGACTCGTTATGGAAGCGCAAGAGGGTGTCGACAACGCCTTTACGGTGACGCAATCGGGCGCTTCGCCCGCGATGAACCTTACCAATATTGCAACAGCATTGGATAGCATCGTAAAGATCGACGGCATCGAACTCAATAACAGCAGCAATACCATCACCGGCGCGATACCGGGTGTGCAAATTTCCCTTTTTGCCGCTCAGGCGGGAACGCAATTCACGATCAATGGAGCTTCGGAACCCCTGGATGTTCGCGCGTTGGTAACCGAATTCGTTACTGCCTATAATGAGCTGCGCAGTTCTTTGAACGAAGCCACCAAGCCCGGGCTTGCTGGCGGCAGTGGCGGTCCGCTGGCCGGCGATCGCGGAGCCCGTGAAGTTATCCGCAAGCTTAGTCAGCTGACGTCGACACGACTGACCGATGTCGGAGATTTCAAGACGCTTGCCGATATAGGCGTGCGGACAGAAAATGATGGCACGTTGAGTATTAATAGCCAACGACTCGACGCGGCCCTTGCGCTGGATAGCGGCGCCATCAAATTGATGCTTGAACCAGCTGTTACCAGCGAAACCCAGATCGGTTTGTCCGGGGCTCTTGATGCAGTTTCCACCGCGTTACAAGGCGATGGCGGTGCTCTGAATGCATCTCAGAAGCGTCTGGAAGCTATTCGGGAATCGATTGAGGTATCGCGTGAAAAGATCACCTCCGATGGTGAGAAATTACGTGAACAATTGGAAACAAGCTTTGCGGGGCTTGAGCGCCAACTCTCTCTTCTACGTTCGACGCAATCCTATCTCGAACAGCAATTCGCTTCATATAACGACAACTGATCCTAGAAAGCACTAGCACATGACCTTTCAGTCCAGAATTCAACGCGCCTCTAGCTATCAATCTGTTGCAAAGGACAGCCGTGTATTTGCGGCAGATCCCTATGAACTTGTCGCAGTGCTTTTTGAGGAGCTCCGGGATACGCTAGATCTGATGATCGATAGTGCCCGGCGCGGCGATGACGCGCGAATCTTTCGCTATCGGGCGAAGGCACTGGCGATTCTCGGCGGTCTGGATGAATCATTAAACTTTGAAGCGGCAGGGGATCTGGCGCAAACTTTACATGTAATTTATAGTGAAGCTGCAAAACGCATTCAGATGGATGGACGGGAGTCTCGTGTCGAGCGCGTCGAGTCAGCGCGGGAAATGATCCACGAGATCGAGAAAGCCTGGACCGCGATCGCGCCTTTCCATTAGTCGAGATTTTGAAAGGCTAGACTGCAATCTGGTAGTCTACCCGATCTTCAAGCTGCCAGTCGATTTCATGCTTGCGCATTTTGTCGATCAACGTGGTTCTCTTGATATTGATCGAGCGCGCTGCCTGAGAGACAACGCCATGCGACCGATCGAGAGCGTTCATGATGATGCGGCGTTCTTCAAGTTGCATGTAGGCATTCAGGTCCCGAACATTGTCTGCACGAAGTGCGGAGCTTGACGTCTCCGGAGTAGCTTGAGCGGTAGGAGACAGGTCGGATGGGGCGGATATCGGAGCATCGATGATCGGATTGGCCGGTGCAATAACTGATTGAACCAATGTGGCAACATCGTCAGCAAAAATCTGGCGACCGGAAAAGAAAACTGACGCGCGCTCGACGACATTACGCAGTTCACGAACATTACCCGGCCAATCATAACGTTGCATGGCCGCCAATGCATCCTCGGTAAAGTCGGGAAGGGGATTGGCTCCGTTCTGGTTCTTGAGAAAATGCGCGATCAATGCGGGAATATCCTCTGCCCGTTCGTTTAGTGCTGGCACTTCGATTGGAACGACACAGAGGCGATAGTAGAGATCTTCGCGGAACGCCTTGGCCTTGATGCTTTCACCGAGATTTTTGTGAGTTGCTGCAATCACTCTTACATCGATGCCGATATTGCGATTACCGCCTACACGGTTGACGATCCGGGTTTCCAATACTCGCAGCAACTTGACCTGCATGTTGATCGGCATATCGCCGATCTCATCAAGGAAGATTGTACCGTTATCGGCTTGTTCAAAGAGCCCGACATGCTGATTTACGGCGCCGGTGAAACTGCCTTTTTCGTGACCGAAAAGTTCTGACTCGATCAAATGCTCGGGCAGTGCTCCGCAATTGACGGCAATGTTCGATCCGTTGCAGCGATCTGAAATGGCATGAATGGCTTCGGCAACAACTTCCTTACCGCTGCCCGATGGACCGGTGATCATGATGGAACTGTTGCAGCGCCCGGCAAACTTGATGATGGTGCGCAACTGCTGCATTTTCGGACTATCGCCGATCAGCTTCTCAGCAAGCAACGTCTCTAAATTTACATCGGTCATTAAACCACCCAGATAACAAATCTACACGCACTCCCGAATTGCCGGGGGTGGGTGGTTCGAAGATCCCGCAATCTCCGAACCGTCACCTGGTAACGTCAGAAATGGACATATATGGTTAAATATGGGTTAACGAAGTGACGTCAGTTTAACGAATCCGAGCTCTGTTGAAGATCTTCCGATCAGTCTGTCAGGAGAGGGAACATTGTCGTACGTCTGCACCGGCTTGAAAATACGGATTTGCTTCGGACGACAATTTCGGTTGCGCCGGCTGTCTGTCCGGCTTTATTTGGATGGGTTGTGGGGCAGGGGGATGCTTGCCTGTCCGTGTGGTTGGTGCTCGGCGTTCAGAATGGCGCGCTGGCCAGAAGCTTCTCTATCTTCTTCATACAATCAGGCGAAACCGAGACGAAAATCATGCGATTGTCAGCTGGGTTTGGTTTTTTATCGATCAAATTCTGGTCGACCATCACGTTGATATATCTCATTGCAGTGGTCATCGGGATGCCGGAGCTATGCGCTATGGCAGATACCGTTACCCGCTCGTCTTTGAGTCCGCAGATGTAGATGTCGAGACACATGTTCCAGCATGCATCTGCAAACAGGCCGTTTCCGGTATCCAGGGTCTGGGATCTTAAGCGCCCCCAATGGAGGTATTTTTCGGCACGATCAATCAGATCGACGCGGCTCAGGTCCGAGTTGAAGTTAATCTTCTCTCCGCTGGTCCGTCGGTTCGATTCCGCTATCCGTTTATCCAGTAATTCAAATCTCTGGTTCGCCTGTTCGATAGTCAACCGGAGCTCCGCGAGCTCAGTCTCAACACTATCCATTGCCTTTACACTGCAATTCTAGAGCCCCCCCAGGTCTTGCCACGTTTTCCAAATAAGAGTGCAGTCGGATCTTTGTTCGCTTTCAATCATAACCGGCCCATGACCCGCCATTAGTAAGATGCCGCGGACTTTCATTAATCGATACTCGCTTTCCACTGCTAGGACAATCGGATATCTGGTTTCAGGTGAAACAGGGTAGGTTCCAGTTGGCCTGCGCTGATGGATGGATATTTTTACAGGCTGTTGCCGAAGTCTGCGGCTGGCTAGAGACACGGCACGGCAAGAGACCAGCCAAACTGAATCTCTCTAACGATTGTAACAAGTGTCTGGTCATGCCTTGTTCCCGACCAAGAGAAATGTGAGGAGGCAACGGTCCTGAAGCTTCAAGTTTTTCGTATCATCCATATGCTTTGAACAGTTCTCATGTTTTAAGCTAAGCAGCAGAAAGCAAGCGATTGTGTATGGATGGCGTAGCCTGTCACTTTTTCCGAAGAACTGATACAATATGAGCCAGAACTGCCGGATGCAGCGGAGCGGTAAACTCGCATCCAAAGTCCTCATAACGTACCCACCGTATATGTGCGCCAAGCGTCTGCAATCCGGGAATGGTAACGAATACCAGTTTGTTCTCGTCAAGGCTCGTGCAACTCTGCATTTTGAAACCGGTGACGGATAGATCCGACAATAAAGTACGGAAGAGCTGGGTATTGGTTTGCCGAACAAATATTTCTGACGTTACGGTCTCGCGGTCGCTCGACCGCCTGCTATCTACCACAAGTTCGTCGCTTCGATTAGATTCGAAGTTAACGCGGGTCGTCATCGTTTCATCCTCTGGCAGTTCGCTGTTCAATATCAACGGTAAAAACTTCTGTCGGCTAAGGGCGCCGAAACGAAACAAGCAGCTACTGCGCTCAATTGAATTGATATCGGACATGAAGTGGATATCGGGGCAGACCGTCGATCGCTCTGTTCCATTCGTGCTGGAGCCTTTTTCGGCATGTCGAGGGCCGCGCTGGACATGCCGATATCTCCCGGATTTTGACCGAGAACCAAGAAAAACTTCCTTAGCTTCTTTACCAAATTACCGTCTCTCATCTTATGCTGGCGAAATCGGGTAAAAGAATGAATGTAGAACGGAACTTCGAATGCGAGGTAGAAGCCGCGCGCCAATTTGCGCTGGATCGATATGATGTTTTGGATACGGGTGAGGAAACCTGCTTCGATCACATTACCCAAGCGGTGAAATTGGCCCTCGACGTTCCAATGGCCGCAATTTCATTCATGGATGGAAAGCGCTTGTGGTTTAAATCAAAAGTTGGCTTTGATGCTTCTGAGATGCCTAGAAACGCAGCATTCTGTGATTTTACAATTCACCAAAATGGTGCGCTGATCATTGAAGATACCACCCTTGACCCGCGTTTCAAAAACAACCCCTCGGTTAGCGGCGAGCCGTCGTTGAGAAGTTATATCGGCGTACCGCTCACGACGCCCGACGGACATAATATCGGGACGCTTAGCGCGTTGGATATTGTGCCGAGGAAGTTCCGGCACCCGAAGATAGAAATGATGGAACAGTTGGCAGAGTTGGTCATGCATGAACTGGAATTGCGTCAACAAGCGGATACGGACGTATTGACCGGGGCGCTCACCCGGAGTGGGTTTTCGGTAAAAGTGCAAAACGCAATTTCCCTGTATGACCGTCAAAAGATCGGAAGCACGCTTATCCTGTTCAATGTCGATCGATATATGATGTCGATCGACCGATCCGACGGCCCCTGCAGCGGGAAGCTGATGAAGGCAATCATTCATTCTCTTATCGACCGGCTTCGACCGACGGACTGCGTCGGTCGTATCGGCGGCTCGCAATTTGCCGTTCTCCTCACAGGAACGGCCGGCCCCGAGGCGCGGGAAGTGACCGAGGAGTTCCTGCAGTCGATAGACGGCATGACTTCCGGGGCTATTCTGGATCTTAAACTCTCCGTGATAACGTCTGAAATCGGGATTTGCGATGACTGGCTCAATCAGGCGAGCCAGCATCCTTTCTGTAAAACTAGGTCTGGCCGCGGCGAGACTTCCTCGGAGTCTGACCAGCGCGCTGGTTTGGCATTCTGAACCATTCGGAACCAATGTTTCTAGTCAGGCAATCAGCAAAACTTCTATACGTCGGGAGATGCCTTAAAAAATCGAGGCAGGGGCCTGCTGCCGCCAATTCTGGCTGGTACCGTTGAGGATCGCTCGGCGTGGTCTTTGACCGAAGCGAAGTTTGCCCTTAGGCTTGACATAGAGATGTAAAAGATAGTTTAGTTGAGATTACAGCCAATGCATGCGAGTTTGCATTGACGGCGATATTTCAAGCAAAGGAACTGATCTTGGCAACCGCGATTCAAGCCGATGACACTGCAATAGCAGTAAGCCCTGGATTTTCGATCCCGGATCCTCACGATATTGACAGCCTGAAGGGTAAAGTCTCCGATGTCGAATGGCAGTTGCGCTGTGATCTGGCAGCTACCTACCGGCTTTGCGCGATGCATGCGTGGACCGATCTGGTATTTACGCATATTTCTGTCCGGCTGCCCGACGAAGATGGCGAGGAACGGTTCCTGATCAATCCTTATGGCGTGTTGTTCGACGAAATGACCGCGTCTGCGTTGGTGAAGATCGATCTCGACGGGAACATCAAGCAGGACACTCCATATTTCATCAACCCGGCCGGCTTCACAATCCATAGCGCAGTCCACAGCGCTCGCGAAGATGCTGGGTGCGTGATCCATGTCCATACACCTTATGGCATTGCTGTATCCGTCCAGAAGGCAGGCCTACGGCGCTACACTCAATTTTCGATGCAGGTCCATGATGACGTCGCTTATCATGCTTATGAAGGCATAGCGCTTGATCTGGAAGAGCGTGACCGGTTGATCGATGATCTCGGTGAGCAGAATCTGCTGATCCTGCGCAACCATGGCACGCTCACAGTTGGTCAGAATTGTGCCATCGCATTCCTGCGCATGTATTTCCTTGAGAATGCCTGCAAGACCCAGATACTGGCTCAATCGGTCGGCGGTGAAGAGCATCTCCATGAGGAGAGTGAAGAAATGGGCCATCGTGTTGCCGGGCAGAGTGCCGTCGCGTTCCAGAAAGGCTTTGGCGACAATCTTATCTGGCCGGGCCTGATGCGCAAATTGCAGCGCACCAATCCGGGATATGATCACTAGAGATCAAACGGCTGGCGGGATAGAATTTCGACTTTCTTGTCCGTAAAAACGGCTGAGCCCAATTCCTGCTTCTTTCCTTTGAGAACGACATCGCGCTTGCGGATGATGTCGATTATCGGGTCGTGAAAATGCTGCACCGCTGCGGTCAGCCAGTCGTTGACCAGCGGGTCGCCCGGCGCGCCGGTCATATCGAAATTGCGCAGTTGTGAAGCAATGGCTTCTGCCGGCATCATATATTCATAGGTGACCCAATAGTTGGTGGTGAACCAGCTGATCGGCATGCCATCAAGCCCGAAGCTCAGCGCGCCGAAATGGACGACACCTTGCGTCTTCTTGCCATTGGGTAATTTTGCGGGCGGTTGATAATAAGGTTCGACATTTTCAAACATGTCGAGCGGCAGGAACATGTGAAAGTGGCCATGTTCGCCGTCTTCGCGTTCTTCCGGCTTGTGCGCATGGTAAAACCAGCGCGACTTGTTGCCTGGCGCGATGCAATCCCCTTTGGGATAATGCTGATATTGAACGAAAGGGGCGTCTGCCGGTACCACTCTGGGTACTAGCGAGACGCCCTCATTAGCTATCTGGCCGGTAAGCTCAAACAGCCTTTCTAATGCATTTTTCAATGCGGAATAAGCTAAGCTTACTCGGTAACTGCAGCAGCAGCTTCGTCAGTTGCGTCTGCAGCTGCATCAACAGCTTCGCCGGTTGCGTCAGCAGCAGCACATGTCGCATCTTCAGCGGCACAGGTTGCTTCTTCAGCAGCACATGTTGCTTCTTCAGCAGCACATTCAGCTACAGCAGCAGCGTCGTCAGCTTGTTCTGCACATGCAGAAAGAGCTGGAACAGCAAGTGCAAGGCCGCCGGCTACAGCAAGCATTTTACGGAAGTTGGTTTCGGTATTCATTTAATATATCCCCTTTGGATGAACTAGACTTTTCCCTTTATCTGGAAAGATATGGGCATGGCAAGTCAATTTCGTAAATTTTCCATTAATCCGATCGTTTCCGTATCGCTGATCCGATTCTGGGACACTAAATCCCGCAAAGCGAACGCGCGGCGCTGAAACTTCAGGCTTTATCGTTCGACTCCCCGAATTTTCCCCCATTGGCGGGTCACGGTATAGCCGAGGTAACCGGTGCCGAAGAGCGCATAGAGTGGCTCCGGTATTCCTGCGAGATATGCATTCATGCCGGAGGCGATATCGCGGGCAGCCTCTGGACGGAAGGCGGCGATCAGCCCCATCGGGACCGACCAGAGCAGCAGAAAATACATAACATAAAGAAAACTGGGTCGTGCGCGACTCGTCCAAGGATCGACCGATTGTGCCTCTGCCAATATCGCCGACATTTGCAGACGGACTTCTTCCAGCTCCTGGCTGCCTTCGAGTGCGATAAGTTCCAGCTTGGCCCGATCGCGGGCTTCCTTGTCGGGAATGATCTTGTCGATGATCTTGGAAACGGGGCCGACGAGTGTCGAAAAAATGGACATTTTAATATTCCTTTCGGGGGTTTTCAGATCTCAAAGTTAGTCAAAGTTAGGGCCAAGGACAGGTTTCGCAGGACAAGGCAGTTGAGAATAAGTCTGAAGAGTGACGCCAAAATTTACGAACTTTACACTGTCATAAGAAAAACCGGTTCTGGCAGATTTCAACCGATCCGGTTGGCGATCCAGCCGTAGAGGAATGCCTGGTTGGCTGGACGTTTTTCCGCGAGCTCGATATAGCGCGCTCCCTGGAGCGCCTCGATGGCTTTGAGCAACACGGCTTCGCCCCTTGCACCCCGCTTCCGAAGAAAAATCTCAAGCGCACTCAGCGTTTCTCTGCCGATGATCCGGTCCACCGATATATCCTGATAGTCACGCCCATTGCGGTTGAGCGCATTGAGTGCGCGCTGGAGGAAGCCAGAGGCCGTACCCGTACCCATGTTGATCCCGGTATCAAAAAGCTCGGCCGCGATATCCGGTGCATGTTTGGCTATCCGGTTATAGGCTGGACGAAACCAATATTTGCGTTTGTAAATTGAGGCCGCTTCTTCGCGCGGGAACTGCCGCATGTCGCCTGTATAGCCATGAGTGCGGGCGACTGCTTCAGTAACGCCCCATCGAGTGGGACCGCCGCGGTCTGCGGGATGATCGGAATAGTCGCCTTCAAGCGCGATGGTTTTATTGATCAACATGTCGATGTCATCGTGGGAATTCAGCATGGGGGAATGACCTTTCTTGATGGAACGGTGCAAACATAACCTATTTGGTTAAGTGTAGGAAAGGGTAGATCAGCGCGCAAAGACAGGCGTGGAAATCAATCGAGAAGCCGCGGCATCACCGGTTTTACGTAAGTTTACGGAGTTATCCGGCCTTCTCCCGTGTGTATCGGAAGGCAAATGTTGGAAGCTTCTCAGAGGATCAATCAGATGTCATTGCATATTGGCGACACCGCTCCAGACTTCACAACCGATAGCACCGTCGGGACCATCAATTTGCACGAATGGGCTGGAGATAGTTGGATATTCTTTTTCAGCCACCCAGCGGATTTTACGCCGGTATGTACGACTGAAATGGGCCGGACAGCGCAACTCGCCGACAAATTTGCAGCGCGCAATACCAAGCCATTGGGCCTGTCAACGGACACTGCAGCGGAACATTTGAAATGGATATCGGATGTCAACGACACGCAACATACCGACCTGAGATTCCCGATAGTTGCCGATGCTGATCACAAGATTGCCCGTCTTTATGACATGATCCATCCGGAAGAGAGTGATACGGCAGCGGTGCGTTCGGTGTTCATTATCGATCCGGACAAGAAAATCCGGCTGACGATGACCTATCCGATGAGTGTCGGCCGGAATTTTGACGAGATTTTGCGGGTGATTGATGCTTTGCAACTCTCGGACGCGAAACGTATCGCGACCCCGGCAGACTGGCGCCCCGGCGATAAAGTCATCATTCCGCCATCCATTCCGAATGACGAGGCAAGCAAGCTTTTCCCGCAGGGATGGGACGAACTGCGACCATATCTGAGGCTTACAGACGTTGCTTGAGGAGAATGAAAATGGAAGATTCCCGTAAATTGGAAGTCAGGGAAGCGGTCGGCATATTCGACAGCGAGGCGGGTTTGCAGGCCGCGATTGATGATCTTTTAAGCCATGGATTTGATCGAGCCGAGATCAGCGTGCTCGCGCCGGTGACGGCGGTCGAGGAAAAACTCGGGCACCGGTTCAAATCGGTTGCCGACCTCGAGGATGATCCCAAGGCTTTGACAAAAGCCTATATCCCCGTCGAAAGCATCGGTGATGCCGAAGGCGCGGTGATCGGTGGTCTTATGTATGTGGGCGCATTTGCCGGGATCGTTCTGGTGGCTTCGGGAGGAGCTTTCGCAGCAGCGCTAGCGGGATTAGCCCTGGGCGGTTCGGGCACTGCTATCGGCATTGCCTTGACGCGTTTTATCAAGCAGCATCATGCTGATTATATTGCCGAGCAGCTCGAAAAAGGCGGCTTGCTGCTCTGGGTGCGGACCTGGGATCAGAAAGATGAGGAAAAGGCGGTAAAACTCTTGTCTGCCCACTCCGGTCATGATGTCCATATCCACGCACTGCCTGCTAAAAGTTAGTTTGTTGACTACGCAATATTGCGTATCGCGCTGGCAGGCACACTCGTCCAGACACAGTGCATGACCTGGAAAACAATCCGCCTTGAACTGGCCCGAACCGCTGACCATCCCAATGGCTCGTCAGCCCATGCTTATGTCTTTCGCGTTCCGTTGAACGACGAGGGCTTCATTGAACCGGAGGCGCTTAAGCAAGCCGAAAAGCGGCCGGTCGTGCGTCGGTTCTGGCCAAAGGAAGCCGATCAAAGCGGTGTCGTCATCGCTTCTCCCAAAGGCTGGGCTTTCTCTTACAAAATTGGCGAGGATGATGATGAAGTCATCTTCCGGCTCAAGGATCATCCTCTCAAGGTTGGTGAATATCTGACCATCACCGAAGCCGACGGCAGCGAACTGCCGTTTCGCGTCATCAGTTGTCACGAATGAAGACCAGTTGAGATGTCACGGGGAAGATTTATGTCGAAAAGAATGAGCATTGCCGGAATCTTGTCGGTCGCCACGCTGGCACTGACACTGGCCAGCAGCCCTGCCGCGGCAGAATGCGTGGTTGGGTCTGCGCCATTGTTTGACCCGTTCGCGCCTTACAAGGAACCGGGCGCAATCATTCACAAGGAAAGCGGCTTCATATTTCCGGCGACCGTCTCCGGATTTCGCCGGCAATGTGAAATGACGACTGATTTCTCCGGCAATAATTTCGAGATTGGCTATGTGCGCGACTTTGAAGATCATGAAATTGAAATCAAGATCGCGATTATCCATCTCGAACAACTGAATGCCCAGGACCATTACAAGATCGTAAAACCTGATCTGCTAGCGCAATATTCCAGTGCAGCAGTCGTCTCGGAAGGCGATTATTTCGTCTCGGGACGTCCCGATATCGCTGCCTATCAGGGTATATTCGACGGCGATAATGATGGTGTCCCCTGGCATTTCAGCGTGACTTCGCTGGACTATGGCTATTGGGATGCGCGTTTAACGGCTTCCTATCCCCAGGAAATCGATACCGCAGCACAGCGGGCGATCATGGACATGATCACGGCATTCCAGTGGCAAACGCCTGCCGGTGAACAGGTGGCCGCAGAGGCGCCGTGAAGCGCAACCGAGGTGATTGGCGGGATCGATTGAACCCGAATTTGATCCGTATAACTCCTTATACAGAGTAAGGATTCCCTCATGCTACTCCTCACCCAACACCCATTCCCGAGCGGGAGGGCTTGATCACAGGAGACAGTTTATGAAATCCGTGCTGCTATATATTGCCGATGATGCGGGGCTTGAGGCCCGGCTTCAGGCGGCGCTTGATCTGACCCGTTCGCTTGGTGGACATCTCCATTGCCTGCATGCGAATCCCTATAACGCACAATTGGCTGTTGCCGGCGTTACAGGAATATCCGTGATGGCGGATATCAGAGCAATGTCTCGCGAATTGAGTTCAGAATTGCGTGGCAAAATCGAGAAACGGCTCGCCGATGAAGATGTCTCGTGGGATTATCGCGAGGAAAATACGGAACCGTCTCGGGGGCTTTCGAAAAATTCTGCCCTGGTCGATCTGATCATATTGAGCTCGGCCAGTGGAGAAAAAGAGGCCGCGCTGCCGCTTGGCATATTGGGAGACGTGCTGTTCAATGCGACGGCTCCGATCGTGGTCCAGCCCGATAATGTCAAAAAATTCGATGCTTGCGGTCCGGCCCTGGTCGCCTGGAACGGCAGTTTCGAGTCCGGAAACGCCCTGAGGGCTGCAGTGCCGCTGTTGAAAATGGCCAGCGATGTCCATATTCTGACGGTCGAGGAAGACAAGGATCACGATCTGCCTCAACTCGCTGCTTCGGAATATCTTGCCTATCATGGTATCAAATCCGAGATTCACAGCCCGCCGCCAGGCAAGGCCCGTGTCGATGCCGTACTTCTGGCAGAAGCGAAAAATGTGAATGCGGAATATATCGTCATGGGCGCCTATGGGCACAGCCGCGCGAGAGAATTTCTGTTCGGAGGAGTAACCCGAAACCTTTTCAAAACCAGCCATATCCCGCTTGTCGTTTCACACTGAATGACCAATATTCATAGTATAGGCAGATCAGATTTTCTTATGGCAATGACCGCATTTTGTGTAGGACATGCATATTCGCTAGTCGCGATTGGGCAGCCAAGGGATAGACATAACAGGTGCGCGAAACGACCGTCTTTGACACAAATCAGTTTCCCTATCTGGAATCTATCCTGTCAGGTCTGCCGAACTGTGTCATGATTGTCGACCGCGACCTGCAGGCGATCAATTGCAGTTACGCAGGGTTGAATATTCTCGGTGTGTCCAGCTTTGCCGAACTGCCTCAGGGCGCGCCGGGGTCCTGCGTCGTCGAGGCTCAACGATCAATATTCAACGAAGCGATGCTAAGCGCCTTTGATGCGCGTTCTAGCAAAAATATCGAGCCGTTCGAAGTGACGCTGGAGTTTCCGGATGGACGCTTGATGCTTGCGCTATGCAATCTGGCTCCTTTGGCCAATCCAAAGGGCGATGTCGATGCGGTGATGATTTCCTTCCAGGATATTACAGCGCTGCGAACCGCCGAAGCCAAACTCGACCGCGCCAATTCGATATTGAAATCGATCCTGACGACCATCCCCGATGCCATGATCGTGATTGATGAAGCTGGTCTGGTCAGCTCTTTCAGCTCTACGGCTGAAAAAATGTTTGGTTATCAACAAGAAGAAATAATCGGAGAAAATGTCAAAATCTTGATGCCAGAGCCGTTCAGGGCCGCGCACGATGGTTATGTCAGTCGGTATATCAGGACCGGCGAGAAGCGGATTATCGGTATCGGCCGTACCGTTGTCGGATGCAAGAAGGACGGCACCACCTTCCCGCTGCAGCTGGAAGTCGGAGAGGCGAAAATTGGCGAAGAGCGGTATTTTACCGGCTTCATCATAGACCTGACCGAGAAAAAGCAGACGGAAGCGGAGCTTCAGTCGCTCCAGGCGGATTTGGCTCATGCCTCGCGCCTGAGCGCGGTCGGAACCCTGGCCTCTGCGCTCGCCCATGAAATCAATCAGCCGTTGACCGCGATCGCCAATTATCTCTCCGCAGCGCGGGACATGATGGATGGCGACTTGGCCGAGAACCGGGAGTTTTTCCGCGAGGCACTGCAGGAAAGCGTGTCCGAGAGCTTGCGGGCGGGGACTATTGTCCGGCGGCTGCGGGAATTTGTCTCGCGGGGCGAGATCAACCGGCGGGTATTGTCGATCGCACAGGTGGTGGAAGATGCGACCGTGCTCGGGCTGATCGGTTCGCAGGAAAAAGGTATCCAGTTTTCGATAGATATCGCACCCGACACCAATCATGTGTTCGTCGACCGCGTGCAGATCCAGCAAGTGATGGTCAATCTGATGCGCAACGCGATCGAGGCTATGGCCGATAGCGCTGAGAAGAAGCTGCATATTGGCGTGAGTTCAATTGACGACGAGCGAGTGGAAATTGCTGTATCGGATACCGGGACCGGTATTGATCCGGAACTGGGCGAACGGATCTTCGATCCCTTTGCCAGCACCAAGGGCGACGGCATGGGCCTGGGCCTTTCGATTTGCCGGACGATCATAGAATCGCACGGGGGAACCATCGGCGCCGAACCCAATCCCGAGAGCGGAACGATATTTCGGATAACGCTGGAGAAGGCGGAAAAGGAGCAAGATGATGACCAATGAACGGCTGGTCTATGTTGTCGACGATGATGATTCCGTCCGGCGATCGGCCGCATTCATGTTGCGGCACGCCGGCTTCAAGGTGCAACCGGTGGGGTCCGGGGTCGCCTTTCTGAAGTTGGCGAAAGGGGCCGAGCGTGGCTGTGTGCTGCTCGACGTTCGGATGCCGGAAATGGACGGCCTGCAGGTCCAACAGCAGATGATCAAGGATGGTATCGATATGCCGGTGGTGATCCTGACCGGTCATGGCGATGTCGAAATCGCGGTCCAGGCGATGCGGGCCGGAGCGATAAATTTTCTGGAAAAGCCCTATGAAAAGGAAGCTTTGATCGGGGCGATGGAAGAGGCATTCTCGCGACTGGAAAACAGCGACCTCAAGGAAATGGCAGCATCGGAAGCGAAAGTCCGGCTGGCCTGTCTGACCGGCAGAGAGCAGGATGTTCTGGAAGGCCTTATGGCCGGGTTCCCCAACAAGACCATCGCATATGATCTGGGTATTTCACCGCGAACGGTGGAGATATATCGCGCTAATATGATGGAGAAATTGCGGGTTCGCAGTCTCGCCGAGGCCCTGCGTATCGGGTTCGCGGCTGAAGGACTGGAAGACTTGGAAGGACAAGACGGGCGGGCTGAATAGCCAATAAGCAGATGTCAGCTCTTAGGGGCTTTCTTGCGCGAAAGGCAGGCATGACACGGCTTCGCGCAATCATTGTCGCCATTTTCCTGATCGAGTGGAATAGAAACGTTTCTCACCGTACCATCGGCAGAGCATAGCTCGATACTCATCATGTCCGATTTTGCCGACAGCGGCATGGTCGCAAGCGGCAACGCGATGGCCGCGATCGCAAACTGGCTGAGCCGGGATGTTCTGATCGTCGCAATCATGATGGTTCGTCGTCCTCGTCGATCAACACCCGCTGGGCGGCGCCGTCGAGATCTTCGAACTGGTCGTGCCGCATTGCCCAGAAAAAGAACGCCAGTCCGCATACGCCCATCAACAGGGCCACCGGTATCAGGATCGCCAGGCCGCTCATTTCGCCGCTCCGTTCAGCCGCAGCGCATTGCCGACGACGATCAGCGACGATAGCGACATCGCGACAGCGGCGATCAGCGGGGTGACCATGCCGGTCAGCGCCAGCGGAACAGCGATAATATTATAGCCGATGGCGAGGGCGAAATTCTGGTGGACGATTTGCATCGTGCGCCGTGCGACTCTGATCGAAAGCGCGACCGGCATTAGGGAGTCGCTGGTGAACACGGCATCGGCTGCTTGCTGCCCGACGTCGCTGGCGGTGCCCGGAGCGATCGAGACATGGGCCGCAGCAAGAGCAGGGCCGTCGTTCAGCCCATCGCCAACCATCAATATCTTGTGACCACTATCGGTCAAACGGCTGATCGCTTCGACCTTGTCCTGCGGCGAGGCATCGGCTTGAGCGGTCAGGCCAAGAGCGCGCGCGACAATGGAAACGGAGCGATTATTGTCACCGGAGATGATCGAGCAAGGCAATCCCTGTCTCTCCAAATTGGCGATGGCCTCTGACGCTTCGGGCCGGATCTGGTCGCGCAGCTGGATAACGACTATATCGTCGCCGACGGTGAGTTGGCAGGACAGGTGATCGTCAGACTTTTCCGGCTTGCCGAGCATGACTTTTACATCATCCCAACGAGCCGCCATGCCTTCTCCAGGTATTTCCTTAATGTCGTCCAGCGCGACCGGTTCGATATCCATTGCGAGCAACCCGGTGCGAATGCCTTTGCTGACCGGATGGCGGCTGGCCTGTGCCAGCGCGAGGGCGATCTGTTTCTGGCTGTGGTTTAGGGCGTCAAGATTGACCGGCGCCGGCCGGCCGAGGGTAAGCGTGCCGGTTTTGTCGAAAAGTGCATAGTCGACCTCCGCGAGCCGTTCTAATGCACTGCCGTCCTTGACCATTACGCCCTTGCGCAGCAGCGCACCCGAGGCAACTACCTGGGCAGCGGGAACCGCGAGCCCGAGCGCACAGGGACAGGTGATGATCAACACCGCGACGGCGATCAGCAACGACTGGTGCCAGCCCGCGCCGGCAAACATCCAATAGGCAAAGGCCAGGAGAGCGAGACTATGGACGGCTGGCGCATAATAGCGGGCGGCCCGATCAGCGATGCGCACGTAGAAAGAACGACGCTGCCCCGCGTCGTCCATCATCCGGGCGATGTCGGAGACACTGGTGTCTTCGCCGGTGGCGGTGATCCGCACAGTGACGGGCGATGTAAGGTTGAGCGTTCCGGCCAGCACCATATCGTCTTTTGACCTGGGCTGCGGCGCGCTCTCGCCAGTGATAAGTGAACAGTCAAAACTGCTCGTACCCGAGATAATGACCCCATCTGCCGCCAGGCTTTCACCTGCCGCCACCATCATCTGCATGTCCGGAAGCAGATCCCTGGAAGCCACCCAACGGGTTTTGCCATCCTCCGCTAGCACCATCGCACCTGGGGCGGTCTGTTTGAGCAATGCGCCAATGCCCTCACGAGCGCGGTCGCGCATCATGCCGTCGAGCACTCGACCGGCGAGCAGGAAGAACAGCAGCATTACTGCGCCGTCAAAATAGGCATGTTCGCCACCGGTTGCGGTTTCGTAGATGCTAAGGCCGGTGGCCAGCAATATGCCGATCGAGATAGGCACATCCATATTGGTCCGCCCAGAGCGCAAGGCCATGGCCGCTGACGCAAAAAACGGACGGCCTGCATAAGCAATTACAGGAACGGCGATCAGCGCCGAAAGCCAGTGGAACAAATCGCGTGTGACGCCGGTCGCGCCAGACCAGACGCTGACCGACAGCAGCATGATATTCATCATCCCGAAACCGGCGACGGCGAGCGCGCGGATCAGCTTGTCGGT